>NZ_LR134384.1:1443750-2165625 GCF_900637655.1 Segatella oris
AAACGGAAACTCAACTCCCTCACCTCAAGAATCCGCATAAAATCAAAAAATCAGACAAGATGAAACTGAGATACAAAATATCAATTTGGGTGGCACTTGCACTCGCAGGCTCTCTCCTTTGGGGCGGAAGCGTCTGGCTTTGGCTGGTAGGGATATGTGCAGGGAAATTCCTCATTCGGCTACTCCTTACCATCACTTTGGCAATCGCAGTGTACATCTTGGCTTATGCCCTCATCATTGGGGCAATACTTTGGTTACTCATTTCTTAAACAGACAGATATATGAAAAGAAGAAGCAAGACAATCGCACAACAATGCAGATACTACGAAGTGGACAACATCTTCGAGTATATGGTATCGGTTTACCTCAACGGAAACATATCCGCCTTTGGGGAACTATACAAGGAACTCAATCGGAAAGACAGAAAGGAGTTTATCACCTATCTCTTTTCAGAGGTTGCCCCTACCCATATCCAAGAAATCATTTTAGCAACAATCTAAATATAGGAACAATGGAAGCATTCAGATTTTACCAAGACAGAAAGGTTACTTGTTGGGAACGCACCCGATTTGAAGTAACAGGCGAGAATTACGAGGAAGCCGTTGCCCTTGTCAAGTCGTGGCAAGGTGAGGACGTACTCTGTTTTGAGGACAACGAGAAAGTCATCATTACGGACGGAGAAACATTATATGACACCTCCGAAAGCCTATCCGTAGAGGAAAACGGAGGAAAACCAACTATCGAGGTCTTTGCGGACAATGGAGAAGACATCATCAATAATGCAACCCGATAACACCAAATGAATATGAGAACAGAAACAAGAACATACGAGGTATATAACCTTCACGAACTGACAAGAGAGGCACAAGCAAAGGCACACAGCCATTGGGCAGAACATTTCAACTATGGTTGGGACGAAGAAAACCGAAAGACATTGCAAGCCTTTGAACAGATATTCAATATCAAGGTGGACAGATGGTCATACGATGATTATTCCTATTGGTATCGTTTCACTTCTCCTTACAGTGAGGAAGAAGATAATTTGAAAGGGGTTAGACTTCTGAAATACCTTGTCAATAACTATTGGAACGACTTGTATATACCCAAAACCATTTGGGGACACAATTACAAGACAAAGCGCAAGAGCCGTGTATTCGTCACCAATGATTGTGTTTTGACGGGCTATTATATGGACTATGAGATATTACAGCCTATATACGACTTTCTGAAAGCCCCCGACAACACCACCCTTTACGAACTTATGAACAAGTGCTTAAACGGCTTTTTCAAGGCTTGCAGGGACGATATGAAATACCAACTCAGTGAGGAAGCCTTTGCCGAGAGTTGCGAAGCCAACAACTACGAATTCCTATCCAACGGAACATTATTCAACTGATTAAAATATCAAAGACAATGAAAGGTACAGAACATTTCAAGGACGTTATCCAAAACTATTTGGAAACGAGAGCATCATACGATGAACTCTTTGCGGAGAGTTTCCACAAAGAGAACAAGAGCATAGACGAGTGTATTACCTACATCTTGACGGAAGTCCAAAGAATGGGGTGTGCAGGTCTGTCCGATGAGGAGGTATATTCCCTTGCCGTGCATTATTACGACGAGGATAACATCGAGGTGGGCAAGTACATCAACTGCCAAGTCGTGGTAAACCATACTATCGAACTCACGGAGGAGGAAAAAGCGGAAGCAAGAAAAAAGGCTATCGAGCGATACCAAGCAGAAGAATACCGCAAACTTACCACCAAGAAACCCAAAGTGGAGAAGCAGGTGGAACAGCAGATAGCACAACCCTCACTATTCGAGTTTTAACCCTCTAAACAACAAAAGAAAATGGAAGCAACGGATTTGAACGAAGCACGCATCTATGTAGGCACTTATGCCAAGTACAACAACGGCTCATTGCAGGGCGAATGGGTGGAACTTTCGGACTTCTACGACTTGGACGGCTTTATGAAGCGTTGTGCCGAGATACACGAGGACGAGGAAGAACCCGAATATATGTTCCAAGCGTGGGAAGAAATCCCCGATAGTCTGATAGACGAGAGCCATTTGGAGGAAACCTTCTTTGAACTTCGGGACGAATTGGACAGACTGAACGACAAGGAGAAAGAAGCCTTTTGGATATGGGCAGATGGCAACAACATCCAACTCACCCAAGACGCATACAGCCTTGTAAAATCTTTCCAATCCGACTACATAGGAAATTATGCAAGCAAGGAAGATTTTGCGGAGGAACTTGCGAAAATGGAGAATGAATTATCCGATTTTGCACTGAATTACTTCGACTTCTCCAAATATGCCGATGACCTTTTTTGTACGGACTTTTGGTATAAGGATGGCTATGTATTTCGGAACAACTAATTGAGGAGGACAGATTATGAAACCGAGAAACAAGTTTGAAAAGGCAGTACTTGCCGAGAGCAAACACCTTCGCCCGATAACCAAGACGCAGAGCAAATGGGCATTCCGTGCGTGCATAGACCATTTCGCCTACCGACTGCCCAAAGGTCGCACAACGTGTATGGATTGTGGACATAGTTGGACAATGGTAAAATCAATGGACACTTGCACCTGCCCCCATTGTAAGGCAAGGTTGCAGGTCAAGGAAACCTTTGAACGCAAGATAAGACAGAGGCAATACTTTACGATACTTACCACTTGTGGAGAGTACCAAGTATTAAGAATGTTTCTTCTTTCTGTGGAAATGGAGAAAGGTTGCAAGGCATCATCATACACTATTGAAATCGGTCAGTATTGGTGGAACGCACAAGGACGAAAGAAGATTGTTGCCGTTCAGAGAGTATTGGGCAGATACATTGATACCTTTTCCTATTGCTCGCCTATGGCAGTGAGAAACGACAACGAAGCCTACCGCCATATATCGTACTCTCCGATATATCCTAAGTTCAAGGCTACGGAAGCACTCCGCAGGAATGGATTTAAGAATGATTTTCACGACATCGCACCAACTGTTCTCATTCCAGCCCTATTGTCCGACAGCCGTGCGGAAACATTGATTAAAGCAGGCAAAACCGAACACCTGAAATACTTTCTTGACAATTCGAGGGCATTTGACGCTTGTTGGCAATCCTATAAAGTCGCCACTCGCAACGGCTATGACATAGAGGACATTTCGATATGGTGCGACTATGTGGATATGCTCCGCAGATTGGGCAAGGACATACACAACCCAAAGTATGTTTGCCCCACCGACCTGCATAGGGAACACGACCTAAGACAACACGAACTCCGCAGACAAAGGGAAAAAGAAGAGAAGGCGAAGAAACGCAAAAAGGCAATGGAGGACGAGAGACGTTTCCACGAACTCAAATCCAAGTTCTTCGGTATCTCATTCACGGACGGCACAATCCAAGTCCACGTCTTGGAGAGCGTGCGGGAACATTTGGAAGAGGGTGTGGCAATGCATCATTGCGTATTCGACAATGCCTACTATCTCAAAGAGAACTCACTTATCCTTTCGGCTACCATTGAGGGCAAACGGATAGAAACGATTGAGGTCAATCTGGACACGCTCAAAGTGGTGCAAAGTCGTGGCGTATGCAATCAAAACACAGAATACCACGACCAAATCGTGAGCCTTGTCAATGCCAATCGCAAATTGATAAGGCAGAGAATGAAAGCGACAGCATAAGAAACAACTACCAAAACATCACAGAATATGAAAGCAGAAATAGAAAGCATCGTATGCAACTGGGCGGACGAGATACCCCATATCCTTATAAGGATAATCAATGCCATTACCCTATCCACCAACGAGAAGGAATTGAGGGCAGCCGTCAATCGGATAGCCGAAGAAACGGAACTTGACAAGTTCTTTGCATACGGCTATGGCGCACACCATTTTTGGCTTACCCACCGCAGGTTATTCAATGGAGAGCCAAAGGAACACAGATTATTAAAGGTTGAATTTTGAGAATATGAAGAAGAAAGTTTACAGAGTACGGACGCAGTACATTTTCAAGGGAGTTTTTGAGGTAGTTGCCGAGAGCAGAGAAGAAGCACGACAAAAGGTCATTCAGGATTGCGGAATGGTGATGGGTGGAAACATTCACAGCACCCTGCCCGATGAGGAAATCAATTGGGCTTTCTCCACGCACCCCGAAGTAAGGACGGGACGGATAACCATTCAAGAAAAACAGACAGAGTAAAGCGGTCGGCAAATCTGCCGACCGCTACTTTCTTTCGTGAGCTTCGAGCGGACAAAGAAAGTAGCAAAGAAACCCGAAGAAAAGTACCTCGTTACTTTTGACAGTGAGTTGAGACGGCTCAAAAGTAACAAAAAGCCATTAGCCCAAAAATCTTTTATAGCGATTATATAAATCTATTTATCACTGCTCTATCTTCTTCTGGGACATTATTTATAGAGGGTTTGAAGGTAATCTGCGTTTCATCTATGTCCTCAATATGTTCACCTAAGACTTCAATATCCTCATAACTCATTCCATAACGTAACATCCAAATATATCGTTCATTATCTGTTCCATATTTAATATACTTTGCTAATTTAAGAGCTCTTTCATCGCGATTTGATAAATAATATTTTTTCAGGGCTGCATAATATATATCACTCAGTTTAAACCCAATCAATTTATCCAAATAATCATATGTATCATAGACGATAGTATCGTAATCAACATCTCGTGCAAGAGTATTTGGTTTAAACAAAGAATAACGTTTGAGCATTTTATTAGGAATATCGTTGTAAGAAACAAAATAACTAGCGAAGATATTATTTGTATTCTTTCCTTGTCGCTCTCTTAGTTCTCTCTCTTGTGTTTTGCTTGCATAAGAATACCTATACCAGCAGATATTCTTAAATGTTTTCCCATAAACACGCCATAACATTATTTTGATAGCTGTCGATAATACATCCCTCTCTGCATCTACCAAACTTCTGCCAAGATACATTTCATACAATGTTATGAAATATCCATACAAATCAAGTTTGCATTTCAAATCATTGCTGATTTCATTTATATTAATAAGAGTATCATCAGGAAACACGAAATCTAAGAGCTTCTTTACTACATCATGCACTTCATTACTTTCCAATTTCTGTAGTTCACTATTTGTTAGGTTATAGTCGTCAGAAAATGTGCCGTTTAATATGGCATCCTTAAAAGTATTATAATCATCATCGTGTATGGTTTCTGTTTCGAGTGCAGAGACATCATCAAGGGTTTCATTCTGAAGCATTATACTTCTAAATTTTGACATCTTATTAGATGAATTGATAATAACATACCCGAAATCAAAATCCAAATCTGTTGTAGAACGACCTGCTCTTCCTATAAGATTCTTAACCGACAATGGCTTACTTCCTTCAAGTCTATCCAAAAACACAATATCAAAAGGCATATTGATGCCTTGTTCCAATGTTGATGTAGCAAAGCACAAACGGCAAAAACCAGACTTTGTGAATTTCTCTATTATAATTCTTGTTTGTAAAGGAAGAGAACCATGGTGAATAACAATACCTCTTCTTAGCAAAGATAACATTTGCGAAAAATAATTTTTATTAGCAATAGTATCTCCTCCAGTATATCTTTTCAGATTATCAAGGTAAATATCAACATCTTCTGTATTCAAATCTGCGCAAAGATTAATGTATTTCTCAAACTTATTGAGAAATGATTTGTTGAGAATGGAAGATTTTGACACATAAAACAAAATGGATTTACCATTACGGATGGCTGCCTCTATAGGATCATCTTCACATAAAACTTTTGTTTTTCCCATTAAATCTTTTTCCACTCCGAAATGATAGAATCTCTCCTCATCCATACACATGAATAGCTGTCCAACATTTTTCTGTTCATACCGAAATGCTTTAGATGTTTCTTCATCAAAATGATTTTTCTTTATCTGGGAGTCTGGATTCGCTACAAATGGATGGGCAAAAACAAATTTTGCCTCTGGAAAAGATTTTTGGCATCGTCTTACTATACTATCAAAATACAATCCTCGCTTACTTTCCTCATCACTTAATTGTGCCTCATCAAATAAGAAAAGTTCTACATTAAAGTCTTCGTATTTGAATAGTTCTCGGCACCTTTCTGGAGTTACAATAAAGATACTGCGATTTGCTTTTCTTGTATTTATCTTATCAATGAATGTAAGGATATTTACACTCTTGTCAGTAATAGATCTGTTAAGTTTAATATAAAACTCATTTATCAACGCCCTCGACGGAACAATAATCACAACATCGTGTTGAGATTCTTTTATTAGATTAAAAAAAACATACGATTTACCAGTACTTGTTGGCGCAGAGAAACTAAAACACTTATTATTCGATATATTATGTACTATATTTGCTTGAACAGGTGTGTACAAATGGGCAAATTCTTCCCAGATACAATCACGGTATAAAGAAAAGACCTTGGATTTAAGAGTATTAGATTCTACCCCTTTGTAGAAAGCTCCTATATAGTTGAGTATTGATTTCTTGTATTTCTCAAAAACGTCTTTCTGGTAAAGGGATAGATATGAAAGGATCTCCATATCAGATATATTTGTTGGTCCGTTAGTATATATCCGATTTAGTACGAACGAGACTATCTCTTCAATGTTCTCTCCGTTTTTTATTTTATATATTAAGTTTTCCATATCATTCTATTGACAAATATCTACAGCGACTAAAATGAGTTCTTTATGAGAGGAAAGATTTTGGTAATTATTGTTGTTTTTGATATTACCGATAAGTCTTTCTGTAGGAGTACTCTTACTTGAAAATGCAGCAATAAATCCTTTGTTTCCATTACATACTTCATCACATGAAGTTTTTGGACATAGGTTTTGTATATCGAGTAAATCTGCGACATCTCTTTGCTCTGTGTGAAATCTATATATTTGCTCCAACGCTCTGCCATAAGCATTCTGCTTTGCAACATACTTAGCTTCTCCGAATAAAATTATATCAGACTTATTCATTGAATAGAAATCAAAACCGGGATTCCCTGATTTTTGCTCCTTAATAAGCTCTCCTAAGGGAATGTCTAAGTAATCTAATTGCTCTACTATTGTGCTTCGAGCAATTTCAGAAATGACATATTCTGCAGAATCTGATGTTAGGGAATCATCTCCTTCATGAATAATATTAGACGAAATATAATCTATTGTGCTTTGGAATCGGACAGAAAACGTTTGCTTCAAAAAACTGTTGTCAAATTTCATAATCCAACTATTATTTGACAATGATTCAAAAACTGACCTCAATGTCAGTTTTATATTCGTTGGTTGTATTCTAAAGAATCTGATATGAGGTTCAACTTCAAGAGACTCTATGATTTCATAACCGCGTTCAACTTCATCCATTTTACAAATTATTTTTCGCAAAGGTACTCATTCATAACGAGAAAGGCGAAGGAAATGGTAGGGAAACGCCCCTTGCGGAGCATAAAAAATGTCGCAAGAGGCGTTTTTGATAATTAGGGTACATAAAACAGGGTAAATTCCACCTTTCGCCGTTTGATAAGACCTCTGAGGACTTTACCCTTGTATCGGCAGAACGAGACATATTCACGGTAAATATCCCTATCTCCCAACTCCAATTTTCGGACAAGGATACTCTTCGGTCGCTTGCCATTTCCCAAGAGGCGATACTCGCCTACATTGTAGGATAGAACGGTGAGCAGGAGCGCATCTTTACCAAACCTTTGGAACGAAGCAAAACGCTTCATCAGGTCTGCTCGAAGCAGGGAATCCGCCTGCCGTTCCGTCATCGCCGCCGTGAACCGCTCTCCGGGCAGAAGCCGATGTCCGTAACCCACATAAGGATAGTCCTTCCAAGTATGTAAGCCCTCGAAGTGCTTAATGCAGACCACGGCACGCTCGAAAGGGGGTAAAGAGAGAAGTGTATTCCTTCCGTCTTGAGCAGAAAGCTGCAAGCAGGACAAGCAAACAAGGCAAAACAATAAGGAGAGAAGTTTACTTCCTATCCTCATCCTTCTTCTCCTTTTCCTCATCCTTCTGACTGTTGAACTCAAACGAGAGTTTCACAGTCTGTCCGAAATTATCCTCCACATACACGTCTATTGTCTGCTGGTCGGTGGAAGCGGAGGTGTAGTATAACCTGAACTCTTCCTTGTTGAGCGGATAGCGGTCATTGGGCTTGAAGACCGTACCGTTATCCATCTTCAATCTCCCCCTGCCATCGGGTTGGAAATAACGGATGGTGTAGCGTGCCTCTTCAAACCGTCCCTGCCGTTTGAGCGTGCAGCGTATCTCTGCCGTCTGCCCTTTTGTGATGTGCTTCTGCACCGGCATCGTCTCTACCGTGAACGGGTATGCCTGCTGAATATCCAACTCGTGATCACAAGCAGATAGACAAAACACGGCAATGGAGAGTACCCCCATTACCCAAATCGTATTCAATATATTCTTCTTCATTGTTCGTTACATTTTAATATTATACACTCACACCTGCCTTTGAGACAGCAGATAGTCATTCAAATCCTTATGGTCTGCATACAGCGAGGAACGGTCAATGACTTTCTCCCCGAAGCGGGCGTGCAATCTCTGAAAAGTCCTTCGTCCTGCATCGTCATTGTCGAGGAAGCATTCTATCCTTTCATATCCCTGCAAGGCTTTCACCGCTTTCTCCACATTGGATACGGAATTAAGCACAAGCCAATCCGAATCGATGATACCTAACTGCATAGCGGAGAGATAATCCATAAAACCTTCAAAGACGGAACATACGTCCGAGCTGTTACACTTTAAGGAAATGTCCTTTGGCGGTATGCTGCCCTTGAAAAAGCGGTTGCGCAATTCCAATCCTCCGGCATCGTTGCGAAAGCCGATGGCATAGTACCGTTTGCCATGCACCCGGTATCGAACCTCCTCGCAGTTTGGGATGGCAACGTGGGCATTGATGCCTCTTTCTTTCAAGTAGCCCAGCAGTCTGGCATCTTGCAACGGGCGTACCCATATATCCTCGAAGATGGGTTCTTTCTCTTCATTCCTTTGTGGACGTTCTATTATGGAAAGCGGACACGTTCCGCTCTTTGCGATGAATGCCGCCCGCAGGAGAAAATCCTCGCTTCCGATGAACGCTCCTGCCAAGTCGAAGATGTCGCCACCTTTGCCCGTCCCGAAATCGAACCAAACATTCTTGGCGATATCAACCTTGAAAGAGGGTGTCCGCTCCGTGCGGTACGGAGCGGAATACCACAAGGCATTTCCTTTCTGTTTAGTCGGATGAATCCCCATTGCGCTGAGGAAGTCCGCAATGGGAATCTCTCTCATCTGTCGTGCATCCATCAGTCCAGCATGATTTTCATTCCGACACCGTACTGGGCATGGAAACGCTCCGTAGAGCCTCCCCACAGGCAACGTTCCCTGCCATAGAGCAGCAGTACAAGGTGGTCACTCAGATAGGTCTCCGCCTGTAGGGTGATTGCCCCACCGTAGATAAAACCGTCTTTATTGCGTAGTGTCGAGCCGTCAAAGAGCCGTTTCTCTCCGCCATTGACCGTCTCATAGCCCGCCAAGGCGGAAATACCTGCTGACAGGAAAAAGGTCTTGCTTCCGTCCGAAAGCACCCCAAAGAAGAAACCTCCCTCGCCCGTGAACTGCTCCACAGGTATACGCCTTTCTCGATAGGGGTGGTATCTTCGGAGATACTCCGCCCCAAGCACCCATTGATGCCCGCCTTTGGTGTAGGTGGCAAGCGAAGCCCCGAACGTATAGCCCGTCTCATTCTTGGAAGAGGAAGAATAACAACCATCCGCCATGCCTGCGGTCAGGCGTATACCTTCCATCTTGGGCAGACAACGCTGGGCGTGCGCCTGCCCTGCAAAGAGGGCAAGTGACACGATAAACAGAAAAAATGCGAGTTTTCTCATATCACTTCACTTTGAGTTCATTGATTTCCCTCGCACGCACAAGGTCTTCGTTCTCCACGACAAAGGATTGGTGTCTTCCGCCGTTCTTCTCGTGCATCTCCACAATGAGCTGCTTGTCATCGGGGATGGTGAACTTTTGCAGGGTGAATACCGTGCGTTCGCTCTTCTGCCCCGCCACGCAGGTGATGTAGTTGTAGGCACGCAGCGGAAGCAGCACCTGCTCCTGCATGGCAGTCTGCTTGGCGACCTTCTTGTCCACGATTTTGAACGTGATGAAGTCGATGTCGAACGGCACGTTGGACTTGTTGCGCAGTTCCGTATGGAAGTACAGCAGTCCGTTGTGCGAATACAACCCTTTGAGCAGGTACTGAATACCGAAGGACTTGCTGCCGATGTGCTTCACCGCCCGCCTGTCCTCCTTGTGAATGGATTTCATGATGAGCCTTACCAGCATCGGGCTTTCGCTTCCGAGTTCCTTGAGATAGACCTCCATGGCGTTGTTCGGACGGTTTACGCTCTCCCCATCGTGGATGAAGTCTGCCATTTCCACATTGAGTAACAGCGGCTCGTTGGCATACTTGACATTAAAGGTGTAAAATGCCCCGTCTTCGGTGATGACGCTCATGTTCGTCTCTTCGTGGAAGTCCTTGACCGTCGCCTTCACACGGATGACGTTTTCCGCCCCGTCCGCCTTCCCCGCAATGAGGTTGGGCGAACCCAGATCCACATAGCGCACGGCAGAGGGGAAGATGATGTGCACCGTCTTATCGTAGGTAATTTCCAAACCGTGGGGTGGTATCATCCGCTCAAAGCCAATTTTGCGGGTCAGCCCCTCATAGAGGTCTCCCGTTGAGGTTGTTTCCTGTGCGTTCGCACAGACTGCGCCCAGCATCAGGGCGATGGCTAAAACTGTTCTTTTCATTTTTACTTTGGATTAAAGTGGTGAATAATAACTGTGAATTACTTGTTGTCCGATTGGTAGAGCAATACCTTGTAACCAGCCTTCAGATGCACCTTGACGGTACGCATTTTCTTAGAGAAATACTGCGAGGTGCCTTGTATCAGTCCCTTCCCCAAATCAGCGGCAAGCTGTGCGCCCGCATCAGTGGAGAAGTTCATACTGCTGCCTGCGGAAGTACCCATTCCTGCGACAATCTCCTTCGCGGCACTGCGCTCCATCGAGCCGGGGATGAATATCCCAGCTTGTCCGTCCGTATCGTACACCGCCAACTCCACGGGGATGATGTTCCCGTGATATTCCAGCGAAGAGATGAGTACGTTCAGGCGTTCACCCTGTATCTTCGCCACGCCGGCCACCGAGGTGTTCCGAGGGATTTCCCTACCGGATACCAGCATCGGCTCCAAGAGACGGAAACGTACCGTTTGCCCGTCCGTAACCGTCTGCCGGGTATGCACACAGGCGGAGATGGTATTCTTCTCCGTCAGCGGGGCTGTTCCGATGGCGGTATGGAATATGTAGTTCCTCTCCTTGACATATTCGGAGCGGAAAGTCGAGTCGCTCATCGGCTGTGCCAGAGCCGACACCACTTGTTCGCTCACGGGGGAAACGGGAAAGGCTACCGCCTTCCCGTTTCGGGTAGTTACGACCGCTTTCCCTTCGGAAGCCGTCTCCCCGTCCGATGCCAATGCCATATTGGAAGAGGACTGTCCACCGCCCGACGGCATATATTTTGCCGCCAACTGATAGGACTTTTCAAGTAGTGCCATCTGGTCGTTCACGGTTATGGCGGGCGACTGCTGTTCGCTGCTCATACGGTTTTCCAACTCTGCCAATCGGGCACGCAGTTCTTCCTTTTCAGGGTCTTCCCTCGGTGCTTCATAGAAACTGCCGAGCGTGCGGTTGATGTCTTGGTAGGCTGATGCAGAGGCGTGAAAGCCGTCTTGCGGAGCAGCAGTGCGAGAGCCAAAGCCGTTATCTCTTTCCGACAAATCCGTCTTTAATGCCAACTCTTCGGAACTCTGCTCCGGTTGTCCTCCTGTCATCTCCCCGAACATGGAACTCAGACTCTGCATCGCGCGGCTGCGCTCCTGCTCTTTCTCCTCCATCATCTCTTTCTCGTAGGCTTTCTTCTTATCACCGATCAGTTCGGCTGCTGTCGGGTCGGGTACTTCCGTGTTGAATCCCTTCGCCTGTTTCTCCTCTTCTTTCTCCGATGGAGCGAAGATGAGCCACATAGAGCCTGCAAAAAGCAGGAACATCAGGGGATAGATGACAAACTTCTTTCGCCTTTGTCTCTCTTCCTCCGTCAGCTCAGGCGAGGTGCTCGTATCGGAGGCTGTCTTTCTTTTGAATGGGAACATAATCGTAATACTTTAATAGGTTGATACTGTCTTTGGGATAGAGCCGCCTTACGTCAGGAGCTTCTATATGCTCGATTTCTGGTAACGCTTCCTCCTCGGAGTCTCCGTCGGAGAAGAGGCGGAACAAACCGCTGAAGAAAACATAATTGGCAAGGAAAGCGAAGAAAAGAAGCATCGTCAGGACGACATACAGCCTCAGATGAGCGGGGATGCGTCCGCACAGGCGGCGGAGTCTTGCCTCCGCTCCCTCCTGCATCATTCGGAACAGACTTTTCTTTTTCATCGCTTACGGGTACTGATGTCCTTGTTCTCCACAATCTCGAATCCTTCGATATTGAAGCCATTCGGATTGTCATCGCTGCGGCTCGTATTGAGCAGGCGGCATACGGTCACGAGACTGCGCTCGGTCACGTTGGTCGCACGGATAATCATCTGCCGGGCATACGTCCGTACCGCATAGGGATAGCTGTCGAAGTCACAGAGAACGCTGTCCACCTGCACGACCTGATTGATATTTCCTGCCACGATACGGTTGTAGTATCCTTTCTCGGAGAAATCCCGATAGTAATTGTAGGCACTCTTGTCCGCCAAGAGCAGCGCACGGGAGATATTCCCCTCGATGGCACTCTTATCGGGCGAAAGAGTGAAAAACAACTCGTGGAAGCGGCGCACGTGCTCCTTGGCTTCTGCGGGTCTGTTCTGCGACAGATCCTGCGACAAGGCGAGCATCAGCGACTTACCGCCATCCAACACATAGATTTTCTGCCGTTGGGCTTCGGCAAAGGAGTAGGCACTCCATACCGAATAGCCCGCAAGGGCAGCACACAGGCAGATGACGACCAAGGTAAAGAGGCGTATCTGCCTGAAACTCGTTTCGATATTCTTTAATGACTTAAATTCCATAGCTTTTTAATTTTGTTCCGATGGTTCGGATGATTGGTTTCCTCCCCGATGAAATAATTTCCCGGCTATCTCTCTTCCCTTGCTCCCTGCATAGTTCATCGCATTTCGTGCGTGTCCTCCGGCAAATCCACCCACGGCTCCACCCACGGCACCTGCGATACCGGCTCCCTTTCCTGCTGCGTAGTTCACGTTCTTGCCGAAGTTACCTGCTCCACCTGCCTGTATCACCCAACCCGCAACGGTCGGAATGGTGAAGTAGCCGATGATGCCGATCATCATGAAGACAAGGTACACGCCGTTCGAGGCGTCTATCGTGTAGGTAGGGTCGTTCTGCAACTGCGTGATGTCGTGCTTGAGCATCAGTTCCTGAATCTTTGCCAGCATTGAACTGAACAAGTCCGCCACGGGCAGCCACAGATAGATGGAGATATACCTCGTGAACCATTGCGTGAGGGTACTTTGGAAACCGTCCCACACGGAGATGGCAAAGGCTATCGGTCCCAAGATGGAAAGGACAATCAGGAAGAATGTCCGAAGCGTGTCGATGAGCAGGGCGGCTGCGGCGAAAAGCAGTTCCAAGAGCTCCCGCACCATATTGCGGAACCATTTCTTGAGGTTGTACATACTGCGTTCCACGTACATTCCCGCCATTGTCGCCATATCCGAGGGAGAGATACCGAGTTCATCCAGTTTCTTGTCGAACTCCTCGTTACTCACCAGATAGGCTGTTTCGGGATTCTTCACCATCGCCTCGTACTCCAGCTTGTCCCGCAACTTGCGGTATTCGTCCATGCTGAAAGTCTGCTTTTCGAGCATCTTGTGTGTCCCCTGCACGACGGGACTGAGCACCCCGTTGATAGTCTCCAAGACCATCGGAAAGAAGAGGATACAGAGACCGAGCGCAAAGGGACGGAGCAACGGATAGACGTCGATGGGTTCGGCACGGGCAAGCGTCTGCCACACCCGAAGTGCCACATAGAAGAGCGCGCCCAAGCCCGCAATGCCTTTGGCGACACCTATCATGTCACCACACATAGGCATCATCTCCGTGTAAAGCGAACGGAGGACTTGGTGCAGGTTGTCAAATTCCGCTCCCATGATTACCAATACCTTTCGTTGTCCGTTCCATAGAGCGAGAGCACCCGGTCGGTGTCCTGCTGCTTCTTGGCTCTGAGATAGCTCACGGAGATGTTCTTGTTCGTGTAGTAACGCACAAGGTTGCGGTAATCCCTGATTTCCTTGTAGCAGCGATCCACCACGTCCATACGCTCCTTATCGGTCATCTTCAGCGTGGTGATGTTCACTACCTGCTTGAGTTCCTTGAGCAGGTTGTTGCTCTCCCCGAGCAGTTTGGTATAGCCGTTGGCAATGGCGACCAGCTCTTCCGGACGGAAGTTCGGGTCAGAGAGCATCTTCTTGTAGTTCTTCACATAGATATCGGAGATTTCTCCGACCATCAAAATCGTCTCCTTTACCCGTTGGGCGTCCCGCACGAGGTTGTTCACCTTTTTCAGGGCATCGTAGTATTTCTTGCTCTCATTGTAGAGCTTCTCGACCTCCTTGAAGTTGTCGAGCGTGTTCTTGACCGTCTTGGAGGTCTGCACGATTTCCTTGGTCGTGTTGATGATACTCTGTGCAAGATTGGTGGGGTCTGTGACCACCCACTGGGCGTGTGCGCTGCCTGCCAAGAGGCAACCGCACGCCATAAGCATTAAAATTTTCTTTCTCATTTTTCAAATTGATTTTAGCGTAGATACAATGTCGTTCGAGCCACTCGGAAAAATCAGTCGAGTAAATCTGAAAATCAGTCGACTGTTTTCTTGAAATATGACGTCATATTTTTCGAACTTGTTGTATTACGCGGTTAAACTTTCATTGATTACTCTTCTTCGGCGAGCTGCCTGACGGCAAGCTCCATATTCCCGCCGAGTTGCTCGGCACGGGCAAGTACGCGCATCTTCTCGGTCTCCTCCGTCGTGTAGGTGAGGTATTCGGCTTTCGACACTTCGGTGGCATAGACAGCAGACTGCACACCTCCCAGTCCGATCCACACCTCCTTGTACGACCGTGTGGCATCGTTGCTCTGGTTGATGGAGAGTATCTGCCCCCGCTCCTTGTCCGTCAGTCCCAAGAGTGCCTGAATCTGGTCGAACTTGTTCATGTACTTGCGCTGGTCAAGCAGTATCTTGCAGTCGGAGTTGTTGATGATGGACTCCTTGACAATGTCTGAGGAGATGATGTCATCCACTTCCTGCGTCACCACGACCGCCTCTCCGAAGAATTTTCGTACCGTCTTGTAGAGGTATTTTATATATCCCGCCATGTTTGCGGACGCAATCGCCTTCCAAGCCTCCTCGATAAGGATGATCTTCCGTATTCCTTTCAACCGTCGCATCTTATTAATGAAGAGTTCCATAATGATGATGGTGGTAATGGGGAAAAGGATGGGATGATCCTTTATCGCATCGATTTCGAAGACGATGAAGCGTGCGTTCAGCAGGTCGATCTGCTTGTCCGAGTTCAGCAGGTAGTCGTATTCCCCTCCCTTGTAGTACGGCTCCAGCACGTTGAGAAAATTGGCCAAGTCAAAATCCTTTTCCCTGACCTTTTTCTCACGGAGCAATGCCGAGTAGTCGGTGGTGAGATACTCGTAAAAGCTGTTGAACGAGGGAACGATAGCGTCGTCCGCCTTGATGCGCTCGATAAAGAGCGACACGGCATTGGAGAGGGCAACCTCTTCTGAGCGTGTGGCAGGCTCGTTGTCCTTCTTCCATAGTGTCAGCAGCAGGGTCTTGATGCTCTCCCGCTTCTCCACATCGAACACCTTGTCCGTCGTGTAGAAGGGATTGAAGCTGATGGGACTCTCGTCCGAGTAGGTGAAATAGACCCCGTCCTCGCCCTGCGTCTTGTGGCGTATCATCTCGCACAAGCCCTGATAGCTGTTTCCCGTGTCCACCAATACGATATGGGTGTTCTGTTCCCAGTACTGCCTCAAGAGGTGGTTGGTGAAGAATGACTTGCCCGAACCCGAAGGTCCCAAGATGAACTTGTTGCGGTTCGTGGTGATGCCTTGCTTCATCGGCAGGTCGGAGATATCGAGATGAATCGGCTTGCCGCTGCGGTCAGCCATCTTGATGCCGAATGGAGACAACGAATCACGGTAGTTGGTTTCCTCATTGAAGAAGCAGACCGCCTGCTCGATGAAGGTGTAAAAACTCTCTTCTGCGGGAAAGTCGGCTTCATTGCCGGGAATGCCCGCCCAGAACAGCGTCGGCACATCCACCGTGTTGTGCCTTGGCTTGCACTCCATCAGTGCGAGCTGGCTACCCACGTCGTTACGGATACGGCGGAGTTCCTCCTCATCCTCGCTCCACGCCAAGACGTTGCAATGACAGCGGACTGAGGTAAGCCCGAAACTATGCGCCTCGTTCAGGTACTCGTCAATCCATTGCTTGTTGATTTGGTTGCTCCGGCTGTAACGGGAGAGCGAGTGCATGTTCCTTGCATTCTTCTCAAAGCGTTGCAGGTTCTCGGCACTGTCATCAATCAGCACATACTGGTTGTAGATATGGCTGCACGAGAGCAACAGCCCCACGGGAGCGGCAAACGAGAGGCGACAGTCGCTGCGGTCGGTGGACAGGCGTTCATAACGCATATCCGTGCCAACCAGTCCGGGCAGGTCTTCCGTATCGGAGAGCGTATGCAGGCAGAGCCGCTTGTTGCCGATACGCATACGGTCGGCTCTCAGGTCGATGTCCTCCAATACCGTCGTGTCGGAAAGGGAGAGTGAGAAATACTTCTCTATCAGTCCCGGTTTTTCCTCCGTGCCGACAATCTCTTCGTCGTTCAGTCGGGTAAGACGAACAAAACCGCACTCGTTCATAATCCGCTCAAACTGCTCGGTGGCTTCGAGGAACTTGCGGGCGGTATCCTTGTCCCGTACCTCCTTGGGGATGATATGCCCACGGCAGAGGGTAGAGAAGTTGCTCTGTTGCCGGCTGCGGTTCTTGGTTGTCTTGGTCAGGAACAGGTAGCAGGCGTGATTCAAGAACGGTCGCTCGTTGAAGTGTCGCTCGAAACTGCGGGAGAGGAAACTCATATCCTCCTTTTGCAAGTCCGGATGGTAACCCTCCTTGACAAACCAGTCCTGCTTGTGCACGACACTGTAGGTCGGCAATACCTTGATCGCCTTTACCCAAGCCGAATGGATGGCAGCATACTCCGCACTTGTCACCGTATAGAGTTCGGGCAAGTCCACCCGAAAGGCGACCGTGATGTCGGCGTCCTTCGAGAGGATGCACCCCTCTTCGACGGCAAGCAACGGGAAGCGGTTTTCCAGCGTGGTGGCTTTCAGTACGTTTCTCATTGTCTTTCCTCCTTTCCTTTGTTCGTTCTTTTATTCTCTCTTCTCTTTCGTTTTGGCAGCTCCTTGTGCCGCAACAGACGGGGAATGCGTCGTCGGTTGATGAGGTATCGAGGGTGGCTGTGCAAAGCGGAACGCTTCATCAGCCCGTGTTCCCCATACTTCTTGTTCAGGGAGAAAGTCTGCCACACCAGAATGGATGCGGAAGTCCCTCCGAAGCCGATACAGATCCATTGATTGACACCCGCCATATAGAGGATGACAAACAGCACGAAAAGGGCAAGTAACCCTCCGGCGAAAATGAACAGATACTGGCTTTTGAGTCCCTGAAACTCCACCGAGCGACCGATCCCCTTGTTGATGGGATAGGTCTCCATAGGCTTAGAGGAAGAAACTTCTTAAAATGGTGGCTGCCACGATAAGGAAAATACAGGCTCCGAACCAGCTCGCGGCGGTCTTCGAGGTGTCCGGATCTCCGGACGAGAACTTTGAATAGACCTTTACCCCTCCGATAAGTCCCACGACCGCACCGATGGCGTAGATGAGTTTCGTGGCAGGGTCGAAATAACTCGTCACCATGCTCGTGGCTTGGTTGATACCCGACAAACCGTTGCCTTGGGCAAAGGCAGAGGAAATGGAAAGCAGCAGAATGGCTGCGATAAGAAAATGTCTTTTGGTCATAAATCTTTGTTTTGTGCCGAGAGGATTGGATAGACTTCTCCCGACGGGTGAATACTGTTGTTACTTTCGGATTTTAGTGGTGGCTCTCTTGGGATCAGCCGTACTCTTTTTCTTTCATTGCTTGTTGCATTAAAGGGTTCATACTATTGGGACAAAACCATTCGGAAGGGGCGTTACGCCTTTTCGCCGCTGTAAAGCTCCTCGAAACGGGCACGGACGATTTCATCGATCGTGGCTGAGCGTTTCGCATCGCTTCGGAGCGTTTCCATCAGGCGGGTTCCTTCCAACGCTCTCAGCGTATCGCCGGTACTCTGTCGCTCTGCTTCGGTGTGGGCGTGGCGGTGAATGACCGACAAGGCTTCCAGCACCCGTTCAAAATCAATTCCCGTGGCATATTCGCTTTCTCCCGAAACGGGAAGTTCTTCATCTTCCTCTTCTTCAAAGGATGGAGCATCTGAGAACTCATACGTTAAAGGAATCTCATCTATGTCGGGTAGATCATCCGGCTCTTCCGATGGCTCTTGTCCGTTTTCGACAGCAAATGTAGAAGCCTTTTTTGCTTCCGCCTCGCCTTTTGGATAACTGCGTACTTGTGGCACCGAGTGGCTGAGCTTGAAGCGACTTTTACCGATGATTTCCACTTCACTGACCGTTTGACAAGGCTTTTTCTCAATTGCCCTGTTCTTCCTTTTTCTTCGTTCATACAAGAAAAAAAGAAGCAGCCACAAAAGGTAGAGCAAGAGAAGGACAAGGACTATTCGGTACATAGGCGTTGCAGGATTTCGTGAAGCTCATCGCCTAATTCGATACAGAGCCTGCTCAACTTCCCTCCGTGGGGTGGGAAGAGGGTGGATACCCCTCTTCTGCGTTCGGAAAGCAGCGGACGATACAAACGGGAATGGCTCAATGAGGTCTGCATCAAGAGGACTCCCGTTTCATCGGAAAGGGTGCGACAGCGTTCGTCGGCATCCTCACATTCCCAAGCCTCTATCATATTGCGAAGCAGGTAAACCTCCCTGATATTGCCCTTACCCATCGTAAGTATCTGCTCTCCCAAGATGTCTATGAAATGGCGGACGGCTTCCATATCCATCGGACTGCCCGTAACGGGAAAGACGGCGGCATCCATTGCTGAAAGCAACTCCACCGTCCCTTCGGTACGCATCAATGGGGGAAGGTCGAAAAGAATGCATCGAGGATGGCTGTCCACACAGTGTTGCTCCACTCGCCTCAGGGCTTCCCGCACCGGAGTGCAGATAATCGGATAAGGGGCATAGGCTGTCCGATGTTTCAGGCGCATCAGCCTTTGATGATTCAGGTCTTCCGACTCTTGCTGTCGCAGACGAGCGATGGTATAGACGGGATGGTTGCAATCCACGACAGCGACATTGCATCCTCTGTGGTAATGCAGAATGCTTGCGGAAAGTACCGTAAGCGAGGTTTTGCCGACACCTCCCTTGGGGGAAGCGATGGCAAGATAAATGGGTTTACTCATATTTTCTCTTTTCTTTGAGTGGGTGAATACTATGTCTTGATAAATCGTTTGTAATCGAAGTTGCCTGAGTGAACCTCTTTCGGAGCTTCTTCGGCAACGCGCTCCAGCAGCTCGCGGACACGTTCCCCGGCTGCTTTCTTAATCGCTTGGAACATCGGGGAGTCGTGTATCTTATAGATGGTTTCGGCAGCTTTTGCAGCTTCCTCTATCGGGGCATTCTTGCAGGAGAGGACATTGCCCATTTGTTGTAGTTCTTCCACGGTGATACTTTCCGAAAGGGAGTGGCTTTCACCTTGGACTTCCACCAATACATAATCCTCTTCTTCGGGGATGAAAGGAGAGGTTTCTTCCGACATTCCCGTTTCAGGCGTCTGTTCCTGTTGCTCTTCTTCGATGGGCAACTCGGCTAAAAGGATATTCTCCTCTTGGGAGGATCCCTTTTTGGGGATGCGGATGGTAACGACGAATTTCCCCTTGCCCCGTTCCCGGAAAAAGAGCCGCAAGTCACGATAGAGTCTCACGGCACTCCGATAGCGTCCGTACAGGAAGCGGGTGACCTGCACGCTGCCGAGATAGGCTAAGCCGACCGACAGCAGAATGACAATCACCTGCTTCATCGCTCGAAACGTTTACGGAACTGTTGCTCAAACAAGGCGTCTATCTCATCACGGTGACTCTCTAAGTGATGCCGGAGAATATGTTCTACGAATGCCCCAATCGTCAGTTTGCCTGCGGCTGCCACATAGACGATTTCGGAAATCTCTTCCTGTGTCTTTTTGGAAATGAACACGCCCTTTCGGTCTCCGATGTTCAGGGGTTGCAGAAAGGTGGTTTCGTAATCGCTTCTCTCTTCCTGAAGGAGACCTGTAGGGTGTCCCTCGGAATGCTCGATGAGCGTGGTGGAGTTACGGATGGTTACTTTTGAAGAGACGCTTTTTCGTTCTCTGCAGGACTTATGACCTGCCATTTGTTGATCTTTTTTCTGTTTCATATCACAATAATTTCTTGAAGTTCTTTTCACTTAATCGGTTGATTTCTTCCTTGTAGTCCTCTAAATGTTTAAGAAGGATGTTTTCCACGTACATACCCAATGTCATCTCTCTCTTTCGGATGAAGAGGACGATTTCCGACAGTTTGTCCTGCAACTCTCTGGAGATGTAGATTGCCTTGCGGTCATACAGATCATTGCGGTGCATGAAGAGTGAGATGTAATCTCCTTTGGCGGTATGCTTGCGACGTGTTCGGATGGGTAGTTGCGATTCTTCCGAAACCTCTTTCCGTGTTTCCGATACAGACACATCCACCTCTTCGACGGAGGCAGGCGGTATCATCTCGCTCTCTTTCTTTTTCATCGGGATACCCTGTGAAATCAGTTCCCGGATAGCGACGGGATCTATCGCCCCTTTATTCTTCTCTGCCATATGCTTCAGGTTTTACGATGGACAAGATTTCCTCCACAAGCTCTTTCAGACGACTGCCTCTAAGCAGCGTGCGAGAGGCGGGAAAGATAGTCGAACGGAAGAGGGTCGTACCCTCATCCATCACTTCCTTTTTGTAGCGGGTCGTATTGGGGACTGCCGTCTTCAAGACCGGAAGTCCCAACTCGGCAATGACCTTTTCATACATCGCATAGAGGGGTGTCTTCTCTCTGCCGTCCACCATGTTCCAAAAGAGGTAGATCCCTTTGTTGGCAGTGTCTGTATTGTCGGTTATCGCCTCCTTGATGATGGCTGAAAAGCTCAGCGTGCTTTCCAAGGATATACGGTCGGCGGAGATGGGTGTGAAAATGTAATCCATACCGGAGAGAGTGGTCAGCACACCGTCATTGTTGATGGTTCCGGGCAGGTCAAAAAAGACGAAATCCGTATCCGATTCGTGCGTTTCCAGATATTCCCTGACCGTATCCACGGCTGCCTCTGCCGTGGCACAAAGGATGGCGTACGTGGGCTTTTGCAACTCGGAGAATTGGGTGGCTGCCAATTCTTGCAGCGCGAGGTTGCGATCCACGCCCTGTGCGTCACGCTGACGCATGGCATTGATACTGAATTGCGGATAGTCGCAATCCACCACAATAAGGTTATACCCGCAGGCATAGTGCAGGTAACTTGCCGTCAAGACCGTAAAGGTCGTTTTGCCGACACCGCCCTTCTGGGTGGAGAAGGCAATGAAAACAGGTTTCTTTTTCATTTCATTTTCTGTTTAATGGTTCTACATATATGTGTGGAAAGGCGCATGCACGCCTTGGCTTGTTTCCTTGAAAAGGCAGATATGGAAATGAGTCCGTGAGGGAATAAATCCCCGGACAGGCATACGGCGAGGTATTCCGATAAGGGAACATAGACCTGCCTTTTGGGATATGTCCCTCCTTGCATAGGAGTGGAGCTATATGACGGGAGTCATACCTGCACACGTCCACCCATCCATACGTCCGCACTTGTACCCTTGTGCAAGGGTGTAAGGGGCGACGGGTGCAATAACTTGTACATATTCTCATTTCTATTTCCATTTCCGTAATTGTCTGTTCAAATGGCTGCGGACAGGTTTTCAGACTTGGGCAGGCAGGTATGTCCACCGACCTGCAAACACCTGTTCGACGGGGCAAATATAGAAGCCTTTACCCCCTTGTTTCTGCCCTTTTTGCTAACTGCGTACTTGTGGCTTCGATTTGCGTATTTGTGGCTTCGTGAGAGGTAAGTGCTTTAGGCACAACGCTTAGTAACTTTGCACCCAAGCGGTAAGCCGAAGCCTTCGAGGCATAAAGCGTTCTTTTTTGAGGGACTCGACTTCCGTCCTTCGCGGACGGATTTATTTGCGCCGGAGCAAATAGCAAGATATGTCCTGCGTTACTCGAAATAAATTCGGTAACTCAGAACTCTTGCTCTTGCAGAGGGCTGGAAAAACTCCGAAGTCGTTTTTTCTTGGAAGAGAGAATGCCTTGTCTTGAATGCCGGTGATGCCGTGAAACACTAAAATCCAAAGTAAAATGACAAAGAGACATGTGGGGAGACCCCTGAAAAAAGAGAAAGCCAGCCATTGTTGCATGGTTCGGTTTACGGACACGGAGTTTGCGCGTTTCCTGACGCTTTATGAACAGTCAGGTGTCCCGAACAGGGCTGTTTTCATCAAGGCAAGGGTCTTTGATGAGACTTTCCGAGTGATAAAAGTAGATCGTTCATTGCTTGATTACTATCAAAAACTGACGACTTTGTACGGACAATTTCGCAGTGTCGGGGTGAATTATAACCAAGCTGTGGTCGCCTTAAAGAGCAATTTCACCGAGAAAAAAGCCTTTGCGATGCTTGCCCAACTGGAGAAACTGACACTAGAATTGGCGGCTGTCGGAGGCGAAATCGTACATCTAACCCGTGAATTTCAAGAGAAATGGTCGCAAAGATAAACTATGGCAGTTCCCTTTACGGCGCGTTGGCGTACAATGGAGAGAAGGTAAATGAGGGCGTTGCCAAGATTCTGGAGACCAACAAAGTGTTCTCTCCGGCTGATGGGACACACGATATATCCGCCTGTATGCAGGACTTTATGGCATATATGCCGAGTCATGTCCTCACTAAGAAACCGGTTATACATATCTCCTTGAATCCGCATCCCGATGACAGACTTACCGATGAGCAGTTCTCAGCCATCGCACGGGAGTATATCGAAAAGATGGGCTACGCTAATCAACCCTTTATCGTTTATAAGCATGAAGACATAGACAGGCATCACCTGCATATTGTCACCTTAGCCGTCGATGAGCGGGGAAAGAAGATTAACGATGGCAATAATTTCTATACCAGCACCCGTATTCTCAAAGAACTGGAACAGAAGTACGGTTTGATCCCTGCGCAAATGCGGAAGGAAAAAGAAGTGTTTCGCCTGCAAAAAGTCTGCTACGGCGACGGAGAGAATCTTAAAAAGCAACTGGTTTCGGTCATCAGACCGGCAGCGAAATTCTACCATTGTCCGAGTTTTAAGGAATACCGTGCTTTGCTCTCCACCTACAATATATGTGTGGAGGAGGTTAAGGGAGAGATACGCGGAAAAACCTATATGGGACTTCTCTACTTTGCCACGGATGACAAGGGGAATAAAGTCGGAAAAGTATTTAAATCCTCTCTCTTTGGGAAGTCTGTCGGATATGAAGCTCTGCAAAATAGATTCAAGGCGTCAAAGGAGAAACTGAAGGAAAAGCATCTTGCTCCTAAGACCAAAGCAATCGTAGCCGGAGCATTGAGGCGTTCTGCCACAAGAGAGGATTTCAGGGGGAACCTGCATCACAGGGGTATTGATGTCCTCTTTCGTGAGAACGACGAAGGGCGGCTCTATGGCATCACCTTCATAGACCACAATAACGGCTGTGTAGCCAATGGCTCGCGATTGGGAAAGGAACTTTCGGCAAATGCCATTGCCGAATGGTTCGACCGCCCGCATCCCGAACTGTCTGCTCCTATACAGCAGAGTGAGAAAGGCAGTATTCCCCAAATTCTGACTTCGGACGAAGATTCCGTCTTGGGCGGTCTCCTCGATTTGCCTTTGGAAGCCCACGGAATGGATTGGGAGGAAGAGCAGTTTCGCAGACGAATGCAGCGCAAGAAAAGAAAACAACGTAAACTCTAAAAACAGAAAGATTATGTCACAACAAGAAGACGATTTGAGAGCACTGGCGAAAATCATGGATTTTCTGCGTGCCGTAAGTATCATACTGGTGGTTGTCCATCTCTATTGGTATTGCTATGAAGCGATACGGCTATGGGGCGTGAATATCGGAGTGGTAGATAGGATACTGATGAATTTCCATCGCACGGCGGGACTATTTGGAAATATGCTTTACACCAAGCTCTTTGCGCTGGTACTGATGGGGCTTTCCTGTTTGGGTACAAAGGGCGTGAAAGAGGAGCATATCACTTGGTCGAAGATAGGGGCATTCATGGGTGCCGGCTTTGTCTTTTTCTTCCTCAATTGGTGGATACTTGCCTTGCCACTGCCCATAGAGGCGAATACGGCTCTCTATACTTTTACGATAACCGTAGGCTATGTTTGTCTGCTGATGGCGGGACTCTATATGAGCCGACTCTTGAAGAACAACCTGATGGAGGATGTCTTCAATCAGGAGAATGAATCCTTTATGCAGGAGACAAGACTTTTGGAAAACGAGTACTCGGTCAATCTGCCGACCCGATTCTATTACCACAAGAAATGGAACAGGGGCTGGATAAACGTGGTGAATCCTTTTCGTGCGGTCTCCGTCTTGGGAACGCCGGGCAGCGGTAAGTCCTATGCTATCATCAACAATTTCATCAAGCAGCAAGTCGAGAAAGGTTTTGCCATCTACTGCTACGACTTCAAGTATCCCGACCTCTCCACGATTGTTTACAACCATCTGCTGCATCACTCGGAGGGTTATAAGGTCAAACCGAAGTTTTACGTGATCAACTTCGACGACCCTCGTCGGTCGCACCGCTGCAATCCGATACACCCCGATTTCATGAGCGACATTTCGGATGCTTACGAATCGGCT
The DNA here is from genome assembly GCF_900637655.1 of Segatella oris. Taxonomy (NCBI): domain Bacteria; kingdom Pseudomonadati; phylum Bacteroidota; class Bacteroidia; order Bacteroidales; family Prevotellaceae; genus Segatella; species Segatella oris. The sequence goes on from NZ_LR134384.1 coordinate 1,468,920, forward strand.
TATACGATTATGCTCAACCTCAATAAGACGTGGGTGCAGAAGCAAGGGGATTTCTTCGTGGAGTCGCCCATCGTACTCTTCGCCGCCATCATTTGGTATCTCCGTATTTTCGAGGGAGGGAAATACTGCACCTTTCCGCATGCCATAGAGTTTCTCTGCCGCAAGTACGAGGATATTTTTCCGATACTCACCTCATATCCCGAATTGGAGAATTACCTTTCTCCTTTTATGGACGCTTGGCTCGGAGGGGCGGCTGACCAGTTGCAAGGGCAGATAGCCTCCGCCAAGATACCCTTGTCAAGGATGATAAGTCCGCAGCTCTATTGGATTATGACAGGAGATGATTTCACACTCGACATCAATAATCCCAAGGAGCCTAAAATCCTATGCGTAGGAAACAATCCTGACAGACAGAATATCTACGGAGCGGCATTGGGATTGTATAATTCGCGTATCGTCAAGCTCATCAATAAGAAAGGGATGCTGAAAAGTTCCGTGCTCATCGACGAGCTACCCACCATCTATTTCAAGGGGTTGGACAACTTGATTGCCACCGCACGAAGCAACAAGGTGGCGGTATGCTTGGGCTTTCAGGACTTTTCGCAACTGAAGCGCGATTATGGAGACAAGGAAGCTGCTGTAGTGATGAATACTGTCGGAAACATTTTCTCCGGACAGGTGGTCGGCGAAACGGCAAAGACTTTATCGGAAAGGTTTGGCAAGGTGCTTCAAAAACGGCAGAGCATGAGCATCACCCGTAGCGACAAGACCACCTCCATATCCACGCAGATGGACAGCCTTATTCCGCAGAGCAAGATTTCCACGCTCACGCAGGGTATGTTCGTGGGAGCAGTCGCCGACAACTTCTCCGAACGTATCGAGCAGAAGATATTCCACTGTGAGATTGTGGTGGACAATGTAAAGGTGGCAAAGGAAACAGCCGCTTACCGACCGATACCCATTCTGACGGACTTCACGGATGAAAACGGAGAGGATATGATGGAACAGGAAATCAAGGCGAATTATGAACGAGTAAAGACGGAGGTGCGGGAAATCGTGGAACGGGAGTTGCAGCGAATCTCCGACGATCCGGAACTCTCCAAACTACTCAATACCAAGAAATAACGGTTGTTTTTCTTGGCTCTAAGGCAGAATTTTTGTATTTTTGAAAACGCTAAATGATTACACTATGAACTGTTTTAATCATACCCAAGAACCGGCGGTAGCCCAATGTTCCGATTGTGGAAAAGGGCTGTGTCCCGAATGTGCGGAAAGGTATCAGCCGATACTCTGTACACCTTGTTTTCAGAAGAGAAAACGTAGTGAGATTTGGCGTAGCATCTTCAGCCTGTTGTTTCTCATCGCCTTGTTTGTCATGGGGTTCAGGTGGAACTTTTTGGCAACCAAAGGTTTTGAAGATATGAGAGGTATGTCCGGATATGTGCTGATGGCGATATGGTCAGGCTATCTCTTCGCTGAGAAGTTCATTCCCTATAAAATGATTGCAGGAACAAACTGGCAGTGGGTATTTTACTATATCTTCAAACTCCTCCTCTTTGTCATCATAGGAGTCTTCACCGCTCCTTTCACCTGCCTGTGGGCTGTCTATAGAGTTATCAGGGCTTTTCGATAGAACTTGTGGAAACCTTATAAGAAAAGAATATGAGTATGCATAATATATCGCTCACTTCGACAGAATACCAAAGTTTCAGAGACGAGATAACCAAGCGCATTCGCTCCGCACAATACGAGGCGTTGAAAGCCGTCAATAAGGAGATGATAGCCCTTTACTGGGAAATTGGCATGCGTATTACAGTACAGCAGACAGCACTCGGCTGGGGAAAATCTGTTGTGGAAAACCTTTCCCAAGATATTCAAAAGGAGTTTCCGGGCATACAAGGATTCAGTGCGAGAAATATGTGGGATATGGCACGATTCTACTCTGAATATCAATCAAATGAAATTCTGCAACCATTGGTCGCAGAAATCAGTTGGACAAAACATATCGTCATTCTGACCAAGTGTAAGGAGACACAACAGAGACAGTTCTACATCTTGGCAACCAAGAAATACGGATGGACGAAAGACGTGCTGATACACAAAATAGAATTGAAGACGTATGAGAACTTCCTGCTCGGACAAAGCAATTTTGATACCACGCTACCCGAAAACATTCGTAATCAAGCCGCCCTTGCCGTAAAAGACGAGTACACTTTGGATTTTATCGGATTGGGCGAGGGGCATTCTGAATATGAGCTGGAACAGGCTATCATCAAGAATATCCGCTCTTTTCTGATGGAGTTCGGAACGGACTTTTCGTTCATGGGAAATCAGTACCGACTGGAAGTGGATGGCAGGGAGTATTTTATTGACCTGTTGCTATATAACCGTCGCTTGCAGGCAATGATAGCCGTGGAGCTGAAAATCGGTGAGTTTAAGCCTGAGTACAAAGGGAAGATGGAGTTTTATCTCAATGTCCTGAATGAGACGGTTAAGTTGCCGCATGAAAACCCTGCCATCGGCATCATCATTTGCAAATCCAAAAGCAGGACGATTGTGGAATATGCCCTCAAGACTTCGGCAATGCCCATCGGTGTGGCGACATACAGCCTTTCACCCGAACTGCCCGAAGCCTATAAGGAACTGCTTCCGGCATCCGAGGATATAGCCAAGAAATTGGAACTGCTTATCAAAGAATAAGACAGAAGGAGATACTCCGAATCAGAGTATCTCCCTTTTGATTTACCGCTTCTTGAACTTTCCGCCTTTCAGGTCGCTCTCCACCATACGCTTGTTCAGCTCCTCTCGGAGTTCATCAAGAAAATAGGTGCGGCTGTCATCCTTGCGGCGTTTCATGTTCATATAGACGTTGTAGCAGTTCTTGATTTCTATACCAAAGATTTCGGAAAAGGCATCTGCCAATTCTTCTATACCGATTTCACCATCGTTGATACAGGCACAGGTATCGAGTGCGTAGAGTAGTTCCACCAAGTCGGTTGCTTTACCTGTCCAACGGAATTTCTTAGCAGATTTGATAGGCAAAGAAGGAAGAAGCCCCTGCATCCTCATCTTCAGCAATTCCAGCTCCGTATCAATAACAAAGAGCAACTCTGCCACATTTTTCCCCCAGATTGTCTTGATATGGGGATTTCATCTGTATTTGGTTTAACTGAAACCTTGTATATTGTAACGTCCTAAACAAATCCATCGAATCTGTTGCTGTCTTACAAAGTCTTACAATATCTTCGATACAATTATCAAGAATATTCCTAAGACTCGCATTTATAATATCTCTTGAAAAGAGAGCTTTGAAAGAACGTAATTTTATAAGTCTTTGCATATTAAATAAGTTACTTTGTAGATGTAATACATCAGGCATACACTCTTTCCATTTGTATATGCCTAATATTTCTGATAAAATCAATCAAGACTAATGATCTTATATGGTCCAGCAGGAGTTTCTATTGATGGCACTTCATGTCCTCTTCCTGTCATTGTATCATACTTATAAAATCCAATTCCATTCTTTGTATGCTCTCCAAAATAGATGTTTTTCCCTACTTTGATGATTGCATTAGCAGCCCAACTCGAAGATGCTGGCATAGGCAAAATTTTTCCTGTTTTATTCTTTATGTCAATCTCGTAAGGAACAAAACATTTATTTTCAACACTTGCCGGATTTTGAGGGTCAGAAACTAGACTTGGTTTATGAAGGAAAAGGTATATCTTATCATTGCCACCGTAAATCATATACATACCATAGGAACCGACTTCAGCCCCATCGGTTTTTTGAAGGCTCATATAAAAATCTTTATCAAAGTCAGTTTCTCCTTTCTTTATGCGTAATAAGCCATCATTATATCCCATATTGGGCATCATAAGACACATTATTGCAGCAGCAGGACCGGTATAAAAATATAGATTACCATTGTTGTCTAAAATAGGACAAGTATGTCCAATCATACCTAAACCAGTTGCTCTTTTATCTTTTATCACTTTCTCGACTTTGTCAGAAGCAATATCTATAACAGCTATCTGTGCCGATGTTCGTACCAACTCTTTCATTGCCTTAGTCTGATTTAGAGGCAAGAATAATTTTCCATCTCGCACAATTCCGTTTCCTGCATCAGGATCGTTATCCTCCTCAGCATACGGCGAAAGATCTATTTCTCTTATTATTTTCATTGTTGATGGATTTATAACGATAAGTTGCCCTCGGCTCGCACAAGTAACGGCATATGCTTTCGTCTCACTTGCAAAAATAAGCTCTACTACGTTAGGTGATCCTGGGAAAGAGAGACTAGCCACAGGGACAGAAGAGATTCTTCCTTTGTCATCTATGGAATACTTGTACAAGGTTTGTTCTCCTCCTTGTCCGAAAAGAGAACCAGATTGAATGTACACATGTTTTCCATACTTCTCCATAAAAAGATGACCAGATGGTACAGTAATAGATTCACTGAATGAAGTCTTTGTTCCTTTTTCAAATCCTTCAAACGTAGTGATAAAGAATCCATTATCTACATGAGAGGCATAAGCAAAATGATGAATATTCTCCTTGCCTTTAGGAATATCATCCTCCTTATTGCAGGATATTACAGACAATGTCAACGCTAATGCGGGCAAAACCCATAGAAATTTTTTAATCATATTGTTATAATTTTAATTGGTGAATAATATTTCTTAGATTGTATATCTCAATTTTAGATGGAACGTTCTTCCTGGTAGTGGATAACGAAATTCTGCCCAAGCACGCTTGTTAAATAAATTATGTATCTCAAAGTTCATATGAAACCTGTTATAAAAAGAGCATTTTGTTCCAATATAGAATATCCATTTGCGAGGAACTATCATCGTGTTTTGAACGCTTGCCTCCCAATTATAGCTGAACCTTTCTGTAAATTCGAAGCCCGTAAATAATGAAAGATGGGAATTTTTCAGTATCACATTATGTTTATGGATATTGAATTCACTGTTAGCATAAAAATATGGTAGATTTGGAATCCGATAATTATAATGGAAGTTCTTTCCTCCCCCGATAGCAGTTCTCTCTATGTCTCTAGCATCCAAATAGGTAACATTTCCTTTAAAGGATAGCCAAGAAGTAAGTTCTGATGTAAGTTCTCCTTCAACTCCGATATTTCGTATCTTCCCGATATTCGCATGAACCATATTCATGTTACTATACATCAACTTTATCATATCTCTGACATTCATATAGAAAGCATTCAAATCAACACGAAAAGTAGGATAACTTGTCCCCAATAGACAACTAACTCCTATATTTACATTTAGACTTTTTTCTGATTTGAGCTTGGAAGAAGGATATATCAACATCCCATCTCCAAATAACTCCTTTACAGTTGGCATCCGGAAATTAGAGGCAATAGATGCTTTCAATGTAAAAAAAGGATTGAGATGCCAAGCTAAGGCTTCGTTCCAACCTATTGAATGGGCACTGGTCCTAACAATTTCAGGTTTCTTTTGGACGGAATTTATTTCATTAGATGGCATAACTTCTGATACATAATAGAAAAATTTTCCACCAAGTTCATTCGTCATTTTATTGTCAAATAAACTTGATTCATAGCTAATTCCAGAAGTGATAGAATACACCTTATTGGGATAACCACTTGTTGGATAATGAGCATATTTATCAGCTAATTTATCTTCGGGTATTTTATTGTTATATTTATACGTAGTATTCCAATTTATCGAATGATAATTATTTATTCTATAGTTTATATTCAGCATTTCTTGTAGTGAAAAAAGTTTATCGTGTGAATCGTTAGGTAAAGCTCCTATTTCCCCCTGCACAGATCCACTTTTGAATTTATTTCCAATAAAATCGTAACAGTAGTGAGACGTATCCACTTGATTTACGAGCGAGAAGTGGACATTTGAGCTTAAACTGACAGAAAGGTGATTTTCAAGAAGAGATTTTGACAAATACTGCCTGATCTGAATTGTTTTGCTTTTAATATGGGCATGTTGAATGTTGTTTTGTACATTCATCAATCCGCCTTGTATTTCATCATAAACATTATCTACACCTATATCCACCAAAGAATTATTAAACCAAGATTTGAGAAAAGAGATACTTCCATGTAGTTGCCAATATCTATATCTATCATGATCCCGATGAATTGTTCTTCCTTGTTCAAAAGGAGACACGAAGTCATAATTATTCAAAGAAGAATTAAATGTCCCTCCTATCTCAAAATGAAACCTGTTGTTACTTAAGTTTTTATGAAGAATAAAGTTTGCAAGATGGGTATTATATGAAGAGATTTCATACATAGCTTCAAAATAGTCTCTCAGAGAAGATTTAAGTATGATATTTATAGCACCACCCAGCCCTTCTCCTCCTAATTTTGCAGGAACATTTCCTTTGTAAATCTCTACAAACTGAATGGCGTCAATAGGAATGGAAGCAAAGGAAAATTCTTCTGAACTGCCCATTGATATACCATTGATAAAAACACCAATGCGTTTACCATCAAGACCTTGAATAATAATTCGAGATATACTTCCAAGACCTCCTTGTTGTGCAACTTTTACTCCAGACGCTCTATTCAGGATTTCATTGAGTGTTGCAACTTGCCCTTGTAACATTTTAGAATCCAGTATTGTAACAGAAGATGGGACTTCTCTCATTTTTTGAGTTTTGCTTTTTGCTATCACCCTTACTTCTGATAGTTCTTTATTCACTGGAAACAAGGACACGTTGATTTCAGTAGAAGTCTTTTGAGGTACTTCCACGTTGCGTTTTTCTGTTTGATATCCGATGCAAGAAAAAATAATAACATATTCCCCTTTGGGTAGTTGTAATTGGTATTTTCCTTGATTATCCGTAACGCATCCTAAAGTATTTGATACATAGACAGAAACCTCTGATAATCCTTGCCCTGTTTCTGCATCCTTAACAACTCCATAATATGTCGTAATATGCGAACTTTCTTGTGCAAAAATAGAGCAAGGTTGTATGAGAGGTAAAGTAACAATGCCAATGCTCCATCTTATTATGTTATTGTAAGGAATCAGAAACAGAACGTTCAATCTGACATTTCGTTTCATTAAGAGAAATACCTCTACAATAACTTTGTAGAATAGATATATAGACATGGCCATTTTTTAATTACTTAAAAGCTATACTTCATCTTCATCCATATTTCGGAGTTCTTTTTATACATATCAAACATTCCTCCATCCGCATGGAAATAATCGAATCCTCCTGTTATGCTTATTTGATCATTAATCGAGTATTGAGCAGCAAATCTATTGAATATCCCCCCGTGAGTAACATTTATATAGGCAAAAGAAGATAGAGAGAGAGTATTGCGGAATAATTCCTTGGAAATCCGAGCTGTTGCCAAACCTGTATTTTTTAGAACAGCGAGTCCTGATAGATTCCCGGATATGTATTTATGTGCATATTGGATGCTTAAATTCCAATCATTTCCTAGGAACCAATCTACCCCTACAAGTCCATTAAGACTATTGCGTTCCTTTACTTTTTGTCCGAATTGGGCATTTTGTGCCTCATTCAAGAATGTTGCAGCTTCACCTCTTAAAACAAAATTCCCTACTGGTATAGAAAGATCGCCTCCAAGCATTGTCATTCTTCGATAATTTCCAACAACAGAAAGTGTGTATTTTTCAGAGAGCGAATAACTTAATGCTGGTGTTTTATTCCAAGTGTGCAACGCACAAAAGGCAAAATCCACCCCTGATAAATTAAAAGATACACGTCCTCCAAATTCCATATTCCCTATTCTCTTACTCGGTTTCTGACTTTCAAGGTCTATAGAGTAAGGTGATTTCGATGAAAGTTGTATTGCCCAAGGGTTATGTTTATCTGTAGAAAGCAGGAAAAATTCGGAAACAGGAACACAAATAGCTTCTATGCTAAAAATAGAATGTATATACTTCACTCGGAAAGCATTTACAGGAGTACGAATGTCATCATAATCTTGTGCCAAAAACTCAGTATAGTCCATAGGCGAAATCTGGTCTGTAACACGTAAAGCATCTGCATTTCCCCAAATAATGATTTGCCTACCTGCTCGTAAATTAAAATCGCCAGCGTTATAAGTCAAATATGCTTCTCTTAGATTAAGACCTGTACGGTCTTTTAAGATTCCATTATAGATAGCATTCATGGATAAAAATAACCCTACATTTTCTTTTTCAAGGGAAACTTCTCCACGCAATCTCGTTCTAGAAGACATCCAATCACCTTTTCCACTCGCACGAACAGCATGATAGGTGTCAAGAAAGCCTTTTACCTGAATATTAAGATTGTTTTCTGACATATCAGAGAAATCTGTGTAAAGGCTATCGTTTTTCGTTATTTCTTCTTGAGATAATGCTCGGATCGGAAATACCGAAGTGAGCATTATTAGCAGCAATATATTTCGACACATAGTTATATCCCCTTTTCTAGTTTTGATACTGTGAATAAGTTGGGTTCAATTTTTACATTAAAACGAGGATCGCTTATGGATAAAAGCGTTCGATGCCCTGTTTGGATATTCTTCATCTCCATATGCAAGACACACCAAAATCCTTGTATTTCCGATATTTGAGACGCATAGAAACTACGATGCAGTTTATTTAATTTATCGTAATAATCGACTTTAACGGCAATACAGCAGTCCTGTCGAATCCATGATATTTTTTTTGAGTATATCTCTTGCTTTCCTACAGGAATAGATTCTACTACCCAACATTTATGACCTTCAAAAGTTTCCTCTCTGAGAAAAGTATGCTTATCCTCATCTACATTACGTGAGCCCATATCATCATAGGTAAAATCACTTCCCATGAAATAGTCCGTTTTAGAAGATTTTCCACTAATCCTTCTCGTTTTTTTCATTGCAGGTAGATAAAGCCATTTGTCATCTTCTTTATTTGGATTATCATAATCCCATGTAAGAAAGCCAGTCCCTTTTACATCGCCAGGATAAGTAAAAAACATGATTTTTTTCGTGTCTTTACCGACATCCATAGCCCATGAAGAGAGTTTACGTTCTCGCTTACTGCCATTTTTCTGAACAAGAGTCATACTCAACGTGGCATAACGAGTATCACCATCGGGACGATTTTTTACTTTAAGCATAATTTCTCTTCCGGAAGGGGTACTTGCATTTGCAACACAAAAGCACATCACAGAGAGTGCTATGATTATTAAACTTTTCGTTCTCATTGTTTATTGATTTTTAATGTTGTATTGAGTGGGTCTTTTTTTTCTACGCCGAAAAGATGTAGATATTTGAATAACACAGGTGTCAGGAATAAATCTGCGAGAAGAGCTGACACCATACCGAGGATTGCCAATAATCCCCAATTTTTCATTTGAATTGCATCAGAGGAAATAAATCCTGCAAATGTTGCAGATATGACTACTGTGGACATTACTATTGCAATACCCTCGATTCTGAAAGTCTTATTTATGGATACATCGTAATTTCCAGTTAGACTATATTCAAGATGCCCATGATTGATAAAATGGATAGTATCATCAACGGCTATACCTAAAATCATCGGAATGATGGAAGCTGTCATCATATCAAGAGGATAGTCTAGCCACCCCATGATTCCCCCGACAATAATAGCAGGTGCTAAGTTCGGAATCATTCCAACAAGCCCTACTTTCCAACTCTTGAAGACAATCAGTAAGATAATGCCAATGATTAAGATGGATAAAAGCATAGACCACATTTGGCCTCTTTCCACATATTGTTGCATTACGGTGAATTGCGGAAGGTTGCCAACGGTAGACACATGGGCGTTTGGATACATTTTTTTTGCCTCAATCTGAATATTTTTCATTTCTTTTTCAGCCTCATTGGAATTATATGATTTTATTTCTATTTGAAGTCTTAGTCTTCTATAAGCATAATCCATCCAATATTCAGATTCTGTTCCACCCGCATTTTCATATAGCAGCAACAATTGAGCTATCATATCTGGGTTATCAGGGATTTTATAGAAATCAGTATTGTTCCCATTCAATGTATAATTCATATCCTTTATGATGTCCAAGATAGAATTATGGCGTTTTGTCAAAGTATAGCTATTTGCAATTTGACTCAATCGTTCCAACTTTTCTAAATTTTCGGGCTTTTTAGCATCTCCTTCATTGGGGAGTACAATCATCAAATCGTAAGAATACATGCTGCCAAGTTCCGTATTACACAATTCCAAAAATCTATTCGCATAAGGAACTTTTTTCCCGACAGTTTTTTCCAAGTCAAAAGCTGGCTCAATAAAGCACATGCCAATCCCACAAAAGATTGTGATAATCACCGATATAATAACAATAGAGCGATGGTTTCGACAGATAAAGCCCCCCATTTTCTCAAATCTGTCTCCCAAAAAAACTTCAATACTCTTTGAAATATTGACATGGGGAGGCTTATTTTTTCCAAATGACAAGATGATAGGGGTGATAAATAGGCAAGTTAATAACACTGAGAGCAGACACAGTGTTGTATTTATACCGATGGCTTTCATAGGTACAATTTTCATGGCGAGAAAGGACATCATTGCAGCCACAGTTGTTACACAAGCAAGTGTAACTCCCCAGCCTGTTCCCTCTAAGGATGCAATAATTGATTCCCTACGCTTTCCTGTCTGAAGAAAATGTGTCTTAAATAGACTATATAAATGAATGTTGTAGGCGACGGAACATGCAAATGTAAGAATGACGGCAATCATAGATGTTGACATGTCTATATATAGTCCACTCCATCCGATAATTCCAAAACCAAGAATAATTCCTGAAATAGTTGTTAGTATTGGAGATATTACACCACGAATCGAACGTGTTACAAAGAACATAACAATTATAGCAGCAATAACTGCAAACAGCATAAGACGTCCCATCTCTCCTTTCAGAAAAACGAATTTCTCATAGTTTAGATAAGGCATTCCAGCCGCGTTGGGGGACAAAGATTTGTATTTATCTTTGTTGATAATGTGTTCCGTTTCTTTCCCAGTTAACATGTCAGGAGCCAAATCACTCGATTTCTTCCATTCTTGTTCTTCAGGAAAAGGCCTAAGTTTTACTAATATCCAAGTCATTTTTCCATCTTTGGACACAAGTTTACTAGCTATGTGAGGTTTGGAATATGCTTTCTCTTTTATCGCCTGCAATCCTTGTTTGTCAATAGGGATATCTTCTGGAACGATTTGCTCAATCTGCATTCCATCATCATTACCTACCATAAATTCCAAGTCTGTTAATGACGTAACTTTTTCTGCATATGAAAGGCTATCGACCAATTCATTACTTAATTCTCGAATCAGTTTCAGACTTTCATGAGAAAAAATGTTGTCATTATTGACCAATACGGCAACATAATAGTCATTTCCAAAAATAGATTTGAACTCATTTGTTTTAATTAGCATAGGATCATCCTTGATGAAATAATCATCAAAAGAAGTCTTCATCATAATTCTTTTCATCCCTACAAAAGAAAAAGCAAGAATTCCAATGAAAGAAATAACTACGAGTAGACGATGCTTTAATATCCACATCGTCATCTTTCCAAAGATTTTATTGATACTATTAATCCTCATATGCTTATTTTTTAATTAGTTGCAGGTATAATCCGTGATGTTATTTCACACACATAATATTCAATGAACAACCATTTATTGAGAGTGATATTATTCCTCTGAAACTCTTCATTTGAGAGAGAATTCATCATATTACTCTTGTATGTAATTATGAATTACTGTTCTTTTGATGCAAAGGTATATCTATGTAAACAAGAGGTTTATACGAGAAAGGAAGTTTTATCAACGAATTTGGTCGACTTCTATATTTTTAGAGGAAGCCAGTAGATAAAAATCCCCACAAATGGGTATTGCTGAAAAAGCCTAAAAGGATTATCTTTGTAAACTAATTCACGTCATATATAGGATATGGAAGTATTTCAGCTACATATAGATAAGCGTTTTCCTGCATCAAATATTCGACTTTTAGAGGCGGAGGGGATGAGTATTGTATGGGGAACATTTCAATTGAATGAAGAATTAGATATACAGAAATACTCTTCAGATACGAATAAATCTAGAAATAACTACTTCTTATCACATTTCTGTATTTCAGGGAATACAAAATCAACAGCAACCGAGCGTCAATTTCAGATTTGCGATGAACAGCACAGTATTTTCTCTCTTAAGGAACGATCTGCTGTCAATCTACATATTGCTCCTTCTCGAAAAGGATACAACTCTTTCTTTGAGTATTCCCTGTCACAAAAATATTTCAAAGAACATTTCATACAAGAAAGTCGTATCTTGAATGATATGGAGGAGCGAACAGAAATGGAATCTATTTGCTGGGCAGGCAGAAATCTATGTATAACTCCCTCAATGATGTTCCTCATTTCTGAAATTACCAGACAGCCATATTCGGGAGCAATGATGAGTTTGTTTTTGGAAAGCAAAATCATGGAACTGTATCTTGCTCAGATTCATTCTTTTGATTCTTATGATTATCACATCTTAAAACTATCAAGAAACGATATAGACAGACTCTATGATGCACGGGATTACATTTCCGAGAATTTGAACAAAAGAATATCTATTTTAGCTCTTGCACGTGAAATAGGTATAAACCAAACCAAATTGAAGACCGGGTTCAAACAGTTATTTGGAACTACGATTTTTGATTATGCCATTGATCAAAAGATGAAACTTGCTATAGCGTTGTTAGAAGAGAATCGCTTATCATTGACGGAAATCTCCTATAAAATAGGTTATAGCCATCCCAATCATTTCTCTTTGGCATTTAAAAGAAGATTTGGTGTGTCGCCAAGCATGTTTACATAAGGCAAGTCTTGTGTAACACGGAGAAAATACAATTCATTAGAGATATACTTTTTAGTGTATCTCTTTTTCTTGCCACTTCCATCCATATCAACGCCACAAGTACGCAGTTATCTCAAACCCCTAACATACACTGTTTCTTTGGCTTACTTTTGTCCATGCACCGCTGTTGGTGCCATTAAATACATTGTAATATGGACGAAAAAATCAAAGACCAAGAAGTCCTTTTGGTCAAGGATCAGAAGGACGAGGATCTCAAAGCCGTCACAGGTACGGACGAGAAAGGCGGACTGAAAACCGTTCCGCCTACCGCCGAGCATGAACAGAGCTTCCTGAAGTTCGACAAGCACAGCAATGCGCTGGAAAACTTCCTCTCCAACTTCATGCGGCAGTTCAAGAACCCTACGCCGCTGAATTTCTTCAAAGTTCCCTTCGAGAGTGCCGTTGCCAGCGCACGGGTTCTCTCCGAGATGCTCCAAGCTCCGGATGTTCCCTCCAATAAGGAGATGCTGGATTCCGCCCGTGTCAATCCTTCCGACTATGCGGTAGAGCAGAAACAGTCCTTCCAAGGCATTGACCCCGACAAGGTGAAGTGGGAACAGTTCGAGCAGATGGGCGTAAGCCGTGAGAGTCTCGAAAAGGGCAAGCATCTTGATGACCTGCTTCAATACAGAAAGACTCCACTTGTTCCCATCAGCATCAAAATCGGGGAAGTCTCCCTGCATACCGATGCCCGTCTTTCCCTGAAAGCCTCCGGAGACGGAACATTCATTCCCGTTGTCCATGCCATCCGCAAGGAACCTCAATTGGAGCGCGAGTTCTTCGGGCATACCTTCACCGATGAGGACAAGAAAGCCCTCAGAGAAACGGGCAACCTCGGTCGCACCGTGGAACTGACCTTCCCCGGCAAAGATGAGCCGACCCGCAGTTTCGTAAGCATCGACCGCCTGACCAACGACATCATCGCCCTGAGTGCCGACCGGGTACGCATCCCCGATGAAATCAAGGGCGTGAAGCTGAGCGATGAGCAGAAAAAGGAGTTGTCGGAAGGCAAGAGTATCTACGTGGAGGGAATGACATCCAAAACGGGAAAGCACTTCAATGCCAACCTTCAATTCAATGCCGACAAGCGGTCTATTGAATTTCGTTTCGGCTCTCCCAAACAGGAACAACGCCAAAGACAAGCCCCCGAAGGACAGGAACAGGCGGAGCAGAAAGAATTGCGTGTCCCCAAGAAGATGCTGGGACGCGACATCTCTCCCGAAGAGCAGGCAAAGCTCAAAGCAGGTCAGACGGTCTATATGACCGGGCTTATCGACAAGAAGGGAGAGCCTTTCAATGCCTATGTACGCCCGAACTTCGAGAAGAACAAGTTCGACTTCCTCAAATGGAATCCCGACAAGTCCCAAGCCAAAGAGGTTATTCCCGACAATGCTTCCCGCACGCAAGTCGCCGTCAATTCCGAAGGCAAGACCAACGAAGCTACCAAGCATGTGAAGGAGCCACTCAAGCAGGGACAGACAGAGCCTACCACGGGGCAGGAACAAAAGCAAGAAGAGAAAAAGCGTTCCAAGGGAATGAAAATGTAATCCGCCACCACTAATATCCAAAAAGTAAGAACAAATGAAAGTCATCATAGCAGAAAAGCCGAGCGTAGCTCGTGAAATCGCCCGTGTCGTTCGGGCAACCAACAAGAAGAATGATTATATCGAAGGAGGCGGCTATGCCGTCACGTGGGCATTGGGGCACCTGATAACGGCAGCCATGCCCGAAGTTTACGGCATCAAAGGTTTCCATAAAGAGAACCTGCCGATTCTTCCTCCCGTCTTTACCCTTATTCCCCGCCAAGTCAGGAGCGGTAAAGGCTACAAGGCAGACCCGAGTGCCGTTGCCCAGCTCAAAGTCATTGAAAAACTCTTCAAAGCGGCAGAGGGCATCATCGTAGCCACCGATGCCGGAAGGGAGGGTGAGTTGATCTTCAGGTTCATCTATGAGTATCTCGGCATCGCCAAACCATTCGACCGTTTGTGGATCAGTTCGCTTACGGACAAAGCCATCAAAGAGGGGCTTGCCCATCTGCAAAGCGGTGCGGCGTATGACAATCTCTATTATGCCGCCCGGGCACGCAGCGAAGCCGACTGGCTGGTGGGTATCAATGCCACCCAAGCCATATCCATAGCGGCAGGACGAGGTACTTACTCCTTGGGTAGGGTACAGACCCCGACTCTCTGTATGGTCTGCTCCCGTTTCTTGGAACATAAGAAGTTCGAGCCACAGCCATTCTGGCAACTCAGTCTTGCTGTAAAGGAGGGTGATGAGAGCTTCCGTTTTTCTTCTGCCGACCGCTGGTTTGATAAGACGGAAGCCACCGCCCTGTATGATAAACTCAAACAGGCTCCTTATGCCACCGTGGAAACGATTGTGCGCAAGGAGACCAGACAGGAGCCACCGCTTCTGTACGACTTGACCACCCTACAGAAAGAAGCGAACAGTAGATTCGGCTATTCGGCGGAACAGACCCTTTCCTTGGCGCAGAAACTCTACGAGAAGGCGTACATCACCTATCCACGCACGGGCAGCCGTCATATCCCTGAAGATGTGTTTGCCGAAATACCTGCCTTGATAGCCTTTTTGCACGACCATTCCGTTTGGGGTGTCCATGCCCACCGACTGACCGAACTCAATGCGCACTCTGTGGATGGGACGAAAGTGACCGACCACCACGCCCTGCTCATCACGGGCAAGAAACCGATAGACATGTTCGGAGAGGAAGTAGTCATCTACGATATGATAGCCGGACGTATGCTCGAAGCTTTCTCCGCCCGTTGCGTGAAGGATGTCAGTACGGTTACTGCCATTTGTGAAGGCGTGAAGTTCATCCTCAAAGGTGAAATCATCAAGGAAGAGGGTTGGCGTGCCGTCCTCAAAAACAGCAGGAAGAAAGACAAGGAGCAGCAGGAAGCCGAAGAACGGGAAAGCAGGGAAAACGGAGAAGGCATCATCATTCCTCAATGGGAGGAAGGTAAGCAACTTCCGCTCTGCGCCTGTTCGTTGGCACAGGGAACGACCAAGCCCAAGCCTCTGCACACGGAAAGCTCGTTGTTGGCGGCTATGGAGACGGCAGGCAAGGAACTGGAGGATGAGGAACTGCGTACGCAGCTCAAGGATTGCGGTATCGGCACGCCTGCTACCCGTGCCGCCATCATCGAAACCCTCTTTGCCCGTGAATACATGGTGCGCCAAAAGAAGTCGCTCGTCCCCACGGAGAAAGGACTTGCCGTCTATTCCATCGTCAAGGGGATGAAAATCGGCAATGCTGAGATGACCGGACAATGGGAAGCAGACTTGGCGAAAATCGAACGAGGAGAGTTGAAAGAGCAAGAGTTTCGCAAGGGCATCGAAAACTACGCCACACAGATTACCGACGAACTGCTTTCCTCCAAAATTCTCTTTCCCAAGAAACAGAGCGACATCCATTGTCCCAAATGCGGCAAAGGCTCACTGGTCTTCTATCCTCGATGTGCCAAATGCTCTGATGCCGATTGTGGGCTGACGCTTTTCCGCAGCGTGGCAGGCAAGAGCCTCACAGACGAACAACTGACGCAGTTGGCGGTAAACGGAGAGACTGGCATCATCAAGGGCTTTACCTCCAAAACGGGCAAGAGCTTCGAGGCTTCTCTCTCCTTGGACGGAGAGTTCAAGACGGTCTTCATCTTCCCCGAGCGTAAAAAACCGGGCAAATCCCGAAGGTAAATCCCCGTAATTTGCTAATTTTGCCACTGAATGATGCGGTCATAAACAATCCTGTTGTTTTTACTGCGGATTTTAGTGGTGGCACTCGGCGGGGACGTCGAGTGCCTTTGCATTATATACCCATTAAAATCACAGATATGACAGCCATTCGATTTTCCTATTACGAGCTATCCCTGCTCTCTTTTCTTCGGGAAAGCCATCCCGAAAAAGCCGATGATATTTCTTTTATCAAAGAGCGTGCGGCATCTGCTTCTGAAGCCTATGCCGAAGCCTTCGATGCCGGTCTTCCCATAGCCGAATGTATCGGCATTGCCAATAAGACGCTCTATGCGGGTCTGCACTTTTCCCGCCACGATACCATCTCTTCCGTTCTTTGGAATGAGTTCTCTGCCGAAGTGCCGCTTGAAGCGGTCAGGGAGACCGCCATCCGTCTGCGCCCACTCTTAGAAAGCATCTTCGCCAAGTATCCGATTTCGGACGAGTTCGCTTATATGCCCGAATACAACTCCCTCTATACGGAGATTACGGGTTTTGTTCAACTAAAACTCGAAGAAGATGGCAAGTTATAACAAGAAGGAGCATCTAAGGGCGAACATAGAAGCCATCAAGACGGTCTTTGCCCTGCATCGGGAACAACGCACGGCAACGGAGGAGGAAATGGAGGTGTTGCGGGCTTATACGGGCTTCGGGGCTTTGAAGTGTATCCTCTCTCCCGTCAACACGATGGAGGACATCGCCCGATGGAACAAGTCGGAGCTGGAGCTATTCCCCTTGGTGATGGAGCTGCATCGCATCATTCGGGACAACACCGCTTCCGAGTCGCAGTACAAGAGTTATATGCAGAGCCTGAAAAATTCCGTGATGACCGCTTTCTATACTCCTGCGCCCGTAGTGCGGGAGATTGCCGCTTCCTTACGGGAGGCAGGCATCGTCCCCAAGCGTATCCTCGACCCCTCGGCGGGACTGGGCGAGTTCATCCGCTCTTTTGACGGCATTGCAGCCGAAGGGCATACGACTTTCGGTTTCGAGAAAGACATCCTTACGGGACAGATGCTCTCCGCCCTGCATCCCGAAGACAAGATACGCATCCGAGGCTTCGAGGAAATCGAATCCAAGCTCGGAGGTTATTTCGATGTGGTCAGCAGCAACATTCCTTTCGGAGATGTGGCCGTCTTCGACCCTGTTTTCAGCAAGACAGACGAACCTGCCCGAAAGATCGCCCGCATGTCCCTGCACAATTACTTTTTCGTCAAGGGGGTGGATATGCTCCGCGAAGGCGGTGTGTTGGCATTCATTACCTCGCAAGGAGTCATGAATGCCCCGACAAACGAGCCGGTACGGGAGTGGCTGATGAGCCATACCCGCCTTATTTCGGCAGTCCGCCTGCCGAACAATCTCTTTACAGAAAATGCGGGAACAGAAGTGGGCAGTGACCTTATCGTCCTGCAAAAGCAGAGTGGGAAAAAGGAACTGACCGAAGAAGAACAGCGTTTCATCAAGAGTGAGAAACGCCCCAGTGGAGTGCTGTTCAATACCTATCTGCGAAGCATGTCGCAAATCGTGCATACCGAATGGAAGCAGGATACCGATCCTTACGGCAAGCCCGCCATCCTGTTCCATCACGAGGGCGGAGCGGAAGGCATCGCCACCGATATGGGCAAAATCCTGCGAGCTGATTTAGTCAAACGCTTGGACGTGGCGTTGTACCAGAAACACATCTTCATTCAGGAGCAACCCCAAGTTGCCGTTTCCGTTCCTCCCGAAGTCAAGCAGCAAGAAGCAACGCTTACGCCTGTCGCTTCGACAGAGGAGCAACCACACCAAGAGGTGGGGCAACCGAGAGAGGAACAGCCGACGGAGCAATCCCGAAGCAGTGTCGCTCCGCAGGTACAACTGCTCGACCTTTTCGGCAATGTTATCCCGGAGGAAAAGCCCAAACGTAAAGCTGCCGCAAAACTGAAATCTGTCGTATCACCCTCCATCTTTTCCGAGACTTCACAAAGCAATGATACGGCACTGGGGCTGAAAGACACGGGAGAGCTGTGGTGGCAGCAGGACAAGGAGAAAGGGATGCAGCAGCGCCTCTATGAGGGGGAATGGCACGAACACCTCAGAGAGGGGTCTTTGCTGGCTTCGGACTTTCAAGTCGGAATGCTTGTCCGTGATATGGAGGACAGCCGAATGTTCCAGCCCATAGACCTCCCGTCCCAAGAACGACAGAAAATGCTGCTCTACATAGACCTGCGTGACGCCTACCACGCACTCTATGACTATGAAGCGGAACGCAAGGTGGCGAATGAATCCTTGCGAGAGAACCTCAATGAACTGTACGACCGTTTCGTGCGACTGTACGGGCATCTGAACGACCGCAAGAACCACGAGCAGATCCTGATGGATGCCGGTGGTAGGGAGATCCTTTTCTTGGAACGGAAGGTGGATAAAGAAACGCTCAAAGCCGATATTTTCCGTCAGCCCGTTTCTTTCAGCCTGCACGAAGTGACAGAGGTGGGCAATGCCCAAGAGGCGCTCTCGGCTTCACTCAATAAATTCGGAGCGGTGGACACCGAGTATATGCTGTCATTGCTTCCCGAAAGTTCCGAAGAGGAAATGCTCTCCGAGCTGTACGGCAGGATTTACTACAATCCCTTGGAGGGAGGGTATGAAATTGCCGAAAAGTTCATATCGGGCAATGTGGTTGCTGCATC
Organism: Segatella oris; assembly: GCF_900637655.1. NCBI lineage: Bacteria > Pseudomonadati > Bacteroidota > Bacteroidia > Bacteroidales > Prevotellaceae > Segatella > Segatella oris. The sequence goes on from NZ_LR134384.1 coordinate 1,488,221, forward strand.
GGAGCGTATCGGACAATATCTATTGGAGCATCCGGAGGACACAAGGGCGCAAGCCTCCTTGCAGGCACTGAAAGATGCCATCCCCGAACCAATTCCCTTCGTGGACTTGGATTTCAACTTCGGGGAGCGATGGATTCCCGTAAATCTCTACTCCGATTATGCCTCGCACCTTTTCGACACGGAGGTGATGATACGCTACAATTCAAGTGCGGACGAATACTCCGTGGAGGCACGGATGCACAATGCCAATATCTGGGACAGGTTCTGTGTGCGGGGACAGCATCGTCGATACGATGGCATTGCCCTGATGAAACACGCCCTGCTGAATACGACGCCCGACATCACCAAGAAAATCATGGTCGGCGACAAGGAGGTCAAGGTACGGGACACGGAAGCCATACAGATGGCAAACGCTAAAATCGATGAGATACGAAACGGCTTCACCGATTGGCTGAACGAGCAGAGCGATGAGTTCAAGCAGCGGTTGGAGAAACTCTACAATGACACTTTCAATTGTTTTGTGCGTCCCCAGTATGATGGTTCCCATCAGACATTCCCCGACCTTAATCTGAAAGGCTTGGGTATCGAAAGCCTGTACGATAGTCAGAAGGATGCCGTGTGGATGTTGAAGCTTAACGGAGGAGGTATCTGTGACCATCAAGTAGGGGCAGGGAAAACGCTCATCATGTGTACCGCTGCTTATGAGATGAAACGGCTCGGCTTGGCAAACAAGCCGATGATACTCGCTCTCAAAGCCAACGTGCAGGAGATAGCACAGACTTTCCAAACGGCTTACCCGAATGCCAAGCTGCTCTATCCGGGAAAGAACGATTTCACGCCCGATAAGCGGCAGCGGATTTTCCACGACATCAAGAACAACAACTGGGACTGCATTGTCCTCACGCACGACCAGTTCGGCATGATACCGCAGTCGGACGAGATACAGCAGAAAATCCTTCAGGATGAGTTGGACAGTGTAGAGGAAAACTTGGATGTCCTGCGTCAGCAGGGACGCAGCATCTCCCGTGCAATGGAGAAAGGGCTTGTCAAGCGGCAGATGAACTTGCAGGCGAAGCTGGATGAAATCAAGTTCAAGATAGAGAACCGAAAGGACGACGTGGTAGATTTCAAGACCATGGGTATAGACCATCTGTTCGTGGACGAGTCGCATACGTTCAAGAATCTGATGTTCAACACCCGCCACGACCGTGTGGCAGGGCTTGGCAACAGTGAGGGGAGCCAAAGAGCCTTGAATATGCTCTTTGCCATCCGCACAATACAGGAGCGGACGGGAAAAGACTTGGGAGCCACTTTCCTTTCGGGAACAACCATCAGTAACTCACTCACGGAGTTGTACCTGCTGTTCAAGTACCTGCGTCCCCAAGCCCTTGAAGCACAGAACATCAAGACCTTTGACGCGTGGGCAGCCATTTTTGCCAAGAAGTCGGTGGACTATGAGTTCTCCGTCACCAATGAAATCGTGCAGAAGGAGCGTTTCCGCTATTTCATCAAAGTGCCGGAGTTAGCGGCGTTCTACGCTCAAATCACCGATTATCGGACGGCAAAGGACATCGGCATAGACCGCCCCGAAAAGAATGAGATTATGCACAACATACCGCCCACTCCCGAACAGGAGGAGTTCATCGCCAAACTGGTGGAATTTGCCAAGACGGGCAACGCGGAACTGCTGGGACGTCCCAAACTCTCCGAACGGGAGGAAAAAGCCAAGATGCTCATTGCCACAGATATGGCGAGGAAGATGAGCTTGGACCTGAGGCTCATTGACCCGAACAAGTACGGAGATCATGTGGACAACAAAGCCTCCCACTGTGCCGCCAAGATTGCGGAATACTATCACAAGTTTGAGGAGCAGAAAGGAACGCAATTTGTATTCAGTGATCTCGGTACGTATAAGCCAGGCGAATGGAATCCCTATTCCGAAATCAAGCGCAAGTTGGTGGAAGACCACGGCATACCCGCTCAGGAGATACGCTTCATTCAGGAAGCCAAGACCGACAAGGCACGAAAGACGCTCATTGCAGGCATGAACGAGGGAACAATACGCGTGTTGTTCGGTTCCACCTCCATGCTCGGCACAGGTGTGAACGCCCAGAAACGTGCCGTAGCCATTCATCATCTTGACTGTCCCTGGCGTCCTTCCGACTTGGAACAGAGGGATGGCAGAGCCGTGCGTAAAGGAAACGAAGTCGCCAAGTTTCATGCGGACAACAATGTGGATGTCATCATTTATGCGGTGGAAAAATCGCTTGACAGCTACAAGTTCAACCTGTTATATAACAAGCAACTCTTCATCGAACAGCTTAAAAACAACCGTATGGGCAGCCGTACCATCGACGAGGGAAGTATGGACGAGAAATCGGGAATGAATTTTTCCGAGTATGTCGCCATCCTCTCCGGGAATACCGACCTGCTGGAAAAGGCAAAGTTGGAAAAGAAGATTGCCGGTTTGGACAGCGAACGGCAGGCGTTCATTCGCAGTAAGTCATCCTCCCGAGGCCGATTGGACGAAGTTATGAGAACGGTGGACGGAAACAAGGAATTGATTGCCCGTTTCCAAAGTGACTGGGACTTGTACCAAAGCCGTGTGCAGAAGGATAAGGATGGCAATATTCTCAATCCGATAACGCTCAAAGGGGTGGAAGGAAGCGACCCGAAACGCATTGCCGCCAAGCTCGCGGAAATCAACGAGAAAGCCTGCACACGGGGAGAGTATTTCAATATCGGAACACTCTACGGATTTAATCTCGTGGTCAAGACGGAGTCCTCCTCCAAAGACCTTTTCGACCTTTCACAGAACAAGTTCTTCGTGATGGGAGAAAGTGGGATGAAGTACAGCTACAACAACGGCAGGATTGCGGCAGACCCGCAACTCGCCAGTATGAACTTCCTGAACGCCTTGGAAAAGATACCCGGCTTGATTGAGAAGTTTAAGGCTGACACGGAAAAGATAGCCAAGGATATTCCTGTTTTGCAGGAGGTCGTGAACGGCTCTTGGAAGAAGGAAGAGCAGCTCAAAGACCTCAAAACGGAACTCGCTGCCCTTGACCGCAAGATACAGCTCTCTCTAAAACCCATCGAGCAGGGAGAGAGTGAGCAAGAAGGAACGGAGGTGATGCAGGACGGCGAAGGAAAGACGGAAGAGATGGAACGGTCACATCCGATTGAGCCGACTGTCACCGCCTCCTCCGTAGGCACCTCTGCGGTTCAAACCGACAGACCGTTGGAAAGCAACGGGCAGAGTATCTCCGCTACACAGCCCGCAATGGACGGACTACCGCCGTCTCTGGCGGAAAAGGTGTTTATCGTCAGACCGAAAATATAATCTGCAATGTCATCATCACATTCAACCGGCAGCCCCCGACTTGTCATTACGACAAAACGGGGGCTTTGCTGTTGCGTACAATCCGAAATTACGTGCCTTTGGGAGGTCTCTTCCTCTTGCGTTTGAGGTTCTCTGTAAAGTGGGTTTGCATAAAGGCAAGGATTTCCGATTCCAGATACCACGTCTTGTGGTAAACGATGTGGTAAGGAAGTGTCCCCGATGCCCGATAACGTTGCAGGGTACGTTTGCTCACTTGAAGCATCATGCACACCTCTTGATTATCCAGCAGAGGTTCTCCGTCTATCATCGGACGCTGGGGGATGTCGGGAGCTGTCTGTTTTAGGTCATCGAAACGCTTCATGATGCGTTCCATCCATTCAAGGAAGGTCGCTCTATCCAATAGTTCCATCCTTTATCCTCCTGCTTTTAAGTTCGAAGTTATGCCGTAGTTCTTTCAGGTTCTGAGGATTGCAGTACAGGCTCTTGTTTCGTATCGCCTCCTCGATGTCGTGCAGGTCATAGTAGCAACGTCCGTAGATCATCTTGTAACTGATTCTGTCCGTACTGCGCATACGCTGGAGAGTACGCTTACTGATGCCGAGTATCTCGGCTAACTCATCATTGGTGACAAGGCGGTTCTCATACTCTATCTTTGCCTTTTCTTCCCTTTCCACATACCGGAGAATCTTCTCTATCTTGCCCATCAGTTCGTGGTAGGCTTTGCTTTCGATTGTTATGACATCCATGACGCTTTGAATTTGATTATGCTGCAAAGTTCGGGAGTTAAAACCGTCCGGATTGTATGCTAAATATGTACTGAATAGAGATTTTTCTGTCTGATTCCAAAAGCCATACGACAAAAGCATCCATATCGAAGCCACAAGTACGCAATAAAGGAAATGCTGGTCTTGAATACTTACGCCATAAGTACATTTGCACAAAGTGTAATCTTAAAACGAACAGAAATATGGAAGTAATAACAATCGAGAAGAAAACGTATGAAGCCATGATGGAGTGTTTCCGCATTTTGACCGCCAAAGTCGATGCCCTGTGTCGGGAATGTGACGAGAAGCGTATGGGCAGATGGCTGGACAATCAGGATGTCTGTCAAATCCTGAACATCAGTTTGCGTACCTTGCAGACCTACCGTAGCAACCGAATGTTGCCCTATACACAAATAGGGTATAAGATGTTCTACAAGCCGGAGGATGTCGGGAAACTGCTCGAACAATCCTCCGCTTTATGACCAATGAATAATATCACCACTAAATCCGATGTAAAATATGGACAACGACGTAAAGACCAAGAACAATGAAGAGATTGCGCACTTTCTCAACGCGAGCGACCGCATGATAAAGGGAATTGATGCCTTGCGTAAAAAGAACAGACCTCTGCTTAACGGGCATCGCTATCTGACGGATGATGAGTTATCCCGCCTGTTACATATCAACCGACGCACGTTGCAGGATTATCGCAACATGGGAAGAATCTCCTTTGTTAAGTTAGGCGGAAAGGTACTCTACCGGGAAGAAGATGTAGAAAAACTGTTGCAGGAGAATTATCGCCCTCGGTTTGAGAAGCCTTGACAGAGCAACAGGCAGTAAGAAACTCTTCTCTTACTGCCTGTTCTCATATTCAGTTGTACCATCCGCCTTTGCCATAACACACAAGTAATGGAGGACTTGTTCTCTTCTTTTCGGTCAGTCTTCCGATTATCCATTGACGGAAACTCTTTGCCTGTGGAGAAGCAAAGCGAAATGACAGCATCGTAATCATTTCAAGGTTGTATAAATCCACCGCACGATCCCTAAACAATAGCGTTTGCATTACCTCATCTTCCCTGAGCAAGCCATCTTTGAAGATAGACTTGATGTGGCTGTTTACCTTGCCGGAGAATACGCCGAACAAATCGGCTATTTCACAAGCCGACATCCAAACGGGAGTTGTCGGGATATGTACTTTTCCATTCTCTCCAATGGTTATGATTTCTCTTTTCATCGTTCGTCCTTCTTTTATATAGTGATCCCATTGAACTGCTCTATCTTACTCAGTTTATCGGAAAGTGCCGCCATATCTCGACTTTCCTTTTCGTGGGTGATTTTGGCATAAATCTGCGTGGTGCGGATGTTCGTATGTCCGAGCATCTTGGAAAGGGTTTCGATGGGAACGCCGTTGGTCAGACAGATTTCCGTTGCCATGGTATGGCGGCTGGTGTGCCACGTAATCTCTTTTTCGATACCGCAGAGTCCGATGATTTTCTTGATGTTCTTGCAGGCGGTAATATACTGCGGAACGGGCAGGAGGTAATCCTCCTTCGCCATGCCATCGTACTTCTCGATAATCTGCTTCGGAATATCCAAAAGCATGATATTGGACTCCACACCTGTCTTTTGTCGCTTGGTCATAATCCAGAGTTTACCGTCAAAAGAAGTCTGAAGGTTATCTTTGGTCAGGTTCTTCATATCGGTAAAGGACAAGCCTGTAAAGCAACAGAAAACATACAAATCCCGAGCAAGTTCCATTGATTTACGCCTGAATTTCAAATCCAACAGCCTGCGGATTTCATCCTTGGTCAGATAGTCCCTGTCGGTACTCTCGGCGGATATGCTGTAATCCACGAACGGGTCACGAACTATCCATCCGTGATTCTGGGCAATGGTAATCATACGGCGCAGGGGCATCATGTAAATCCATACCGTGTTGTTACAGCATTGCTTTTCGGTGCGCAGGAAGATGTCAAAGTCGGTAATGAAAGCCGGAGTGAGTTCTTTCAAAGCAATGTCGCTGACACGGTAGCGGTTCTTGATGAACTCCTCCAAATGCTTATAGACCGTGCAATACTTGTGGTAGGTGGATGGGCATCGCAAGCCTGCATCGACCTGTTTGAAAAAGTCCTCATTGTGCTGGGCAAAGACTTTCAGCAAGGTTTCATGCCGCATTTCCAAGCCCAAGAAAGCGTTCTTCACTTTCTCGGCAGTGACATAGTTATCCCGCTCGGCTATCTCCTTGTATTTGGCATTGATACCGACACGTATCTTGTCTAAGAAACGATTGGTTTCCAACGCCACGGTACTTTTGCCCGAAGCACGGTTGCTCTTGATGTCCCACAAGTCGGGATGGATGTCGCATTTGCAACTGAACTGGGCTATCGTACCGTCAATGGTGATACGGCACATCACGGGAACGGAACCGTTCTTCTTGGGGGTGTTCTTTTTGAGGTAGAACAGAACCTTAAACGTACTACGCATAACTCTGACTTTTTACGGTTTACAAAACTATTCATTGTCAGGTTATTTGTTGCTATGCAAAACATTGTCGTTCAATGGTAAAGAAACAATCCGCAATTTATTTGCCTGTTTCTTTTCATCGAAGTACCTTTGCAGGAGGTAATCCCCGAAATTCAGGTCGGATATTGCGCTGTTCGTTACCGCTTTTCCCAACCCTCACTTGCAAAGGAGGCGGTAATGTTTTGGTAACGCTGCTCTGTCCGAAGTAGGCATAAGCCTGTCTTTTCGAGGTTTTGCGCCGAAAGGCTTAAAAATCAGAACCGACTGACTCACAAATCATTCACGCTATTTCGCCTTTTCTTGAACCTTGGGGATAGATTTTCAGAAAGAAAAGTGACATATTGTTTGGCGGAATAAAATAAAAATTCTACTTTTGCAAAAGGAACAGTTGCATTATGCGACTGCATCGTCTAAAAAACAAGATATGAAGTCATACGCATCTTTTTATTACTTTTATTTTTACTTTGCAAGGAATTGTAAAGCGGGAAGTTGCGTGTGAATTTCAACTTAAGGTTAGAATGAATTAAAAAACAAAATACGAAACGGTCCCGCTTGTAAGAGCGAGGACCGTTTTTCATTTGTCAACGTATGAAGAAAATAGCAATACAGGGTGAACGTGGTTCCTTCCATGACATCGCAGCACATCAATATTTTGATGGCGAAGCGTTTGAATTGCTTTGCTGTAAGACGTTCGAACAAGTGTTTGAACATATTCAGCATGACTCATCTGTGATTGGACTCGTAGCCATTGAGAATACGATTGCCGGTTCATTGCTCCATAATTATGAACTGTTGCGTTCGAGTGGGGCTGTTGTGATAGGCGAACAGAAACTTCATATCAAACATGCGCTATGTTGTCTTGCCAGTGAGGACTGGAGTGATATCCATGAAGTGCATTCCCACCCCGTGGCTTTGGCGCAGTGTCGTAACTTCCTTGCCATGCATTCTGAACTAAAAGCTGTGGTCGCAGAAGACACAGCCGGCAGTGCAGCATACATTGCTCATCATGCAAAGTACGGTTGGGCTGCTATATGTTCGAGTTATGCTGCCGAGCTGTATGGCATGAAAGTGTTGCAGGAAGACATTCATGACAACAAGCATAACTTTACGCGTTTCCTCGTGTTGAGCAATGCTTCGCAGGCCTCTTTGCTCCGTTCGGAAGAAAAGATTAACAAGGCGAGCTTGGTGTTCAGCCTGCCCGATGAAGAGGGAAGCCTGAGTAAAATCCTCACTATTCTCAGTTTCTATGGTATCAACTTGACGAAAATCCAGTCGCTTCCCATTATCGGTCGCGAGTGGGAGTATATGTTCTATGTTGACATTGTTTTCTCAAATCCCATGCGTTATCGTCAGAGTATAGATGCCATCACACCGCTTGTAAAGAACATAAAAATACTTGGAGAATATGAAAGCAGCAAATAGAGTCAATGAAATTCAGGAATATTATTTCAGCAGAAAACTGAAAGAAGTTGCCCAACTCAATGCCGCTGGTGAGAATATCATCAGTTTAGCCATTGGAAGTCCCGACCTTCCACCGTCTAAACAAACCATAGATAAGCTTTGTGAGGTGGCGCGTAGGCCTGATGCTCATGGCTATCAGCCAACTGTTGGGACGCCTGAACTGCGCGAGGCTATGGCTACTTTCTATCAGCGTTGGTATGGTGTGACGTTGGATCCGAAGACTGAAATCCAACCTTTGATAGGAAGTAAGGAGGGTATTCTGCATACAACGCTGGCCTTTGTGAACCCTGGTGATAAGGTGTTGGTGCCCAATCCGGGGTATCCTACCTATACCAGTTTGAGCAAGATTCTCGGTGCAGAGATTGTGAACTATAATCTGCAGGAGGACAATGGCTGGCAGCCCGACTTTGAAGCTTTGGAACAAATGAACCTCACGGGAGTGAAATTGATGTGGGTGAACTATCCCAATATGCCCACAGGAGGCAATGCACGCCGTGAAACTTTTGAGCGATTGGTGGCTTTTGCCAAGGTTCACGACCTCGTCATCGTCAATGATAATCCTTATTCTTTCATTCTCAACGAGGGCGAGAAGCTTTCAATCATGCAGGTGGAAGGTGCACGCGACTGCTCAATTGAGTTCAATTCGATGAGCAAAGCCTATAACATGCCGGGCTGGCGTGTTGGCATGTGTGTTTCGAACCCTACGTTTATCAGTTGGATATTGAAGATAAAGAGTAATATCGACAGTGGCACATTTCGCGGTTTGCAGTTGGCTGCTGCCGAGGCATTCAACACAAATGATGAAGCTTGGCACCGCGAGTATAATGTAGATGTGTACAAGCGCAGGCGCAGGATTGCCGAGAAAATTATGACTGCATTGGGCTGTTCGTTTGATGCGCAGCAGGTGGGAATGTTCCTTTGGGGACGCATTTCCGACCATTACGCCGATGTGGAAGAACTTACAGAACGTGTGCTTCATGAGGCGAAAGTATTCATTACGCCTGGTTTTATCTTTGGTGAGAATGGTAAACGCTATGTGCGTTTGAGTCTTTGTGCCAAGGAAAAGCAGTTGGAGGAGGCGCTGAAACGGATATTGAAGCTACAACTTTGAACATTGAATTTTACCATTAGATAGGAAAAAATGGTTCATAAAGCTTATTGGAAAAGAATAATGTTATAGGAACTAAATATAAAACGTCAAATATTAAAGTAGAGAATATATGGAACTTGAATTGAAACCTCTGAATTTACCCAGCGACAAGGAACGCCCTTCCTGTGTGATAGCTGGCCCATGTTCTGCCGAAACAGAAGAGCAAGTATTGACAACAGCACGCCAATTAGCTGCCAAAGGTTGTCATATCTTCCGTGCAGGAGTTTGGAAACCACGTACCAAACCAGGCGGTTTTGAAGGTAATGGTGAGAAGGCTCTGCCGTGGTTGAAAGAAGTGAAAGCGCAGACGGGAATGCTGACTGCCACAGAAGTGGCAACGCCCGAACATGTAGAGCTGGCCTTGAAATATGGCATTGATGTGCTTTGGATTGGTGCCCGCACGAGTGCTAATCCCTTTGCAATGCAGGCTTTGGCTGATTGTCTGCAAGGTGTTGACATTCCTGTGCTGGTGAAAAACCCTGTAAATCCGGATATAGAGTTGTGGATTGGAGCCTTGCAGCGTCTCAATCAGGCTGGCATTAAGCGTCTGGGAGCCATTCATCGGGGTTTCTCAAGCTTTGATAAGAAGATTTATCGCAACTTACCAATGTGGCAGATACCTATAGAATTGCGGCGTCGCATACCTGAACTGCCAATGATTTGTGATCCCAGTCATATCGGTGGACGGCGTGATTTGATAGCACCTCTGTGTCAGCAGGCTATGGATTTGGGTTTCGATGGGCTGATTGTTGAAAGCCATTGCTCACCCGATGAGGCATGGAGTGATGCCAAACAGCAGGTGGCTCCTGATATTTTGGATTATATTTTGAGCCTTCTTGTGGTGCGTGATGAGCATACAACGACCGAGGGATTGCGTCCCTTGCGTGCGCAGATAGATGAACTCGACAATCAATTAATGGAACTTCTGGCCAGACGTATGCGTATCTGCCGTGAGATAGGAACTTATAAGAAAGAACATAATATGACCGTGTTGCAGACCAATCGCTATAATGAAATCCTGTCAAAGCGTGGTGCTCAGGCCAGTCTTTGTGGCATGAGTCCCGAGTTTGCAGCGCAAGTGTTTGAGCATATTCATGAAGAGAGCGTGCGTCAGCAGTTGGAAATCGTAAATCAGTAAGCATGAAAATATTGATTATGGGAGCAGGAAAGATGGGGAGTTTCTTCATCGATCTGCTTAGTTTTGAGCATGAGGTGGCGGTTTATGAAAAGGATGCAATGCGTATGCGTTTCACCTATAACTGCCAGCGTTTCACACAGTTGGATGAGATTAAGGCCTTTGCACCCGAGTTGGTAATCAATGCTGTGACCGTGAAATACACGCTCGCAGCTTTCAAAGAAGTGTTGCCTTGTTTGCCGGCAGAGTGTATTATCAGCGATATTGCCAGTGTGAAGACGGGCTTGAAAGCGTTCTATGAAGAGAGTGGACACCCTTATGTAAGCACTCATCCTATGTTTGGCCCAACCTTTGCCAACCTTAATCAGTTGAGCGAAGAGAACGCAATTATCATCAGCGAAGGTGACTATATGGGGCGTATCTTCTTCAAAGACCTCTATCAACGACTTGGACTCAATATCTATGAATATTCTTTTCAGGAACATGATGAGACCGTTGCTTACTCTTTGAGTATTCCGTTTGTCTCTACTTTCGTGTTCGCTGCTGTGATGAAGCATCAGGATGCACCGGGAACAACCTTCAAACGCCACATGCAAATCGCTAAAGGTGTGTTGAATGAAGACGATTACCTGTTGCAGGAAATCCTCTTTAACCCTTATACGGGCGGTCAGGTTGTGCAGATTAGGCAGGCTTTGAAAGAACTCATTGACATCATCGACCGAAAGGATGCAACAGCGATGAAAGATTTTTTGATGCGTATTCGTAACCATGTAAAAGACGATATTGTCTGAAAAAAATGTGCCTATGAAACTGTTTTATCTTCTGCTTGGCATCTTTACTTTCGTGGAATTGAACTGCGAGAATCTTTTCGATACGCAGCATGATTCCTTGAAACAGGATATGGAATATCTCCCCGACAGCTATCATCATTGGAATGCGAACCGTTATTGGAAGAAGCTTAATCACATCGGGCAGGAGATAATTGCGTGTGGAGGAGAGGGAAACAACTGGGTGTTACCTGATTTAGTCGCGCTCTGTGAAGTTGAAAACGACTCTGTCATGCGTGACCTAACGAAGCGCTCGCTGCTCCGTCAGGCTCGTTATGAATATGTGATGACCGATTCACCCGATATCCGAGGCATTGATGTGGCTTTGCTTTATTCGCCTTTTACCTTTCGTTTGTTGTATTGGCATGCCATTCGTGTGACGCCACTCAAGGGCATGCGACCCACGCGTGACATTCTCTATGCTGCCGGACAGATAATTTCTGGCGATACGCTTCATGTGTTTGTGGTGCATGCACCGAGTAGAAGTGGAGGTGAAATTGCCACATGTCCTAATCGAATGGCAGTGGTCAAGCGGTTGCAGGAGGCGGTAGATTCCGTGAAAAGCAATTCAGTTTCTGCTCATATTATTATCGCGGGAGACTTTAATGACTATACACAAGATGTTAGTATTCAATATCTTATATCTTGTGGTCTTGCTGATGTTTCGGCGTCAGCTAAGGGAACTCATGGGGCAAAAGGAACCTATAAATATCGAGGTGAGTGGGGAAGTCTGGACCATGTGCTGTGCAGTGAAGCCCTTGTTCCTTTGTTCCGAAGTTGTACGATAGCTGATTTTCCATTTCTGTTAACTGATGATGAAGTTTATGGAGGTTTGCAACCCTTGCGTAATTTCCATGGTGCAAAGTATCTTAATGGCTTCAGCGACCATCTCCCTTTGGTTGTAAAGTTTGATTTTTAGGCAGGAATAATCGGGGAATATGATAATGAAAAGGATTTTTCTTAATTATTTTTAAATTCCAATCCAATTCATCTTATTTCTCCGTTATATTATGTATTTTTGCATAGTCTAAAATGGGCCAACTTTCATGCTTATAGAGAGAGCCTCTTTTATAGTGGGAGAATTATAAAAAACTAAGGAACGTAATTTATGTTTGAGAACTTAAGTGATAGGTTAGAACGATCATTCAAAATACTGAAAGGTGAAGGTCAAATCACCGAAATCAACGTTGCCGAGACTTTGAAAGACGTACGCAGAGCTTTGCTTGATGCCGATGTCAATTTCAAAGTTGCCAAGAGTTTCACTGATACTGTAAGGCAAAAAGCCATGGGTATGAACGTGCTCACGGCTGTCAAGCCTGGTCAGTTGATGGTGAAGATTGTGCATGATGAACTGGCAGATTTGATGGGAGGTGAAACCGTTGATATCAAACTTGAAGGCCACCCTGCTATCATTTTGATGAGTGGTTTGCAAGGTTCTGGTAAGACAACTTTCAGTGGAAAGCTCGCTAACCTGCTTAAGAATAAAAAGAATAAGAAGCCTTTGTTGGTAGCTTGCGACGTCTATCGTCCCGCAGCTATTGAGCAGTTGAAAGTTGTTGGTGAGCAGATTGGGGTTCCAGTGTATTCGGAACCCGAGAGCAAGGATGTTCTCACGATTGCCAACAATGCTGTCCGCGAAGCGAAGGCAAAGGGCAATGATGTCGTTATTGTTGATACTGCAGGTCGTTTGGCAGTAGACGAGGAGATGATGACAGAGATTGCCAATCTGAAGAATGCACTCCACCCAGACGAAACGCTCTTTGTAGTTGACTCCATGACCGGTCAAGATGCTGTAAACACGGCAAAGGAATTCAATGACCGTTTAGATTTTGACGGCGTGGTGTTGACCAAGCTCGATGGTGATACTCGTGGTGGTGCAGCCCTTTCTATCCGTACGGTTGTCACCAAACCCATTAAGTTTGTCGGTACAGGTGAGAAGATGGAAGCCATTGATGCGTTTCATCCTATGCGTATGGCCGACCGAATTTTGGGTATGGGTGATATTGTTTCGCTTGTTGAACGTGCCCAAGAACAGTTTGATGAAGAGGAGGCTAAGCGACTTCAGAAGAAGATACAGAAGAATAAATTTGACTTTAACGACTTCCTCGGACAGATTGAACAAATTAAGAAGATGGGCAATCTGAAGGATTTGGCAAGTATGATTCCAGGGGTTGGCAAGGCCATTAAAGACGTAGATATCGATGATAATGCTTTCAAGGGCATTGAAGCAATCATCAAAAGTATGACTCCAAAGGAGCGCACAAGTCCTGAATTGCTCAACACAAGTCGCAGACAGCGTATCGCGAAAGGTTCGGGTACGAGCATTCAGGAGGTGAACAAGCTCATCAAGCAATTTGACCAGACGCGCAAGATGATGAAGATGGTCACGGGAAACCAGATGGCAGGCATGATGAGTCGCATGAAAGGGATGAATATTCCAGGCATGCCAAAGCTCTGAAAAGAATAAAATAATTTACAAGATATGCAGCTCATCGACGGAAAAGCAACGGCAACAGCGATTAAAACTGAGATTGCAGAAGAGGTAAGGAAAATCATTGCAGCCGGTGGTAAGCAACCTCATTTAGCTGCAGTTCTGGTTGGTCACGACGGCGGATCAGAGACCTATGTTCGCAATAAGGTTATCGCTTGTGAGCAATGCGGGTTCAAATCAACCCTTATCCGTTATGAAGCTGATGTAACAGAAACTGAACTTCTGGCCTGTGTAGACCGTCTGAATAAAGATACGGATATTGATGGGTTCATTGTTCAGCTGCCTTTACCGAAGCATATTGATGAGCAAAAGGTGATTATGGCGATTGATTACCGCAAGGATGTTGACGGTTTTCATCCCATTAATGTGGGACGAATGGGCATCGGACTCCCTTGTTTTATCTCGGCCACTCCATTGGGAATTCTCACCTTGCTCAGACATTATCATATTGAAACGAGTGGCAAGAAGTGTGTTGTGTTGGGACGCAGCAACATTGTAGGCAAGCCAATGGCGCAGCTGATGATGCAGAAAAACTTCGGAGATGCAACGGTGACGGTGTGTCATAGTCATTCGAAAGATTTGAAGAAAGAGTGCCGTGAGGCCGATATTATCATAGCAGCTATTGGGCAACCTGACTTCGTTACGGCCGACATGGTGAAAGAAGGCGCGGTGGTGATTGATGTGGGTACGACCCGTGTTCCCGATGCAACGCGTAAGAGTGGCTTCCGCTTGAACGGTGATGTCAAGTTTGATGAGGTGGCCTCGAAATGCAGTTTCATCACTCCTGTGCCCGGAGGTGTGGGGCCGATGACCATCTGCTCGCTGATGAAGAATACTTTGTCGGCAGGAAAGAAAGAATATTATAAGTAGACTAATTACATTAATAGTAACTTGATTTTTTTATAACTCTCTAATTTTTTTGTGGGACTGGGGCGCAGTGATGCGAGTCAGTCCCGTTTTTTACCTTGTGACCCATGTGGTAATCTGACGCAAATCGTGTTATAATTTGATGCAGAACACGCGGTGATTTGACGCATATTGCATGCTAATCTGACGCTAATTGAGAGACCATCTGACGCTAATCGCGCAGAAGAAAAGAATAAAACTAATCATATACAGTCATATAACATGAAACATGGAACAAAACTTTTGGTGGCAGCTCTATTGAGTTGTGGCTCATTGCAGGCGCAGAATGTCGTGCCAGCCTATGCTATTCAGGGTAAAGACTCTACCTGTCAGATCTTCGTTTATTCACCAGGAGAGCGCGAAGGACTGCATCTTGCATTCCTTGGGGATGATGAAAAGTGGCATGAAGTGGGGCAACTTTGCGCATCTGATTATGGCCCATGGGGAGTAGAGAAGCGGATGTTTGATCCCTTTGTGACTAAGGCCAATGACGGAACGTGGCGAGCTGTGTGGGCTGTCAACAGCACTTCGCCTGTGTTTGCAGCTGCCTATTCAGAGGATTTGGTTACTTGGCGCCCGCAGGATTATCCTGTTGTGCGCGAAAAAGGCATACATCAGCCCGTTGTCTATCAGATGGGTGATGGCTCGTTCGACATCTATTTCAAGACGGCAAAAGGCAAACGCTATGTGCAGGCTACTGAAGATTTCCGACATTTTGTAGAAGATTCGCTTGCATCAGAAGCCGATGACATTCTTTGGCAGGTGGATAATGCCGAAGTGAATGGGAAAAGTTATAAGGGAAATGCGTTTGATGTGCCGGCTATGCACTTGAATTATATCCGCTCTTGGTTTGCTGCTTTGAAAAAGGATGCAGCGCTCTATGCTGAGAGAATGAAAGATGATGCACAGCGTTTCGCTTCACTGCACAAACCTGTGGAAGCTACATTGCATGTGGACAATGCGCAAACGAAGTCCATAAGTAACAAGCTTGTGGGTGTTTTCTTTGAGGATATCAGTCGTGCTGCAGACGGAGGTCTCTATGCACAGCTGCTTGAAAACGGTGACTTTGAATATACTTCGGCCGACCATAAGGGGTGGATGGCCCAGACAGCATGGACTTCTGACAAGCCTATGGTGATTGCGACAGACCAGCCTTTGAGTAAGAATAATCCACATTATGCTATTCTGGATCAAGCCACATTGGTGAACCAAGGTTGGGATAAGACGATTTACGACCGTGGCGGACTTTATGATTTCTCGCTCTATGCGCGTTGTTTGGAGCCAAAGAAAGGTCAGCTGATTGTGCAGTTGGCAGATAGTATGGGGCAACCTTTGGCCGAAGGAAAACTGAAAGTCAAGGGAACTGGCTGGCAGCAGTATTCACTTGTGTTGAATACTGTGGGCAAGAAGCGGGCGCAACCCGTGCAACCAAAGAACTGTAGTCTGCGGATTATCAGTGTCAAGGAAGGGCGTGTGGCTGTAGATATGGTGTCATTGTTTCCGCACGAAACCTATAAGGGGCATGGCATGCGAAAGGATATTGCAGAGGCGATTGCTGCCTTGAAGCCTAAGTTTATGCGTTTCCCGGGTGGCTGTATGCTGCATGGTGACGGATTAGAGAATATCTATCATTGGAAGGAAAGCATTGGCCCACTGTATAACCGCAAGCCCGACCGCAATATATGGGGCTATCATCAAACGCGAGGTTTAGGCTTCTACGAGTATTTTCAGTTCTGTGAAGACATCGGCGCAGAGCCACTTCCCGTGCTTGCAGCAGGTGTCCCATGTCAGAACTCGGCAGCCAATGCCGAGGGTATTGCCGGCCAGCAGGGAGGTATTCCTATGAATGAGATGCCTGCCTACGTTCAAGATGTACTCGATTTGATAGAGTGGGCGAATGGTGATGCTGCTACTTCGAAATGGGCAAAGATGCGTGCTGATGCCGGACATCCTGCTCCGTTTCAATTGAAAATGATAGGCATTGGCAATGAAGACTTGATAACAACGCAGTTTGAAGAACGCTATCTGATGATTTGCAAGGCTGTGAAAGCCAAATATCCGGATATTGAGGTCGTTGGTACGGTAGGCCCATTCCATTATCCATCGGCCGATTACATTGAGGGCTGGAAGTTTGCCAAGGCCCATAAGGAAGTGATAGATGCCGTGGATGAGCATTATTATGAGTCGGCAGGTTGGTTCCTTCATAATCAAGACTATTATGATAGCTACGACCGTAAGGCCCCGAAAGTGTACTTAGGCGAATATGCTTCTCGCACGCGAACAATGGAGTCTGCGCTTGCCGAGGCTGTTCATCTGTGTAATATCGAGCGTAATGGCGATGTTGTTGAGATGACAAGCTATGCTCCATTGCTTTGTCATGAGAAACATCAGAATTGGAATCCCGACATGATTTATTTCAATGCTTCGGAAGTGAAGACTACGCCGAGCTACAACACACAGGCCCTTTTCTCTCAATTCTCTGGCGACAGCTACGTTGCTTCGCGTGTGGAAATAGCGCCGGAATTGGCTTATCGTATGGCCGCCAGTGTGGTTAAAGACAGTCGTTCGGGCAATACTTATTTGAAATTGGTCAATGCGCTGCCTGTAACGGTCAGTCTGAAGGTCGACGGACTTGCGCTTCCTGCACAGCCTCGCATGGTTTATTTCAGTGGGAAACCTGGTGACGAAAGCAGCCAACTGCGTTCTTCTGAAGAGTCTGGTGCTTTAGTAAATGTGCAGAATGGACGGTTGCTATTGCCTGCATATAGTGTGGTAGCAGTAAGCATTGCTCCTTAATGTCTCTCGAAGTTGGTAAAATGTGCGGAAAGAGGCATCGAAAATCGGCAGAAAATACTTTCCCAAGGTTGGGAAGACTGAAAAACAGTGATAATCGCCTTTCCCAAACTTGGGAAAACCAAAAAAACGGAAGAAAATGGCCGTCCCAACCTTGGGAAAACAAAAAATCAGCGAAAATCGACTTTCCCCCACGAGGGAAAGTCAAAAAATGCTGAAAATCATTCGTCGCTCGTAAGCGAAATGCAGAAAACGCGAAAAATCATTCAGATACGGAAGTAAATCGTCGACTTTTTGGAAAAGCTGCTCAAATACGATAGTAAATTGAAGATTTCCAGAAAAAGCTGCTCAAATATGATAGTAAATTGAAGATTTTCGAGAAAAATTGTCCGTCATCCATGGATGAAAGCGAAAAAGAGATAAAAAATGCTCGTCATCCACGGATGAAAGCAAGAAGAGATAAAAAATGCTCGTCATCCGCGGATGAAAAGCAGAAGATGAGAAAAGCGGCAGAAAATACACTTTTGAATGACAGAGCTTTTTATATTTCAATCTCTTGTATGCCTCCGAATGCCACAAGGTTTTCGAAGGCATTTTCTTTTGCAAACAGTCCGCCATAAATACCTGCACAGATGAGCACTCCACCGTGAGCAAAGATAGCAACGTGGTCATAAGATTGTGTCTTTAACCAATCGAGGAAAGCTGAAACACGGTTGTAGAGCAACGGAAAACTCTCACCTCCTGTAGCTTCAAGATGCATATAGTCTTCATACCACGCCAGAATGTGCGGGTCTTCTTTGGCAATGTCATCATAGAGTCGCATTTCCCAATCGCCCATGTTCATTTCTTTGAGTCGGTTGTCGAGTGTGGGATGTGGATATCCACAATAGGCAGCGAGCTTGCGTGCACGCGTCAAAGGTGAGGAAAAAACAGCATCGAAAGGTTGCTTTTTCATGAGGTTTTGCTTCGTGACAGCAGCTTCTTCTTCGAATGAATTGGCCACGGGAACGTCGCTCCAACCATAACAAGTGCCTTTAGGGACGTCCACTTTGGTGTGTCTGATGAGCGTTACTTTCATAGATTGACTGGCAGTTGAAATGAAATGATGATATAGGTGAGATAGAAACTGAGTTCTGTCAATAGGAAAACAGCACCGCAACAGTCGCCTGTGTAACCTTGAATGCGATGATACATCAGCAGATAAAGCAGATAATATACAAGTGCAGGAATCGCGATAGAGAGGTAGGGGACTCCTATGAAATACCATAGAAGAATGGCGGGAAGCATACCTTGGAAAAAGAGAAATATGCCCGATTTGATGCTTAATTTACGGTAGACCACGCGGTTTTTGGCCGTTTCAGCTGTTCGTGCATAGGGCATATATTGAATGAGATTGGCTGAAATCATTTTGAAAAAAGGGTCGGCTGCGAGTATCATCAGAGCCGTGGTGCGAGGTGGAAGAATGGTCAGACATTGATAAAGCAACAGGAAATAGAGCACTAATCCAAGTACACCATAGGTTCCAATGTGGCTATCTTTCATAATGTCGAGTATGCGTTGGCGGTTGCTTCCCCCTCCTCCAAAACCATCAATGAAGTCGGCAAGTCCGTCTTCATGCAGTGCTCCGGTAATCATAATGCGCATGATGATGGATGCAATAGCAGCTAAGGTGACAGGCATAAACAGCGAACCAAAGTAAAGTGTGGCCGACATGCAACCCGCAGTAAGCCATCCTGTAAGCGGCCATAACTCTACTACGGTTTCATAAGCTTCTTTCTTGGGTTGGTATATGCGCCAAAAAGGGAAGCGAGTAAAGAAAGTCAAGGCAGCAAACAGGCGGTCGCGCCATGAAATATTGTTTTGAATATCAATTCTCATCGGTTAGAAATATTTGGTGATATGAGCATTCTCAAAGTTGTTCATCTCGTTCATCATGCGTATGGCAGAGTCGATAATCGGGTAGGAACATAGTGCGCCTGTGCCTTCACCGAGTCTTAAATCTAAGGATAATAAGGGATTGGCATTCATAAGGTTAAGCATATCGCGGTGTCCTACTTCATTACTGCAATGACCGAAGACGGCATAAGCGAGAATATCAGGATAGAGTTGAGAGGCAGCCAGCATGCAGGCTGTCATGATAAATCCGTCAACAAGGATGACCATGTGACGTTCTGCAGCACGGAGCATTGCCCCGATTGCCCCCACCATTTCAAAGCCTCCGAAGTAGCGGATAGCATCAATGGGCTGATAGTTTTGTGCTTGAAAATTGTCAAGCGATGCTTGCAGAACCTCAAGTTTATGGCGTATGCCTTCGGAATTAAGTCCGGAGCCTGCACCAATGCAATTCTTCAAGGGAAGTTTTCCAAAGATACTCATCCAGATACTAGAAGGGCTGGTGTTTGCAATTCCCATTTCGCCAAGACTGATAATGGTACACCCTTCTTCAGCGCACCTGTCAACAAGTTCTGCACCTGTATGTATTGCTTGGTTGAACTGTGCTTCGGTCATGGCCGGTCCATAGCGAAAATTGGCTGTGCCTCGCGCTATCTTGCGGTTGATAATGTCAGGAAATGCACTTAAATCGTGGTCAACTCCCATATCAACAATCCACAGTTTAAAACCATGCTGACGGCAAAACATGTTCACACCTCCGCCTCCTTGAGTGAAATTAATCATCTGTTGCCAGGTCACATCGCGTGGAGATGCAGATACATGCTCACGTTCAATGCCGTGATCACCACCGAAAAGCAGGTGGCAAGGATAGGCAAGAGAGGGAGTCAATGATTGTTGAATAAGTCCTATTTGCAGGGCAAGTTCTTCTAATCTTCCCAATGAACCTTTGGGCTTATTCAGATTGTCTATCTTGTTGATGAGCGCCTGTCTGATACTTCTATCGGGTATTTCAATCTTGAAATTCATCTTGTTCATTTAATCTTGACAGGTATTCCTGATACCATAAGAATTACTTCATCTGCCTTGGAAGCTACATATTGGTTCATCCATCCTTCCATATCTGTGAATCGTCTTTGTATAGCATTGTCGCTTACTCCACCGCTTCCTATCTCATTGGTTACAAAGATGAAAGTGGCTTCTTGGTTGGTAAATTTATCAAATTCTTCCTCTATGGCTCGCAGTGCATCATCAACACAGGGCTGTTCGCTCACTTTTCGGTCTTTGTCATAGAAGAAGTTAGTACACCAAAGTGTAATGCAGTCAATCACACACACCTTATTATATATATTATGCCGTGACAGATATTTCTCTTCTTCTATGTTTGTCCAATTACTTCCCCTGCGTTCTTGATGCCGTGCCACACGTTGTCTGAACTCATCATCCCATATATGTGCGGTTGCCAAATATATGGGGTGGCTTGTCATGGATAAGGCCAATTGTTCTGCATACATGCTTTTGCCAGAGCGTTGCCCACCTGTAATCAATATGATTCTCTTCATGTTGCGAAGATACTAAAAAGTTGTTTAGGAATAGGTAGACAGCAATGAAAACAACAGAAAATAACCTTTAATTAGGTTAAATAATTGATTTTTCTCATTTTTTATGTTCTATAGCATAATTTCTGTTGTAAAAATTTGGTTGTTTCGATATTTTTTAATTACTTTGCACACGTAAACAAGAAAAAGAAATACAAACAATAATTATTAATTAATTAATTTTTTAGAGAGACATGAAAAAGTTAGTTTTATTAGCTGCTGCTGCTTTGATGACAGTATCGGCTTCTGCTCAGACAGTACAGGAAAGCAAAACTTTTGATAACATCTATGTCGGTGTTAATGGTGGTGTTGCTACAAAGACAACTGGTCATTCTTGGCTGAAGGGTTTGGATCCTAACGCTGGTGTTCGTATCGGTCGTTGGTTTACTCCTGTTGTAGGTTTGGCAGTTGAAAGCAATGCTTATTTCTCAAATAAGCCTTACACTTCAACAGGTACGATTGTTCGTTTCTTGAATACAAGCTTGTTGGGTACTGTTAACTTGAGTAACTGGTTTGGTGGTTACAAAGGTGAGCCACGTCCATTCGAGGTTGTTGCTGTTGCTGGTCTCGGTTGGGGTCACTTGTTTGGTAACTCTGCTGAATACAAACGTTTCGAACAAGTTAACAACTTGACTTCAAAATTGGGTCTTGACTTCGCATTTAACTTTGGTGCAGAGAAAGCTTGGCAGTTCTATGTAGAGCCATCTATCATCTATGGTTTGAATGATGAGAGCGGTACTCCGTACAATATGGGTAATGGTGGTATCCAGTATAATATCAATCACAGCTATGTTCAGTTGAATGCAGGTTTGATCTACAAGTTCAAGACCTCTAACGGTACTCACAACTTCAAGATAGTTACTCCTCGTGATCAGAACGAAATTGATGCTCTTAACTCACAGATCAGCGATCTTCGCAGTGAACTTGCTAAGAAGCCAAAAGAGGTTATCAAGGAAGTTGTTAAGGAAGTTCCTGGTGCAGCAACAGTTGTTAATCCATTGTTCGTAACATTCGCACAGGGCAAGTCTACTTTGACAAGCGAAGCTAAGTCTGTTCTTGACAACGTAGCTAAGGGTAGTACAGTTCAGATTGTTGGTACATCTTCTCCAGAGGGTTCAAGCTCACTTAATAAGAGACTCTCTCAGAACCGTGCAAACGTTGTTGCTAACTACTTGAAGAATAAGGGTGTAAACGTAGAGAAAGCTGATGGTAAGGGTGTTCAGGGTACTACATCTAACCGCCTCGCTGTAATTTACGTAAAGTAATTTAGCTAATACTAATTACAAAAATATATCCCCGATGGAGCAATCCATCGGGGATATATTTTTTATGTATATAGCGTTTTTATTCTATAGATACAATATATTGTGGATTAAGTCAATGTGAAACATTGATAATCTAACCTGCATATTCGTTATTATCATCTGTCTAAAGTATTGATATTGGACTTAGCTGCAATCAATAGACAATGAAAGTTCTAATGAAGAATTTTATTAAGTCAGTTTATAATGATTTCAATATTTATAGGACAATCTTTTATACAGTCCAATGCTTGGTTTTAATTTGTATTGAATTACGATGTAATCTGACTCATATTGCACGCTGATTTGACGCAGATTAGGCGCTGAAGTGACGCAAGTTGAAACGTAATATGCGCTATTTTACATGGCTTTTTGGAATTTAAAAACCAGTAAAATAGCGCATAAAACGTTTAAAGGAATATTCCTTGTTTGGAAATCTATACCGAAGTTTAACACGAAAAGATGCAAACTACTGCTTACGATAAGTTAGATTGAATACTTTTTGGGGCAAACTAACTCAATATGCAGCAATCCTATATACTATTATATTCACTGATAGTCTTTTTGTGTCATGCTTTTTTACTATGGAATATGAGCTGTACTATGATGATATTCACGAAATACAGCTATCTTTTATCAATGAAAGTTTCGAGTACTTTTGTGTGCCCATTCATAGGAATGAGGTCATAGTCAGCGATTACTGCGGGGATCATGCAGCTGAAACCCTCACGTAATTCAATCTCGTCTCCTGTCTTATGAATATGAATTTTGCAATCACCTTCAAGACACATCGTAATGACAAAGCTGTCGTTTCCGATGAGGTTGCGGTGGAATGGGGAAGACGTGTCAACGATGTGTACATTGAAATAGGGTGTGGAAAGCACCGGACAGTCACACTCTGTTTGAATGGAATAATGTGTGCGATAGTCTTTTTCGACATGAAAATTGAGGGCTTTGGCTGCTAAGTCCGTATGCAGTTCTCGGGGTTTCCCGTCAATGCCGGGTCTGTTGTAATCATAGATGCGATAGGTGAGATCGCTGCTCTGTTGTACTTCGGCCAGCAGAATACCACCGCAGATAGCGTGCACACGTCCGGCAGGGAGATAAAATACATCACCTGCATGTACCTTGTGGCGTGCCAATACATCAGTAATAGTGCCGTCGGCAATGCGCTGTTTATATTCATTTTCGTCTATTTCCTGCTTAAAACCCACATAGAGAGAGGCTTCAGGATCAGCGTCGATGATATACCACATCTCGCTTTTCCCGAATTTTCCATGTACTCTTTGTGCCATTTCATCATTGGGATGAACCTGTATGCTGAGGTCATCTCGGGCATCAATGAATTTCACCAAAAGAGGCATTTGCCTTTTATATTGCTTGGCAACATGTTCTCCCAATATCTCTGTAGGATAGCGATTGATGAGCGAAACGAGATCCATGCCTTTGAAATCACCATTGGCAATGATGTTAATACTTGATGGCACGGCACTCACTTCCCATGATTCTCCCACGGGAGCAGCATGTTCTGGCAGATGTTTCCATGTTGTGAGTTTCTTTCCTCCCCACACGGTTTCATGCAGGTTGGGTTCAAACAGTAGCGGATATAAATGTTCCATAAGTTTATGTTGATTTTATTTGAGACTCTCGCGATACCAGTCATAGAGTTTCTCTACGCCTTCTTCGATTTCTATCTTGTGTGTCCAGCCGAGGCTATGCAGCTTATCTACATTGATGAGCTTGCGTGGCGTACCGTTGGGTTTTGTTGCATCCCAGATGACTTCTCCGGTGAAATTGACAGTTTTAACGACAAGTTCGGCGAGCGCGCGGATTGTGAGTTCTTTGCCCGTTCCTACATTGATGTGGCAGTTTCGGATTTCACCAAGCGACGGAATGGCACCGCCACGACCCTCTGAGTTGTTGCGGTCTACAGTGCCGTCAGTCTTTGCACCATAGAAAACAGATGAATATTTGTCAATGCCGATGATGTTCTTGAAGTCAACATTCAACAGCACATGTACGCTGGCATCGGCCATGTCTTCACTCCAAAGGAACTCGCGCAGCGGACTTCCATCGCCCCAAAGTGTCACCTTGTTGTCTTCGATGCCATAGAAAGCAAGTGCTTTCAAGATGCGTTCTTTCGTGTTGTTGCCATCAACATTGCCTTCACCGATGCGTTCGCGCAGGGCGTCCGTTGGGTTGATAGGACGTTTGTTCATGTCGTTTCGGATAGCCTCCCAGTCATTGTCATGAATGAGTTTTGCTAAATAAATCTTGCGCATCATTGCCGGCATCACATGACTATTCTCCAGATGGAAGTTATCATTTGGGCCATAAAGATTGGTAGGCATGACGGCAATATAATTCGTTCCATATTGCAGGTTGTAGCTTTCACACATCTTTAGTCCGGCAATCTTTGCAATGGCATATTCTTCATTCGAGTATTCCAAAGGTGAAGTAAGCAGGCAATCTTCCTTCATTGGCTGTGGTGCATTCTTTGGATAGATGCATGTGGAGCCAAGGAAAAGCAGTTTTTTGACACCATGTTTATACGCATTTTCTATCACGTTGCATTGCATTTTCATGTTCTGCATGATGAAATCGGCACGGTAAAGATAGTTGGCCATAATGCCTCCGACGAATGCAGCTGCAAGCACTACTGCATCTGGTTGTTCTTCATCGAAAAACTTTCTGACGGCCAATTGATCTGTCAAATCCAATTCCTTGTGACTCCGTCCGACGAGGTTCGTATAGCCGCGTTGCTCTAAATTCTTCCAAATGGCAGAGCCTACGAGTCCGTGATGGCCTGCAATATAAATCTTACTGTCTTTTGCTAATGTCATTTTCTTATGGTTTATATCCTGTTGTAACTAATTTATTTGCGTGTAACTCTGACGAAAAAGAGGATTAAGAAGATGTAAGCGATGAGCGAACATACCTCACTTAATGGGTTCGTCCACCATGTTGCAGGTACAGAAAGCCCCATGTCGGATAACCAAATCTCTAATCCTGCAAACTTCAACAATGCACTTACAACACCCATCAGCGCTCCCCCGGCGATAAAACCACTGGCAATGAGCGTGCCACGCTCGCCACGCTGCTTGTTCACTTCTGCATCCTTGCTGCGCGAAGTCACCCACCAGTTGATAGCACCACCAACAACAAGCGGTACATTCAGTTCCAAGGGAATGAACATTCCTAATGCAAAGGCCAACGCTGGAACCTTACATAGTGTGAGGATAATGGCTAATAGTGCACCGATGCCATAGAGTATCCAGGGCGCACCAACACCATTCATGAGCGGATCAATAACAGCAGCCATTGCATTGGCCTGTGGAGCAGCAAGACTTCCACTTGCAAATCCATAGGTTTCATTAAGCAACATCATCACACCGCCTACTGTAGCAGCACTCACTAACGTGCCCAAGAACTTCCAACTCTCTTGTTTTCGTGGTGTCGTTCCTAACCAGTAACCGATCTTCAAATCAGTGATGAAGCTGCCCGCCATGCTCAATGCAGTGCAAACTACGCCTCCCATTATGAGCGCAGCCAACATGCCGGCATATCCTTTCAGACCAACGAAAACCATCACAACGCTGGCTAAAATCAAAGTCATCAGCGTCATTCCAGATACAGGATTGCTGCCCACGATAGCAATTGCATTGGCTGCAACTGTGGTGAAAAGAAATGCTATGACTGTCACAAGCAATATTCCCACAACTGCAAAAAGCAGATTTCCATGCATCACTCCCGTTAGGAAGAAGATAAAAGTGAGCAATAACACGATAATACTTCCCACGGCAATAATCTTGAAACTGATGTCACGTTGCGTGCGTTTCACCTCATCCATGCTTCCACCTTTCCCTTTCAACTCACGTGCAGCAAGGCCAACGGCATCGCGAATGATACCCCAACTACGGATGATACCAATGATACCGGCCATTGCAATGCCGCCGATACCAATGCTTCGGGCATAGGAACGGAAAATCATTTCGGGACTCATGGCACCCACAGTCTGTGTAATAGAGGGATCCCATTGGTTTAATATCTGGTCATGGAAAAGGAGTGACATGCCCGGAACAATCAACCACCACACTGCCAAGCTTCCAAAACAGATGTAAAGTGCATATTTCAGACCAACGATATAGCCCAAACCAAGTACGGCTGCACCTGTATTTACCTTGAAAACAAGCTTTGCTTTGTCGGCCAAATCAACGCCCCAACCAACAACACGGCTTGTGAAATTCTCATTCCACCAGCCGAATGATGCTACGATAAAGTCGTAGAGACCACCTACAAGACCTGATAACAGAAGAGGTTTTGCCTGGTCTCCGCCCTTGGCACCGCTCACAAGAACTTGCGTGGTGGCTGTAGCTTCGGGGAAAGGATACTTGCCATGCATGTCGCTGACAAAGTATTTACGGAATGGAATAAGGAACAATATGCCTAAAATACCTCCCAATGCCGATGCAAGAAATATCTTGATGAAAGACGTTGTCATTTCAGGATACTTGGCTTGAAGGATATAAATGGCAGGCAAAGTAAAGATTGCACCGGCTACAACAGCCCCTGAACAGGCACCGATACTTTGGATAATCACGTTTTCGCCAAGTGCATTGCGCCGTTTGGCAGCTGTAGAGGCTCCCACTGCGATAATGGCAATCGGGATTGCGGCTTCGAAAACCTGGCCGACTTTCAGTCCCAAATAAGCGGCAGCAGCCGAGAAAAGCACAGCCATGAGGATGCCCCATATAACTGACCAACTATTAACTTCGGGATAAACTTTCGATGGGTTCATCACCGGTTCATACTCTTCGCCTTCCTTAAGTTCACGGAACGCGTTCTCGGGCAGCTGTACTGCCTCCAACTCTTTTGTCTCTTTTTCCATAATTTCGTAATCTTCTACAAAGGTAAAGCAAATGAAGATAAAATCAAAATAATTGGGAGTTTTTGCATAAGAATATTCACATTTGTCATGAAGATAGCATGAAGTCTTTTTGTTTAAGCATAAAAAAATCGGGAAGCAGCTATTGCCTCCCGATTTTATATCGTTCTTATTTCAGCAGGTCCGGACGCAAACGCTTGGTTCGTTCCATAGCCTGATCAAATTCCCATTGGCGTACTTTCGCCTCATTTCCACTGAGAAGGATTTCTGGAACCTTCCAACCTTTATAGTCAGAGGGGCGGGTGTAGATTGGCGCAGCAAGCATATCGTCTTGAAAACAGTCGCTCAAAGCACTCTGTTCGTCACTGATTGAGCCAGGAATAAGCCTTACAATGGCATCTGTCATCACTGCAGCGGCAAGTTCTCCGCCTGTCAATACGTAGTCACCGATACTGATTTCACGTGTAATCAGATGATCTCTGACGCGCTGGTCTATGCCTTTATAGTGGCCACAGAGAATAATGATATTGCCTTTCAGCGACAATTCGTTGGCTATATGCTGGTCGAACTGTTCACCGTCCGGACTGGTATAAATCACCTCATCATAGTCGCGTTCGGCTTTGAGGGCTGAAATACAGCGGTCAATCGGTTCACACTGCATCACCATACCTGCGCTTCCACCATACGGATAGTCATCAACACGGCGCCATTTATCAAGTGTATAGTCACGAAGATTGTGCAAATGGATTTCTGCCAAGCCCTTTTTCTGGGCGCGTGCAAGGATAGATTCTGTGACAAATCCTTCAATCATCTCCGGTATTACTGAAATAATATCAATTCTCATGGCTGCAAAAGTAATGCTTTTTATCGGATTGGACAAGTCTGCCGCAGTTTTATCGGTTCTCTGTCCCTTGTTTTATATCATTCATTTCCAAACAGGTTGATGAATTCTTCTTCTGAAATAATGGGGATTCCAAGCTGTTGTGCTTTCTGATTTTTAGAACTGGCAGAGGTCACATCGTTATTAATCAGATAGTTGGTCGACTTGCTGACGCTTCCCGTTACCTTTCCTCCCTGGCTCTCAATGTAGGCTTTCAGCTCGTTTCGGTTCTTGTAATGGTTCACATCGCCGGTTACAACAAAGGTCAATCCCTTACAGTTTTCACCGCTTGCCTCATTGTTTTCCTGGCTGATATGCACCTGTCGGAGCAGTTTTTCAACCATCATACGGTTCTCTTCATCATGAAACCATTTCACAATCTGGTTGCTTTTTTCGGGACCAATGCCTGCAATGAGCGAGAAAGGAGCCTCTACTCCCGGCACAGTTTTATCGCTTTTACCGCTTGCAATATCAATAATCTCATGCAGCGGATAGGCACTGAGCAGTCGTTTGCAAACGTCCTGACCACACAATGGAATACTCAACGCATAGAGAAAGTGGTGGGCTTCAACATCGCGGGCCTTTTCAATAGCATGTAATAGATTACGCACACTCTTCTCACCAAAGCCTTCCATGAATGAAAGTTCAAGCGCATGGTTCTTGAGTTGATAAAGATCGGCATATTCTTTCACCCAACCTAAGTTGATGAACTTTGCCACGGTCTGTTCCGACATGCCGTCGATGTTTACGCCTTCCTTGCTCACAAAGCGGGCAAACTTGCGTAACTGTTTGGCCGGACACTTGCCATTGGTGCAGTGAAGGGTCTTGGTTTCGCTGGCCGTACTCATGGTAATCTGAGTCTTTGAACCACAAACAGGGCATGTTTCAGGTATCTTCAAATCACCAATCTTTTCGTTGACACGGATTACTTTGGGTATGATTTTATTGGCTTTGATAACACTCAATTTCGTCCCTTGACCGCCAATGCCTAAGCGTTCGCATTCACTGATGT
This sequence comes from Segatella oris, assembly GCF_900637655.1. Classification (NCBI taxonomy): domain Bacteria; kingdom Pseudomonadati; phylum Bacteroidota; class Bacteroidia; order Bacteroidales; family Prevotellaceae; genus Segatella; species Segatella oris. Next base: position 1,517,180 of record NZ_LR134384.1, read on the forward strand.
TGCAAAGTGAGGCACGTTTCACGGTTGTTCCCTCCAATTCAACCGGTGTAAACACGGCAACCGGCGATATGGTATTGGCTGCACAGCTCCATTCTATGTGGTCTAAAACCGTGTCTGCACTTTCATCTTGCCACTTAAAAGCATAGCCGGCACGCGTAGCATGATGCCCCGTGACATTTCCTGTCTGTGCAAATGTCGTGTCATCATAGGTGATAACCAAGCCATCGACAGGGTAGGGATTTACCTTTCCGGTCACTTTCTCCGTCCATTTTGCAATCACCTGCTCTATATTTTGCAGGGTAGGGACCTCAATCTTCTCGCGTTCTACGGCTTTCATGCCGTTTTGTTCGAGCCAGTCCATACGTGCTCCCCACGAGTTTATCGGCTCTTCTGCATACACCAATGTAAAGGGTATCCAGTTGAGGTGACGCTGTCTGACCTCGTTTACATCCTTCAATGTCAGCGAACCCGAGGCCAAGTTGCGCGGGTTGGCATATTCTTCATCGCTCTCGATATTGAATTGTTCGAAGTCTGCATAACTGATAACACATTCTCCCCGAACTACAACATGCCCCTTGGACTTAATCTCTTGGGGGATGCCTTGAATGGCATTGGCCAGATGAGTGATATTTGTTCCGAGATGTCCGTTGCCTCGTGTCACCACTTTTGTAAGCTTTCCATTGTCGAAAGTGACCACAAGTGTCAAGCCATCAAGCTTCCAACTGAGCCAGATTGGACGTCCCTCGGCCCATTTAGCAAGCTCTGTGGGCTGTTTGGTCTTGGCCAATGAAAGGGCAGGAAACTCATGTTCTTCTTTCTGTCCGGTGATGTTGTCTTCCGAAACGCGGTTGGTTGGCGAGTCGGGAAACTTCTGTCCGGTTTCTGTTTCTAATTGCTTCACTTGGTCGAACATGGCATCCCATTCGTAATCGGTCATCAATTCGCCTTGTCCGTTATAGTATGCATCTGCAGCCCGATTGAGCAAATCAACCAGCTCGCGCATTTTTCTTAGTTTGTCTTCTGCCATTTTTTTAGATATAGATGGTTATGGTTTAGCAAATATACAATATTTATATTACAAATCGTTGATAATGCCATAAAAAGTTGTTACAGTTTGTATGAGATGAAATTCAAAGGGAGTTCGGATTTAAAATACCGTGTGTTCTCCTCATCAGAGAAACTACTTTTAATCATGAGATAACAAAAGATGAAACAGCTTGTTGATAAGACTATGATAATGAGTGATTTATAGTTATGTTGTAACTTGCGTCACTTCAGCGTGTAATTTGACGCAGATGACGTGCTGATATGACTTGAATCACACGCTGAAGTGACGCAAGTTAAAACGCCGTTGCTAAGGAGTGTTGTTATGAACAGGCCTGGCGGAATTGATTGGGGGTAATCTGTGTGAGCCTTTTGAAATATTTACAGAAGAAGCTGACGGTAGGAAAATCCAGTTCTTCTGCTATCTGTGCAATACTCTTGTCACTGTGTTTTAACAACACTTTGGCTGAAGTGATCAGCGCACGGTCTATCCATTCCTTGCCCGTCTGCCCGCTTATCGCTTTCACAACCGTGCCAAGATAGCGGTCGGTGAGGCACATCTTGTCTGCATAGAAAGCCATTTTATGTTCTTGTTTGCAGTGATTGTTGACCAAATAGATAAAGCGTTCGAAGATATTTCGCTCGTTGGAATGTTCCGAAGTTACATTATCTTTTACCATCGAAAAATGGAAATCGTATTGATAGATAATCGTACGAATGATGCTTTTAATCACTTGTTGACTGTGAGGTTCTTTCGAAACAGCTTGGAGAAGCAATCCGAAGAGTTGTTCAATAAAACTATTTTCAGCATCAGAAAGCTGTTTTTGAGCGTCTGTCATTGGTCGGTTGAAGGTGGCAGGAATGGCATCATTCATGGCAAGATGCATGAAATCGGGTGAGCATGCCATGCCGGTTAAGTTGAAATCTTGCGATGCTTCAAGGGGCTGAATGATGGTTCCCGGCGTGAGAAAAACAAGGGTTCCGGCTGTTAATTCCTTATCAAGAAGATTGAAACGCACTGTAGCTTTGCCCGTACGTATCAAGCCGTAGCGATAGTCTTGCAGCTGAAATATCGAGCCAATCCGCAGTACTGCTTGGAGAACATACCTCAAATCGGTGACCACGGAGAAGTCTTTGGTGACGACGATATTGCCGGGAAAGTCGCTTTTGTAAGACTCAACGAGTTCCTTGAAGCGGTCGAATGTAAGTGAAAGGGGCTTGTCTTGCATTTCTTTTTGGTTTGAAATATGATGCAAAGATAATGAATTTTGCCTTTCAAAGCGCTTTTTTTACTTCGTATCTTACAAAAAGAACATTATCCAATAGAAAAGGATAACACATCATCATACATTTTGTTCTATCTTTGCAGCTGTTAGATGACAGAACAATGAAAAGGAAAATCTTGATATGTTGTTGCGTTTTGCCCCTGCAGTTGTGGGCACAGTCGCTCACATTAGAGGCTTGCAAGCAGCGAGCCGAGGCCAATTATCCCGCCGTGAGTCAGTATCGTTTGATAGAACTCACACGCGATTTCACCCTTGAAAATGCGGCAAAGGCTTGGCTTCCCCAAGTTTCGGTATCGGTCAGTGGGGTTGTATTTACGGATTTATTAGATGTGAATGATCGGATGAAACGCTTAGGTATAGACACTAAGAACACCATGGCTTCGGGCATGCTAATGGTTAATCAGAATGTTTATGATGGCGGACAAATCCATGCGCAGCGCCAAATTGCGCGTGCACAAGCCGATGTTCAGCGTCAGCAGTTGGCTGTTTCAATGTATGATTTGAACCGTCGTGTGGAGCAACTCTACTTCGGTGTGCTGTTGTTGGATGCCCAAATCAAGCATACACAATTGTTGCAGGAAGATTTAAGTCTTAGCCGTAAAACTGTGGAAGCAATGCAGAAAGGAGGCATTGCCAATCAAAGTGATGTCGATGCCGTGGCTGTTGAACAGGAAAATGCTTTGCAGTTGCTTGATGCGCAGCAGGCTTCACGGTCGGCTTATCTAAGGATGTTGGGAATCTTCATACATCAATCGTTCGGCAATGATGTACGGTTGCAGATGCCGGTAGCCTTGGAATTGAAGACAAGAGAGGTCTATCGGCCGGAACTTTCCTATTATCAGGCACGCGAATCTCTGTTAGAAGCACAGCGCAAACAACTTAATTCCCGCCTCTTTCCTACGCTGAAAGCCTTTGGAATGGGCATTTATCATACCAAAGTTACTGATTTGATGAAGAATGGAATGCTGGCTGGTGGACTGACACTAAGTTGGAATATCGGTGCACTCTATACGCGGAAGAATGACCTTCGCAAGCTTGATGTGGAGCGACAGCAGGTAGAAAGCGAGCGGGCTACATTCCTTTTCAACAACCGTTTAGAGGTGGAAAGCACCGAAGGAAACATTGCTATGCTGAAGAAACAGCTTGTCCGCGACGATGAAATCGTCAGACTTCGTGAGCAAATTCGTGATAAAAGCGAGAAGAAAGTGCGTTTGGGTACGGAGAGTGTCAATGAAATGTTGCGCGATATCAATGCGGTTTCAAAGGCACGTCAGCAGCGTTCCACTCACGAAATTCAGCTGATAGAAGCACTTTATGCACTCAAAACGAAAATCAATCAATAATTATAAACTTCACATGATGATGAAAAAGATAATGCCATTTGCGGCTTTGCTCTTGATGACGGCTTGCAGTAATAACGATAAATCATTTGATGCAACGGGCACTTTCGAGGCTACCGAGGTAATTGTTTCAGCCGAACAAATGGGTAAGTTGCTGCATTTTGATGTAGAGGAAGGTGGAAAAGTCGTGGCAGGAACAGAGGTCGGATGTATCGATACGGTGCAACTCTATCTGAAAGCACGCCAGATTGGAGCTGTGAAGATGGTCTATCAGGCACAGAAACCGAATACAAATACGCAGATTGCAGCCTTGCGTCAGCAGGTCGTTAAGGCACAGGAAGAAGTCAACCGCTATGCAGAACTCGTGAAAGACGGGGCTGCAAACCGCAAGATCTTAGACGATTCGCGGAGTCAGTTGCTTGTGTTGCAACGGCAGTTGGCAGCACAAAGTGCTACGTTAGGAACCTCAACGCGTAGCTTGAACGCACAAATGGGGACGACAGATGTTGAGAAACTGCAAGTCGTTGACCAATTGAGGAAATGTCATATATCGTCACCTATCAACGGAGTTGTACTTGAGAAGTATGCCCAACAGGGAGAGTTTGCAATAGTGGGAAAGCCACTTTTCAAGGTTGCCGATGTTGATAAGCTCTTTCTGCGTGCTTATATCACAAGCCAACAACTGCAGAAAGTGCGCCTCGGACAACGTGTAACGGTCTATGCAGATTATGGTGGAAAGCAGCGTAAAAGCTATCCTGGTATAGTGGCATGGATAGCTTCTAAGAGTGAATTTACACCTAAGACAATCCTCACGGATGACGAGCGTGCAGATTTAGTTTATGCCATAAAGGTGGCTGTAAAGAATGATGGTAACATCAAAATCGGTATGTATGGAGAAGTCAATTTCCGTTAGCCGACTGTCAAAAAACTATGGAAAGGTACGGGCTTTGAATGATGTTTCGTTCGAAGTTTGCCGTGGAGAAATCTTTGGACTCATAGGGCCTGACGGGGCAGGGAAGACCACATTGTTCCGCATCCTGACTACACTGTTGCTGGCAGATGAGGGAAGTGCCAGTGTTGATGGCTATGATGTGGTGACAGGAATGAAAGACATTCGCTGTCGGGTAGGCTATATGCCAGGTCATTTCTCACTCTATCAAGACCTCACAGTGGAGGAAAATCTAAACTTCTTTGCTACACTTTTCTCCACAACCATAGCCGAAGGATATGACTTGATAGCCCCAATCTATTCGCAGATTGAGCGTTTCAAGACGCGCAGGGCAGGCGCATTGTCTGGTGGTATGAAGCAGAAATTGGCGCTCTGTTGTGCTTTGGTGCATCAGCCTTCCATTCTTTTTCTCGATGAACCTACCACAGGTGTTGATCCTGTTAGCCGTAAAGAGTTTTGGGAAATGCTTGAAACATTACGGCAAAAAGGCATCACTATCTTTGTTTCTACGCCCTATATTGATGAAGTGAAGCGGTGTAATCGCGTGGCATTCTTACATGAAGGAAGCCTAAAAGGAGTGGGGGATCCAAATGCTATATTAGAGGAATTCAAAGATGTTTTCAATCCTCCTGCCCTCGAACATGATACAAAAAATATGCAGGAAGAAGCTGAAGAAGAGGTTATTCAGGTGCAGCATTTGGTGAAAGCCTTTGGAGATTTTCATGCCGTTGATGACATTTCGTTTAATGTTCACCGTGGAGAAATCTTCGGGTTCTTGGGAGCTAATGGTGCAGGAAAGACCACGGCAATGCATATTCTGACAGGACTCAACCAGCCTACAAGCGGACATGCTACCGTTGCAGGCTTTGATGTGTCTACACAGTATGAGCAAGTCAAGCGGCATATCGGCTACATGAGTCAGAAATTCTCACTCTATGAAGATCTCACTGTGGTAGAAAATATCCGACTTTTCGGCCATATCTATGGAATGACATCAACCGAGATAAACACCAGACTCACTCAGTTATTGCAGCGTTTGCGGTTCACCGACCATGCTCATGCTATTGTTTCTTCCCTTCCTTTGGGCTGGAAACAGAAGCTTGCCTTCTCTGTCAGCATCTTCCATGAACCTGATATCGTGTTTCTTGATGAGCCGACTGGCGGTGTGGATCCAGCCACAAGGCGACAATTCTGGCAGTTGATTTATGAGGCTGCTCATCGTGGAATAACGGTCTTCGTGACCACACATTACATGGATGAAGCCGAGTATTGCGACCGCATCTCTATCATGGTTGACGGTAAAATCAGTGCTATCGGTACACCGTCCGAGTTGAAAACGCGCTTTCGCAAGCCTGATATGAACAGCGTATTCACACTTCTGGCACGCCAATCCACCCGACAAAGTGATTAGTTATGAAAGAGTTTTGGTCATTTATCATTAAGGAAACCAAGCACATAACACGTGACAAGCGCACGATGATGATATTGTTTGGCATGCCCATCATACAGATGTTAATCTTTGGTTTCGCCATTTCTACCGATGTGAGAAATGTGAGAACAGTGGTTGTTACTTCGCAAGTTGATCACCAGACACAGCGTATTGTCGATGCACTTGACCAGTCGGAATACTTCAATGTGATGTATCAGGTGCACACGCCTGCCGAAGCAGAACAGCTCATTCGCAATCAAAAGGCTGACATGGGGGTGGTTTTCAGTTATGATTTTGCCAGCAGACATGATGGCGTTCAGCTCATTACCGACGGTACCGACCCCAATATGGCACAGCAATACAGCAACTATGCCTCGCAGATTATGGGTATCCAACTCATGAATGTCATGCAGAAGAAAGTGCCAAACAGCGTTTCTCTAAAGATGCTTTATAATCCACAGATGAAGAGTTCCTATAATTTTGTGCCCGGCATCATGGGTATGTTGCTGATGTTGATATGTGCAATGATGACGAGTATCAGTATTGTACGTGAGAAAGAACGGGGCACTATGGAAGTCTTGTTGGTGTCTCCTGTACGCCCTCTGCTTATCATTGTGTCTAAGGCAATGCCTTATCTTGCGTTGTCATTTGTTGTACTGTTGAGTATTCTCCTCATGGCGCGTTATGTGTTGTGGGTACCGATTTCAGGGAGTCTTTGGCTTATCTTCATGGTGTCTGCCATATATATATTCTTGGGCTTATCTTTGGGCTTATTGATTAGTACGATAGCAGAGACACAGATGGCAGCCTTGTTAATGTCGGCTGTTATGCTGTTGATGCCCAGTACTTTGTTGAGTGGCATGATGTTCCCTATAGAGAGTATGCCACGCATTTTACAATGGGTTTCAGCATTGATGCCTCCAAGATATTATATATCCGCCATGCGGAAGTTGCTTATTATGGGAGTAGGAATTCAACATGTCGTGTCAGAAATCGTGGTACTTTCAGGCATGACCGTTCTTTTTCTGACTGCAGCACTGTTGAAGTTTAATAAAAGATTGGAATAAAATGCTGATACGTTATCTCGTTTATAAGGAGTTCTTACAGATGTGGCGCAATCGCTTTCTGAAAGTGTTAGCGCTGATTTATCCTGTGGTTATCATGTGTGTGTTTCCCTGGGTGATGAATATGGAGGTGAAAAATGTCGCGGTGGTAGTGGTTGATAACGACCGATCGACACTCTCGCAACAGTTGGTGCATCGTATAGAAGCCAGTCATTATTTCGTCTTCAAAGGACAAAAGACTTCCTATACTGATGCTTTGAGTGCCGTAGAACAGTCTGAAGCAGACGTGATAGTGGAGCTTCCCGCCCATTTTGAACGCGACAGAATGCGAGGTGAAAACCCTCAAGTGCTTATAGCTGTGAATGCTGTCAATGGGTCGAAAGGCATGCTGGGGGCTGCTTATATGAACCGCATTGTAACCGAAGCGGTAACTCCCGAGGGGCTGATTACAGCCTTGAACGACCGTGTTTCTACCTTATATCTATATAATAAGCATTTGGATAGTAAGCTGTTTATGATCCCTTCGCTCATGGGACTCCTACTGATGATTGTCTGTGGAGCTTTGCCTGCGCTGAATATCGTAAGCGAGAAGGAGGCCGGAACCATTGAAGCTATCAACGTAACGCCTGTGAGTAAGTCAGTGTTTATCATGGCAAAACTCATTCCTTACTGGCTTCTTGGATTGGTTGTGATGACAATCTGCTTTGGTTTGGCATGGCTTATCTATGGTTTTACGTGTGAGGGGAACTTGGGATTAGTTTATCTTTTAGCCCTTCTCTTGGCCTTTGTCTTCAGTGGTTTCGGTCTTGTAATCTCCAATTACAACCAGACCATGCAGCAGGCTATGTTCGTATTATGGTTCTTTTTGTTAGTGTTCATGTTGATGAGTGGCTTGCTCACGCCCGTGCGCTCTATGCCCCGGTGGGCCTATCTGACGACATATATAAATCCGGTAACCTATTTTATTGATGGCATTCGTACGGTTTTTGTGCGCGGAGGGGATTTTCATAGCATTCTTCCTCAGTTGCTTGGCCTCACGGGATTTGCCATTTTCTTTGATAGTTGGGCTGTTTTGAGCTATCGGAAGAATAGTTGAAAGCAAGCTTCTCCTTACTCCTCAGAAAGAAGAAAGTATGATTTTTAATCTATTCTACCTCTTCGAAAGAGAGGTTCGGATAGGTTTATAATTTCTTTTACAAAAGCTTTCAAATGCTTGCGATATTCAAAAATCAAAATCAGTTGGACGGAAATACGGGTGTTTTAAGACTGTTTTGTAAGTTTTTGAAAGTCAACATGTTATTTCATTTGATAGATTTTTCATGCTTACTTGATATGAAAATATCATGCAATTTGACGCAAGTTAGCCTACAATCTAGGTCAAATTGCACGCTGAAGTGATGCAGATTATACGCTGAAATGGCGCAAATGACATGCTAAAGTGGCTTGAATTGCACACAAGGAGCAAGGATTTTGAATTCCTGGCAGTGTGTAATGGGCCAAAATAGTCTGTTTCTTTATTTTTTATTTTCTATTTGGTCGTGTCTTGAAGTGTTAAAAACCGTGATGCAAAATTTACATAGTTATACTATTTAGTGAGTACTTCATATCCATTTTCAGAGGCATTAGATCCTTTCTCTTGTCTGTACTTTTAAGGAAAATTCATATGAAAAATATAGCAATCTGTATGAAAAAGTCTTATCTTTGCAAAAGAAGCTATGATAAATAGGATAGTCATTTGGTATAAATTCAAATTAAAACATTATCAAAACATGATGAAAACAAAATGGTATATAGGGGCTTTGGCTGCACTTTTAGTAGCTTGTAAGGCACCGACTCTACAGGAAGAGGCTGCAGGAAAATATGGTAAATTCACGGTGAACGGCACGGAACGCGTTGAAATTGACAGTATGGTGAATGGCGTGGCCTTTCAGTTGCTCCACAAGATGCACAGTGATCAAGAGAATATCTTGGTTTCTCCACTTGGTCTTTGCTATGCTTTGAATATGCTGAATGCCGGTGCAGAGGATATGACACAACAGCAGATAAATCATGTTTTAGGGCGAGAAGGATTAGCAGACAGTTTATGTTGTAAGATGTTATTGGCTGATGCTGCAACGGTGAAGAGTCGTTCGGAAAGTCCTGATGACGAAGTTGCTACACTGACAAGCGAGAACAAGGTGGCTGTTGGCGCAGGCGTTAACTTGCTCCCGGCCTTTGAAGAGCGCATGATACGGAATTATTTTGCTGCAATCGAAGCAGGAGATGAAGCTCAAAAGATAATTCTCAGCAACACATTGACGTTTGAAGGAGTGTGGAAAGAGGCTTTTGAACCAACGGAGACGGAGCCTCATTCATTCACGACCGAACAGGGAAAGGCAACCAAGGTGCCGATGATGAGGGGGCAATTCGACCTCAATTATATGGAAACGGATGATTATCAGTTGGTTAAAATTCCATATAAAGGCGACTTCAATCTCTATGTATTACTGCCTAAGACAGGGAAAAAGTTAGAACCTATTGTTTCGAGTTTGAATGCTACTGTATGGCAACAGGCCATGAAACAGATGAAGATGGCCGATGTAAGTCTATGGTTTCCAAAGTTCAGTGTAGCCAAGAAGAATGGCATGAAAAGCGTTTTGAAGCAGTTAGGCATGCAGGATGCTTTCGACAGCAAGCGTGCCAACCTCTCCAATATGGTGGCAGAACGAGCCTATGTTGATGATGTCAAGCAGGAAGTGAAGATTGATTTCAATGAACAGCGCACGCATGCTGAGGCTAAAACTACGGTGGAAGTGGCTGTACTTAGTGCCATTGATGAACCTATGAAAAAGGAAATAGAGAAGCGTTCTGTGTGCTGCGATCATCCATTTTTCTATGTAGTGACCAATCGGTTTGGCGCAATTTGTTTCATGGGAGAGTATCAGCAACCTTAAAACAATGGGCTTGTCGTGAGCTATTCGATTTGTTTTTGTGAAATGAAAGCCTATATTTCTTGATTTTTTTGCCTACATTTGTGTTCGTTATGAAAGTCATTGTAAGTAAGGAAATAGAGGGAGTTTGTCCTGATTTCGTTGGGGCTTGCGTGGAAGCTAAGGTTGTTAACTCCTGTTATAACAGTGAATTGTGGAAGGAAATTCATGCAATTAGTGAACGGTTTCGCGCTGAACTTACCACAGAAACACTGAAAGATGTCAGTGGAATTGCAGCAACCCGTCGCATATATCGAGCTTGTGGAAAGGATCCTTCGCGCTATCGTCCTGCCTCTGAAGCTTTAATTCGTAGAATATTACAAGGAAAGAAGCTTTACCAAATCGATACTTTGGTAGACTTGATTAACTTGGCTTCGATAGTCTATGGATATAGTATAGGTGGTTTTGACGCTGATAAAATGGTGGGTGAACAGCTGACTTTAGGCATAGGAAAGGCCGATGAACCTTATGAAGGGATAGGACGTGGCTTGATAAACATAGAGGGCTTGCCTGTTTATCGCGATGAAATCGGGGGCGTAGGAACGCCTACCAGCGATCATGAACGCACGAAGATAACGGCTCAAACAACTCATCTCTTGGTGCTTATCAATGGATATGACGGCAAAGAAGACAGTGTCAGAGCCAATGCTTTGTATATTCAAAAGCTGCTTCGAAAGTATGCCGGCAGCGACGGAGGCCGTTTCTTTGTCTATAAATAAAGCCGTCCAAAATTTTGCAGGCTGTGATAAAATCATTAAATTTGCACTATTACTCCATGTATATTTAACTATTTAATTAGAGTTTTATAAGGAAAAACAGAATTATGAAGAAGAAAATTATCCTGCTGGTGACAGCATTGTTGATGACGATTACTGCCAGTGCACAGTTTGAAGAAGGTAAACTTTATTCCGGAGCATCATTAAGCGGTCTGAATTTAAGCTATAACGGAGCTGATGAACTGAACCTTGGTGTTCAGGCAAAATTGGGTTATATGATTGAAGATGACCTGATGTTGTTAGGTAATGCAAGTTTCCAGACAAGTTCAAGTAAAGGCACTCCAAACAGTATGTCACTGGGTGTTGGTGGTCGTTACTATATAGAACAGAATGGTATTTACCTTGGTGTCAATGCTAAATTCGTGCATACCAAGAGTTATAATGACTTCATGCCAGGCGTTGAAGTGGGTTATGCTTTCTTCATTAGTCGTACGGTAACCATCGAACCTGCTGTCTACTACGATCAGAGTTTCAAGGATCATAGCAAATATTCTACCGTTGGTTTGAAGGTCGGTTTTGGCATTTATCTCTAATTTTCATGTCAGATAAATATCCTTCTGCATTGTTGGAGAAGGCAGTAAGCGAGTTTGCTAAGCTGCCAGGTATAGGGCGCAAATCAGCTTTGCGCCTTGTATTGTATATGCTCCGGCGTGAAAATGAAGAAGTAGATGCCTTTGGAAAGGCCATCACTACACTGAAGCATGATGTGAAATACTGCAAGGTATGTCATAATATCAGTGATACAGATGTGTGTCCGATATGTTCTGACATCCGAAGGGACGACACTACAATCTGCGTAGTGGAGAATATTCAGGACGTTATGGCCGTAGAAAAGACCCAGCAGTATAACGGGTTGTATCATGTTTTGGGCGGTATCATCTCGCCAATGGACGGTATTGGCCCTAATGATATAGAGATAGAGTCGCTTGTGGAGCGTGTGAAGGGTGGCAAAGTGAAGGAAGTTATTCTTGCCTTAAGCTCCACCATGGAGGGTGATACGACGAATTTCTACATCTCACGCAAGCTTGCAGCCTATGGGGTTGACGTCAGTGTGATAGCTCGTGGCATCTCTGTTGGCGATGAACTTGAATATACCGATGAGGTGACCCTCGGTCGGTCTATTATTAACCGAACACCTTTTAAACAATGAAACGCATTCAGAAAATTCTTCTTCTCAATTATCTTTTCTCATTGGGGGTAGCTTTGTTATGGGTCGTTCTCAATGAAAACGATGTGTTTGAGCTTGTAGGAACGTTGCATACTGATGCCAATTCTGACTTTATGCTCACTTCGGTGATGGAGATTATCACGATTTGTTCCATTCCCATTGCACTTAGATTGTTTAAGTTTGGCACTATTCGTGAGACTGTAAGAAAAGACAACAGTCAGCTTCATAGCACCTTTCTTGCATTCTCACTTGTGCGGCTTGATATGCTTTTAGCGCCGATGTTGGTCAATGCAGTGCTTTATTATCTCTTTATGAATGTGGCTTTTGGTTATATGGCTATTATTCTTTTCTTGGCCTGCTTCTTTGTATTTCCTTCGCAAGAACGCTGTGAACAGGAGTACAATGATATGCTCAAGTCTTAAATTATCAATCTTCTTGGCAGATTATGCAACTCTCGGTAATCATCGTCAGCTATAATGTCAGGCTTTATTTGGAGCAATGTCTTTGCTCCGTTTGCCGTGCCATAGAAGGGCTTGAAGCCGAGATAATCGTTGTTGATAACCACTCGAAAGATGATAGTGTGGCTTATCTGAAGCCACTTTTTCCCGATGTTCAATTTATTCAGAGCTTTCATAATCAAGGCTTTGCATGTGCCAATAATATTGGTATCCGACAGAGTAGAGGAGAGTATGTGCTGCTGTTGAACCCAGATACGATTGTCGGTGAAGATGTTCTGAAAGATGCTTTGGCTTTCATGCAACAGCATCCTGAGGCTGGATCTGCAGGAGTTTGCATGCTCAAAGCTGATGGTAAGCCTGCTTTGGAAAGTCGCCGTGGGCTTCCAACTCCTATGACTGCATTTTATAAAATGACAGGACTCTGTCGACTTTTTCCTAATAACAACCGCCTTGCACATTATTATATGGGAGGCATTCCGTGGAATGATGCCCGGCAAATAGAGGTTGTCAGCGGTGCTTTTTGTTTGTTGCGACGTGAGGCTTTGCTGCAAGTAGGTTTGTTGGATGAGGATTATTTCATGTATGGGGAGGACATTGAACTGAGCTATCAGCTGCTCCACAACGGTTGGCAGAACTGGTATTTGCCACTCTATATACTGCATTATAAAGGCGAAAGCACTGCAAAGACTTCTTTTCGTTACGTGCATGTGTTTTATAAGGCCATGCTTATTTTTATCCGTAAGCACTATTCTGCTGCCTCATTGATTGGCATGCCATTGAAGTTTGCCATTTTCTTCAAGGCCTTGGCCGCCATGTTTCATCAGTTAATAAGTATGATATTGCGGGCTTTTAACCTGTCTTCAAAGCATCAGAAAGATGACAGTTGCTATATTTTTATTGGTTGCGAGGCAATGCTTGATGCCTGCCGAAAGCTTGCAATAAATAATGGCTTGAAGGCTCGTTTCATTGAGGGCAACCAGACTTCGATGCCTTCAGTTTCTCTTGAAGAGGCTTGTCAACGTTTCTATTTGGTTTATGACATGGAGGTTTTCAGCTATGCCTATGTGTTGAAAGATATGGTCCTGCGTGCTGATGAACGCTGTTCGTTGGGTACATATCGCCGTAAAACCCTGATAACTGCAGAGGAAATTATATATGAAGGAGGGTAAAGTGAAACTCAGAGCCATGGAGCCCGAGGATCTTGATGTGCTCTATGAGATTGAAAACGATGCCGAAATGTGGCATGTCGGTGCTGTAAATGTGCCTTATTCCCGCTATCTGTTGCATGATTATATCGCCCATGCTACAGGGGATATCTATACAGATCGGCAGGTGAGACTCATGATAGAGAATTCTGAAGGACAATGTGTCGGTTTGGTTGATCTTGTAGATTTCAATCCACAACACAATAGGGCAGAGGTCGGAATTATCATTCAACGCAGCTATCGCCGTTGTGGTTACGCCACAGAAGCTCTAAAACTCATGCTCCACTATGCCCGAAAGGTGATACATCTGCATCAGGTTTATGCTGTCGTATCGGTTGCAAATATTCCCTCTCTGCATCTTCTTAAATCATTGGGTTTCAGTGATAATGTTGTTTTGAAGGATTGGTTGTGTGATGAGGGAGCCTTTATTGATGCGCATTTATTGCAATATTTTTTATAAAAAAGGCATAGAAACGTTTGGAAGAATAAAATATTATCATTACCTTTGCACTCGCAATTCAGAACAAGGTGCATTGGTGCGTTAGTTCAGTTGGTTAGAATGCCTGCCTGTCACGCAGGAGGTCACGAGTTCGAGTCTCGTACGCACCGCTGTTATCTCTGTTGAATTTGCCGACTGGTGCGTTAGTTCAGTTGGTTAGAATGCCTGCCTGTCACGCAGGAGGTCACGAGTTCGAGTCTCGTACGCACCGCTTTAAGTACTCTGAAAATAGTATCAGAGATTTCTAAAGAAAAATGTAAGTGTCATAACTTCATGGAGTTATGATACTTATGTTTTGTATCATTTCTTTTTTTTGGAGTATGTGTAGATACACAAAAATATCCCAAAATACTCCACAACGGCTACAATTCAGCTACAAAAATTTTTGAATTTCAAAAATTGTAGCCAAGAGTGGCTACAGAGTACATCAGGAGTACGTAAGAATTGCTCATCATTTGGAAATTATGTTGAATTTTGCAGCATGGTTGTGGATACAAATGGCTACACAACTTTTTAGTTCTGGCTGCACAAGGTCCATACTATGGCTACAATTAAAAACAGGTAGTTGAAATTACTAAATGTTAAACATTCTTAATCTATAAGTCTTTTGATCTGTTTTCCTTTGTCTTTAGACTCCTATTTCCTATCTTTGCTTTCGAAGACAACAGATTGCAATTCTTCCTCTTCTTTCCAGAGCAAGACTGTCTTTCAGCCTACAGAGGAGACTTCAAGAAGTTGTTGAGGTTTTCTCTTTTTTGTTTTCATGCCGACTTGACGACAGAATCCAGAAAGACCTCCGGTTATTATTATTAACAATTTAAAAAGTTTTAATTATGGGTTCATTCAGAGCAACATTGGAATTGGGCGGCAAGGAATATGACGTCCTGTATTCAAACTACGAGTTCAGCCGCAATACTGACTCTAAAGGCAAGCCGTCGTCAAGCATTTCCGGCGGAAGAGTATCTGTTACGGTAGAATCTACAGAGGATACCACTGCCATTGAGGCCATGCTCAACAGCCAGTTCAAGGCCGTTGACGGAAAAATCATCTACAAGAAGACCGAAGAGGATGCCAAGATGAAGGAAATCGAGTTCAAGAACGCCTACATCGTGCATTACAAGGAAACCCTTGATGCAACCAACGAGGTACCGATGACTATCGCCATGACCTTCTCGGCTGAGACCATTACCGTGGGCAATGCCGAGCTGGATAACCGCTGGCCAAAAGTATAACCACGACTGCAAGTAAGTCGGTAACAGGCCTTCCTGCCTCGGACAAGAAGCCGGAGGAGGAAGGCCTGATTTTCTTTTAAGGAATAGCAACAAAAAAACATGTCAATACTCAACCACAAGATTTCCGTAGGCATAGACGGAAAGCAGTTATTTTCCTTCAAGTCGCTAAAGCTACATCAGTCCATCAACAATCACCACCGTTTCGAGCTGCTTCTTGACCTTGAGGCTGGGGGAAACAGATATGCCCACAACCTCAAGGACAGTGCCAAATGGATTGGAAAGTCCTTCGCCGTGTATGCAGGGGAGAAATCGGAAACCACCTTCATGGGGGTCGTTACGGGCGTGAGCCTGCACAGGAGGAACAGTGATTTCGGACATATTCTGGTGTCGGGATACTCTGAGACCTACCGCCTCGAGACCGACCTGAACTTCAACTCATGGACAGGATGCACCCTGGCTGACATCATCAAGGAGATGGCTTCCAAGGCGGGGGTGAGTGCAAGGATAAATCCCGAATACACCGAGAAGCTCGACTACGTTTGCCAGTACAACGAGTCGGACTTCACGTTCATCAAGCGTCTTGCCCTGCAATACAACGAATGGCTCTACTATGACGGAATCGACCTGGTCTTCGGCCGACCCGTACATCTGCCGGATGCTGTGAAGCTCGAGTTCGGGACAAGCCTCTCGTCACTTGACATCGGAGTCAAGGTGCTGGCAAAGCCGGCAAAGGTGTTCTCCTATCATTCACTCAACGACCAGACCATTGCAGCAGAAACCCCGAACAAGCCCACCGACAAGGACCAGCTGGGCTATGAGGCTTTCCAGGCTTCGCTCGGGATGTACAGGAATCCTGCAAGGCAGTATGCCCTGCCCCGCATCCACTACACCTCAGAGATGACGAGATATGTCAGGAAGAAGCAGGAGGCAGCCACAGCCGAGTCGCACTATGTCCTGGGACAGAGTGAGGCGGCGACCCTCGTCACGGGAAGCGTAGTGGACTTGAAGAGTTCCTTCCTCGAGCGGGCGGGCAGCCTGACGAGCGAGTCACTGGGCGAGTTCTTCATCACCGAGATAACGCATACCGTGGGTGAGGACTGCTATTACAGCAACACGTTCAAGGCTATCCCGGCCGTTGTGGACACGCTGCCGGAACCTGAAGTGGAGATGCCTGTTGCCGAACCGCAGATGGCCAGGGTCACCAGGAATGACGACAAGTTTGGTCACGGCCGTGTACAGGTTCAGATGAACTGGCAGACGGAGAAGATGTCTACGGACTGGTTGCGCGTCATGGCGCCAGACGGTGGAAGCAGCGACCAGGTGAAAAGCAACCGTGGCTTCGTGTTCATTCCCGAGGTGGGTGACCAGGTGCTGGTGGGATTCCGACACGGTGACCCCAACAGACCCTATGTCATGGGAAGCCTGTTCAACGGAACTACGGGCGCAGGAGGCGGAAAGGAAAATATTACTAAGACAATCGTAACGAGAAGTGGACACACGCTGGCTTTCAATGATATGGAGAATGGCAATTGGGGAATAACATTAAAGGATGCCAAAGGTAATGTTTTTCATATGGACACCAAAGGTTCCAGTATCAATATTACTGCTCCCCAGACTATAACCTTGAATGCCGCCAACATCATGCTCAACGCTTCCAATAAGATTGGTCTTCAATCATCCTCCGTGAGCAAAGATGGCACAAAGAACGGAGTAATTGAGATGGCGGCACTCAAGACTGTCAGTCTGAAATCAGATACGGAAGATATCAAAATCAGTGCTGAAAGTAAGGGTATCGGCTTGAAAGCCCAGACGGGAATTTCTTCTGAAAGCGATACACTCTCTTTAAATTCTCGAATTTCGTCATTGGATACGAAAGAACATTTGAAGATACAAGCTGATGGGGTTAATATGGATGGAGGATCGAGTATGAAAATCTCTTCCAGTGATACTGACATCATTTAATAGAGAGTTATGGCAGACCAATTGGAATATGTGGTAAGGAATGCCCTGATGGTGTGCGATAAGGGAGCTGCTCCTGCATTCTTCCTCCCGACCCACAACACGCACATTAAGATACAAGGATGCCTTGTTGCCAACAAGCTTGACAAGCAGCCGCTCGTGAACATTCCCACGTTCGGCATCTGCAGTCTTACGCAAAAGCCTTGTGTGCCTGCTTGTACGGAATGGCAGAAGACCTATAAGCTGCGGGTAAAAGGTCAAGAAACCCTCCTGTTCAGGTCAGAGATGCCCTGTAGCTTGGGCGGAAAGATTAATTTTGTGACCAGCGGCCAGATTCCGTTGCCTGATGATGCAATAGAGGATATCAAAGCCTTGCAGGAGCAAGGGGCTAAGGAAGATGAAGATGAGGGTTGGGGCTGGCTTGATACTGTAGAATTGATTCCCGTAGTCGGTTCCATCGTCGGTGCTGTTCGCGAGGGAATGAAAGGCAACTGGGGAATGATGGCCATGAACATCGGTTTCCTAGCCTTGGATGTTGCCGGGCTTGTATCGTTTGGGGCGACTACCGCTGCCTCCTCTGCAGGTAAAGCCGGTATTAAGGCTGGCGTTAAGGTTGCGGCCAAGTCTGCTGCCAAAGCCGTAGCCAAACAGGTCGGCAAGACAGGGCTGAAAACAGCAGTGAAACTAACGGTCAAGGGAGCAAGGAAAGCTTTCTGCAAATCTATTGACAAGATTGTCGGCAAGGCTTCTGCCGGGCATGTCTGTGTCTTTGCCTGTTTCCCCGCAGGGACTAAAATCAATACGGCTGTCGGATTGAAGAACATTGAGGATATCAAGGCCGGTGACAGGGTCTGGTCGTATGACGAATTGACTGGTGAGACAGGATTGCAGGAAATCGTCCGGACGATGGTTCGTGAAAGTGATCATACCGTTGAACTATATACGGAAAAGGAAATCATAGAGACGACTGCTGAGCACCCTTTCCTTACAGGAAACGGTTGGAAAGATGCCGCTGATCTGCAAACAGGTGATAGGATAAAGGGCAGAAACAAGGAAGATATCGAAATAAAAGATGTAAAATTCTCGTATAAGCCGAGGACAGTTTATAACTTTGAGGTCTCTAACTGGCATACTTATTTCGTGGGGGCATTGCAGTGGCTGGTGCATAATGCCTGCCTGAAAGAATTAGCAAGGATGGGAATTGAATATGCCCAGCGTATATTACGCGGCATCAAATTCAATAAAGTGATGGCCGAGAAGCTCGGCAAGAAAGAGTTTTCACACGAAGTATGGTTGAAAGGGATGAAGCGCCGTGTTGATACTGTGATGAAAGACGGCAAGAAAGTTATCAGCCGAAAGGCCACACAGTTACACAAAGTGACCAAGGAAACTGCAGAGAAATATATAGACGAGGTCGCAGGCTATAAGGGACAAGGGGTGCAGAATCCTGATAGAATGGATAAGGGAATTTCCAAAATAGGAGATGATGCCAAAACTATTCTTTCCATCCCTAAACAAGAAAAGCCAATACCTAAAAATATTAAGCAATATGCAAAGAAAAAAGGAGTAGATATTAAAGAAGAAAGAGATATTACAATGGACAACCTAAAAAATTGGTAAGAAAAAGATAATAATTATGGAAGAATTAAAATTGCTCTATCAGAACTGGAACTATTCATATTACGAACTCCAATCAGAAGAAGATACATTATTTAATTTCGAAAGTGAATTTAAATATCGAATTTCCAAGCGTATACCGAAAGAGATGCAGAGCTACACTATGGAGCAATGGGCACGTTTTGCCTATGAGAGAAACCGAAGTATGGCTGAAATAGCTTGGAATAAAGGTATCGACCCTAATGAATATAATAGTCTTCTAATGAAAATAGGATTTCCTTTCGGAATCACGGCACTATTGGAAGCTAACGAACAGCCATATGCCTTCATGATCTTTCTTGGCGAAGGAGGTACTGTCTCTTTTCTGGATGAGTTAGGACGTATTTATATGAGTTATCGTTTTGAACCTTCTCCTTATCAAAACGAAAAGGGAAACAGGAAGGGCTATTTGTTTCTGTATCAACTTTCCTTGCGGTATTATCATGAGGAAAAAGACGAAGATGGAGACTGGGATTACGACTATACGGACTACGGATTTACTCCAGATGGAAGAGTTCGCAAGATAGAGGAAATAGGTGACGAGCGCACAATTTATGATTCTGAACAGCGTGTCAACGTAGAATCTAATTGGCAGAAGTACCCAGAATTCGGAGACTGGCTTCCCTTGTTTGAGATGAAACGCTGGAAAGATGACGAACTAATGCCATTGACAGATAAAGACAATTCGAATAAATTCCCTTGGGAATAGGATGATGAATAGGTGAGACTTTCTCTACCGTTCTGGTCAGAGATGCCCTTTAACTTAATCAGGAAGACTACAGTTATTGATACAAGAAGCCCAAAAGACATTTAAAAAGAGATAAAGAAAAATGCAAAAGATTTGGAAGTAACATTCAAGATGGAATAAAAAAAACTTATATTTGTAATCCAAAATTAGTTGCTATGGCAGTAGGAATTTTTGTTGAACCTGATTTTTACACAATTGGTACTGGAAACTTTTTATTTTGTTTCTTCTCAAACATTGCATATCATCTGGAAAATGGACAATGGGGAAATAGATTCCCTTACTTGATGAAACATTTGTACGACGGGCTATTAGAGAAAACAATATGTAAGGAATGCAATAGATGAATTGCATACTGTAAAAAAGAATTTTCTTGTATATCTCCTCAAAAAGTAATATGGGATATAGAAGATTTGTCACAGCAACCTCCTTGGGAAATGATATCTCGGAAGACATTACAGATTTGTCCAATTATTTTGTAACAAGCGAAGGAGAAGACCTTTTTGATGTACTATTTAAGGCTTTTGGGCGCGCGAAAGATGACCATGAGAATGTAGAAATTAAACAATTGTAGATTCATGAATGATGAATATTACTTAATTATTGAATAGAACTTCTGAATGAAAAAACTTTGTGTATTTATCTGCTTCCCGCAAAGCAGGAACAATAACTCAAAAGAATGTTGATATCGTACCTGAAGAGAAAGTGAGAATGGAAGACTTAAATAACTGGTAAATTATGGAAGAATTAAAATTGCTCTATCAAAATTGGAATTATGCATATTACGAACTTGAATCAGAAGAAGATACACTGTTTAATTTCGAATGTGAATATAAAAATAGAATTTCCAAGCGCGTTCCTAAGGAGATACAGAGCTACACTATGGAGCAATGGGCACGTTTTGCCTATGAAAGAAACCGAAGTATGGCTGAAATGGCTTGGAATAAAGGCATCGCTCCTAATGAGTACAATAGCCTCTTAGACAAAATTGGATTTCCTTTCGAAGTCACGGCACTATTGGAATTCAACGAACAGCCATATGCCTTTATTATCTTCTTAGGTGAGGGATGTAATGTTTCTTTTTTAGATGAATTAGGACGTACATATATGAGTTACCGTTTTGAACCTTCTCCTTAGAGAGTGTAAAGTAAACTGTGTCAGGCTACAATAAGAAACAGTCTTATACAGTTTATTTTTTATGGACAACAAAGAATTTGATTACAAGAGAGCTGCTGAACAGCTTTGTAAGGGTGAACCATTATTTAGTAAGGATGGTGCTTTGGCACCAATGTTGGAGCGTATTTTAAATGCTGCTCTTGAAGGTGAGATGGATGCCCATCTCACTTCTGAAGAGCGTTCACAAGGCAATCGCCGTAATGGTAAAATGCCTAAGCAAGTACAAACTTGTTATGGTGCGGTCATTGTTGAGACACCTCGTGACCGTGACGGTTCCTTTGAACCGCAGACCGTCAAAAAGTGCGAGACAATCCTTGCAGAAGGTATGGCAGATCAGATTATAAACATGTATGCTTTTGGTACAAGTACCCGCGATATCAGCAAGTGTTTTGAGCGTGAATTTGGTACCAGACTATCTGCAGAAACCATCAGTTCCATCACAGACAGAGTACTGCCGGAAATCAAGGCATGGCGTTCACGAATGCTTGACCCTGTATACGCAATATGCTGGCTGGATACCATCCATTATAAGGTGAAGGACGAAACCGGACGTGCGGTCTCACGCGCCATTTACAACGTCTTAGGCATCAACAAGGAAGGCCACAAGGAACTTCTTGGTATGTATATCTCCAAGAGTGAAGGTGCAAACTTCTGGTTAGAGGTTCTAAGTGACCTTCAAAACAGAGGTGTTCAGGATATATTGATATGCTGTATTGATGGTCTGAAAGGCTTCCCTGATGCTATACAGAGCGTATTCCCCAATACAAGTGTCCAACTCTGTATTGTCCATCAAATACGTAACTCTATCAAGTACGTTGGCAGTAAGCATCAAAAGGAGTTTCTCTGGGACCTTAAGACTGTATATGGTGCCGTTAGCAAAGAGACTGCAGAAACACAGTTAGACACACTCGAAGGTAAGTGGGGGGAAACGTATTCCATCGTCATAAAATCATAGCGTGACAACTGGGAACGCCTCACGGGATACTTCCGGTATACACCTGCGATACGTAAGCTGATATACACTACCAACACGGTTGAAGGCTACCACAGGCAAGTACGCAAGGTAACAAAGAACAAAGGAGTCTTCCCGTCCGATACTTCTCCCGAAAAGCTTGTATATATGGCATACCGGAACATACGTGAGAAGTGGACTATGCCACTTGCCAACTGGTCTCAGATATCACAACAATTAGCAATAAAATCTGGAGAACGTTTTGAAATCATGTAACTTTGCCTCGGACGAAAGATTCCTCATCTGGCCAACACGATTAAAAATCGTGTTATCCAAAATGAGGTGAAATATGAAGGATTAGAGCCTTGACACAGTTGATATTACACAACCTACGATAGCGATGTATTTACGATATTGGGGGGAATAGAATATAAATTGCCAATAATCTCTGCTGTTATGTGGCCCTTTTGAATAACTGAATTGATAATACTTTTTTTCTCTTCATATTTTTCGGGGATAGTCAATTTAATCACTTTCGATTGCTTCAAATATGTATCTATATAATCATAGACATCATTGTTACCTCGAAGAAAGAAATAGGTAATGAATATGGAAATCAGTGGCATTACCACAAGATTGGCTATTACAAAGGATGAGTTGATCTTTAATTTTATCATTTATCTCATGTTTGATTGGCAACCATACTTATAAACTTCTATTTCAAAGTTTTATTTCTTTCTTCCCTTAAACAGTCTGCCGAATTCCTCTTCAGGAAGGAAGTGTGCTAAGTATTGTTCCACGTACTGACGAGTAGCTTCAGGACTGACTTTCTCTGCATTATGAAAACTTAAATACTCTATTTTCTCTGTATTATTATACAAATAAGTCGACTTGATAACGAATATCGGTATCGGCAAGTCCTTTGTTCCGTATTTTGCATCATTCCATTAAATAGTGTTGGCGTAGGCTATGATAGTGGCTTGATAGTTATAGATATAGAATATAAATTGCCTATAATCCCTCACCCCTTTTCGCCCATCTCTAAATTTGTAACGCTCCCTTTTCTCTTCATATAGTTTGGGAATTGTCAGTTTAATCACTTTCGATTGCTTCAGATATGTATCCACATAATCATAGGCATCACTGTTACCTCGAAAGAAAAAATAGGTAGTGAAAGAAAAATATAATGGTACAAGCACAAGATTGGCTATTATAAAGGGCGAGTTTATCCTTAGTTTCATCATTTATCTCATGTTTGATTGGCAACTATACCCATAAAATTCTTATTCAAATCTTCGTCGTTCTGGTCTGAATCATTTTCTGCTATTACTCTTTTGGATGCAGCATCAATATTATGAGTTTCTTTCGCCTTCGTATTCATCACATAGCGTTCTGCACGGATACCGCCTACTTTCTGCGGTTTTCCGCAAGTCATATTGGTGCAAACCACGCAGGTTCCTTGTCTTATAAATGACTGTTTCATATCAACGGCCTTAATAGTTTATTGTATCTTCCTAAGTGTAAAACTGATGGCAAGCCTAGTATTATTGACTACTTCTTCCGTAATACTTCCTTGTGCTTCTCGCAGAAAAACACCTTCCCTGTCTGTCTGAAATCTTATACCATAATCTACATTATAAGTTGAAAAGCTATATCCTACAGTCGGTTTATATTTCTGATTGTAGATTTCCTCTATCCTTTTCAGTACATCTTTGGGTATTTCTGTCGCTACATTGTGACGGGTAAACAGAATTTCCGTTGGGGTTTCTTTCACTATTTCTTGGCGAAGTTCCAATGGGAATGTTATATGATCGAACAGCGGAGAAGAGAATTCCTGCTGCTCCGTACTGGCCGATATATCCGAAGACACCAGATGCTTGTCGAACAGCAGCAGGAAAGGCAATTTCAGTTGAAGTTCAGCGAGGAGTGCACTCTCATTGGCTATTTGTTTTCCCACAATATTGAGAAAACCCTCCATATTGTCTCTTATCTGTTTGTCTTGTAAAAATTCATATTTTTCTCTCATTCCCTGTTTGTAATCTTCCCACCTGCTAAGAACTTCTTCGTGATTGAGTATTCTTACAACATCAGACTTGACAGCCTCCAAATCTCCCATCATTTTGGCAGCTTCACTAAACTGCTCGGGGAACATAGAGATGATATTCTCATCGATTTTCACTCTATAAGCCTTGTGTCCTGTTGTGTCTTCAATTCCTTGCAAGGTATAGTCTGCCTTGGTCTGTACGTTGCTTGCTGGAACATCATTCAGATATGTCGTTACAGACTGTTCACATCTATACTTCAGTTGTTTGTAAACCTTAATCTCACCTTTCTTCTGATGAGTCAGTAATTCTTCCCAATATGTGTGCCTGGATTTTTTATTTTATATTGACAAGTCCACCTTTACCATTATTAATATTGACAGGGTTCCCGACAATGTCCACATTACCTGTTTGAGTGATGGCTATACCAGATAAGGTGTCTGCCTTTTTCTGACCATTCCCAATGGTGATACTTTGCGTAGCTGTAATCTTTATAACTTTAGCTGTAAGGCTTATAGAGTTATCCTCACTATTTATTTCTAATATATTATCACCGACCTTTATACTTATTTTCTTTTCTCCGCTCAAATCAATAACTCCCTCGCTGTCCATAGTCAGAATACTTTTTCCCCCCTTGCCGACAGAAGTCGTTGTCTTAGAGCCAGCTTCAAGTAGATAGTGTCCTCCTCCGTCAAAGTTCATGTTTACCAAAACAGGCAAGAGCTTCGAGGCTTCTCTCTCCTTGTCCTCCTCCGTCAAAGTTCATGTTTACCCCACCCTTATCGTGCAGGGTGACACTACCTTTGGCATCATTCAATAACAGTGAGCATCCACTTCTTGTCGTAATACTCTTTATCTTGTTGCCTTTGCTGCCTCCTGCGCCCGTAGTTCCGTTGAACAGGCTTCCCATGACATAGGGTCTGTTGGGGTCACCGTGTCGGAATCCCACCAGCACCTGGTCACCCACCTCGGGAATGAACACGAAGCCACGGTTGCTTTTCACCTGGTCGCTGCTTCCACCGTCTGGCGCCATGACGCGCAACCAGTCCGTAGACATCTTCTCCGTCTGCCAGTTCATCTGAACCTGTACACGGCCGTGACCAAACTTGTCGTCATTCCTGGTGACCCTGGCCATCTGCGGTTCGGCAACAGGCATCTCCACTTCAGGTTCCGGCAGCGTGTCCACAACGGCCGGGATAGCCTTGAACGTGTTGCTGTAATAGCAGTCCTCACCCACGGTATGCGTTATCTCGGTGATGAAGAACTCGCCCAGTGACTCGCTCGTCAGGCTGCCCGCCCGCTCGAGGAAGGAACTCTTCAAGTCCACTACGCTTCCCGTGACGAGGGTCGCCGCCTCACTCTGTCCCAGGACATAGTGCGACTCGGCTGTGGCTGCCTCCTGCTTCTTCCTGACATATCTCGTCATCTCTGAGGTGTAGTGGATGCGGGGCAGGGCATACTGCCTTGCAGGATTCCTGTACATCCCGAGCGAAGCCTGGAAAGCCTCATAGCCCAGCTGGTCCTTGTCGGTGGGCTTGTTCGGGGTTTCTGCTGCAATGGTCTGGTCGTTGAGTGAATGATAGGAGAACACCTTTGCCGGCTTTGCCAGCACCTTGACTCCGATGTCAAGTGACGAGAGGCTTGTCCCGAACTCGAGCTTCACAGCATCCGGCAGATGTACGGGTCGGCCGAAGACCAGGTCGATTCCGTCATAGTAGAGCCATTCGTTGTATTGCAGGGCAAGACGCTTGATGAACGTGAAGTCCGACTCGTTGTACTGGCAAACGTAGTCGAGCTTCTCGGTGTATTCGGGATTTATCCTTGCACTCACCCCCGCCTTGGAAGCCATCTCCTTGATGATGTCAGCCAGGGTGCATCCTGTCCATGAGTTGAAGTTCAGGTCGGTCTCGAGGCGGTAGGTCTCAGAGTATCCCGACACCAGAATATGTCCGAAATCACTGTTCCTCCTGTGCAGGCTCACGCCCGTAACGACCCCCATGAAGGTGGTTTCCGATTTCTCCCCTGCATACACGGCGAAGGACTTTCCAATCCATTTGGCACTGTCCTTGAGGTTGTGGGCATATCTGTTTCCCCCAGCCTCAAGGTCAAGAAGCAGCTCGAAACGGTGGTGATTGTTGATGGACTGATGTAGCTTTAGCGACTTGAAGGAAAATAACTGCTTTCCGTCTATGCCTACGGAAATCTTGTGGTTGAGTATTGACATGTTTTTTTGTTGCTATTCCTTAAAAGAAAATCAGGCCTTCCTCCTCCGGCTTCTTGTCCGAGGCAGGAAGGCCTGTTACCGACTTACTTGCAGTCGTGGTTATACTTTTGGCCAGCGGTTATCCAGCTCGGCATTGCCCACGGTAATGGTCTCAGCCGAGAAGGTCATGGCGATGGTCATCGGTACCTCGTTGGTTGCATCAAGGGTTTCCTTGTAATGCACGATGTAGGCGTTCTTGAACTCTATCTCCTTCATCTTGGCATCCTCTTCGGTCTTCTTGTAGATGATTTTCCCGTCAACGGCCTTGAACTGGCTGTTGAGCATGGCCTCAATGGCAGTAGTGTCTTCGGTAGATTCTACCGTAACAGATACTCTTCCGCCTGAAATGCTTGATGAAGGCTTTCCCTTGGAGTCAGTGTTTCTGCTGAACTCGTAATTTGAATACAGGACGTCATATTCCTTGCCGCCCAATTCCAGTGTTGCTCTGAATGAACCCATAATTAAAACTTTTTTAATTGTTGTTGATAATGTTACCGGAGGTCTTTCTGGATTCTGTCATCAAGTCGGCATGAAAACAAAAAAGAGAAAACCTCAACAACTTCTTGAAGTCTCCTCTGTAGGCTGAAAGACAGTCTTGCTCTGGAAAGAAGAGGAAGAATTGCAATCTGTTGTCTTTGAAAGCAAAGGGAAAAAATTGGAATCTAAAATCAAAGGAAAACAGATTAAAAGACTTGTAGATTAGGAATATTTAACAATCCAAGCTCTTGCCAATTAGAAATATAAAGCGGAAAATAGAGTTTGATTTTACAGTTTTGTGCATCAAGATAAATCGTTTGAGTCATTATGCATTGCAATTTGATGCAGATTGTGAGATAATTTGATGCAAGTTGTAATGCTTTTTAGCGTGATTTTGCTTTGTAATCAGTTTGAAGTTTCATAATTATCTGATAGTCAATATGTTGTTAGTACTTAAAAAATGGGCATATATGGAACGGAGAAGTTCTTCATTCTAAATCTGTAAAGCAATTGAGCAGAGTTGTAAATATATATGATGGTTTTTAACCTATTATTCGTTTACTGTCATTATACAGCAACATCTGGTGCACTTTATGAATTCAAGGCAAAAGTAAAACTGGGTATGAGCGTTTGCTAAGCGTGACAGTTGACAACGGGAGGGGTCTGATGGTGATAAATATAATGCTGTAAAGTGAAAAAGAATAAAAAGAATAAGAGGATATTTGCATATTTGAGAATAATTGTTAACTTTGCCCTATGAAAGCAGAAAACAAAATATAAGATAACTTATCAGAGAAAATATAAACAGATATTCTTTTATAGATTATGGCAAAGATTAAGACAATAGGCATTCTGACTTCGGGTGGTGATGCGCCGGGAATGAATGCGGCTATACGTGCGGTGACACGCGCCGGGATATATAATGGTTTTAATATCAAGGCGATTTATCGTGGTTATGATGGTCTTATCAATGATGAAATCGTTGATTTTACAACAGAAAATGTAAGTGGTATCATCAATCAGGGCGGCACAATGCTGAAGACTGCACGTTCGGAGGAATTCAAAACTGCCGAAGGACAGCAGAAAGCTTATGATAATATTGTCAAGGAAAACATAGATGCTTTGGTGGTTATAGGTGGTAACGGCTCACTGACCGGAGCGATGAAGTTTGCTCAAGAGCATGATCTTTGTTGCATAGGACTGCCCGGAACCATAGATAATGACCTTTATGGAACCGACAGTACCATTGGGTATGATACGACAATGAACACGATTGTGGAGTGTGTAGACCGCATTCGGGATACGGCCCAGAGCCATGAACGCATCTTCTTTGTTGAGGTGATGGGGCGTGATGCGGGCTTCTTGGCACAGAATTCTGCAATAGCTTCGGGTGCAGAGGCTGCTATTATTCCAGAAGACAGCACCGATGTCGACCAGTTGGCACAGTTCATGGAGCGCGGTATTCGAAAGAGCAAGAGAAGTTGTATCGTGATAGTCAGCGAAAGTCCGAAGTGTGGTGCCATCTATTATGCAAATCGTGTGAAGAAAGAATTCCCGCAGTATGACGTTCGTATCTCTATATTGGGACACCTTCAGAGAGGTGGACGTCCTACGGCTCGTGACCGCATATTGGCCAGCTGCACGGGTGTGGGTGCAATCGAAGCTATCATGCAGGGACAACGCAATATCATGGTCGGTGTGAGGAACAACGAAGTGGTCTATGTGCCATTGAGCGAAGCAATCCGAAGCGATAAGCCGTTTGACAGGAAACTGATAAAAGTGCTTGATGAGTTGAGTATATAATGTTTAAAAGGTTTTAAAAGGCTGTCTGTTTCGACATAAACCTCAAGATATTCTTGTGTTTTATACAGAATAATGGTACTTTTGCTAAATATAATTCAATCGAATCTTAATATTTAAAATTTAATAGCTTATGTCACAAATTATAGGACACATCTCTCAGATTATCGGTCCGGTTATTGATGTATACTTCGATACAAAGGGTCAGGATGCAGAGAAGGTGTTGCCAAAGATTTATGAGGCACTTAAAGTGAAGCGTGCCGATGGCAGCGACCTTGTAATAGAGGTTCAGCAGCATATTGGTGAAGACACCGTCAGATGTGTAGCTATGGATAATACCGATGGACTTCAGCGTGGTCTTGATGTTGTTTCTACAGGTAGTCCGATCACAATGCCTGCCGGTGAACAGATTAAGGGCCGAATGATGAATGTCATTGGCAAGCCTATTGATGGTATGGAGGAATTGGATATGCAAGGTGCCTATCCTATCCATCGTGCAGCACCTACGTTCGACCAGCTTTCAACCCATAAGGAGATGTTGGCGACAGGCATCAAGGTTATCGACTTGCTGGAGCCATATATGAAAGGTGGAAAGATTGGACTCTTCGGTGGTGCAGGTGTAGGTAAGACCGTGCTCATTATGGAGTTGATCAACAATATTGCCAAGGGACATAACGGTTACTCTGTATTTGCCGGAGTAGGAGAGCGTACGCGTGAAGGAAATGACCTCTTGCGTGACATGTTGGAGAGTGGCGTTATCAAATATGGTGAGGCTTTCAGAAAGGCCATGGAAGAAGGTAAGTGGGATTTGTCGTTAGTCGATAAGAAGGAACTTGCCGAGAGTCAGGCTACACTTGTCTATGGTCAGATGAACGAACCTCCAGGGGCACGTGCTTCTGTTGCCTTGTCTGGTTTGACAGTTGCCGAAGAATTCCGTGACCATGGCGGTAAGAATGGCGAGGCTGCCGATATCATGTTCTTCATTGATAATATCTTCCGATTTACTCAGGCGGGTTCTGAAGTTTCTGCACTTTTAGGTCGTATGCCTTCAGCTGTAGGTTATCAGCCTACGTTGGCCAGCGAAATGGGAGCAATGCAGGAACGTATTACCTCAACGAAGAATGGTTCTATTACTTCTGTGCAGGCTGTCTATGTGCCGGCAGATGACTTGACTGACCCTGCCCCTGCTACAACGTTCTCTCACTTGGACGCTACAACAGAACTCTCAAGAAAGATTGCAGAGTTGGGTATTTATCCTGCTGTAGACCCATTAGGCAGTACATCGCGTATCCTTGATCCTCTGATTGTGGGCAAAGCTCATTATGATTGTGCACAGCGTGTAAAGCAGTTGCTTCAGCGTTATAACGAACTTCAGGACATTATTGCAATCTTGGGTATGGACGAACTCTCTGATGAGGACAAGTTGACCGTAAACCGTGCACGGCGTGTTCAACGTTTCCTTTCTCAACCATTTACTGTAGCTGAACAGTTTACCGGATTGAAAGGCGTTATGGTTCCTATTGAAGAAACTATCAAAGGCTTCAATGCTATCCTTGATGGTGAAGTAGATGATCTCCCTGAACAGGCCTTTATCAACGTAGGAACTATAGAAGATGCAAAGGAAAAGGCAAAGAAACTGCTTGAGGCAGCTAATGTCTAATATGCTGAAAGTAAGGAGTTTGGTAGATATGATAAACTTAAAACTTGAAATTGTATGTCGCATTTGAGAGTTGTATCTCCGGAAAGAGTGGTCTTCGATGGTGAGGTAATGTGTGTCACTGTGCCTGGAGCAATAGGAGAGTTTGAAATCTTGGAACATCACGCTCCGATTATATCTTCATTGGAAAAAGGGCATATTGTCTATCAACCCTTAGATAGTCAGAAAGAAACGCTGGATATTCTCGGTGGTTTTGTAGAAGTACAGAAAGACGAGATACGTATATGTGTTGAATTATAATCAGACAGATGACGTTGGAAACGAATAGGCAGCTTGCAAGCAAAAGATATATCCGACAGGCAGTGCAGATTGTTTTTGCATTATTTCTGTTGGAATTGTTGGCTTTTCAATTGGTGGGAAGCGATTTGCTGTTGACTCCTATTCTTGTGAGTGTAGGCTTTGCTTTATTTGTGGAATTGGGCGATGCGCTCTCATGGAAGCGATTGGAAAGCAAGGGTGATGAAACTAAGGCAACCTTTTTTATGGCTGTTTCAGGGTTTCGATTTCTCTTGGCTTTGTTGGTGTTGTTTATTTATTATCTGAACACTGACCGTGGGGGAATGTTTACATTTCTTCTGTTGTTTGCTCCTTTTTATTTGGCCGTGCTTGCTCATCACTCTGTATTTTTCTCGCATTTGCGTAATAATAAATCGAAGAACCTTCGTTAATGACAATTGAGTAAAAGATGAAACAAATAAAATCATTACTGCTTCTATTGGTGATTGCCATGATGCCTCTGCAGTTGTTTGCAGCTCATGGAGCAGAAGGAGGGAAGCTGAATATTTCAGAGATAGTGCTTGGACATCTCTCTGATGATTATGAGTGGCATATTGCTTCTTATGACGGGAAGGCTCTCAGTATTCCACTTCCTGTCATCGTTAGAAGTTCGGCAACAGGGCAATGGACATTTTGTACGCCTGAGACATTACCTTCCAACTTCTTCTTTGATGAAGCACATCATGGGAAGATTTATGAGAAAATGCCTGACGGAAGCAATGTAAGACCGTTGGATTTGAGTATTACAAAGGCTGTAGCCCAAATATGGATTGTAGTCATTGTCTTGCTTGGTATCTTTGGTTATTGTAGTCGTTGGTATAAGCATAGGGATGCAAAAAGTGAAGCACCTCGCGGTTTTGTCGGGGCTATGGAGATGATTGTGATGACAATTAATGATGATGTTGTAAAGTCATCAATTGGTGAGAAGCACTATAAGACTTATGCTCCATATCTGCTAACTGTTTTCTTTTTCATTCTTACTGCAAACCTGATAGGACTTGTCCCTATATTCCCAGGCGGTGCCAATGTGACGGGAAATATAAATATAACAATGTTTCTTGCAGTATGTTCTATGCTCGCAATTAACCTCTTCGGTAACAAAGAATATTGGAAAGACATCTTTTGGCCGCATGTTCCTTTCTTGTTAAAGGCTCCAATTCCATTGATGCCGGTCATAGAGTTGTTTGGAGTATTTACGAAACCGTTTGCCTTAATGATTCGTCTTTTCGCCAACATGATGGCTGGACATGCTGTAATATTGAGTTTCACATGTGTGATTTTCTTAGGTTGGTCTATGGGGGTTGGCTTTGGACTTGGTCTGAACATATTCAGTATTCTCATGTTGTTGTTTATGAATTGCCTTGAATTATTGGTTGCTTTCGTTCAGGCATACGTCTTTACCTTGCTGAGTGCAGTCTTTATCGGCATGGCTCATAAGGAGGAAGAAGCAGAATAACACTCACAGTAGAACTTATAAGAAATAGAAATATAAAATATTAATAACAAATAAAAAATTAAGATTATGATGATTTCAACATTATTGGCTGCTACAGGTCTGGCTCAGCTGGGCTGTGGTCTTGGTGCAGGTATTGCAACAATTGGTGCAGGTTTGGGTATTGGTAAGATTGGTGGTAGTGCTATGGACGCTATTGCTCGTCAGCCGGAAGCATCAAGCAAGATTATGACAAACATGATTTTGACATCTGCATTCGTTGAAGGTTGTGCTTTGTTTGCTATTGCAGCTTGTGCATTTATTATTAAATAAGAAATAGAAATCAATTCGAATGGAGAATTTGCCATCAATATTGACGCCTGATTTAGGACTTCTTTTTTGGATGCTCCTTGCGTTCTTGGTGGTCTTTATCTGTCTTGCTCGCTTTGGCTTCCCTGTCATTATCAAGATGGTTGACGAGCGAAAGCAATACATAGACGAAAGTCTGAATAAGGCACATGAGGCTTCAGAACGTTTGGCAAACATCAAGCAAGAAGGGGAGACCTTGTTGCAAGAAGCGCGTGAACAGCAGGCTAAGATAATGAAGGAGGCGGCTACAACCCGTGATGCTATTATAGAGCAGGCACAGGATAAGGCACGCGAAGAAAGCACACGTATCATCTCTGAAGCGAAAAAGCAAATAGAGGTGGAGAAACAGAGTGCTATTCGCGATATCCGTTCACAGGTGGCTGAACTCAGTATTCAAGTAGCTGAAAAGATCCTTCGGGAGAAGTTGTCAAATGATAAAGCCCAGATGGATATGATTGATCGACTGCTGGATGAGGTTTCCGAAAAAGAAAATAAAGACTAAAAAATGTAGTTTATGGATTTAGGTGTAATATCAGTTCGATATGCCCGTGCTCTATTGAAGGGTGCCCTTGCTGAAAAGCAGGAAGATAAGCTCTATAAGGATATGCAAATTCTTTTGCAGAGCTATATCGAAGTGCCTGAACTGAGAATTACGATTGATAACCCGATGCTTCCAACAAACAAGAAACAGGCCGTGCTTGAAGCTGCCTGTGGTAAGGATGTAACGTCACTTACAAAGCGTTTTATAGCTCTTGTCTTGAAAGAAGACAGGGAAACTGCCCTGCAATTCATGGCTGCATCGTATATTACTCTTTACAGAAAGCATAAGAACATCACCCGTGGTAAACTTATTACAGCCTCTGCTGTCAGTCAGAATACAGTGGATAAGATGAAGCAGATGGTTGAGGATAAGACTCAAGGTTCTGTAGAATTCAATACGAAGATTGATAATGAACTCATTGGTGGCTTTATCCTTGAGTATGATGATTATCGTATGGATGCCAGTGTCAAAAGCAAACTTCGTGGTATTCTGTCAGAACTAAAGAAATAATAATTCAGTTTAATAGAAAGAAAAAATGTCAGATAAAATTAAACCAAGTGAGGTGTCTGAAGTACTTCTCAAAGAACTCCAGAGCATCAACAGCGGGGAACAGTTTGACGAAGTGGGCACTGTGCTTACCGTCGCAGATGGTGTTGCACGTGTTTATGGTCTCCGTAATGTTGAGGCGAGTGAGCTTCTTGAGTTTGAGAACGGTACGATGGCCATCGTGATGAACTTGGAGGAAGACAACATTGGTTGTGTACTTCTGGGGCCAACGGCTGGCATTAAGGAAGGACAGACCGTGAAGCGTACACATCGTATTGCTTCCATCCGCGTTAATGATAATTTTCTCGGACGAGTAGTCAATCCTCTTGGACAAGCCATTGATGGCCTTGGCGATATTGATTTGACGGATGCCTTTGAGATGCCATTAGACCGTAAGGCTCCTGGGGTTATCTATCGACAGCCTGTAAAAGAGCCTTTGCAGACAGGTCTGAAAGCTGTAGACTCAATGATACCTATTGGCAGAGGACAGC
Organism: Segatella oris; assembly: GCF_900637655.1. NCBI lineage: Bacteria > Pseudomonadati > Bacteroidota > Bacteroidia > Bacteroidales > Prevotellaceae > Segatella > Segatella oris. The sequence goes on from NZ_LR134384.1 coordinate 1,551,041, forward strand.
GTGAGCTTATCATCGGCGACCGCCAAACAGGTAAAACCGCTATTGCCATTGATACCATTATCAACCAGAAAAGCTTCTATGAAGCAGGCAAACCTGTCTATTGCATTTATGTCGCTATAGGTCAGAAAGCCTCTACTGTAGCTACTTTGGTGCAGACACTGAAAGAACATGGTGCATTGCCTTATTCAATCATTGTTAGTGCAACAGCTGCTGACCCTGCAGCCATGCAGTATTATGCGCCTTTTGCCGGTGCTGCTATCGGTGAATATTTCCGTGATCGTGGATACAGTGCACTTGTTGTATATGATGACTTGTCAAAGCAGGCTGTGGCTTATCGCGAGGTTTCATTGATTCTTCGCCGTCCTTCAGGGCGTGAGGCATATCCTGGTGATGTGTTCTATCTTCACTCTCGTCTGCTGGAACGTGCTGCACGTATTAATAATCAGCAAGAGATTGCTGAACAGATGAACGATCTTCCGGCTTGTATGAAAGGGCATGTTCGTGGCGGAGGCTCGTTAACTGCTCTGCCAATCATCGAAACCCAGGCCGGTGATGTCTCTGCTTATATTCCTACAAACGTGATTTCTATCACTGATGGTCAGATATATTTGGAGACCAATCTGTTCAACCAAGGCTTCCGTCCTGCTATCAACGTTGGTATTTCTGTATCGCGTGTGGGTGGTTCTGCACAGATTAAGAGCATGAAGAAAGTGGCTGGTACCCTGAAACTTGACATGGCACAATATCGTGAGTTGGAGGCATTCTCCAAGTTCTCCAGTGATATGGATGCCGTAACAGCAATGACATTGGATCGCGGACGAAAGAACAATCAGTTGCTCATTCAGCCTCAGTATAGCCCAATGCCTGTCGGTGAGCAAATTGCTATTTTATATTGTGGCGTCCACGGCTTGATGCATGATGTGCCCGTTGAGCATGTTCGCGATTGTCAGGATCAGTTCCTTGATGCGATGCGTTCATCACATGGAGACCTTATCAATGCTTTGGCTGATGGTCAACTGACGGATGAAGCCATCAAAGCTATTGAGGAAACAATGGCAAATATTGCCGGCCAATATAAAAAGTAATCAACTAAAAACGCATAGAAATGCCTTCATTAAAGGAAATCAAGACACGAATAGCCTCTGTCAGCAACACGCGTAAGATTACGAGCGCCATGAAGATGGTGGCATCAAGTAAGCTTCATCATGCCCAGACTGCTATTCAGAACATGTTGCCTTATGAGGAATTACTTGAGCATATACTGAAGTCTTTCCTCGTCACTGTTCCTGAAATTCAGAATGAATTTGAGGCTGAACGTGAGGTGAAAAGGGTGGCATTGGTTGTCTTTACCAGCAATAGTTCCCTGTGTGGCGGTTTCAATAACAACGTGCTTAAAATGTTCCAGCATGTTGTAGACGAGTATATGGCTCAAGGCATTGACGATATTCTTGTTTATCCGATAGGCCGCAAGATTGAAGATTATGCGCTGAAGCGGGGACTCCATGTTGCCGGTAGCTATCTTTCCTTGGCTGAAAAACCAAAGGCTTCAGATTGTGCAGATATATCACGGGAACTTCAAACAAAGTTTATAGCCCGTGAAATTGATAAGGTTGAACTTATCTATCATCATTTCAAATCGGCAGGAAGTCAGATACTGACGCGTAAGACTTTTCTTCCCATAGATTTGTCAACCGAGAATATAGGACTTGAAAACGACCGTGATTTATCCAGCAATATTGCTACGGCAAAGGCACAGGAATATCTCCGAAAGCGTAAGGCAGCAGAAGCAAGCAAGCAAAAATCATCGGCACAGGCTTTGAATGATAATTTCATCATTGAGCCAAACTTGGATGCTGTGCTTGGAACTCTGATACCGAAAGAGCTTAATCTTCAGGTCTTCACAGCTTTACTCGACAGCAATGCCAGTGAACATGCTGCCAGGATGGTAGCCATGCAGACTGCAACTGACAATGCCAATGAGTTGTTGCGAGAGCTTAATCTTCAGTTCAACAAGAGCCGTCAGCAGGCAATTACAAGCGAACTGCTTGATATTGTGGGTGGCAGCATCAATAACTGATAGCTTCTTGGCTCGTATGAATAAACAGCAAAGGATATTGTCTTCATGGCAGTATCCTTTTCTGTTTTTGTAATTTATTCATCACGGTTTTAACATTTCAGGCTCTTGCCAATTAGGAAATATATAGCGGAAAATAGAGTTTGATTTTACAGTTTTGTGCATCAAGACAAATCGTTTGAGCCATTATGCATTGCAATTTGATGCAGAATACACGGCTGTTTGAGTCAGATTACGTGGTGATTTGATGCAAATGACATTGTAATTTGATGCAAATAACAAGTCTTTTTGATGTGATTAAGCTTTGTAGTTTGCATTTAGATTTATAACGGTTTGATTGTCAGATGATTATAAACTCCTAAAATACCGTGCATATTTGGAGTAAGGAAGAGTCTCATTTCAAATTTGCAGATTTTACAAGGGCAATTGTAAATATACTTAAAAGAATTTAACATATAATTCGTTTATTGCAATTATAGCTTTCCTCATCACCTTTATTATCCATGCAAAGCTTATATAAGAGTGTGCAGACACATATGGATTACACTTTTCTATATTTGCTTCTTGCACTCTGTATTTATATCTTCTGCATTTCATTTTAATAAATATTTGCTTCCATGTGATAGGTTTATTCGTTTAATTTATGTACCTTTGTCCAACAAAATCTTACAAACAATTTCTATGAAACAGACTATACTTGTTACCGGTGGTACGGGGTTTATCGGCTCACATACGACCGTTGAACTGATTGAAGCAGGCTATGAGGTCGTTGTTGTTGATGACCTGAGTAATTCAAAAATGGAAGTTCTTGATGGTATCGAGAAGATAACAGGCGTTCGCCCGGCATTTGAGAAAGTGGATCTTCGCGACAAAACAGCAACGGAAAATGTGTTCAAGAAGTATCCAAAGATAGAGGGAATTATTCATTTTGCTGCGTCAAAGGCAGTGGGAGAGAGCGTTGAAAAGCCTCTGCTTTACTATCGTAACAATATTGTTTCACTGATAAATCTTTTGGAGTTGATGCCCCAGTATAATGTCAAGGGCATCATCTTCTCATCAAGTTGTACGGTCTATGGGCAGCCAAAGCCTGAGAACCTGCCTGTAACAGAGGATGCCCCTCATCAGAAAGCGACTTCTCCATACGGCAACACCAAGGAAATCAACGAGCAGATTATCTATGACTATATCCATAGCGGGGCAGATATCAAGAGCATTGTCCTGAGATATTTCAATCCGATCGGTGCTCATCCCTCAGCCTTGATAGGTGAACTGCCGAACGGAGTTCCTGCCAATCTCATTCCATTTGTTACCCAGACAGCTATTGGCATCCGTAAACAGCTGACTATTTTCGGTAATGATTATGACACTCCTGACGGCACGTGTATCCGTGACTTCATCTATGTTGTCGATTTGGCAAAGGCACACGTTGCAGCAATGCGCCGCGTGTTGGATGAAGATACGGACAAAATTGAATATTTTAATATTGGTACGGGGCATGGAAATACAACCAAAGAGATTGTTGACACCTTTGAAGAAGCTACAGGCGTAAAGCTGAATTGGAAGTTTGGCCCACGTAGAGAGGGCGATATAGAGAAGATTTGGGGCGACTGCACCAAAGCCAACAAGGTGCTTGGTTGGAAAGCAGATACGCCGTTGAAAGATGTCCTTGCCAGTGCTTGGAAATGGCAAGTGAAGTTACGTGAGGATGGTGTCATGTAGTTGAGATTAAATATGTGAATTGCAGCTCTTGCATGTCCAAGAGCTCGTTCTTGATGTGATATATAAAGCATCTACGGTAAAAGCACCATGGATGCTTTTAGGTTAAATAACATTAAACATTAGCTGTTTGATGAGTTTCGAGTATTCATGTGTCAACAAATATTTATACCTTTGCACCCGCTGTTACGAGATGACAGCATAAATTCAAACCTAATTAATATTTCAAAAAATGGCAACAAGAATCAGATTGCAGCGTGGCGGTCGTAAAGGCTATGCTTTTTATGGTATCGTAATCGCTGATGTTAGAGCACCACGTGATGGTAAATTTACTGAGAAGATTGGTACTTACAATCCAAACACCAATCCAGCTACTGTAGATTTGAATTTCGAACGCGCCCTTTATTGGGTTGAAACCGGTGCGCAGCCAACAGACACTGTTCGTAACATTCTTAAAAATGAAGGTGTTTATTTGATGAAACATCTTCGTGGCGGAGTGAAGAAGGGTGCCTTTGATGAGGCTGAAGCTCAGAAGAAATTCGATGCTTGGAAAGAAAACAAGCTGAAAGGTTTCGAGGCTATTCGCGAGAAGGACGCAAAGGCTAAAAAGGATGCAGAGAAAGCAGAACTTGAAGCTGAGAAGAAAGTGAACGAGGCTATCGCTAAGAAGGTAGCTGACAAGAAAGCTGCAGAAGCATCTGCTAAGGCAGAAGCTGAAGCTGCACAAAATGCCGAAGCTGCTGCTCCTGCTGAAGAGACAGAAGCTCCTGCAGAGGCGTAAGACTTCTTCTGAAGAAATGAAAGAATAGGGATGGACGAAATGTCCGTCCTTTTTTATTTTCTGAACGATTGAAAGTCTTCTTTAAGTGGAGGCTTCTTGCGGGGTGGGGGGATGTGTTTTACAGGCCCATTCGGGCGGTTGCAAGGCTTTAATCATGGCGAATTGATATTATACTGATATTTCCACATCTGCATCTATTGATGAAACTTGTCAGTTATAGTTACGCCATTGTGTAAACGTTTGGATATGTATGCCCTGTTTTTTTGATGCATTCCTTGTAAATAAAGGGAAATGAAATAATCTTAAAATAAGGAAATCGGGGTTTATTTTAATATAATTTAGTTGCATATATTGTATTCTCTTACCGATTTGTTGTAATTTTGCGTACATATAATTTATAATTGTCTAATATTCAAATTATGGCAGAAACGATAGATATTCGTGAACTGAATATAATGATTGAGCAGCAGAGTGGGTTTGTGACCAACCTTGTTGCCGGTATGGATCAAGTGATTGTAGGGCAGAAGCATCTGGTGGACTCATTGCTGATTTCACTATTGAGTGATGGACATATCCTGTTGGAAGGTGTGCCCGGATTAGCCAAAACACTTGCTATTAAAACATTGGCTCAATTGATAGATGCTGATTTCAGTCGTATACAGTTCACACCGGATCTACTTCCGGCCGATGTCATTGGTACCCAGATTTATTCTCAGAAAGATGAAAGTTTCCATGTGAAAAAGGGGCCTGTATTCGCTAATTTCGTATTGGCTGATGAAATCAACCGCGCTCCTGCAAAGGTACAGAGTGCATTGCTTGAGGCCATGCAAGAGCATCAAGTGACCATTGGTGAAAAGACATTTTCTTTGCCGAAGCCTTTCTTGGTTATGGCAACACAGAATCCGATTGAGCAGGAAGGAACCTATCAACTGCCTGAGGCACAGGTAGATCGTTTCATGATGAAAGTGGTTATTGACTATCCAACTTTAGAGGAAGAAAAGCTGATAATCAAGGAGAATATTGTTGGACAGTTCCCGACAGTGACTCCTGTGACCAGTGCAGACGAAATTATTAAGGCCCGTGAAGTGGTCAATCAGGTATATATTGATGAAAAGATTGCACAATATATTGCAGACATTGTCTTCGCAAGTCGATATCCGGAACGTTATGGCCTAAGTGAATTGAAGGATATGATTACCTATGGAGGTAGTCCACGTGCCAGCATTAATCTGGCTAAAGCAAGTCGTGCCTATGCTTTTATCAAGCATAGAGGTTATGTTGTCCCTGAGGATGTGCGTGCTGTTGTGCACGATGTGATGCGCCATCGTATCGGTCTTTCCTATGAGGCCGAGGCCAGCAATATTACTGCAGAAGAAATCGTTTCAAAGATAGTTAATAAGGTAGAAGTGCCTTGATGGAAACATCAGAGATTATAAAAAAAGTCAGGAAGATAGAAATCAAGGCTCGTGGTTTGAGTCAGAATATCTTTGCAGGACAGTATCATTCTGCCTTTAAGGGACGCGGTATGGCTTTCAGTGAAGTGAGAGAATACCAATATGGTGATGATGTACGTGATATTGACTGGAATGTTACGGCACGTTTTCATCGTCCTTATGTGAAAGTGTTTGAGGAGGAACGCGAGCTGACAGTAATGCTGTTGGTGGATGTCAGTGGTTCACTCGACTTTGGAACAGTTCGTCAGACTAAACGTGAGCTGGTTACAGAGATAGCTGCTACGTTGGCTTTCAGTGCTATTCAGAACAATGATAAGATTGGTGTAATCTTCTTTTCTGACCGCGTAGAGAAGTATATTCCACCAAAGAAAGGGCGTCGTCACATTCTTTATATAATCAGGGAATTGCTGGATTTCAAGCCTGCGAGTGTTCGTACAGACATCGGTATGGCAGTTTCTTACCTCACACGAATAATGAAACGTCGTTGTACAGCATTCCTCTTAAGTGATTTTTACACGCGTGATGATTTCAGTCAAGCAATGCAGATTGCCAATTCTAAGCATGATATGGTTGCTGTCCAAGTGTATGATCCGCGTGCCAAGACTTTGCCTGATATTGGGCTGATGAAAGTACGTGATGCAGAAACGGGACATGAAATGATTATTGATACCGGTTCTGCTAAGTTACGTCAGGCACATACTCAATATTGGTTGGAGCGTGAAGATATGTTACGTAAATTGTTTGCTAAGAGTAAGATGGACTGGACTTCAGTGGGCACGGATGAGGATTTCACGAAAGCACTGATGCTGTTATTTAAGAAAAGAGCTTAAATGAAGTTGTTAAGGAATATAATCATTGTCGTTGGATTGATGTGTTCAACTATCGGTTGGGCACAGAAGGCTTTTGTGGAACAAAGTATAGATTCCGTTGCAATTCTGATTGGTCAACAGACACATATGACTTTATCGGTGACGGCGAAGCCTGGAGCAAGAATATCTTGGCCACGGCTGAAACCAGCGCAATATTTGATACCTGGCATTGAAATTGTAGAATTGCAGAAAGGCGATTCAACAGATGCCGATGGTATGATAAAAATCAGTCGTGTCTATACCTTGACGAGTTTTGACGAGAAACTTTATGCTATACCGGCACTGAAGGTAAAGGTTGATAATCAATCGTTCAGTGGTAGACAATTGGCATTAAAGGTGATGACTGTTCCTGTTGATACGCTGCACCCCAATCAATTCTTTCCAGCTAAAGATGTCCAGGATAATCCATTTCAATGGGAGGAGTGGCATTTGGTTTTTTGGCTGAGCATTATAGTTTTAGTGCTTTGCTTATTAATGATATATCTGTTTGTCAGGTTAAAGCAGAACAAGCCTATTGTAACACGTATTAGAATTGTGAAGCATGTGCCTGCACATCAGAAGGCTTTAAAGGCTATAGAAGATATCAAGGCCGCTCATATGGTGACTTCGGAAAATCAGAAAGAATATTATACCCGTCTGACTGATACTTTACGGCAATATATCAAGGAGCGTTTTGGTTTTAATGCTATGGAAATGACCAGCAGCGAAATTATCTATCGATTACGCGAGGCAGGTGATCAGAAAGGAATTGATGAACTGCGTGAACTCTTTACTACGGCCGATCTTGTGAAGTTTGCAAAGCATAATGCATTGATAAATGAAAATGATTTGAACTTGGTCAATGCTGCAAAGTTCATAGACGAAACTAAAACAGAAGCTCAGGAGGTAGAGGAACGAATTGTCCCTAAATTGAGTGAAGTTGAACAGCTCACACAAAAGAATCGTGTGTTCCTTAAGACTTTGATTTATGCTTCAATTGGTGTAATTATAGGGTTAGCTGTCTATATTGTATATCAGATAGCACAATTGTTAGGTTGAAGGTCATGGAATTTGCAAGTAAAGAATATTTCAGTTTATTGATATTGCTGATACCTTATATTCTATGGTATTTTCTTTATCGTAACAAGCGTGAGCCAACAATATTGATGAGTGACACGTTTGCCTATCGCTATGCACCGAAAAGTTGGCGAATGCGACTGATTCATCTACCGATGTGGTTGCGTTGTGTCGCCTTTGTGCTGATAGTCATAGTCATGGCTCGTCCACAGACTCATAACTCATGGGATAATAAACAGGTAGAAGGTATTGATATTATGCTGGCTATGGATGTTTCAACTTCAATGTTGGCCGAGGATTTGAAACCTAATCGGTTAGAAGCAGCTAAGAATGTAGCTTCAGAATTTATTGCAGACAGACCTAATGATAATATTGGCTTGACGATCTTTGCGGGGGAAGCTTTTACGCAATGTCCGATGACCACAGATCATGTATCGCTCATCAATCTGTTACAGAGTGTCAGAACGGATATCGCTGCTCGTGGTTTGATTTCTGATGGAACAGCTGTTGGTATGGGCTTGGCCAATGCGGTAAGCCGATTGAAAGATTCTAAGGCCAAGAGTAAGGTTGTTATTCTTTTGACCGATGGTAGTAATAATATGGGAGATATTTCACCAATGACCAGTGCGCAGATTGCCCGAAGTTTTGGAATACGTGTCTATACAATCGGTATTGGTACGAATAAGGTAGCACCTTATCCGATGCCTGTAGCAGGGGGAATACAATATGTGAATATTCCTGTAGAGATAGACAGTAAGACGCTGAAAGATATCGCTGCAACAACGGAAGGTAATTTTTATCGAGCAACAAATAATCGGCAGTTAAAACAAATCTATAAGGATATTGATCAGCTTGAAAAGAGCAAGATGGATGTAAAGAAATTCTCGAAACTTTATGAAGTTTATCAGCCGTTTGCCATTGGTGCATTATTGATTTTATTGTTGGAGGTAATCCTTCGAACAACAGTGTTGAGAAGAATTCCATAAAAAAGAAACAACATGTTGAGATTTGAAGACCCTACATATTTATGGTTATTGCTTGTCATTCCAATTCTGGCTATGATGAGATTTGGTGTCTGGCGACAGCGGAAAAAGAAATTACAGCGTTTTGGTAATCCGGTGTTATTGAAAGAAATGATGCCCGATGTATCCAAGTATCGGCCTACTATAAAGTTTTGGCTGTTGCTTTCAGCTATGGCTATTTTAATACTAATGATAGCTCGCCCGCAGGCAGGAACAAAGATTTCTCATGACAAACGAAATGGCATAGAGGTTATTATCGCTCTGGATATCAGTAATTCGATGCTGGCTGAAGATGTTACACCTTCGCGATTAGAGAAAAGCAAACTGTTAATAGAAAATCTTGTTGATCATTTTACAAATGACAAAGTTGGATTAGTGGTGTTTGCAGGTGATGCATTTGTTCAGCTTCCAATAACGAGTGATTATGTTTCTGCTAAAATGTTCTTGCAGAATATCAAACCTTCTTTGATTGCTACTCAAGGAACAGACTTGGCACGTGCTATTGAGTTGAGTCAGAATAGTTTTATGCAGAGGGATAATATTGGTAAGGCTATTATCGTCATCACAGATGGTGAAGACCATGAAGGAGGAGCGCTTGAGGCGGCAAAAGCTGCGCATAAGAAAGGCTCAAATGTCTTTATCCTTGGAATTGGTGATCCTAAAGGAACTCCAATTCCTGATGGAGAAGGTGGATATATGAAAGACAACAAAGGACAGACTGTGATGTCAGCACTCAATGAGCAGATGTGTCAACAGATTGCTCAGGCTGGCAGCGGTACTTATATTCATGTAGACAATACTAATGATGCGCAGGAAAAACTGAATGCAGAATTGTCGAAGTTGCAGTCGGGAATGACCGATGGTGTTATTTATAGTGAATATAGCGAACAGTTCCAAGCCTTTGGAATAATTTTGTTATTGCTATTAATAGTTGAAGTTATCTTGCAGGAATCGAAGAATCCAAAGTTCAAGAATATTAAATTATTTAGAAGAAGAGAGGCATGAAATATTATCAATATATGGTTCTGCTGATTGCCTGTATGCTGACTGGGATTACCTATGCACAGACTGACCGGCAGTTTATCCGAAATGGTAATAAACTGTTTCACAGTCAGAATTTTGTCAAGGCTGAAGTTGAATATCGTAAAGCAGTTTCTAAAAATCCTAAAAATTTCCAAGCACTTTATAATCTTGGTACAGCTTTGTTGATGCAGCAAAAAGACTCTGCTGCAACTGATATATTACAAAGAGCAGGAAAACAAGAAACGAGTAAAATACGTAAAGCACAGAGTTATCACAATATTGGTTATATTTGTCAGCATCACCAAATGTATGCAGAAGCTATTCAGGCTTATAAGGAAGCTTTGCGTAATAATCCGGCAGATAGTGAAACGCGTTATAATCTTGCCCTGTGTAAGAAGTTATTGAAGAATAAACCTCAAGATAAAAAGCAACAGAACAAAAAAGATAAAAACAAAAAGGAAGATAATAAGGACAAACAGCAAAAACAAAAGAAGCAAAGTAAGGAGGAACAACAAGATACTAAAGACCGCATGAGCAAAGAAAATGCAGAGCAGTTGCTCAAAGCTGCCATACAAGATGAGAAAGTAACACAGCAACGTATATCAAAAGCAATACAACAGTCTGGCAATCGTAAGTTGCAGAAAAATTGGTAATTATATAGTGTGATAGAGAATTCCTATGAATAGATATTTCAAATTCTTTGTATTCTTTTTATTGCTTGTTGTATGTAGCAATAAAGCGGTTGCCCAACGTGTGACAGTGGAAGTTCCAACGAAAGTTTCTGTTGGAGAAAATTTTAGGTTATCGTATATTGTCAATACACAAGATGTAGAAGATTTCAGGGCAGGTAATATTCCTTCGGGAATTGAAGTTATTGCAGGTCCTTATACGTCTCGGCAATCAAGTTATCAGATGGTAAATGGACACACAAGTTCGTCTTCATCTATAACTTTTACTTATACTTTGTATGCGACTAAACAAGGAACTTATACAATTCCTGCAGCCAATGCTATAATTAATGGTAGAAAAATTGCTTCACGTTCGGTATTGGTAACTGTTGTTGGTAATGCTCATGGAGCTAATAGAGTTGCTGGACAGAGTGGAGATGATGCAGGTCTTCGTTCTACAGGTTCACATATATCGGGCAATGATTTGTTTATCCGTGTCAGTGCAAACAAGCAGAGAGTACATGAGCAGGAACCGATAATGTTAACCTATAAAGTTTATACTTTGGTTGAATTGACACAGTTGAAGGGAGATATGCCAGAATTGACAGGTTTCCATACACAGGAAGTAAAGCTGCCTCAGCAAAAAAGTTTCCATGTCGAGCGCGTTAATGGACGAGCTTATCGTTGTGTTACATGGAGTCAGTATGTTATGTATCCTCAGATGACGGGCAAGTTAACTATTCCAAGTATTACTTTCAAGGGTATAGTAGTGCAACAAAACCGAAATATTGATCCTTTCGAAGCATTCTTTAATGGAGGTTCAGGTTATGTGGAGGTGAAAAAGGAGATTAAGGCACCAAGTCTGACAATACAAGTAGATCCTTTGCCTAATCGTCCTTTGAATTTCTCTGGTGGTGTAGGTATATTCAATATTTCAGCACAACTTAATAAGAAAGAAGTAAAGAGTGGTGAGCCATTGAACCTACGTATTGTTGTTGGTGGTATTGGTAACCTCAAATTAATAAAACAGCCTGAAGTTGTTTTCCCGAAAGATTTTGAGAAGTATGATGTGAAGATTACGGATAAAACGCATCTTACAGCCAATGGAGTTGAAGGTAATATCATCTATGACTTTCTTGTAGTTCCACAGAATCAAGGGGAATATAAAATACCAGAGGTGGCATTTACTTATTATGATACGTCTATTCATAGTTATAGGACAATTAAGACACAATCATTTCATATAGCAGTTGCTAAGGGTAATGGAAATCATAACAGTGAGGCTGATTATTCACAGAAGGACAATGATATCCATGATCTGATGGAGGGGGATATAGGACAGAGGAGTCTTAACGATTTCTTCTTTGGTTCGGTTGCCTACTATATGTTGCTGCTTTTACCGATGGTCTCTTTTGTTATTCTGCTTATAGTATTTCGTAAACGTGCATTGGAAATGACAGATATGGTCAAACAGCGCGGTAGGCGTGCAAATAAAGTTGCTGTTAAACGATTGCATTATGCAAATAAGCTTATGCAGGAGGGAAAATCAAATGATTTCTATGATGAAGTCCTACGGGCTTTGTGGGGATATGTAGGTGACAAACTTAATATGCCTGTAGAGAAGATTTCGCGTGATAACATTTCTGATAATTTGTCAGCACATACTGTTGATATACATACGATTCATACATTTATCGAAGCGCTTGATGAATGTGAATTTGAGCGTTATGCTCCAGGAGATGTTGCTGGCAATATGAATAAGACCTTTGAGTCTGCCATTATTGCCATTACAGAGATAGAACGTATTTTCAATAAGAGGAAATATTGATTGGAAAATAAAATGAAACATTATATAATACAAATCTTTTTGCTATTTACCTGTTGTTTTTTTGCCATCCCTGTTGAAGCTGTAACCAAGGCTGAAGCTGATAAAGCCTATCAGGAGAAGAAATATCAACAGGCAATCAAAGACTATGAAAGTCTGCTACATTCAGGTGTAAGTGCCTCACTTTATTATAATTTGGGTAATGCTTATTATCGAACAGATAATATTACGAAAGCTATTCTGAATTATGAACGAGCAGCTCTGCTTGAACCGGGAAACAGTGATATCAGGTTCAACCTGCAATTTGCTCGTAGTAAGACGATTGATAAGTTCTCTGAACCTGATGAGATGTTTTTTATTACCTGGTATAAGGCTATAGTGAATTTCACGAGTGTTGATGGTTGGGCAACTTTCAGTATTATCACAATTACTTTAGCTCTCATAGGGTTCTTGGTTTATTTGTTTGTCAACCGTATTGCATTGAGGAAAGTTGGATTTTTTGTGTCTTTGGTATGTTTATTACTCTTTGTTTTAAGCATTTTCTTTGCCATTCAACAAAGGGTGGCTTTTGAAAATCGTAATGGTGCTATTATTATTGTTCCAACAGTCAGCCTCAAGAAAACTCCAGTCAAAAATAGTGTAGATGTAGTTGTTGTTCATGAAGGAACGAAAGTCAATATAATAGATAGAGGTATAAGGGGCTGGTATAATGTTCGTTTATCTGATGGTCATGAAGGTTGGCTGTCTGTTTCAAGTGTGGAAAGAATTTAATCGTATTAGTTTTTAGTTTGGATATAGCAAGTCTTTTAGAGTTAGATAGACACATTCTGTTTGCAATCAATGGATGTGACAATCTGATGTTGAATGGTGTCATGGTCACGCTTACAAATGCTTGGCTTTGGCTCCCATTATATCTGGCATTATTTTATATCGTTGTTAAGAATAATGAAACGATGGGGCAGATTGTGCTTGTTGTGTCAGCTTGCCTTGTTGCTGTAGCTTTGGCAAGTGGTGTTGACAATCTTTTGGTAAAGCCATGGATTGCTCGTTTAAGACCTTGTAATGCTCCAGGGATAAAGTATTTCATCAATACAGTTATTTGGATGGGTAAGGAACAATACAGTTTTTTCTCTGCTCACGCTGCCAATACCTTTGCTGTAGCAATATTCTTTGCTTTCTTAGTGAGAAGTCGTCTATTAAATATCGGTCTGTTTTTATGGGCTTTATTAAATGGTTACACTCGGATTTATCTTGGAGTTCATTATCCATCAGATGTATTAGTCGGTGCACTTTGGGGCATCTTGTGTGGCTCTATAGCTTATTGGTTCTATAGTTATGTCTATTTTAAAAGTAATCCTCATGTGAATTATGTCTCCAGCCAGTATACATCAACAGGGTATAATCGTTCGGATATTGATGCTGTTTTAGTATATCTTACTCTGTTGTTAATTGTTAGCTGTATAGTAGGGACCTTTGTATATTTATAATTTTGGATAAATAAGAAAATGGAAACAAAACATATAAAGATTAGTGAATACGACTATGTATTGCCTGATGAGCGGATAGCAAAATTTCCTTTGCCACAGCGCGATCATAGTAAGCTGTTGATTTATGAACACGGAAAAGTGAGTGATGATGTTTTTTTCAACTTACCGAAATATCTGCCACAACATGCTTTGATGGTTTATAACAATACGCGGGTTATTCAGGCACGTATGCATTTTCGTAAGGAGACAGGAGCACTCATTGAGGTGTTTTTAATGGAACCTGCAGCTCCGACAGATTATGAATTAATGTTTCAAACGAAGGGACAATGTTCTTGGCTATGTATGATAGGGAATCTCAAGAAGTGGAAAGAAGGTTCTTTGAAACGGGACTTTGATATAAAAGGGGAGCATCTTACACTTTCTGTACTGTTGAACTATGAGAAGAGTGCACATAGTGCTACAGGAACTAACTATTGGGTAGACTTTTCTTGGGATAATGCAAATATCAACTTTGCTGAAATCCTTGAAGTTGTAGGTGAATTACCAATCCCTCCTTATTTGAATCGTGAAACCGAAGAAAGCGATAAGTTAACCTATCAAACGGTTTATAGCAAGATAAAGGGTAGTGTAGCTGCACCTACGGCTGGACTTCATTTCACGGATGATGTGTTACGGGCAATAGAGGCTCGTGGGATTGAGCGTGAGGAAGTTACCTTACATGTAGGGGCTGGAACTTTCAAGCCCGTTAAGAGCAAGGAAATTTATGGGCATGAAATGCATACCGAATATATTGTAGTTCACCGTCATACGTTGGTAAATCTTATTAAGTATGAGTGTAAAGCTATTGCTGTAGGAACAACGAGTGTGAGGACTTTGGAAAGTCTTTATTACATGGGAGTCAAGTTAGAGAATAATCCTGACGCTACAGAAGAAGAATTACATGTAAGCCAGTGGGAACCTTATGAGAAAGAGCGTGAAGGTGGGCTGATAAATGGTATTACACCAGTCCATGCCATTCAAAATCTTATCGATTGGCTTGACAAAGCAGGTGTAGATGTTTTACATAGTAGCACGCAGATACTCATAGCTCCAGGCTATGAATATAAGATTGTAAAGATGCTTGTTACTAATTTTCATCAACCTCAGAGCACATTGCTGCTTCTTGTAAGTGCTTTTGTTAAGGGAGATTGGAGAAAAATCTATGACTACGCCTTGGCTAATAACTTCCGATTCCTTAGTTATGGTGATAGCTCGTTGCTTATCCCCTAACTGGAATTATATGAAAAACGTTTGAAAAAGAAATAAAATGAAAAAGGGAGATACAGTAAGATTTCTAAGCGAGACTGGTGGAGGTAAGATCGTCGGTTTCCAAAGTAATAATATTGTACTTGTTGAAGATGAAGATGGTTTTCAGATTCCATTTCCTATCAACGATGTCGTTGTTGTAAGTAGTGATGACTACACATCTTCTAAACTTGTACAGGCTAAGTTCGACTCTGTAGGACAGAAACAAAATAAAGTCGTTAGCCAGCAGAATAATCGTAGCATAAAGTCGATGATGCATGAAGGACAAGATGAGATTATAGACGTCTTTGATGACAAGATAGACAATGATGTTGTTGATGACAATAAAGAAATCTCTTTCAAAAAGCCTGTTGAGGAACGTAAAGGAGGAAATTCTTTGACGGCTTATCTTGCATTTGTACCTCTTGATATAAAGGATGTTGCATCTACTCGTTTCGAAACTTATTTTGTCAATGATAGCAACTACTATATGCAGTTCTGCTATATGACGGCAGAAGGGAATAGCTGGAATTTGAAATTTCAGGGCGAGGTAGAGCCCAATACTAAGCTATATATAGAAGAATTTAGCCGTGAGGAGCTTAATGATATGGCTCATATTGCTGTGCAGCTGATAGCTTATAAGCGTGAAAAACACTTTGTTCTTAAGCCCGGTATTGATGTGCAGTTCCGTCTTGATCCTGTAAAGTTTTACAAATTACACACCTTCCAAGATAATGACTTTTTTGAGACGCCGGCGTTGTTGTATGGTATCGTTGTCAATGATATTCCTGTGAAACCACTTGTTGTTGATGCTAAGGCATTGAAACGCGAGATGTATGCTGATAATGCTACTTTGCAGCAAGAAACGGAGCAAGATAGTGTAGAAAGTTATGTTCGTCGCTATGAGAATGGTCAGAAGAAAGGCAATCCTTTTCTGATTAAACATCGCGATAATGGTGATATTGTTGTCATTGATCTGCACGCGGATGCATTACTTGATACTACGGCAGGTATGAGCTCAACCGATATTCTCAATTATCAATTAAAGAAATTTCGTGAAATACTCGCTGAATATGATGGCAAGAAAGGTCAGAAACTCATTTTCATCCATGGCAAAGGAGAAGGAGTTCTTCGCAGTGCTATTGTAAATGATTTGAAGTATAAATACAAAAAATACACCTATCAAGATGCCTCTTTCCAAGAATATGGTTATGGGGCAACTCAGGTTACAATCAGATAGATTATGAATTACGGATTTATCAAAGTTGCCAGTGCCATACCTTCCGTGAAGGTGGGCGATGTGAAATACAATACTTTGCAGATTGAAAATCTCATAGTACAGGCCGAAAGTCGTGGAGTTGAGATTATTGTTTTTCCAGAACTGTCTATAACAGGTTATACCTGTCAGGACCTCTTCCGTCAGACCCTTCTGCTTGATGCCACGGATACAGCAGTGATGATGCTTCTTG
This sequence comes from Segatella oris, assembly GCF_900637655.1. NCBI lineage: Bacteria > Pseudomonadati > Bacteroidota > Bacteroidia > Bacteroidales > Prevotellaceae > Segatella > Segatella oris. The sequence goes on from NZ_LR134384.1 coordinate 1,567,769, forward strand.
ATTTCTCGCGTAAGCTGAATGTCATTTCCATTGTTGGTGCTCCAATCCTTGTCGGCAATCTGCTTTTGAATTGTGCTTTAGTTATTCAGCAAGGCGAAATCCTCGGCATTATTCCAAAGACTTATCTTCCAAACTATAATGAGTTCTATGAGAAACGATGGTTTACCTCATCACAGGATTTGCGTCCTACGGAAATTCGGTATGCAGGTCATAAGTTACTTGTCTCTGCAGATCCGAAACTCTTTGTTACCTCTCAGGGGGTAAAATTTGGTGTTGAAATTTGTGAAGATGTGTGGGCTCCTATTCCCCCAAGCAATCACCTGGCGCTTTCGGGGGCAGATATTATTTTTAACCTTTCGGCAACTAATGAACTGATTGGTAAGCACAAATATCTCAAGAGTCTGTTGGCCCAGCAGAGTGCACGGATGATGAGTGGCTATGTTTATAGCAGTTGCGGATTTGGCGAGAGCACTCAAGATGTGGTATATGGAGGTAATGCACTCATTTATGAAAATGGTGTGTTGTTAGCTGAAGGAGAGCGCTTTTCCCTTACTCCTCAGTTAGTAGTGTCGCAGATTGATGTGGAGCGTCTTCGTGTCGAACGTTCTAATAACACAACATTTGTCAATGCTCAGCGCCAGGGTATAATGAATGGCAGCGAAGTCTTGTGCCACGGCATTGATGCCAAGACCGATTTTTGTTTAGAACGCACCATTGAACCTTGTCCATTTATCCCCCAAGATGACGGATTGACGACTTCCTGTGAAGAGATATTCAATATCCAAGTGCTTGGCTTAGCTAAACGATTTGTGCATACCGGTTGCAAACATGTTGTATTGGGGATTAGCGGCGGACTTGATTCAACACTGGCCTTGTTGGTATGCATCCGTACATTTGATAAGTTGCAGATGGATCGCAAGGGAATCATTGGGGTCACGATGCCTGGCTTTGGAACAACAGATCGCACCTATCAGAATGCAATTCAATTAATGGAAAGCCTGAAGATCACAATTCGCGAAATTCCGATAGCCAAGAGTGTCACGCAGCATTTTGAGGATATCGGCCATGATATGACTGTTCATGATGTAACCTATGAGAATGGGCAAGCTCGCGAACGGACACAAATACTGATGGATTTAAGCAATCAGGTCGGTGGTATGGTGATTGGCACAGGCGATCTTTCGGAGTTAGCTTTAGGCTGGGCCACTTATAACGGTGACCATATGAGCATGTATGGAGTCAATGCAAGTGTGCCAAAAACATTGATACAGTATCTCATGCGTTATGTGGCGACAACAATGTCAAGTAGGGTTTCTGATATCCTTATGGATATAATCGACACCCCAATCAGCCCGGAACTGATACCTGCTGATGCGGGCAATACTATTTGTCAAAAGACAGAAGACCTTGTAGGCCCCTATGAACTGCATGACTTCTTTCTCTATTATTTCTTGCGTTTCGGTTTTCGTCCACGCAAAATATTTATGTTGGCACAGAAAGCCTTTGCAGGTCATTATGATGACGAGGTGATTAAGAAATGGCTGACAACATTCTGTCGTCGTTTTTTCAGCCAGCAGTTCAAGCGTAGTTGTCTGCCTGATGGCCCGAAAGTTGGCAGTGTCAGCCTTAGTCCGCGTGGTGATTGGCGCATGCCGAGCGATGCAACGAGTGCATTGTGGTTAAAGGAATGTGAGGAACTTTGATACATGTCAGGTTTTGCATATCATTATCTTGATGTGTAGTTCGGGTAAAGAAACAAAATAAAAAAACGTATATCCCATGAAAGATATACGTTTTTTATATTCAAGTATGTCTGTAATCTTACGGCTATTTGACAATACCTTTCTCCAAATATTCAGCCAAATTTGTTCTTACTTTTTCAGCTGCACCTTCAGAAGCAACCTTGGCCATGTCGCTGTCTACCATAAGATTGACTAATTCCTCGAAGCTGGTTTTGCTAGGGTTCCAGCCCAACTCTGCCTTTGCCTTGGTGGGATCACCCCACAAGTTTACTACATCTGTAGGGCGATAGAAGTCGGGACTGACTTCTATCAGCACTTTACCCGTTGCTTTGTCAATGCCTTTTTCGTCCATACCTTCACCTGTGAACTCTAATTCTATGCCTACACGTTTGAAAGCATAGTAGCAGAAATCTCGTACGCTATGTTGTACTCCTGTTGCTATGACAAAGTCCTCCGGCTTATCATTTTGCAGAATAAGCCACATGCACTCTACGTAATCTTTGGCATATCCCCAGTCACGCAATGAACTTAGATTTCCTAAATAGAGTTTCTCTTGCTTACCTTGTTTTATCCGGGCAGCTGCTAATGTAATCTTTCTGGTAACGAAAGTTTCTCCACGGCGTTCACTTTCATGGTTGAACAGGATGCCTGAACAGCAGAACATGTTGTATGCATCACGGTATTCACGTACAATCCAGAAACCATATTGTTTGGCAACAGCGTATGGACTGTAGGGATGGAATGGTGTGTTTTCATTCTGTGGAACTTCTTCTACCTTACCATAAAGTTCTGATGTACTTGCTTGATAGATGCGACAGCTGTCTGTAAGTCCTAATTGGCGCACGGCTTCCAGCACACGTAATACGCCAACTGCATCCACATCAGCAGTGAATTCCGGTGAGTCAAAGCTTACCTGTACATGGCTTTGTGCAGCCAGATTATAAATTTCTGTAGGTTGAACTTTACCGATTACTCCAAGTATACTCATAGAATCTCCTAAGTCTGCATAGTGCAAATGGAAATGGGGGCGGCCTTCAAGGTGGGCGATACGTTCGCGATAGTCTACTGATGATCGGCGAATTGTGCCATGAACTTCATAACCTTTCTCCAAAAGGAATTCGGCCAAAAAGGAACCGTCCTGTCCTGTAATTCCTGTTATAAGTGCTACTTTTCTATTCATTTTGCTTTTATTTTTGCTCAGAAAACTGCTTGATGCGTTGCTCTTCTGAAAGTTTGCAGATTAATAAACGGTTGTCATTCTCGGCAATGATATAGCCATCAAGCCCTTGTATAATAACTTGTTTTTCGTTCATCGTGTGGACAATGCAATTGTGAGAATCATATAAACGAATGTCATTGCCAATCAAGCTGTTTCCATAAAGATCTTTTTTACTTTGTTCAACTAAGCTTCCCCAAGTGCCAAGATCGCTCCAGCCAAAGTCAGCAGGGCATACGAATATCTCTTCAGCCTTCTCCATAATGGCATAGTCTACAGAGATGTTCTCACATTCCGGATAGCATTTATCAATGTTTTCCTGTTCTTCTGGAGTGCCATAGATATGTTCCATGCCCTCAAAAACCTTGGATATCGCAGGCTGATATACTCTGAAAGCATTGACTATTGTACTGACACTCCAGATAAATACACCTGCATTCCAGAAGAAATTATTCTGTTGAACATACTTCTTTGCTGTTTCAATATCTGGTTTTTCCCGGAAAGAATCTACACGGAAAATCTCTTTGTTGCGTGGAGAGGATACCGATAAATCAGCCTGTATATAGCCATAGCCCGTCTCCGGACGATTAGGTTTCATACCCAATGTTACGATAGCATCGGTTTCGCCAGTGAATTTCAGACATGAAGTGATGACACGCTGAAATTCAACGGTGTCAGTAACAATATGGTCGCTGGGCGTTACAACAACATTGGCTTTGGGATTCTTTGATTTAATTCGCCAGCTGACGTATGCAATACATGGAGCCGTATTGCGCCGACATGGTTCTAACAAAATATTTTCTGTAGGAACATCCGGCAACTGCTCACGACAGAGTTCTAAGTATTTTTTATTGGTTACTATCCATATGTTTTCAGGTAAACATATGCCTTGAAAGCGGTCATAGGTCAATTGGAGCAGAGAACGGCCTACTCCAAGCACATCAATAAACTGCTTGGGGCATTCTGTTGTACTCATGGGCCAGAAGCGACTGCCTATGCCTCCGGCCATGATAACTATGTGATTTCTTTTATCTGTCATTTTATTCATAATATTATTCTGCCTCAAAATTACATAATTTCTTTAAAATATACAAATGATATTGATTGAAATTAGCTGCGACTTAGACTTGGCATATTGCACATGGCGTATTAAACTTCATTTTATGTGCACGTTATCTGCATTTCTAATCTGCATCAGATTATCGGGTAATCTATGTCATTTTAGAACGCAATCTGCGTCAAATCATGAGACGATTTGACGCAGATTGAAAACTTATATGCGATAGATTGATTATCAATATGATATATTGCTTTATTCAACTATCTTCACCATGTTGAATGAACTGATTTTATCATCGGGACTGACTTTGGCATTAATACGGAAAAGACTCTTCCCATTCTTTGATGTATCCTCGAATTCCTTTGTCTGAACCGCAGAGAATTTTACCGTATATTCATATTCTCCTTCGCCCACTTCTTTCTTGTCAATGGCATAATCATTATTGATGTGCCAATTCATGTTGGTCATATCGTCTTTCCATATCTTGTCAAGGAAAGTCGCAACGTCATTCTTTGTAGCGTCAGTTTTACCTAAGAAAGAAGTCATAAGAGTCTCACATGTATTTGTCAGTGCTATTTCATCACGTGAGTTTATGCTCTGGAAGAAATGGCGGAACAAGCTACTCAGCATCTGCTTCTCCTCCGGTTGGATAGTCTTGGCATTCAGACTTTTAATACCGTCTTTAGCCTCGTCCACGTGCTCTCCGTTGGGATGTTCCTGCAGATAGGTGTTGTAAGCATCCAATGTGTTGGTTGTTGATACGGTAGCCCAGTCGATAGAGTCTATCTTATGCTCGGCTTCAGCCTTGTGAGGAGAGTCAGGATGGTTGGCAATATAAGCTTCAAGAAGCGATTTTGAATTGCTCACCAAGGCGTTGGTCCAGTCTTTATCGCCCTGCTGTAGCATAAACAGGTGGGCCTGTATGCTGTCGACATGAGCTTTAGGTGCATCGGTGAAAGTGTCAAGATAGGCCTGCAACACGGCTGGATCGGCCGATTTCATGGCGTATTCATATTCACTTTGTTCTTTACTGACCTGTGCATCACGATAGAAATAGAAGATTAGTCCACCGGCAATCAAAGCAATCACAAGACAGATAATAAGTACGTTTTTCGTGCCATTTTTCTTGTTTTCTTCGTTGGAAGATTGCGGGTTGTCGGTCTTCTCTGTGGGTGGGATAGGGGGAGGTGGCGTTGCTGCAGGTTTTATTTTCCCAGCAATTTCCACACCACATTTAGGACAAAATGGAGCCTTGTCACTGACAGGGTTTCCACATTCCGGGCATTTTATTATAGCCATATTGTTCAGTTTGTTATTTGTTATGATTAGTGTTTGAATTTAATTTCACGCAGGCTGTGCTTATCCATAAAGCGACTTTTGTCCACATATCCATTGACGCCATTGATTCTTCCTTTACCGGTGTATTGCCATATGGTGTAGTCGCGATCATCTGCTAATACGGGTATGCGTTGCGTATATTGTGCAATCATCAGCTTGTAATCGTCAATTTTCCCTAATAGATAGTTGTTGTAGAAGTTGACAAAGGTGTAGAGTAACGGCTTCTGGTTATAAGCTTTCTCGACCATATGAAGGAACTTGAACAGAGAATCGCAGAATTCTTCAGTGCCAAGTCCGCTCTTCGTCTCAATATCTATCATAGGAATTAAATCCTGTTCGCTTGGACGACACTGTGTCATGAAATTGAGTAATTGTTTGTTGAGATCGGTTTTGGGGCGGAAGAAATGGTATGAACCCACTTTTAGCCCATATTTATGAGCCAGTTCGATATTGCTTTCGTATTTATGGTCAATGCGGTCACCGCCCTCGGTTGCTTTCAAATAGACATAAGCCATCTTTGAATTGTCTCCCACAGTCTCCCAGAAAACATCTCCTTGATAGTGGCTTAAATCAATCCCATGTACGTGGGTGCATGTGTCTTCACACTGAATGTAGTTTTGAGCATTCATGACCATGGATGTGAAAAAAGTAAAGAAGGCTATTGAATATAATTTTTTTAATCTCATATTTGCAAAATTACAGCAAAAGCCTATAATGACAAAATAAATTAATTATATTTTGCTTATTCTTCAATCTCAGAAAGACTGCGTGAGAAATTCAACAGAAAATTACTGGTTGTTTCAAGAGGGGCATAATCCATATAGCGCATACTACGTCGCAGGTTTCGCCGTAATAGCTTCTGGTTGTTATGTACAAAGACACTGTTCCCTTGTCTGAAGTGCCATTCTTCTGTGTCTTGTTCAATGTTGCAGATAGAGCGAAGCGTCAGTTTTATAGCCTTTCTCTCTATTTGTTTTACGAATGGTAGTTCTTCTTTGTCAAAGCCGAATAGGGCTATCAGAATATTCCCCTGCAGTTGTGCAAAGCGTGAAATATGCAGTTTGGAAAGCCAACGCTCCAATTTGATAAAGTCAACTTTGTCCCCACGGGAGCGGAGATATTGTCCCAATTGTATGATGCCACGCACAGGAATGCCATGGTTCATTGTTGCGTTGACATTGGCAATGATGATGCGGAGCAGATAGACGGTCTCAATAGAGGAGTCTGCAGCTTGTGATTCCGCTTTTTGAATTTTCTTCAATCTCTTGTTCAGCAGCGGATTTGATAATGTCACTTCTCCCGCTGGCATGTCGGCAATATTCTTCATTAATGCCATAAGCTTCTTCATTTTGAACCTTGACATGGGTTCCTGTTCTTCCTTGGTTTGGAAGTTATCAATTCTAAGTTTTGTAAAGAGATTGCGTTGAATGATATTCATAGTGTAGTGACCTGTTATTTAAGAAAATCTCTTGGGGTATCGTAACATGATTGACATGAAGGCAGCAAAGCCTATTGCCATGGGATAATAAAGATAAGGAAGAATTTGGATAGGGCTTACTCCTGACAGACCGGCAGCCAACAACATCTGCACACCATAGGGGATAAGACCTTGAACACAGCAGGAGAATGTGTCAAGAATACTGGCAGCCTTCCGATTGTCAACGCCATATCTGTCGCCTATTTTCTTGGCAATGGAGCCTACGGTCAATATGGCAACTGTATTGTTTGCGGTGCAGATATTGACAAAGGAGACAAGAGTCGCTATGGCAAGTTCGGCACCACGTTTTCCATTTACCTTATTGGTAATCTTGTTGATGATGTAATCAATGCCTCCATTCTCGCGGATAATCTCAAGCATACCGCCAGCCATCATCGCTATAATGACGAGTTCACCCATGCCTAATACACCGTCGCCCATTGCAGCAAACCATCCATATATGCTGTAAGTACCGGTGGCTATGCCAATGACTCCACAAAGAAAAAGACCTAAGGTCAATACAGCCATGACGTTCATTCCGGCAATTGCTGCTATCAGAACAAGGAGATAGGGGAGTATCTTGACGTATTCTACGGGTGGCACTGTTGCCGGTGTACTGACGTTGGCTCCTAAAAAGAAATAGATGACAAGGATAATCAGGGCAGCAGGAGCTACAATCATTGAGTTTACATGAAACTTATCCTTCATCAAACAGCCTTGTGTCTGCGTTGCAACAACTGTAGTGTCGGAGATAAATGACAGATTATCGCCGAAATATGCGCCTCCGACAATCACTGCAGTCATCATAGCTACATTGAAATCTGTTGAGTGTGCCACGCCCGCTGCTATTGGAACAAGTGCAACAACAGTGCCGACACTCGTGCCGATAGATATGGAAATAAAGCAAGCTGCAAGAAAAAGACCAGGCAAGAGCATTGTACTTGGCAGGTAATTCAGCGTGAAATTGACTGTAGCATCAATGGCTCCCATACTTTTAGCCGATGCAGCAAAAGCACCGGCTAATACATAAATCCAGAGCATGAGCATAAGGTTACTGGCACCGGCACCACGACTGAAGGTATCAATCCTTTTCTTTATTGGCAGTCCTCCCGATATAATGATAGCATAGATGCTTGACAGCATGAAAGCTACAGAGAGAGAAAGGTTGGGTTCGTTCTTCTCTTTGTCAACCGAATAGATTGTAAACATCAGGATGAATACAATCAATACAAATAGTGGCGATAGTGCCAGAAGTCCTTTTTTCGTGCTCAATTTTAATTGTTATAATGTTACACCATTCTTGAATATGGCGATTTCTCTGTATCCATTCATCTCGTTTTTCACTTTCTCTCCATTTGCAGTAGCGATAACCTTGTCTATGAAATCATTTCGAAGAGTCAGCATGTCGACACCTTCCACAAGTTTTCCCGCATTAAAGTCAATCCAGTTCTGCTTTGATTTGAAGATTTGTGAGTTGGTACTTATTTTCATTGTGGGCACGAAAGTGCCGAATGGAGTACCGCGTCCTGTTGTGAATAAAACCATTTGGCAGCCTGAAGCAGCCAATGCTGTTGATGCAACCAAGTCATTTCCTGGTGCAGAAAGCAGGTTAAGCCCATTAGTTTTCAAACGTTCTGCATACTCAAGCACACCGCTGACAGGTGCATGTCCGCATTTCTGTGTACAGCCTAAAGCCTTATCTTCAAGTGTTGATATACCACCTGCCTTGTTTCCCGGGGAAGGGTTTTCACCTACAGGCTCACCATGACTGAGGAAATATTCTTTGAAATTATTAATCAGATGAACCGTTTTTTGAAATAAATCAGCTGTCTGACAACGGTTCATGAGAATGGTTTCGGCCCCAAACATTTCCGGTACTTCAGTGAGGATCGTTGTTCCTCCCTGTGCTATCAACCAGTCAGAGAACTCTCCTACGAGTGGGTTTGCTGTTATTCCACTGAAGCCGTCACTGCCACCGCACTTCAAACCGATGCGGAGTTTGCTGACAGGGACTTCTTCACGTTTGTCTTGAGCTGCTGTGTTATATAGCTTTCTCAAGATTTTCATGCCTTCTTCAACCTCATCTCCCTCCACACGTTGGGTCACAAGAAGCTGTATTCGTTCTCTGTCATAATTGCCCAACATCTTCATAAAGTCCTCGGGCTGATTGTTTTCACATCCCAATGACAGCACTAAAACAGCTCCGGCATTAGGATGTAGGCAGATATCGCGAAGCACTTTACGTGTGTTTTCGTGGTCGGCTCCTAATTGTGAACAGCCATAATTATGGTGCCAGGCATGTATGGCATTAACACCTTTGAGCTGAGTTTCCTGTTCAAGTTGACGGGCAAGGCGTTCTGCAATGCCATTTACACAGCCTACAGTCGGTACAATCCATATTTCATTTCGAATGCCAACCTCACCGTTCTTACGCATAAATCCTTTGAAAGATTTATCTTCCTGTTCTATAGAAAGTGGCTTTATCGCAGGATGATATTCATATTCCAGCGTACCGGAAAGGTTCGTTTGTATATTGTTCTCATTCACCCATTCACCGGCTTTCAAATTCTCTTTGGCACGACCAATAGGATATCCGTATTTGATAATCGGTTTATCTTTGGGCGTATCACATAGAAGGATTTTGTGACCGGCAGGAGTATTCCTAAGTGCTTGAACAGCATGGTTGCCGATTTTGATTTCTTCGCCCGCATTTATTGGTCGCAGACAGACAACAACGTTGTCGCCTTTGTTCATTTGTAAATAAGCAGTTTGTTTCATGTAGATTGTTATTAATGAGTTTGTTTTATAATTGTGTACGTCTGTAAAAATCGATATTCTCTTTCATGATCAACTCTATGGGCATGTAATTCACCGGCTGAATCTTTTTCTTAAGCACAATAACTCTGAACAGCGCATCAATACAAGAGTAGCCCTGCATATAAGCATGCTGTGCAATCAGAAACGAAATATTCCCTTTGCGCAGACTCTCTGCATTTCTGGCTACCATGTCATATCCCATAATCTGGATGTCATTGCGATGGGTTTGCAAAAGAAATTCACCAACGAGATATGCTTTGGAATTAAATGTTATGCAATGGTGTGTGTGTGGATGATGCGTGAAATAATCCTCCAAGATAGCAGAATGTTCCTCTTTGCTGCAATCGAGTGGGAGATTGACTTCTATGATCTTAACCTGCGGAAAGAACTTTTTCATGTAGTTGCGGAAGCCTACTTCGCGGTTAGCCTGCTGCGTACTGGTGACATGTCCATTCTTGATTTGCTTCATCAGCATGATTTCCTGTTGGTCGAAAGCTTTCATCATCAGCACTTTTGCAGCGAAAAATCCACTGCTGAAAGAGTCTTGCCCATAGAATGAAAGCGGCTTGAGCTCCGGCATGTAAGAGTCCAACATGATGAAAGGAATGTTGTTTTCGTGTAGGGCTGTCGTAAAATCACGTGTGATTTCAAGTTCTGCAGGAACGACAACCACACCGTCCGGATGTTGGTTAAGGCATTCTTCGCTTTTCGCCTTGAACGAAGCATCATTGAAACGCTCGTAATAAATGATTTTCATGTCAATGTGGAAGTCGCGTCTGTACTCCACAGCCTTGGCTGCACCTTCCTCAATTTCTTCCCAATAAGTCTCCTCTTTATGACCTGGAATGAAAAGATAGAAAGTATAAGATTTGTTATACGCCAGGGCACTTGCATACATATTAGGCTAATAGTTCATTTCCTCAAGGGCCTTTTCAACCTTTTCCCGGGCAGGTGCAGATACGTTGGGACGATCGTGAAGCACACGGTCTACAGTACCGACCGATACTCCTGCTCTTTCAGCAATGTCTTTTATTCTGATTTTTTCAGTCATAGTTTTATTTTGTTTTGAAAGATGAATAGTTCACTTATCATAGAGATTATATAATGCAAAGAGCCACTTTTTTTCTTTGCAAATATAGTAATTAAAGTTGAATTGTGCGAACACACAGCAAGATTTTTCTTGAGAAAGTTTGCTTGTTTTGAGTAGGTGTTAATAAAAAAGTGTATAATTCATATCTATTTCAATAACATCCTAAAAAAAAGACTTTTTTTCTTATTTTATTCATTTGTATAGAGTTTTATTGTTCCTGTCATACTATGACTTAAGTATACCTATTTACACAAAAACCTCTAATGAGATACGTATGTGATATGGTCAATTTCGTTTGAACCCAAAAGCGCAATTTTAATAGTTTCAAACCGGTAAATCTTCTTTGGATAGAAGGGATAAGTTGAATGGCTTTTCCATAGATGACGAAAACCCATACAAGACCTAAAGGCCGTTGATGATACAGAACTGTACAAAAAGTTATTATGGGTGTTTGCATGTGTTCAGACTATAAAAAGGAGTCTGTTGTCACCCTTTTATAATATTCAAAGAGATAATTATAGCTTAAAAGAAGAAAGTTTTGTATCTTTGCAATCAACTTAAGAATATAAACCACGTATGAAATACATTGTTATAAAGACCTATGGATACAGAAACAATCTTAAAGTTTAAAAAGGTTTTAGAGTACTTTGTTGCACATTTAAGTTATATGCAGTCTGGTAAATCTCAGGATATTCCCGGATATGCTCAATATATTAAACCTTATGAGGATAAGGGAAACTTTGCACAGACAGGACAGGGGTATAACGGCGAGGCCATTCAGAACCAGATAAAAGACTGGGATATGATAGATGGTGAAAAATTGTGTATTAATGTTCAGCCTAATTATGGTTCTTACAAGTCAAAAAAATGCTACTTGAACTGGATACGAACTGGTATTAATATTTTTGCCCAATGGAGTGACGATCAGATCAACGAGGTTAGTATAGGTTTTTCATACTGGTGGAAGAGGCCTATAGACTTTAAGGTTGTTAAGCGTGAATCGCTTGACAGGCTTGGTTTGTATGACAATAGTGACCAGCTAAACAGCGAACTCATTAACTTCTTCGACTATTTTATGAATGAAATAAAGGAGTTTCACCGAGGGACAAGCGAATACTATAAAGCAGTTTCTGAGTATTACCGTGATCAAGAAAATAAAACAAAGCTTTTAGAGAATAATGACATTATAAACACAATCCTTGCGAATAGAAATGTTATTTTTACAGGTGCTCCCGGTACTGGTAAGACTTATTGGACAAAAGAATTAGCTGCTCAGATTATACTTAATGATAGTTATGATGAAGGAAATCCAGCACAGAAGAGTATAATGGATGAGCAGTATGATTTTGTACAGTTCCATCCTTCTTATGACTATACGGACTTCGTAGAAGGCTTACGTCCTATAGATGACGGAAATGGAAATATCTCTTTCAGACGTGAGGACGGTATCTTTATGGCTTTTTGCAGAAAGGCTTTAAAGGCATTTAACGAGGTGGAGGATAAACAAGATGCGCCAAAGTATGTCTTTGTCATTGACGAGATTAATCGAGGTGAGCTTTCAAAGATTTTAGGAGAGCTATTCTTTAGTATCGATCCCGGCTACAGAGGAGTAAAAGGAAAGGTCAAGACACAATATCATAACCTGTGGAAGAATTCAGTAGACGAGACACAGAAGAGGTTCGGTGACACAGATTTTTTCTATATTCCAGAGAATGTCTATATCATTGGTACGATGAATGATATTGACCGCAGTGTAGAAAGTATGGATTTCGCTATGCGTCGTCGTTTTGCCTTCAAAGAAGTGTCAGTTTCTGACCGTCTTGATATGATTCGCAAGGATAAAATCCTTGGCAAGTCACCTGATGAGATCTTAAGGCGATTGGAAAATCTGAATCTTTGTATCCTCCCTATCCAAGGGCTTTCAAGTGCCTATCAGATCGGTGCAGCTTATTTCTTAAAACTGAAGAACTATCTGAAAGACGATAATTCAATTGCCCCCGAATCTTGGGAGAGCCTGTGGAAAAATCATATTTATGGTTTGTTGTTCGAGTATCTTCGTGGCTTCCCAGATGCACAAGAAAGCCTACATCTGCTTTATGAGGCTTTTCAACTGAAGAGTATATACAGCCAAACGGGTGGTAAGATTATAAAGGTGGATAACAATGGGTAGGATTATTCATCTTACAGATAACAACATAGAGGGTTCCTATATTGATGATGGGGTGCTTGATATTCTGAAGATTGCCAATATCAGCAAGCTACGAGACAATCCTGACCTTTTAATTTTCCCCTATTCGCTTGTAGAATCGAACTATAGTATCGGTGATTTATCGATATTGACTACGTCTGATCATCACTATGATAAGGAGGGAAAGTGTCTTTCATTAAGGGTGCATACAGGAAATCTTATGGGGTTTATCGGAGTGAATGAAACTTCTATTAGTATTCATTCTAGATTTACCCATAAGAATCAACAAGGTGTTACTGATGAAGGAGGAAAAGATTTTTTCCTTTATTATATGCTTCAGAAGATATTATCAATCAATTTGTTAGACCTTAAACACACGACAAATCAGGAAGATAGAGCATTTGATTTTCTGCTGTTTTTGTTTCCTATTTTACTGAAAAAGGCTATGTCACAAGGAGTCTATAAGGAATATCAATGCAGATATTATGATGATGCTAAAGTGAAAGGACCTGTTGATATTTCGCGCTTTATCAGAAATGATATCCCTTTCAAAGGGCGTGTTAGCTATAAGTTACGTGAACATACTTATGACAATTCTATTACGCAGCTAATCAGACATACGATAGAGTATATAAAACAGAATTCTATCGGTGCTGAAATTTTAAGAAACGACCAAGAGACGATGGATAATGTTGCCCAAATTGTTATGGTAACGCCAAGCTATGACTGGCATAGCAGAGAGCGTGTCTTAAATGAAAACAGGAAACCAAAGGTTCATCCGTATTTTCTAAACTATCAGATGCTTCAGCAGTTGTGTATAAGAATCCTAAGACATGAGTCGCTCAAATATGGTAAAAGTGAGGATAAAGTATACGGAATATTGTTTGATGGAGCTTGGCTATGGGAAGAATATCTGAATACCGTACTCTCTAAGATAGGATTCACACATCCGAGAAACAAGGAACGTGAGGGAGGGGTAAGGATATTTTCCAGTCCAACTGATAAGGATAGTTTTGATAATAATGGTAGGCGTATCTATCCTGATTTTTATCGTCAAGATTATATTTTGGATGCTAAGTATAAGTGTCTAAACGGGACTGTAGGGCGTGAGGACCTTTATCAGGTTATTTCTTATATGTATTGTATGGATAAGCCTTATGGTGGTTATGTTTATCCCGATGATTCCGACCAAAAAACGACAAGGTTAAAACTTGCGGGTAAGGGACTTGAATATAAGGGAGATACGGGTGGTATCTTGTCTACTATCCCGTTTAAAATACCTCAAAAAGCAGAGCATTGGAAGGGATTTCTGCAAGCCATAAATCAGTCAGAGAGCATGTTAAAAGATTTATTGAGCCTTTCTCATTAAGGCTACATATGGAAAGGCCATTCAACTTTGTCCCTTTTGGGAAAAGAAGAATTTATCACTTAAAGCATACATGAGTTCGGTTTAAGAAAGTACTTGTGCAAGTTGGTAATCTCGTTAGTTTCTTGTGACTTTATAGTTAAGAAGCTATAAATTACAAAATAACTAAGCGATGACTACCAGGGACAAAGTTACAGAAATATTCTGCATTATCGATGAGTTTGGCAGGAAGTTGAATGTTGAACTGAGTAAAAACCTATGTTTACCGCCCTATAGCAGTAATGGAGAATATAGCAGGAATTGTAAGAGAAGGCTTTCTGAAAGTGAATTCATGACGATACTCGTGTACTGTCACTTCTGTACATATCGTAATTTCAAGGAGTAATACCAGAACTGTATCCGTAGAAGGCTCAGGCATGAATTTCCTGTAGCCGTTTCCTATAATCGTTTTGTAGAATTCATGCCCCGTATGTTCTTCAATATGATGATATCCATGAAGCTTTATGCTTTCGGCAAGTGTACTGGTATAACGTCCGTTGACAGTACGGTGATTCCTGTTTGTCACAATGTAAGACGGTATTTTAACAAGGTCTTTGCTGGACTTGCCAGGAGTGGCAAGGGTACTATGGGTTGGTGTCATGGATTCAAGCTTCATCTTCTTTGTAATGATTTAGGTGAAGTAATAACATTCTGTCTTACAGGAGCAAATGTTGATGACAGGGATCGTAGAGTCTGGACGGTATTTGCAAAGGTACTCTATGGAAAGGTTTTTGCAGACAGAGGGTTACATCAAGCAGGAACTCTTTGGAAGTCTGTTTAGTCAAGGTATTCAACTTGTTCATGGTCTTAAAGCAAATATGAAGAATAAGATTATGCCCATATGGGATAAGATTATGCAAAGAAAAGATATATCATCGAGTGCATTAATGAACTGCTAAAGAACAAAGCGAACATCGTACACTCACGACATCGATCGATACATAACTTTATCATGAACTTATGTTCAGCCCTTACAGCATATTGTTTTTATGAGAATAAACCTAAAGCACTGGAAAGATCAAGGCAGTTAGAATTATTTGCATACTAAACTTAACCCGAACTGGCGTATATCTTCAAGATAGGCCTTGTAACGGAATGCCGCATTCCTGGTAAGCCAAGCCGTGCTATGGCAGTCTGGGCACGATGGTCCCATTCCCGTGCAAGAAGCATGGAAAGGAAAATGTCCACCGTCATGGACTGCGGCGTGGTGCCGGCAAGGCTTTCCCTGAAAGCCTCCGCCATACCATGCAGCTTCATGCGGTTCATCAAATCAAGCGATATAGTATTCTGATCCAGCTGTCCTGTAACAGGAGCTGTCTTGTTGTTTGTTTCCATAAATCCGAACTTTATAATTCTTGTTTGTCTTTTCTGTAATATTCACGTCCGCGTATGTTCTTGTGGGGCGGTGGCGCAGGGGAAGCCCCGAGGGGCTGTGCCCTTCCGTCCTCATCGGGAAGGAAATCCGCGTCTTCTCCCAGTTCAAGCACCTCTCGTAAGGCCTGATATCCGTATTGCAGCTTCTGGTTTGCGCAGGCGCAGGCCGCGACCAGACGGTCACGCCCGTACTTTTTCTCCAGCGTCAGTATGCCCCGGCAGGCTCTGAACGCTTTTGGAGGATACTGCATGAGCCGCTCCACTTCCCGAAGATAGTTCGATACGATGTTGTCCATTTCCAAGGCACGCAGGAAGAGTTCCTCCAAGTCCTTGTCATAAGGGCGGTAATGTCCCGGCAGATTGTACTCCTTTTTCCATGAATAAGCGTAGGGGACGTCACTGTGGTCATGGGCGGCGACAAGGTTCATGCCACACAGTAGATTTCCACCGTGTCGGCATCGTAGAGGATCGTCACGCGTTTCCCCACATGTTCCTTGGAAACACTGTAATGGTGATTGAACAGCGATACATAGGAGTTCCTGCCGACAGTCATCAGCTTTTTCTCTTTCATGACGTAGCGTTTCTGTGGAAGCGGGCGGAGGCAGTCCTTCTCACCGCGCAGGAACATCTCCTTGCATGACGCCTCCCGGCCGGCCATCACCTTTTCATTGAAATCGTGCAGGGAAACATGGATGGCGGCATTGAGACCGTCCGGACCGGAGAAAGTCATTCCCTCCATGTCCGGGTAAACGGAACGGTAGAGAAGCTTCACTGCGTTTTCAACAAGGGCCTTGTCCTTGGGGTGGCGTACACGGGCGGGACAGACCGCACAGCCGTAATGCTCGGCAAAAGCGGCGAAATCGTCATTGATGACGGGCTCGTTGCGGTCGCTTCGTGTGACGGCCGCCTTCAGATTGTCGGGGACTATCGCCGCCGGAGCCCCTTCGAAATACAGCATGGCATTCTCGCATTCCTTGATCAGGTCTTCCTTGCGCTGCGACCATACGGCCTCACAGTAGGTGTAATGACTGAACGGAAGGATGGCAGCAAAGACTTCGGCCTTCTTCGTCTCGCCTGTCATCTCATCGACAACTTCAAGCCTGTCACCGGCAAAATCAACATACATCTGGTCTGCGGCATAGTGCTCGACACATGGCCGACGACCTTGATGTGGAACTTGTACTGGCGGACTACCCGCTTGAAGGAAGACAGCTGAAGACCGTCAGGATTCTCGGAATGATACTCATTGAAAGGTTTCCTGACACTCATCCCTTTGCGTGTCAGGCGGGATACATATCCGGGAAGCAAAGCCTCCAATTCAATCCTTTTGGAAGAAGGTTCCCGACGTCGGGATTCCCTACCGCCAAACATCTCATGCAACTGCTCCTCGGAAAGGGAGAGAAGCTGATCGATGCTTTTCCCACTTGAAAGGAACAGGCGGACATACTTGCGAACAGTGTTATGGGAAGTATGGAACGTGGATGACGTTTCCTTGATACCCATCCCTGCCGCATAACATCTTAAAATGTTCTTGATTCTTTTATTCATTTGCATAGATTTTATTATTACCCCTTACACCAGGACTCGGGTTCTCAAATCTACACAAAAAACTCTAACGACACTTGTACTAAGTGGTTAATATTATTTTGGCCAAAAGGGGCAATCATATTATGGCCAAGGTGAGCAATCCTGTTTGGCCAAAAGGGTCAAAGTAGAGTGGCTTTTCCAGTAGGTACGAATACCAATTCCCCCAATTTCCTCTGCTCTCAGCCCCAAGCCGTTTCTCACATAGGGAACGGTAATAGTCGAAAAAATGGGTATTGGAGGCAAACTGTGATTGGAAGCCATATTGTCCGTTACGGAGTTCCACGACACGCTTTGCTCGGATAGCGTCGGCGAGTAGGAGAGTTTACTTATTTTTCTCTTTATCCGCCCGTGTCCGTTCAGGAACAAGATACATTTTCAAATACTCATACGACCGCTTACCATTCAAGTAGATGTCGAGATACAGGCTTATCATCCCCGATGATGTTCGTCTTTGACACAAGCGAATAGGCTCTTTTGATTTTCCCATAAATTTTGTTGCTCATTTTGTTGCTTTATCATTTCCAGCGACAAAGTAGCAACAAAGTAACAACAAATAAACGACAAATCGGATATAAATCGTGCAAAAATTTCGATTTATTTTCCGATGCTTATTCCGCTGAAACTCCTTTTGTAATCTCGCATTGGTTTATCGGTCTTATACCTGATTTAATACACTCCAAATAAGGCTTATTTTCCGATGCAGAAGTGTTTGAAGATATTCTCAAGAACTTCATTTGTCGTAATCTGACCACCGGTAATCTCGGCTAATTGTTCAAGACAGAGGCGAAGGTCTTCACTGATTAAATCGCCACTAAGCCCTGTATCCATGGCTTCAATGACACGGAGTATGCTGTCATTGGCGTGGACTAAGGCTTCATAATGTCGGGCATTAGTTACAATAATGCTGTTTTCTGTTATTTCAGGGATATCGGCCATTTCATAAATTGCAGTCTCCAGTTCTGCCATGTTCTGTTTATGTTTAGCTGAAATATAGATGACATGGAATTTACTGTTTATCGTGATAGGCTTAAAGTCCTTACGGTCCATCTTATTAAAAACCAGGAGCAGTTTCTTTTCTGCTGTGAGCTGCTGTATTTCTGTGTATTCTTCTGTTGTTGGCTGCTCGTCAACTACCCATAAGACAATGGTTGCTTCGCCGATTTTCTTGTAGGCACGTTCTATGCCTAACTGTTCCACTACATCTTTAGTCTCCCTGATACCTGCTGTATCAATAAAGCGGAAGGTAACTCCTTTAATCTCTGTCGTGTCTTCTATGACATCGCGGGTTGTACCATGTATGTTACTTACTATGGCTTTATCTTCATGCAGCAGGCAGTTAAGTAGTGTGCTTTTTCCGACATTAGTCTTTCCAATGATTGCAACAGGAATGCCTTTTTTCAAAGCATTACCTGTTTCAAACGAGTGGATGAGAGTAGCTATTCGCCCATGAATCTTTTCTGCAAGCGTCTTTAACTCACTTCTGTCAGCAAACTCTAATTCTTCATGATCCGAGAAATCAAGCTCAAGTTCCAATAGAGATGTTATCTTCAACAGCTGTTCGCGAAGTCGGGATAACTCACTACTGAAATGCCCTTTCAATTGACTTAAGGCAAGTTTGTGTGATGCTTTGTTAGTGGATGCTATAAGATCGGCTACCGCTTCAGCTTGACTTAAGTCCATCTTACCATTCAGATAAGCTCGCTTGGTGAATTCTCCCGGGGCAGCTTGCCGGCATCCGGCATCAATGAGCACTTTTACTACTTGGCTGAGTACATAGGTAGAACCATGACATGAAATCTCTGTGCAATCTTCTCCAGTATAGCTGTGTGGGGCACGGAAGACACTGACAAGAACCTCATCTATGATGTTTCCTTGCTGATCATGTATTTCTCCATAATGCACCGTGTTGCCTTTGGCTTCAAGCAGACTCTTCTTCCCAATGCCACTGAAGACTCTGTCGGTTATCTCAATTGCCTTGTCACCACTTACTCGCACGATGCCGATTGCCCCTCCTGCTGAAGTTGCTAATGCACAAATGGTGTTACTGTTCATCAAATACGCTCCAATACCTTTTCAATCAGTCCGTCAATGGTATTCTTGTAGCCCGTATTGGCCTTTTGTGCCAATCGGTTGGCGATTACCATACAGCAGGTCATTGCCTTGTGTCCCATTAATGCAGAAAGCCCTGCGAGAGCAGAACTCTCCATTTCAAAGTTGGTGATATGCAGCCCCTGATATTCGAAACTCTCAACTTTTTTATTTTGATCAGGGTCAGCTAAAGGCACGCGGAGTTCCCGTCCTTGCGGTCCGAAGAAACCACCGCTGGCAATTGTAATGCCACGTACCATATCATTTTGGGCAATACGGTCAATCAATTCCTTGTCGGCGTCAATTACATAGGGAGCACAAAGCAGTGGATTCCAATGCATATGCTTTTTGAAAGCCTCTTCAAGGCCTAAGTCACACACTTCGTTCCGCCCTGCATAAAAGTTTAGCAAACCGTCGAAGCCTATGCTCTTCACACTGGCTACATATGTTCCCGATGGCGTTTCGGGTTGCAGACCGCCACATGTGCCGATACGTACCAGAGTTAATGTGCGATGTGCATCTTTCTCTGTGCGTGTCTTGAAATCTATATTTGCTAATGCATCCAGTTCGTTAACAACAATGTCGATATTGTCACAGCCAATACCTGTACTTAGCACAGTGATGCGTTTGCCTTGAAAGGTTCCTGTTATCGTATGGAACTCACGACTTTGAACTTCACATTCTTTGGTTTCAAAATGGCTTGCTACCAAGGCCACTCGTCCTGGGTCACCCACCAAAATTACTCTGTCGGCCAACTGCTCCGGTTTCAGATGCAGGTGGAAAATGCTGCCGTCTTCATTGATAATCAATTCTGATTCGGCAAAGAATTTCTTTTCATTCATTTTTATGTTCATTTAAGGTTTTCGTTGTTGCGAATTTCTTTTTCAAGTTTTGCTATGTCAATCTGCAGCTGTTCAAGGGTTTTCTCTCGTTCAACAATCGTTTTACGGAGTGCCTGCTTCTGCGTACCTGTGGCGCTCTCATAGTTGTCACGGAGGCGAAGCAGTTCTGTATCTCGTTTGTTATAATCTACCTGAAGCGCTAAAAAACGGGACACCTTTTCTTGATTTTCAGCCTTAAAATCATTGATATTTCTAAATGTTATGTTATCATTGATGACGAAATTCAGTTTCTTTGGCGAGTTCTTTACAGACTTGTTGTGCGAAATAAGCTGTTTCAACCGATTGAGTGCAGCCTGTCGATCTCCGTTTTGCCAGGTCAGGGCTATAGAAGCAATCTGTGCCTGGGCCTCAAGTTGTTTCGTCGTCAAGTTGTCTTTCTCATAGGAAAAACGCTGCTTGGTTGGAACGAAAGTATAGATACACACCTTTCCTTCAGGCATATTTCGGTCTGTGACCAACCAGCCTAATTCGTTTATATCATCAGTAATCAGCAGATAATCATTAGCTGTCGAATTGTAGGGCAACCCCATGTTTTCCGGCTGGTAGAAGCTGTGCTGTTCGTTGTTGTATCGTGTCATGAATAGATCATAGCCGCCTATACTGTGACTTCCCTTAGCTGCAAAATATAGCGTCATGCCATCTGACAGCATGAAAGGATAGTTCGGCTGCAGGTATGTATCATCTATGGCTGTAATTCGTGTAGGCTGTGCCCATTTTTTTCCAAATTTGTCAGCGCTGTAGATAGTCGTCTTTAACGTATCTCCTTCAGCCAGGAAAGCTTGATCCCCCATGCCGTTGATAAAGGTTAAAGCTTCAGGGGCTTGTGAGTTTCCTAAGAATTCCTTTGTTGGAATTATTTCTCCAATCTCTCTGTCTGTTGGAATTTGTTTCAGGAAGTCTTTTTTATCAACGATGATGCTGTCTGCAAATATCAGCTTGGCCGTGGCAGGCAGCATTTCACGAAACAGAGCGTTACTTGGACTGCTAAGCTTCGTCTGTGCATGTTGTGCCTTAGCTGTCACTTTCTTTCCTTTTAATCGGTTTTGTGCACAGAGTGGGAGAGAAAGCGACAAACAGGCTATCCAAAAGTATATTGCAGTTTTCTTAATTGTCATTTCTTTTTTGAATCTAGGAGTTACAAATATAAGAAAAAAAAGAGAATAATGAAAATTTTAATGGATTTTTAAGTATGGGCAGATGGCCAAATGCGAATTTACTTGGGTCTTCTGTAAAAAAACAAAATTTGGTGTTCCCAAAGTCAAGTCTCTCCCGGGGACTGTCATTTCGTTCAGCTTCTGTTGCGACAATATACACTGCCATGCATTAAAATTAATGGATGATAGATTTTCGGCCGTGGCCGAAAGTCAGCTTTTGTCGTTTTTCGTTCATCGGCCGTGGCCGAAGACCTGTTTTTCTCATTTTCTGCATTTCGGCCGTGGCCGAAATGCTGTTTTTACTGTTTTTCACCCGTCGGCCATGGCCGAAAGTCATTTTTCGGCGTTTTTGGTTCGTCGGCCGCGGCCGAAACGCAGAATTTGCCTGTTTTTGATTTTCCGCCGCGGCTGAAAACCAATTTTCGCCGTTTTCTTGATTTCATCCACGGATGACGAGCGATTTTTTGCGTTTTCTGCGTTTCGCTTATGAGCGAAATGCTGTTTTCAGTGTTTTTCGCTCGTCGCTTGCAAGCGAAACGCTGTTTTTGGCAATTTCTACGTTTCGCTCATGAGCGAAATGCTGTTTTCAATGTTTTTCGCTCGTCGCTTGCAAGCGAAACGCTGTTTTTGGCAATTTCTGCATTTCGCTCACGAGCGACGAATGATTTTCTGCATTTTTTGGCTTTCCAAGGGGTCGGAAATGCAGCCTGTGGCATTTTTTGATTTTCCCAAGTTTGGGAAAGCCATTTTTCGCTGTTTTTTGATTTTCCCAATGTTGGGAAAGTCATTTTTCGCTGTTTTTCAGTTTTCCCAATGTTGGGACGGCCGTTTTCTTCCGTTTTTCGTTCTTTCCAAGTTTGGGAAAGCCGATTTTCGCTGTTTTTCAGTTTTCCTAAGTTTGGAGCTGTAGAACATCATCTGTTTTTCCATGGAACAAATGAAAATGTATTTGATTTTAAGGCATTGGGTATCGGGTATGCTGTTTTTATTCGTCGAAGTCATCGGTATCATCAAAGCCGAATAAGATAGGGTCGGCAAAGGAATCGAGTGCACGGCGCTCTTTCTTGGTAGGTCTGCCGGTTCCACGTGCACGGTCAATAAAACCACTGATGCGGCTCATTTCGAGTAATTCGTATTGCTTAGCATCAGTTACGTTCTCATAAATCTCAGGAATGAACTTCGCCCCAACACGTTGTTCTATACATTTTAACACCTTATACGAATAGATGATTGGCGATTTCTTGACGCAGATGATTTCACCGGCCTTAATTGTATGGCTTGGTTTAACATTTACGCCATTGATAGTCACGCGATTGTTTTTACAGGCATCTGCAGCAAGAGAACGTGTTTTGAACACGCGTGCTGCCCAAAGCCATTTGTCTATTCTTGCTGTATCTGCCATGTCTTATTTCTTACCAAGCTTGTTAAATTGGTTCATCGTTATGTTTATGCCTGCCAGTGCAAAGCTCTTGATGATTTCACAAGCGATGTCAATACTTGGCTGCAGACGCTTCATTTCGTCAGCGTCATATTTGCCAAGCACCCAATCGACTTGTCCGCCCTTAGGATATTCGTTGCCTATACCCATGCGTAAACGGGCATAATCCTGCCCGATAAGTTGTTGGATATTTCCTAAGCCATTGTGTCCGCCATTGCTCCCATTTGCCTTAAGACGGAATGCGCCTAAAGGAAGAGCTATGTCATCACTGATGACAAGCAGATGGCTTTGAACAATGTTTTCCTTGTTGAGCCAATATCTTACAGCGCTGCCGCTGAGATTCATAAAAGTGGTAGGCTTCAACAGGATGAGTTTGCGCCCTTTTATGGTTGTTTCTGCAATGTAGCCATAGCGCTTGTCTTCAAAATGAATATTGGACGCTTTTGCAAAAGCGTCCAATACCATAAATCCTGTATTGTGGCGAGTATCCTGATATTCATCTCCCGGATTCCCTAATCCACAAATAAGAAACTTGTCCATTCCTGATTATTCTGCTTCAGTTGGAGCTTCGTCTTCTGCGGCAGCAGCCTGCTGTGCCTGACGAGTCATCTTGACAGAGCAAACAACAACATCCTTGCTCGTTGTAATCTCAAGACCCTCGAATGAAAGTTCGCCAACCTTGATGCTCTTACCAATCTTCAAAGCAGTTACATCAATGTCAAGATGCTCTGGGATTTGTTGGTAAGGAGCTGTTACGTTAATCTTGCGGATGGAAAGGTTCATGCGACCACCATCGCGAACACCTTGAGCCAAGCCTGTCAACTTAACAGGAATGCCGATATTGATAGGTTTCTGATCGTTTACCTCGTAGAAGTCAACGTGCAGAGGTGCGTCTGTAACTGGGTGGAACTGAATTTCTTTCAAAATTGCAGTGTGATGCTCTCCATCAATGTTCAGATTGATAACATAGATGTGTGGAGTGTAGATGATTTTACGAAGTTCACAGAAAGAAACTGTAAATGCATGTGCCTCTGGCCTGCCGTCAGCATCTTTCTTCTCACCATAGAGGTTACATGGAATAAATCCTTGTTTGCGGAGTTCTTTGGAAGCTTTTTTGCCAAGGTCTGTACGCTTCTGACCTGATACGTTAATCTCTTTCATAATTTGTGTTACTCTAAATTAAATTGTTATGAATTAATTCGCCATCACACGAGATTGCTCTCGGAAAAGCGATGCAAAGGTAGTTTTTTTTCGTTTACTGTGCAAATTTCTACTAAAAAATATTGAAAAACAAGGGGTATTGCTTGCATATTCAGTTGAAAAAGTCTAATTTTGTGGCATCATATAAACGATAGGGGAAACCATTAAATTATTAGAGAATGATTAATAGGGAACTTATAAGGATTAAGATCGTTCAGTTAACCTATGCGTACTATCAAAATGGTAACAAGAGTATTGATACTGCCGAAAAGGAATTGTTTTTCAGTCTTTCTAAGGCGTATGATTTATATAACTATTTACTGCTTTTGATAGTTGCTGTTACTCGTGAAGAACGTCATCGTGTGGAAATTGCAACACAGCGGGCACAACGTGAAGGACTTGAGGTACCTTCACAGAAGTTTGCTTATAATAAATTTGCCGTCCAGTTAGAAGAAAACAAGATGCTTAATGATTTCATGGAAGCACACAAGATTTCATGGAATGATGATATAGAGTTCATTCGTAAGATGTGTAATCTCATAGAAAGCTGTTCTATATATGCAGACTACATGGCTTCTGAGGACGATACCTATGAGGCAGACCGCGAAGTATGGCGAAAACTCTATAAGCAGCTGATTCAGAACAATGCCGATCTTGATGCGTTGCTTGAAGAAAAGAGCCTCTATTGGAATGATGATAAAGAGGTGGTCGATACATTTGTACTGAAAACTATCAAGCGTTTTGAGCAGGAAAATACGAGTATGCAGGAACTGCTTCCTGAATATAAGGATGAAGAAGATAAAGACTTCGCCCGTAAACTATTCCGTGCAACAATCCTCAATGCAGATCAGTACCAGCGCTATATGAGTGAGGCCAGTCGCAATTGGGATTTTGGCCGATTGGCTTATATGGATGTTGTCATTATGCAAATTGCCATTGCAGAGATGCTCACATTCCCAAATATTCCAATCAGTGTTACTATTAATGAATATGTAGATTTAGCCAAACTCTACAGTACCCCGAAAAGTGGCGGTTATATTAACGGGATGCTTGATTCTATTGCTCATTTTCTTGTAGACAATGGGATGGTATTTAAGGCACTGAAAGTGCATGAAGCTAAAGAAAAAGAAAACAACTAATCAATTAATATCTTATCTAAATGAATGCAATGTTATTAGCTGCTCAGGCAGCGCAAGGTGGTGGAATGGGCGTTTTTATCATGATGGGTGCTATTCTCGTCATTTTCTGGTTGTTCATGGTTCGCCCACAACAGAAGAAGCAAAAGAAGATACGTAACTTTCAGAATTCACTTCAGGAGGGCGCTAAGATCGTAACAGGCGGAGGTATCTATGGAACGATTAAACGCGTAGATGTAAGTGCAGATACAGTTGATGTAGAGATTGCACGCGGTGTAGTTATTACGGTCAGCAGAGGTTATGTCTTTGAAGACGCATCATCTCAGACACCTAATGCATAAGATACTCAAGTTAGCTAAGACTGTCAGGAACTTTCTGTTCAGTACGTTGAATAGGGAGTTTCTGATTTTTTTGTTCTTTCTCGGGCTGAGTGGAACATTCTGGCTTTTGATGGCTCTTAACGAAACTTATGACAGAGACATTCCTGTGCCTGTCAAATTAGTAAATGTCCCCAAGAATGTGGTTATCACTCAGAATATCAGTGATACGATAGATGTGATGATACGTGACAAAGGTTTTACGCTACTTGCTTATACTTATGCAAACAGGATACAACCGGTTACGATTGATTTTGAAAGTTATGCCAACAAAAGCACGGGGACAGGAAAGGTTTCTTTAGCTGATTTGCAGCGTTTGATATATCTTCGTCTCTATAGCTCTTCCAAGATATCGGCTATCAAGTCAGACCTGCTGACTTTCTATTTCAACTATGGTCAATCACGACAGTTCCCTATTCGTATAACCGGACTTGTTGAAGCAGGGAAGAGTTATTATATCTCCAGAATTAAGTTTCAACCTTCCAAGGTTACCGTTTATGCAAGTAAGCGCGTGCTTGATAGTATTCAATGGGTTACAACCGAAACCTTATCCTTGCGGCATATAGAGGATACTATCAGTCGTGACATATTGCTGCATACCATTAAAGGTGCCAAGATTATGCCGCAGAAAGTTCGGATGACAATCTATCCGGATATTTTGACCGAAGAAAGTATTGAGGTGCCGATTGTGGCTGTTAACATGCCAACTGGTAAGATGTTGCGTACATTTCCCTCCAAGGTGAAGCTTTCTTTCACGGTAGGGGGGAGCAGATTCCGTAATATTCGTCCAGAACAGTTCATGGTTGTTGCCGATTATAACGACATTGCCAACCATCCTTCTGACAAATGTCCTGTCAAGTTGCGTCAGTTTCCCGATGGCATTCTCCGCCCAAAGCTACAGATGTCACAGGTAGACTATCTCGTAGAGCAACAATAAAGAACGTGAACTTAATGGAAAGAGCATTACAACGGTTTGCAATAACAGGGGGAATTGGCTCGGGCAAGAGTTATGTCTGTCACTTGTTGGAAAAGCGGGGGCTCTCTGTCTATGATTGCGATGAGGCAGCTAAACGGTTGATGTGTTCAGACGAGAGCCTGCAGATGATGTTGCAACATCTGATAGGTGGTGATGTTTGTCAAAATGGAATTATACAGAAGAGGGTGCTTGCTGCATTTCTACTTGAAAACGATGCCCATAAGCAAGCGGTTAATGATATCGTGCATCCAGCTGTGGCAACCGATTTTATGCTAAGCAATCTTCAATGGCTTGAGAGTGCTATCCTTTTCGAAAGCGGTTTCAA
The DNA here is from genome assembly GCF_900637655.1 of Segatella oris. Taxonomy (NCBI): domain Bacteria; kingdom Pseudomonadati; phylum Bacteroidota; class Bacteroidia; order Bacteroidales; family Prevotellaceae; genus Segatella; species Segatella oris. The sequence continues at coordinate 1,594,659 of NZ_LR134384.1, forward strand.
TCACAGAGTGAAATTCAATCATGTTGTCTGTGTGTCTGCTCCATTAGAAATGAGAGTCCGGCGCATCATGGAGCGCGACTCAATCACTCGTGAAAGCGCTTTGCAATGGATTGGCCGCCAGATGCCACAGGAAGAAATAGAAAAACGGGTTGATTTTGTCATTGTGAATGACGGATATGCCAGTCTCGAAACACAGATAGATAAGATGTTTGTAGATTTCAATTGGGAAATATAGAATATTAATCAGAAATATAAAACAATTTAAGAAAATGGAAACAATCCTTTCAATCGCAGGTAAACCTGGACTTTATAAACTGGTTTCTCGTGGTAAAATGAATCTCATTGTTGAGTCACTTGATGAAACTCATAAACGTATCCCGGCTTTTGCTTCTGACCGTGTGACGAGCCTTGGTGACATTGCCATGTACACTGATGCCGATGATATTCCATTGTGGAATGTACTCGAAAATGTTTGCAAGAAGGAAGGCGGTAAAGAGGTTTCTGTAAACTATAGGAAGTTGAGTCCTAAAGAACTTCGTGCTTATTTCGCTGAAGTGCTGCCTAATTTCGACCAGGATCGTGTGCACGACAGTGATATCAAGAAGTTGCTTCAGTGGTATGACATCCTTGTAAAGGCAGGTATTACCGATTTCGAAAAGACGCTTGCACCGACACAGGGAGATAATATTGACGATCGCAAGGACGCTGAATAATCCCATAAATCGGCTTTGCTTTTTACAAAAATAAGGAGCAATTGCCTCGTAAACTTCCGTGTTTACGAGGCCTTCTTGTATAGCTTTGTGTGGCGTATAGTATATTCTTCAGCTCGCAAATTGGCGTCAGTTTTTGGAGAAATCAAGCATTCTGTCTCCTTGATAGGATTATTGCATGGACTAAATATCTGATAAACGATTTATATGTTAATTTGCTTCAATGATATCTACAAAAGCATTCGTGTAGCTCGCGTATTTGAAATGAAAGCTTTCCTTGTATTCAATAATCCTCCTTTTCTTTAGAGTTATAATATGTTGATTATCTGTATATTGTGAATTTCAGAGCAAAAATAAAAGTGAAGTCATGTGAAAATACATTGCAACTCGCCTCAAGTTACGCGCTGATTTGCATCAGATTATTGCGTGTTTTGACTCAATTCACGTGGCAGTTTGCGTCAAATTGCAACATTTGATGAATGAATTTGTATACTAAAGAGTTCAAATTCATGAAATAATACCATATTTTTTGTTCTTTTTTCTATAGTTCGTCTTACTCAGAAGTGTTAAAAAGCAACAATAATATTTACAGCAAATCAGTATTCTTCTAATGTTGAAGCAGTATATAAAGATAGAGAGAAAAGACCCAGCCAAGCGTATAGCATTGTGTTTTCTTTGGGTTGAATGACTTATCAACAAGATTGCATAAGCGACATAAACTCTAAAGGAAACAATGTAAAACGTTGGGAGGAATGTTTGATAATGCCATTTAACCACAGATATTTCGATATGGGCAATATTGGCATTGCTTTGTTTTCTCAGTGGGATTGAACGAAATATCGGGGTTGAAAATATCTTCAATCAACACTTTGAGTCGGTCCATAAATTCTCTTTGATAATTGGCTACATCTGTAATCGGTTGCTTGTCGAGCTGTAATGTTGGGTCGTAATCCTTTCCTGTGGCATGCTGGATGAACAGCAATGCTGGGCTTATGGGGTGGTTTGCTGCATTGATTGGATGTTCGTTGCGCAATATAAGCGAATAGAGAATAGCCTGAAGATAGTAATCAGTGTGGTTGTCTATCTTTTCAGGATTAAATATGTCATCTATATTCTTGACGTTCATGCTATTGTTGCTCCCGGTCTTGTAGTCTACAACGCGTATGAATGCGCCATGGTTATCTTGGATTTCGTCAATACGGTCAATGTTTCCAAAGAGATAAATCTGCTTGGGACCCTGTGGCGTATCTATTTCGAAAGCCTTTTCGACCGACTCTTCCAAGCCGAGAATGGAGAATGGAGTAAGCTTTTGGTCAATCTGCAATAGTCTTTTCAAATAGTCGATAATAACCTGTCGATTGATGAGTTGCAGACCATTATATTTAATGTCTCGCGTTTCGTTTACTTCAAAAAGCTTTTCTCTGAAGGCTCTTTCTACGAGTCGTGTCAATAGCGATTTGTCTTTCAGCGCATCTTCTATGTCGCTTTCATGAATAATACCTCCGTGGTTTTTATCCTGATAGAACAACTCTGCTGCACGGTGGAAGATGTTACCAAAGATGCGGTTGTCGATTTCATCTTCTTCGTTGTCAGGTTCTTTGATGCCGGCAACATAGCGATGGTAGAATCTCATCTGACAGCGTAGGTAAGTGGTCAAGGCAGTGGGAGATATGCGTTCAATGCCGTTGATTACCTCCATGACTTTTGGATTCTTGACGATTGCTTTCTTGATATTTTGCATCGGAACCTGTTGTGCATTGAGGTTTCTGAATTGTATTTTCTGCTGACTTTCCACCATCATTTGGAGCATGAAACGACTCATTTCGCCAGTGGCAGTCTTACTGGTAGCTTTGTTGTAGGTGAGGGTTACGTCTTGAGCACGTTGTAAAAGACTGTGGAAATAATAGGCATAAATAGCCACTTTATTGTCGATTGTTGTCAGTCCAAAGGCCTTTCTAATGGCATAGGGAATGAAGGAGGTGTCGTTGACGCCCTTCGGCATATTGCCTTCATTACATGAGAGAATGAGAATGTGGTCGAAATCGAGGTTGCGAGTTTCCAACACTCCCATGATTTGAAGGCCTATTACAGGTTCTCCATGGAAAGGAACCGAGGTAGAAGAAATGAGTTGATTGATGAGTCTGTTGTATATGTTGAAGTCAGCTTCAAGATCTCCTGCTGTAATCAGTGCCTCTAAACGATTGAAGAGTGTGTACATTCTGAAGATAGACTCCTGTACAAATGGGTCTTCTTCGCCCTCTGCAGTATAGTTATGGCCCACTTCTTGCAGGATATCAACAATCCATGTGTTGATAGAAACCACGTCAGTATGGACTTTCCCAAATACAGTTTCTTGGTTTTCAATATATTTCATGTAGGGATGTCGCATGAGCATTGTACGCCATTTCTTGCTGAAAGAATGCCTGTTGGCGCTATAACCCATGGTGTGCAGATTGATGAGTAGCCGCACGAAAGATGCTATTGGCGCATGTTGGAGTGGGTAACCTGTTGTGATATTGACATGTTTCAGTTCTGGAGGAAGACAATGAATGACTGTTGGCAGCAGGTTTTCATCGGCCAGTACAATGGCCGTGCGGCGTCCGTCATCGATGCGTCCATTCTGTTTGAGCCATGTACTGATATAGCGTGCCTGGATGTTTTCAGTCGTAGCACTGAGATAGGTAATGTTCTTGGGCTGTTCAAAGTTAGCGTAAATCTGCTTGTTGGTAATGTCAAGTTCGTTAGGAAAATACTTCAAATATTGACGGATATACGTGCCTGCTTCATGCTTGATTCCATACTGATTCTTCATGTAGTAATCATCAAAATCCCAGTAGAAGTGCGCTTTTCCCAGTTTCTGTAAACGCTCGCAGAGTTTCTGCTCGACAATCTGCATCATGTTGAAGCCAACAAAAATGTAGTTGTCGTTCTGGAAATCGATTTCTGTTTTCTCTACAACCTCTCTGTAAAGTGCACCTTCATAGGCTAATCCCTGCTGTGCAAGGCATTCATTGAAGCGTGTATAGATTTCTTCAAAGTTGCTCCAAAGGTTGACGAACCGCTCTTTGAGTTTCGATGCAATGTCATCAGAGAAATTGCCAAAAAACTTCTTCAACAGTTCCTTTTGCTCTTCGGTAAGATAAGATGCGTCGTCAAGTTCGTGTATGTTCTTTAGGTTGGTGAATATCTGATGCGCATCTCCCATATTCTTGTCTATATCGTCAAAGTCGGTCAATAACACCTGTCCCCAGCCGTAGAAGTGGTCAAGTGTCTCGCAACTTCCTGTGCATGCATTGAAAATCTTATGCAGGTCGCATATCAGTTTTATCTGATCGCCAACAGTTTTGTCTGAATGTTCACGAAAAAGTTCACTGATGGTGATATAAGTTGGGCTCCAGATTGGTTGGTTAGCCATGCGCGCTAATTCTTCATTCAGAAACAAAGAGGCACGCTTGTTAGGGAAAACGATTGTGATGTGCGACAGATTAGTCCCGTTTTTATGTAGGATATCCTCAGCTACATATTGTAGAAAGCTCTTCATTATAGTTTGATAATTTTGTTAGAGAACAGATACCATAAGTATCCAGTGATATTATGATGTCCCATTTCATGTAGCAGGTCCATGTATTCTTTCACTTGTGCCTTGTGTTCTTCTTTGGGACTACCAAATTTATAGTCTACAACTATCATCTCTTTTCCGTCGGTCATGACGCGGTCTGGGCGTCGTTCTTCGACTTTATCTGTCAGGGGATTGACTTTTAAAATACTGCATTCGTTGAAAAGACTCCACCGTTCGGAGAACCATGAAGACACTCTGGGATCGTTCAGACGCTCTGTAATTGTCTTGCGGAGTTTGTCTTGTGTGATTACCTTGTTATATAAGATGCCTTCTTCTTCAAGATTCCTCAGGGCTGTGCCAATGTCTTTTTTAGTCTTAATGGTCGAGAATATGGCATGGATGATGCTGCCTAATTGAATATAACTCTTCTTTTTCAAAGTTTCTTCATTCTCTTCCATTCCAGCATTTACAAAGTCTTTACTCTTGTTGCTCTGCTTGAATTGCACCTTGCGTTCGTAGTTTTCTACGGTGATTTCAATGTTTTGAGCAGACTGATTAAATATGTTCTCTGATTGCTTTTTGACTTTGCTGGGAGCAATAGAAAGGCCTTCTCCAAATGCAAAGTGGATGCTTTCTTCTTTATTCCCTGTATCTTCATAGTGGGCATTTAAGTCTGTTGCGACAGCTTGTAGGCAGTTCTCAATAATCCAAGAGCGTCCACCACCTTTGTCACCTCTTTTCCCATAAATGTATAAACCACGGCTAGCACGGGTGAATGCAACGTAGAGGAGGTTGAGATTATCAACTATATTTTGGAAATGTTCATCGGCATAATCATTCTCATAGATAGAGTTTTTCATCTGCTTTTTGTTGAAATCTATAGGAACAATCGGCAGAGCAGAGAATGGTTCTTCCTGTGGCTTACACCATATCGTATTGCTTTTTTCAAGTTTCCAATCACAGAAAGGCACGATGACATGGTCGAATTCCAGTCCTTTACTCTTGTGGATAGTCACAAGTGACACGCCTTCATTATTGCTGCTTTGTATGGAACTGCTATGAATATTATCGGTCCATTGTTCTAAAAAGCTGTGTAAATCAGGAACACCATCTTGCATAAACTCATTGAGTTTGTCGTAGAAGGTGCATATATAGGCTGTTTGTCCAGTGAGAGTTTGTAGGTCGAAGATATGGTAAAGCGCTTCTGCCATATCTATTAAAGATAGTCCCAACAGATATTCTCTTTGGTTAAGGAATAGCTTGGGAAGATAATCTTCCAAGGAATTATTCTTTAATAGTATGTCACTATCTAACAGACTATTGTCTTTAATAGACTTCATGTAAAGTTTAGTAAGGGTAGCTTTGGCGATATCGTCTTCGGGATTGTTGAGCACCATCATGCCACTGATGATGATATTCACGGCTTGTGATGCATCAAGATGAAATGCTTCTTCTGACACAAGATGAACATCGGGCATGTTTCGCATGAAGTAATCTCCAATCTCTTGTATGGTTGCATTGTACCTTACCAGGATAGCAATGTCGTTTTCTTTAACTCCTGCGTCGATGAGTGCCTGCACTTTATCAGCTACAAGCGCAAATGTTTGTTTTTCATATTCATCGTCATTAGGAAGCAATTCAACTTCTACCGTTCCGCATTCTTCCTTTTCTGCTGGAATATCCTGTATGACATCTTCGTATGCTTTTTGCAGTTGTTCCGCATTGTTCTCGGCCTCTTTCTTTAATTGGAGATATTCCTGGCGGGCTGCTTTCTCGAAAAAAGCATTGTTGAATGTGATGATATTCTTTTCAGAACGGCGGTTGATTTTCAGGGGTTTGATATTAATCTCCTGTGCTCCAAACTCATTTTCTATGTCATTTAGCAGTCGCCAATCGCCTGAACGCCAACGATAAATGCTCTGTTTCACGTCACCAACAATGAGATTATTACTGTCGTGACTCATGGTTTCAAGTAGCAATACCTTGAAATTTTCCCATTGAACAGTGCTTGTATCTTGGAATTCATCAATCATGATGTTGCGTAATTGAGTTCCAATCTTTTCGAAAATAAAAGGAGAATCATTCTCTCCAATCATCGAACGCAGTAAAGTCTGGGTATCACTCAGCATGAACCGGTTCAGTTCTCGGTTCAGTTCTTCCACCTTATCCCCAATACTGTCGAGCAATCTCAACTGGTTAAGATGCCTCAAAGTAAGGTCGGCACTCTTGTACAGACGGCATTGTTGTCTTCGAATTCTTTCTGATTGAACCAACATTGGCATCAGTTGGTCGCATACAAGGTCGTAGATAGGTTCGCCTGCATGGGCTTTTTTCTTGATAATCCATTTTGCAGGATCGGTCGATGCATCATCAGCTGTCTTGTTATAGACCTTTTCGTCGTCTGTATAATTGCCTGATTGGAGTTTCAGGAAATAACCACATACTCCGCGGACTCCATTGGAGAAGTCGCTGACGGAATACCCTTTGGCATCAAGAAGCTCAAAAAAATCATCTCCACATTTCTTGATCTGTTCGTCAGCATGTTTGCGGATAGCCCGCAACTGCCCAGTATAATGTTTGAAAAAATCCTTTTCTTCAAAGATCTCCTTAATTTTTTGGCGGTTTTTTTTGTAGTAATCTTTAAAGATGTTCATGCCGAAATGCTTAATTTGGGCAATGACATTCCATGATTTATCATCGTCCATATTCTCATGGATATAGTCTAAAATCCAGGAGAGTAGGAGGGAGGAATCGTTCAAGTCCTCAATAAGTTGGTCCACAGCTTGTTGTTCAACTTGCTGGTCGTTTAGTTCAATACGCAAGTTGGCTGTTAGTTCAAGTTCTCGCGCAAGGTTTCTCAATACCGTTTGAAAAAAGGCATCAATGGTTTCTACTCGGAAGTAACTGTAATTATGAATAAGTTCACTCAGTGCATAGCTTGCATTGTTGATAATAGTTGTTTCATCTAAAGAAGTTTGCTGTTTGACGCTTTCCAAATACGGTTTGCTCTCTTTCAGTCCTCTTGAAATACCATAAAGCTGGCTCAGAATTCGCATTTTCATTTCTTCTGTGGCCTTGTTAGTGAAGGTTACAGCTAAGGTGTGCCGATAGGCATGAGGGTTTTCAACCAGCAGTTTGATATATTGTACGGCAAGTGTAAAGGTCTTTCCCGAGCCGGCGCTTGCTCTGTATACAGTTAAGTTGTTCATTACCAATGTCTAAAAAGTTCAAAACCAAATTTGCATCCGAATTCTTTTATCTTTCCACTATCGTTACTAAGGAATAAGCCCATAGAGAAAAGGCGGGTTGTAAAGCCATAGCCTAATTCAAGATAAGGACGACAGTCTTTAGAAGAAAGGATGCTTGCATAGAGTCGTTCCATTTCTATGAAATGACCAACCCATGGTAAATGTGATGTGGCCAATAAGGGACTCTCATAAGTTATGTTACCTCGGGCATACCAACGTGATGCATTATATTTGTTAGAATTCAGCAGTTCAAACTCTCCACTCCAATCATCATTCCAGCCTCCCGGTACATGATTCTCTCGGAAATTCGTATAATCAAGGAAGAATGTATGCCCATCCTGCAATGTATAGCCGCCGGTACCAATACGCATCTGTAGGCTTTTGAGTTGTCTCAGCTTGAGTTTCCACTGTGCATCAAGCTCCCAACGTTCGTAGTCAATATTTCCCTTAAGCAGATGTTTGATGCCTCTTTCATAGTCAAGTGCTATATATGGCCCTTGCCAACCCAATGGACGCCATTGCAATTCAACGAGCGGAGCAACGGAAGTGTACTGTGACGGAAGGTTAGCTTTTCTGTACACGTCCTTTTCTACAGCTGTTCTTCGGTGGAAAATCACACCGGCCTGAAAGCCCCAATGTGCGTTGAAGTCATAGTTGTTCAATAACTTGGCATAGCTATCCCTGAAAAAATGAGCTCTCGGGTACTTCTTGATGATAGAATCTCCGATTTGTTTTCGAGCATAGTCTACAGCTATTCCGTTTGCAATCCAATTGCCATTACCTACTTCCAACTCAATATATCCGTTATGATTTTTGTTATACCAGAACATCGTTGGCAGGGTAAAATAGAGTTGTTTCTGCTTGAACGAATAGCCAGACTTAATACGTGTGGTCAACATTATATTCGGAGTGAACATGTAGTTGAACCGAACATCAAACTTATAGGTAAATCCTCGCTTGTTGTCATAGCCCATATAAAGTGGGTTCAGAATAGGATTGATGCGCAGATAGCCCTCATTCTTCTTGCCGATATTACTTTTAATTCTGTTGACAAGATTATTCCCGATGATATCCCAGAAGATTGTTTTCCAGGCATTCCTTTTCTTTTCAGGTTCGTTTTGGCTTATGGAATCTCTTTCTTCACGGGCCTTTTGTTCATCTTGATACAGTTGTTCTTCCTGTATGGTCAAAGGAATTGGGCGAACAAGAGATATACTATTAATGCTGTCTCTGACCACACTGTCAGGTAATACGGCTTTTAATCCATAGAGAGTACGATACTTTCCCTCGGTGACATTCCCCAGAAATTTGAATTTACAGTAAAGTCTTGCATCGGTTGGTAATAGAGATTTAGCACCGGATTGTCCCAAAGAGAGACCTAAAGAGAAGTCGACCATGTCATATTCTCCATCTAATTTCAGGCTGATGATACGTCCGTCACTATAATTGACTAACGCTTGTCCACGCACCAATTGCGTGTTGTCGGCCCGCGGACGAAACTTAATACGCGCAGTTCCGTTTAATAAAAACGTGACTTGATAATGGTAATAAGGTCGATTTTTCAGATGAAATGGGGAGAGGATATCGTTCTGGAAAATGGTGGGTTGGTACACATGGGGTGTCAGATACCTTAATACGGTCGTGAGGCTACTGCGGTTTGAGGGTATGGTTGATAAATGAGTGAGGCGTTGTATATCATAGTTATCTTTTCCTTGCGTTTCAATTCGCTCGTAGTTTTCACCTAAATAGTGCCGTTTTCTGCCGTGTGCAACTGCCCACATCGTGGGTACTGCCAATAAGGTAATATTACGTTTACGAATGAAAAGAGAATATTTGGTATATGCATAAGTCGTATCCGGCTTCACTTCTTCGCCCTCAACAGACTGTGCATAAGCGAAAACACGCTCCAATAAAGCTTGATCCGGTCGAAGCTTGTCTGCCGCATCTGCATGAAAAGAGCAATGCAACAACAGAATAGTCACTGCAAGACACATGGGAGAGATATATGATAAACGTGCTTTCATCACATTTTATGAGTCACAAAAATATAAAAAAGGCATCAATTCTCCAAATTAATCTATCTTTTTAAGGATTTGGAATTATATTCTTTCTTTTTTTAGTATTTTTGCCAAAGTAAAATAAATTAAAGATGAATCGCAAGTTATTTATACTGTTCTTTTTGTTATTTTTAGCAGGTATTCATAAGTCTCTGGCGCAGAAAAAGCGTGAGTTTCGTGGCGCATGGATACAGTGTGTGAATGGTCAATTCCTCGGGTTAGGGAAAGACCGAATGCAACAGATGCTTACAAGTCAACTCAACGAAATGCAGAAAGATGGTGTCAATGCCGTTATTTTCCAGGTAAGGCCCGAGTGTGACGCTTTATATGCCAGTGCTTATGAGCCTTGGAGCCGATTTCTGACCGGTCAGCAAGGCGTGGCTCCTCAGCCTTATTGGGACCCATTGGCATGGATGATAGACGAGTGTCACAAGCGGGGAATGGAACTTCACGCTTGGATTAACCCATTCAGAGCAAAGACAAAGACTACCAACGACTTATCTTTCAATCATATAGCCATAAGGAAACCAGGTTCAGTATTTGCATATGATGGCCAGTTAATCCTTAATCCGGGCCAGCCGGAGAACCGAGAATATATCTGTAAGATAGCAAGTGACATTGTGCGTCGGTATGATGTAGACGGCTTCCACATAGATGATTACTTCTATCCTTACCCTGCTGCCGGCCAGACCATTGCCGATGACCGTGAGTACTCACTTTATAACAACGGCATTAAAGACCGTGGAGATTGGCGGAGATACAATGTAAATCTTTTCATGAAGCAGCTTTCTGACAGTATTCATGCCATTAAACCTTGGGTGAAGTTTGGCGTGTCACCGTTCGGTATCTATCGTAACAAGAGCAATTCTCCGGCAGGAAGCAATACAAAGGGGTTGCAGAATTATGATGATCTCTATGCTGATGTGCTGTTATGGGTCAATAACGGTTGGGTAGACTATTGCGTTCCGCAGCTCTATTGGCAGATAGGTCACCCCACAGCTGACTATGATGAACTTATCCGTTGGTGGAACAGACATGCCGGCAACCGTCCTCTTTACATAGGTGAAGACGTGGAACGCACCGTGAAATTTGCCGACCCACAGAACCCCAATAGTCATCAGTTGGCAGCTAAGCGCCGTCTTCACAACGAACTTAATCATGTCAATGGCACCGTTCTGTGGTATGCGAAGTCATTTTGTGATAATATCGGCAACTATGCTGCAGCTATGCGCGATGGTTATTGGAAATATCCTGCCTTGCAACCTAAGATGTCTTTCATTGACGATAAAGCGCCCAAGAAGCCTAAGCACGTGAAACCCGTATGGACGAGTGACGGCTATCTGCTTTTCTGGACAGCTCCTCGTGCACGCAAATGGAATGATGAAGCGGTGAAATATGTAGTCTATCATTTTGAAAAAGGAGAACACATCAACATTGAAAATCCATCGAATATAGTTGCTGTTACTGCTAAAAACTATTATAAGTTGCCTTATGAGGACGGACGCACAAAGTATGTCTATGCTGTTACCTCGCTCGACCGCATGAGCAACGAGAGTAAAATCGCCAAGAAGAAAGTAAAATTATGAAGCCTCATAACAGTTATAACAAGCCGGGAGATTACGACCATTTCGTGGTCGATCGGGCGGGAACACTCTTGGAATGGTTGCTTGAAAACGTAAAAGGACTAAGCAGGTCGAAGATTAAACAGACGCTCCAAGGACGTGGAATAAGGGTAGGCAGTAAGGTTGTCACGCAATTTGACTACCCCGTTTCAGTCGGAACGAAAATCGCACTCAGTAAGACAAAGCGTAATAATGACATCTTCAAGAGTCGCTATGTGAAGATAGTCTATGAGGACAGACACTTGGTGGTCGTTGAAAAGAATATTGGAATATTGTCTATGGCAGCCGGACATTCATCGCTGAATGTAAAGGCTGTGTTGGATGATTACTTCAAGAAGTCACGTCAGAAGTGCATGGCTCACGTGGTACATCGACTTGATCGGGAAACGAGTGGACTGATGCTCTATGCCAAGGACAAGGAGACTGAATTGCTGTTGGAGCGTGATTGGCATCACATTGTGTTCGACCGTCGCTATGTTGCGGTTGTTTCGGGCGAGATGGAACAAAGAGAAGGTACGATAGCTAATTGGCTGAAGGACAACAAAGCCTATATCACTTATTCCTCTCCAGTGGACAATGGCGGCAAATATGCCGTGACCCATTTCCATGTTCTCAACCGAAACGACAATTATTCCTTAGTAGAATATAAGTTGGAAACAGGCCGTAAGAACCAAATCCGTGTGCATTCGGCCGATATGGGGCACCCTGTTTGTGGGGACACCAAATATGGAAACGGCGATGATCCGATAGGACGTCTCTGTCTGCATGCTTATGTTCTGTGTTTCTATCATCCCATAACACATGTTCCCATGACGTTCGAAACTCCAATTCCTGCATCTTTCCATAAAATCATTAAATAAAAATCATGAATAATTTCTTATTTTATGTCCTCATATTGTTGGCCGTTGTTACAGGTGTTATCATTGTGAAGAAAGTGACCAGTTGTCTTTTCAAGCTTCTTGTTGCCGTGGTAGTCATAGCGCTTGTAGTATGGCTCTATTCCATGGGAAGGTAGCAGATGCGGTTTGAAAGCATCGCTTTCTGCACTTCTCTTTTGTAAAGATTACAGCTTGTTTTTAACACTTCTGAGCAGCATCATATAGAGAAAAAAAGACGGAAAAACGGGTATGGTCTTGTGATTTCTGAATGTTTATCTTGTATTTTAAGGCATCATGCGTTGTAATTTGATGCAGAATGCACGGCCTCTTGAGTCAAAATGCGCGATAAAGTGAGGCAGATTACGCTGTAACATGATGCAAGTTACAATGCTTTTTAGCGTAATTTCATATTCTGTTTTCCATTGAATTTTGTAATCTTTTGATAGTCATTGCGTTATGAAATATTGAAAAACGGGCATCATTCGGAGTGAAGAAGCGTTGCGTTTTGAATATGCGAGGCCTGCAAGAACAATTGTAAAGATACTTGAAAGGAATTAACATATAATTCGTTTCCTAAGTTAATGCCTCCAAAGAGATGTCACATGGTCTTTCATTTTCCAGAACCATTGGTGCAGCATACATAGGCCTTTAAGTCCTAAAAGATGATATAAGGTCAGCTTTATTCCACCTCTATAAGGGAGATAATCAGTTAAAATCAGACTGCCGTTCATTCTGTACACATCCAATTGAATATTGAGTACGTGTCTGAAATATTCCTTGTCAACGCATTGTTTCATGATTTTGCAATGGGTATGGAGCATAGATTCCAAGGCTTGCCCATTGGCATTTGCCGTAATTCCCAGTGGATTGAACGTGTAATGATAATAACCATGCGAGGTTATCATGATGTTTTTGCAATGCTTCAGCAGGCGCGACATCAGTTCGATGTCTTCAAAAATCAGGTTCGCCTTGAACTGTTCACGAGCGAAGAGAGCCTTTCTGAAGATTTTATTCCAGGCATAAGCATGCTTGTAAGCCTTTGTCTTAAGCCAATAGCTCTGCCAGTTGGTAAACAATCTGTCGGGCAGTTGCAGTCGCGTATGATGTTTCCCGCCTATGCGTTCATCAACAGAATATTCAAGAATGTCTATGTTTTCATGCTTTTTCAACCTGTTCATCAGCCCCTTATAAGTATGTGGTTCGAGATAATCGTCACAGTCTATAAAGGTCACATAATCAGCTTTGGCAACTTCAAGTGCAGCGTTTCGCGCCTCACTCAACCCTTTGTTGGTCTGGTGAATAACAGTTATTGCGGCATGTTTTTCTGCATATTGGGTGCAGATTTGCAGGCTGTTGTCTGTAGATCCGTCATCAACCAAGATGATTTCCATGCCCTCAATTTGCTGTCCTATGACTGAGTCGAGACATCTTCGCAAGGTGTCTGCACCATTGAATACAGGTATGATGACCGATAGTTCCATGGATACAAAAGTAATAAAAAAAAGTAACTCTTTTGTGTTTTCATATTATTTTGCTACTTTTGCAATAAACAAATCTTTTTATGAAAGAGGTAAAAATCAAAGACCAAATGTTGCAGAAAGCTGCTGCTGAAGGCATGGATGAATTTGTCAAAGTGTTTGTCGATGCGATATCAGAGGCTGTCAATGGCAGTCTCAACAGCGACAATATGGCTGAGCTGAATGCTGATCAGATAACGTTGTTGGCCTATCATTATTTGCACGAAGAAGTGATGTCTGGTGGCTTTGTGCAGCTCATTCACAATGGATATGGTGCTTTTATCTATAAGAACCCAACGGCAAAAGCCTTTCGTGAATGGGGCATTCACGAGCTCTACAGACTTATCAGAAAGAGTCATCCTCTCTATTCGAAACATCATGAAGCCATAGAGCGCGACTGCACTGATGATGAGTTCATGGCCTTGTTTGAGCAATTTGCGGAGTTTGATGATTTTGATGATGCTTTCATTGAAAATGAAGAGATGTTCACAAGTAAGATTGCTCATTACATTGATGAGCACATTGAAAATTTTGCAACGATAGAAAATGAATAAAGAAGAACAGGAAATCAGGCGGAAAAGTCCTGTCCAGATAAGGAACAAGAAAGCCTCATTTGAATATTTCTTTGTTGATACCTATACGGCAGGTATCGTGTTGACGGGAACTGAAATCAAGAGTATTCGCAATGGAAAAGCTTCTTTGGTAGACTCTTTCTGCGTGCTGTATAAAGGTGAACTTTGGGTGAAGGGCATGAACATCAGCCCTTATTTCTATGGCTCTTACAGTAATCATGTGGCGAAACGTGACCGTAAACTCTTGCTGACGAAGCGCGAACTCCACAGGTTGGAAGAGGATTCCAAGCAGGTTGGCTTTACGATTGTGCCTACATTATTATTTATTGATCGTCATGGAAGGGCTAAGATAGACATTGCATTAGCACGAGGAAAGAAGGAGTTTGATAAGCGTCAGACCTTACGGGAGAAGCAAGACAAACGGGAAATGGATCGCGCATTGAAGCATTTCTGACAGTTGCCGGAAGTGCCATTAGCAGCTATCCTGTTTCCTCTGTTGGTCTGAATTGTTCATTTGGGGCATGCCATATGAAACCTTATCTGAAAGAGTTGGTCGGGAAAACACCTTAATTACATTTCAGTTTATCCTAATACCGGACTTCTAAATGCAATGGGGCTGTATGATGAAACGGCTGAAAGTATGTCGTCACAGCTTGCAGAATTCATGACTGAAGGATTGGTAAATATCGTCGGAGGCTATTGTGGAACAACCGATAAACTCGTTCGTTGCTGTGCAAACAGGTTAAAGGCAAGCGTCCTCATCAGCCGATGAAGAGGCTAAATAGCTTGTGATTGGATGGTTTTGATTTGTTGGAAGTATGTCAGGAAAGCCTTTTATCAAAGTAATTTATAGTGGGGTAATATTGTAAAATAAAGAAGAAACTTTCAGTTAATAAGTCTTCTTTTCTTGTCTAATTGCTATTTTTGTAGTAAATTCGCGCTTGCAATTGGTTCATATTAGTGATTGATTAAAAAGGGAACAAGGTGGAATTCCTTGACAGTCCCGCTGCTGTGAGCGATGTTGTTGAAAGGGAAATATACCACTGACCATTAGTGTTGGGAAGGTTTTCTTTCGTGAGTCGCATAGTCAGAAGACCTGCCATTGCGAGTTTATGTTTGGTTGCTTCGAGGAGAGTAGGCCAAGTATTGTTTATAGTTTATTTGAGAATGAAACGTCGCAGACAGAAGATTGCAATAGGATTATGCTTTCATTTGATGGCCTGTAGCCCGCTTGCAGCCCAACAGTCTGTGGATAGTGTACGTGTATACGACTTAAAAGAGGTCGATGTACATGGCATACGTGGACGTCGCGGGCTTGTTGATGTTGTGCCTGTAAGTGTAGTCAATCGCCGGGATATACTCAATATGGGCATCACAGACATTGCTGATGCCTTGCATCGTATGCCTGGAGTGAACCTACGTGATTACGGAGGAGCTGGTGGTGTGAAGACAATCGGCGTGCGAGGTTTTGGTGCTCAGCATACAGGAGTAAGCTATGACGGTATTCTCTTGAGTGATATTCAGAGTGGAGCTGTAGATGTTTCGCGCTACGCTTTGGATAATGTTGCATCGTTGAATTTGGCAGTAGGTGGAAACAGTGATGTGTTTATTTCGGCTCGTGAGGCTGCTTCTGCAGCGGTATTTTCCATAGAAACGCTGAAAGAACTGCCACAGGATCGACGTGTTCACATGACAACTCAACTCAAGTTTGGCTCGTTTGGCTACATCAGTCCTTTCATCTATTATCTTCAGTCGATTAGTAAAGGGGTGACGTTATCAGCTAATGGAGAATATATCTATGCCGAGAACAACTATCCTTTTGTGCTGCGTAATGGTATTTACAAGACGCGTGAACATCGTAATAACAGTCGTATGAACAGTGGACACGGGGAATTGAATGTTTATGTTCAAATGGGTAGAAACGGCAAGGTGGAGGGAAAAGTCTATTATTATGATAATGATCGTCTTTTGCCTGGTATCGTTAAGCTTTATAACAAGATTAATGGGGAGTCGTTACATGACCGTAACGCCTTTGCACAGATAGGGTGGCAGCAGCATACTTCTGATGAATTGTGGAGTTGGAAGGCAAAGGGTAAGTTTAATTGGAGCAGTTCAAGCTACCGGGATAAGTATTATCCAAATGCCGTGATGGATGCAGACTATTGGCAACGTGAGGCATATGGTTCATTAACTCTGTTGTTCTGTCCTTCCGATAAGGTGTCAGTATCTTATGCAGGTGACTATATCTTCAACAGTCTCAACAGCAGTTTGGATACTGATGTACGTCCATTTCGACATACATTCTTGCAGACTTTGTCTGTAAAATATACCGTCCCGCATCTTGTTTTGTTGGGACGTACTTTATATTCTCTTTATTTGAACAGTGCAAAAAGAGGCGAACATGCGAAGAATTTGCGTAGGTTTTCTCCTTCTTTATCAATATCCTACCAGCCATTTTCTTCAGAACAACTTTATATAAGAGCCTCATATAAGAACATTTTCCGTGCTCCTACTTTCAATGAAAGCTATTTCTTTCATTATGGAAGCACCAACTTGCAACCCGAACTTACCGATCAATTTAATCTTGGTCTGACGTGGCAAAGCATGTTATGGAACAGATTAAACATGCAAATGACACTTGATGGCTATCTCAATCATGTGAAAGATAAGATAGTTGCAGTGCCTTATAACATGTTTGTTTGGACCAATGTGAATGTTGGAAAGGTGGATGCCAAGGGCTACGAACTATCGTTGCGGGGTGATTATCGTATGAATGCAAAACATCATCTCGGCTTTGTTGGCAGTTATAGTTATCAACGTGTGAGCAATCGTACTGACAAATTATTGCCTGATTATGGCAAACAAATCGCCTATCTTCCTCTGCATACCCTATCGACATCTTTGAAATGGGGAAATCCTTGGATAGATGTTGTTGTTCATGGAGAAGGATGTAGCAGTAGGTGGGCAACCAATTCGCATTATGAGGGAACTCAATTAAAGGGGTATTGGGATATGGGGCTTACGCTCAGTCGTGCTTTTCAGTTATGTCGTGGGCAGGTGTTATTGCGTGGAGATATCAAGAATTTGTTGGATCAGCAATATGAAATTGTTGGTAATTATCCTATGCCCGGCATCAGTTATCAGTTTGCAATTAATTATAAATTCTAATAAGTAAGATATGAAAAAGATTTTATTAAGTTTATCTGCCCTGTTGATGGGTGTAGTTTTATTTACGTCGTGTGATGATGATGATACTCCACAGCTACGTCCTGTGCCAACGACTGAAGGTGCATTTGTTATGTGTTCGGGAAACATAGGAAAGAAAATTCCTGGCTCAGTGAGCTATTGGGATTATTCAAAGAATAGCATCTCAAACAACGCTTTCAGTCAGGCGAATGGGCGTGGATTGGGTAGTACGCCTAATGATGGAGTCTGCTATGGCAGTAAGATCTATTATGTCGTTGATGGTGAAAATACTATCGAGGTGGTAGACAAGAACCAAAAGTCTATTAAACAGATAAAAACGACAGATTTGTTAGGCAAAGAAGAGGGGAAAAGTCCACGCCATATCATTGCTTCTTATGGTGCTGTTTGGGTGACGACATACGGTGGATATGTTGCAGCCATAGATACAACGACGTTCGCGTTACGCAAGAGCTACAAGGTGGGTTCCTATCCGGAAGGGCTCACAGTGGCTAATGGAAGACTCTATGTTGCAAATAGTGATTACAGTAAGGGCAACGGTTCTATCTCTGAAATCAATTTGGCTACAGACAAAGTAACAGAACACAAGGTTGAAGGAAGTAAGAATCCACAGGCTATTTTTATTGACAGAACAGGATTTTACATATTAGATTGGGGTGGTTATGATGAAAATTGGAAGCAAATAGGTGCCGGATTGAAAGTTCTCAAGGTAAAGAATGGAAAGGATATAGCTGAAGATGTTGTAGCCAATGCAACGAGTGCAACTTATTATAACGGTGTATTCTATACGGTAAATGCACCTTCTGGAGCTGCTTCTGTAAGCTATAGTAAATACAATACCTCTAATCATACAACATCTTCCATGAAGTATAGCTATGATGAAACGAAGTTCTCACCTTCTTATATCGCTGCAGATCCCGTGACAGGTCGCTTATTTTTATCTTTCTATGAGAAGGTTGGAGGTTATGCAAGCTATGCAACAGCAGGCTATCTCAAGGAGTTTGATGCAAGCGGAAAGGAGCTTCATTCAGCCAAGATAGGTGTAGGCCCTTGTGCAATCTTCTTTAATACCAAGATTAATTGGAAGTAAATGAAAAAGAGTTTCATAGCTTTTTTAATACTGATTATCGGTGTTTTCACTTCTTGTTCCCATTCCCAAATAGGGCAGGGAACAGGTGGTGGAGACACCGTTTACTTGGATAATGCCCGTCATCTGACGATTGTCAAATATAAAGGCTATACTGTTGTCAAACTGACAAATCCGTGGAAGCAGGGTAAAACGCTGCATACTTATGTGCTTGTTCCAAAAGGGAAAGCCGGCGACAGGGTATGCAAAGCGCTTCCCTCCTTGGTTGGTCAGGCGGCAACGATAGTCAGAACGCCCGTCAGAAAATCGGTAGTATTTTCGACGGTATATTGTGCATTGCTTTATGAGCTTAAGGCAGATGAAGCTATTAATGGCGTCTGTGATCTGCAATATATTTCTATTCCGGATGTGCAGAAGCGTGCACGGATGAAACCAACAGATGCTCGTTACATCGTTGATTGTGGGAATAGCATGGGTGCAGATATAGAGAAGATTATCGATTTAAAGCCAGAAGTGATGCTGATTTCACCTTTTGAAAACAGTGGAGGATATGGAAAATTAGAGAGTATTCATATTCCAATCATTGAAACTGCTGACTATATGGAGACTTCTGCTTTAGGAAGAGCCGAGTGGATGAAGTTCTATGGACTGCTTTATGGGCGTGAGGAAGAAGCCTTTACCTTATATAATGAGGTGAAAGACAGTTATGAAAAACTGAAGCAAAAAGCCCGTAAAGCGAAGATGGCTCTATCTGTTCTCACAGAAAAGAAGACCGGAAGTGTGTGGTATGTCCCTGGGGGGCGTAGCGTGATTGGGAGTCTGTTACATGATGCAGGGGCACATTATGCATTTGCCAATGACACGCAGGCGGGGAGTCTCGCCCTGCCTTTTGAAACGGTTTTGGATAGGGCTGGTTCAAGTGATGTATGGCTGTTCAAGTACAATGAGCATCCGGCTACATTACAGGAATTGTCAGATGAATATGTCGGTTATCGCCAGTTTAAGGCTTTCCAGACTCAAAATGTCTTTGCTTGTGACTGTACACGCAGGCCATATTTTGAAGAAGTAAGCTTTCATCCAGACAGATTGTTGAGTGACATCATCCAAATTGTTCACCCTGATATTGCCGGTTTTGCTCCTATGTACTATTATGAGCGATTAAAATAGACTGTAGAGAAAAGATGTCTAAAGGTATAAGATATTGCATGTTGATGTGTGCGGGGATTGTGATTTTATTCGCATTAAACCTGATTGTGGGCAGTGTAAAGATACCCATAGCGGCGACTGTGCAATTTCTTTTCCCGTTTTTGAGTAGTGATGGAGCCATGTCTTTGCAGGCATCTCATCCTTCATGGCACTTCATTATCATGGATTCGAGACTTCCACAAGCCTTGACTGCGCTTCTGTCGGGTGCTTCCTTGGCTGTATGTGGCCTGTTGTTACAGACTGCTTTTCGCAATCCTTTGGCCGGTCCCGGCATCTTTGGTATCAACAGTGGAGCAGGATTAGGTGTGGCTTTGGTCATGCTGTTGATGGGGGGAAGCGTAACAACAGCAGCCTTTTCGATGAGTGGTTTTATGGCTATTCTGCTGTCTGCATTCATTGGAGCCATGGTAGTTACTCTGCTGCTCTTTTTCTTTTCATCAATGGTCAGAAGCAGTGTGATGCTTCTTATCATAGGAATTATGATAGGTTATCTGTCTAATTCGGCAATCTCCATATTGAATTTCTTTGCAACAGAGGAGGGAGTGAAATCCTATTTAGTGTGGGGATTAGGGAATTTTGGCGGTGTTTCCATGGCTCACATGCCTCTTTTTGCCTCGGTTGTCATCTTAGGTCTGACAGCTTCTCTTTTGATGATGAAGCCTTTGAATGCCTTACTTTTAGGAGAACAGTATGCCGAAAACCTTGGCATTAACACGCAACGGACACGTAACTTTCTGCTTGTTGTGACGGGAATTCTGACTGCAATCACTACTGCTTTCTGTGGTCCTGTAGCTTTTATTGGGTTAGCAGTGCCGCATATTGCACGCTTGTTGCTGTGCACCGACAATCACCATTGGCTTTTACCTGCAACTATTCTTACAGGAGCTGCAGTTGCATTGCTCTGTAACTTGCTGTGCTTCCTGCCCGGTGAGAGGGGAGTCATTCCGTTGAATGCAGTGACTCCTTTGTTGGGAGCACCTATAATTATCTATGTTATCACCAAAAAAAGATGAGTTATGAAAATCTATACAAAAGGCGGAGATAAAGGGATGACGTCTTTGCTGCATGGAGAACGTGTTGCCAAGGATGATATCCGAATAGAAACCAATGGGCAACTTGATGAGTTGAATGCTTTATTAGGCATTGTTGTGGCCTTGATGAAGCCAAATCATCCGGATGCTTTGCGATTGCAAAACATACAGAAACTTTTAATGAAAATCATGGGGCAAATCGCTGATAACGGGCAAGAGCATTTGCGTGAAGATGCTTCTTTGTCTGAAATGATTACAAGTTTAGAGCATTTTATTGATGCCGAAACGAGTAGAGAACGCTTTTCTTTCGTTGTTCCGGGTGGTTCGTTGTTGGCTGCTCACTTGCAATATGCCCGTGCAAAGGCCCGTACATGTGAACGAAGAATGTGGACACTTCATCGTGATTATCCTTTAGATGAAACGGTGATGAAACTGATGAACCGACTGAGTGATTATCTGTTTGTATTGGCTTTATGCGTCTGATGATGTTTTTGTGAAATCATTTTGCAGAACAATGCCTATTGGATTGCGTTGCAATCTGCGTCAAGTCACGCTGTAATCTGCATCAAATGACATGGTCATCTGCGTCACTTTACCGCCTCATCTGCGTCACTTTGCAAGTCATTATGTATCAGTCAATTATACGTTTACATTTTAATAATCCGACAGGGAAATGTTGATTGCTCGTCGACTTTCATCTTTCAAAGTATATTAAGAATACATAGAACAACTTAATATGACTTGCTGGTTTGATGATGATGCCAAGTTTAATGCTGCTGATTAATAAGTGTAAAAATAAAAAAAGAGTCGTTTAAGAGCCGTTAAAGTGTTAAATTGAAGTGTTAAATTCGGATAAAGAATTAAGAGTTTCCGCTGATATTGCTGATTTTACTTATATATTTGTAATCAGTTTTGAATAAGAAAGAGTATTCATAAGTATAGAACGTAAACTAAAAAAGATAAGTATGAGAATGTTTGGTAAGTATGTTTTGGGTGCAATGTGCGTAGGTGCACTTGCCCTTTCTACAGGAGCTTTCATTAAGGTGAACGCTGCACCGGCGACAGAAGCAGTGGTTTCCGGCCAACCTGTTGACTTGACTTATGCTGCAGAGAAGGCACTTCCTGCGGTTGTTCATATTAAATATGTACAGAATTCTAAGGTTCAAACTGTAGAGATGGAGGATGACCCGTTCAGTGACTTCTTTGGACCTTTCGGCTTCTTTGGTTATCCTGACCAAGGAAACGGCAAGCAGAAGCGCAAGGTGCAAACACCAAAGAGGGAGGCAACCGGCAGTGGAGTGATTATAAGTCCTGATGGTTATATTGTCACTAACAATCATGTTGTGAATGGTGCAGACGAGTTAACGGTGACTTTGAACGACAATCGGGAGTTCTCTGCCCGCATTATTGGAACAGATCCCAATACGGATCTTGCACTCATCAAGATTAATGGAAAGAACCTTCCAACTTTACCTATAGGTGACAGTGACAATCTAAAGGTTGGTGAATGGGTGCTTGCTGTGGGTAATCCCTATAACCTAAGTTCAACGGTAACCGCCGGAATTGTCAGTGCCAAGGCGCGTTCAATGGGCGGAGAAGGCTCTAATGGCCCTCAGATTTCCAGCTTCATTCAGACTGATGCAGCTATTAATCCTGGAAACTCCGGGGGTGCATTGGTAAACGCCAAGGGTGAACTTGTAGGCATAAATGCCATGCTTTATTCACAAACAGGCTCTTATAGTGGTTATGGTTTTGCCATTCCAACGACTATCATGAATAAGGTTGTAAGTGATTTAAAGCAGTATGGTACAGTTCAACGTGCTGTTCTTGGTATTCGAGGTGGTGACGTATTGAACTATATCAATGCACAGAAAGATGCAAATAAAGAGGTTGATTTGGGTACCAACGAGGGTGTTTATGTTGCTGAAGTCTCTGATGGAAGCTCTGCATCTGCAGCTGGTATCGTTAAAGGTGATGTGATAACGGAGGCTGATGGCAAGAAGATAACCAAGATGTCTGAGCTTCAGGAGTTGTTGTCGAAGAAGCGTCCTGGCGAGAAAGTAACGTTGACTTATCTCCACAATAAATCAAAACGGTCGAAGACAGTGACCTTGATGAATGCACAAGGCAACACGAAAGTGATTAAAACGGCAGACCTTGATGTGCTTGGTGCAAGCTTCCGTCCTGTTACAGAACAGCAGAAGAAGGAGTTTGATTTGAGCTTTGGTCTTGAGGTGACAAAGGTTGGAAAAGGTGCTATTAAAGATGGAGGTATCGAACAAGGTTTCATCATGCAATATGCTAATGACACACCTCTTAAGAGTATTTCAGACCTTCAGGAACTTGTTAAGAGTGCTTCAACCAGCAAGGATCCTGTGCTGATTGTCAAGGGAGTTTGGCCTTCTGGGAAGCGTGATTATAAGGTGGTCAAGGTCTCAGAATAAAGACATTATTTGACAGAAGGGGCGGGTAGCAATACTCGTTCCTTTTTCTTTTTGGTGTACAATAAACCTTGTAGTGTCGGAATGTATAAGGAATGGTGCTTGAAAGGATTGCCTTTGTCTGCACATCTAATATCATTTCCAATAGAAAAGAAAATGGAGCTGATGGTTTTATTCTTCTGTTATGCGAAGGATGATGCTTGTGGCGCCAATGGTAAAAAGGCTGCCATCTGCGATGACTCTGCGCTCACGATTGCCTAAGATTTCGTTGTCGACAAAGGTTCCTGTATAGCTTGGCCCGTCACGCAGCACATATTTGAGATTACCTTCTTTGTTGCGACTGACATTAATGATGCAATGTGTCATGTCAATGCTGGGATCATTGGTTTCGATAGGACAGTTGATATCACTTCCTTTCATGTAGCGGCCAATGACATTATCACCCATTTGCAGGGGAATTACCTGTTTATAATGAAACACGTTCTCAATGACAACAATAGAGCCGCAACCTTTCTCGTTGGCTAATTCATTTAGTTGTTCATCCTTTTGAGCGTTGCGAAGTTTAGATACTCCCATGCGGATGCCAAAGTTCTTGCCACATTCCGGGCATTCAAAAATCAGGGATTGGCCTGTCTGATATTTGGTTTCATCAAATGTAATGTAGTTATCACATTTCGGGCAACGTACACGTTTCATAAATAAAAGGCTGAAAGTAGTTTATTTAATATGCATCACCCAACAATCAGCAAACTCCGCTTTGTTGTTGAGTTTATTGACAATATTGCGTGCCTCTCGTTCTGAAGCATATTCTCCATAAATGACTTTTGTGCGGTTGTTCTGTGTAAGCACGCCTGCTTCTGTGTAACCTTTACGATGAAGCTCACGCACAAAAAGCTTTGCATTCTTGCGAGTAACTCTGCTGGCCAGCACAATGCAGTAGTAGTTCTTGGGTGCGGCTGCCGGAATGAGGTCTGCTTTTATCTTGTTATTGTCTGCAGTCTGCTTTTGTTGTACAGTTTCAACGGCTTTCTTAGTTATATCTTTTGTGATATGAGTTGTCGCATTTCCTATAGTCACATCCTTGGGCATGATATATGTAAGAAAGTCTGTATCGATTTTGTTTCCAGTCATAGTTGCTATGTCTCCATTACCCAAAGACGAGGGTAACAACAAGAATACCAATATGGCAATACATGCAATGGCGATGTTTCTTACTACGCTTCGGCGAATAGTATAAGCCTCTTCTTCTTTTTCTTCGCCATTGGCGGTTGTGTTGAAATCTAAGAGCTGTGCTTTTGGTTGCGGCGCTACAATGTTCACCTCCTGTTCGGTTTCAAACGTTTCCACAGCATCTAATCGTTTGAATTCAAAGCAACTAAGTCCATAAAGGGCAGGAGTGAGGAGTCCGGCTTCACAAGGTTCGAAAGTATAGTGCCCCTCATCATTGATAAATAGAGTGCCTAAGTCTTTCAACTCGTATTTACCTTCTCTCTCAAGTATTTGCTTCATTTCTTCTGTTTCCTGCTCTATGCGACACAATGCTTCTGGATAACTGATATCGTAAGCCTCAACATAGGATTGTGCAAGAAGAGAATCGTTGATTTTAAGAAGGGGATTAAAGCCGACAGTTCGTGTTGGCGGAAGAAACGAAAAGTCTCTCTCGTCAAAACGCGCAGCCGTATAATGTGCCATAAATCCACCGAAAGCAGGGATTATGACACAGTCATTTGTGAGCAAAAGTATTTCTATATGTCTTTCTAACTCTATCACGTTTGCAAATTTAGTACTTTTATTTTAGGTTTCAAAGTGTTGTGATGAAAAATCATCAAGAAAAATTTATTTGTGCTTTTTATTTTGCAGACTATTATAAAAGTCGTATCTTTGTGCCAAAGAAAGAACAAATTCTTATTAGAAAATGGAGTATAAGCAAACGGAAATTAAAGGTGTTTATATCATCGAACCGCATGTTTTTAATGATGCTCGTGGCTATTTTTTTGAAGCGTGGAAAAATGAAGAATTCCAACGGTATGTAGGAAAGATTAATTTCATTCAAGACAACGAGTCTAAGTCTTCTTATGGCGTGTTGCGTGGCTTGCATTATCAGAAAGGCGAGTATTCACAGGCTAAATTGGTACGTGTCATCAAGGGTAAGGTGCTTGATGTAGCTGTTGATATCCGTAAGAGCAGCCCCACTTTCGGTAAGTATGTTATGGTAGAACTGTCAGATGAAAACAAGCGTCAGTTCTTTATTCCTCGTGGTTTTGCCCATGGTTTTCTTGTTTTGAGTGAAGAAGCCATTTTCACTTACAAGGTTGATAATGTCTATGCTCCTCAGCATGAGGCCAGTATTCGCTGGAATGATGAAGATATTCACATAGAATGGCCAATAGAAACAAAAGATGTGCTTACATCAGAAAAGGATCTCAAGGCATCGTCATTGAAAGATGCAGAATTGTTTGATTGATGAGCAAAAATATTTTTAGATACGCTTTTCTGCTGTTTGCTGTCAGTTGTCTTCTTATGGCATGCAGTAACCGAAAGCATGGAATATCTTTGGCTTCTTCTGAAGATCAGGTAGCAAAGAAAATGCTCCAGGGAGTTTGGTTGAATGAAGACGAGGACAATCCAGCCTTTCGTGTTGTCGGTGATACTATTTTCTATCCGGACAGTACGTCGCAGCCTGTTTACTTCCAGATATTCAAAGACACGCTTGTGCTTCATAGTTCGAATACAGCCAAGTATCTGATAGTTAAGCAAGCACCTCATCTTTTTATCTTCAAAAACCAGAATGGCGATATTGTTAAGTGTGTAAAAACAACTGATCGTTCATATCTTGCGTTTTTTGGAGAGTCTCGCCCCGTGGCTCTGAACCAGAATAAACTTATCAAACGTGACTCGGTTGTTATCTATGGAAACGAGCATTATCATTGGTATATACAGGTGAACCCCACTACTTACAAGGTAGCTAAGCAGACTTATAATGACAATGGAGTTGAGGTGGATAATGTTTATTTTGATAATATCATCCATTTGAGCCTGTTTCGTGGCGGTACACAAGTTTTCAGTCGCGACTTTCGAAAGAATGATTTCAAGCGTCAGGTACCTTCAGGTGTGTTGAGCCAGAGTATTCTGAGTGATATTATCTATACAGAAACCAATACAGCTGGTTTCCATTTCCGTGCCAATGTTTGTGTGCCGGATAGTCCTACAAGTTATCAAATAACCATTATTATCGGGTTTAATGGTAAGATGAGTTTGACAGTATAGCTTTTCATACGCACATTATTATGCTCCAAAACAGAATTAATTAGGCTTTTGATGAACTTTGGTGCTATTGAAGAGAATTATATGTTAAATTC
The DNA here is from genome assembly GCF_900637655.1 of Segatella oris. Classification (NCBI taxonomy): domain Bacteria; kingdom Pseudomonadati; phylum Bacteroidota; class Bacteroidia; order Bacteroidales; family Prevotellaceae; genus Segatella; species Segatella oris. The sequence goes on from NZ_LR134384.1 coordinate 1,621,150, forward strand.
CTTCAAGTATTTTTACACTTGGTAGTTTCAACTACCAAATGCGAATTTACTTAAGTTTTTTGTAAAAAACAAATTTCGGTGTCCTAAAGTTAAGTTTCTTCCTGGGTCTGTCATTTAATTTGGCTTCTATTGCAGCAATATACTGCGTTGAGAGTTTGTTTATATTACATCTTTTATCGATATACTGCCTGATTAGCATATTCCGATTTTCTACAGCTCCCTTCTGCCAGGGGCAGTGTGGATGTGCATAATATACGCTGCATCCTAAAGATTTTTCAATGTCCTCATACTGCATAAACTCCGGTCCGTTGTCGGTAGTTATGGTATGTACGGCATTCTTTATGGGTCTCAAAGCCTCTGTTACGGCCTTGGAAACCTCACGGGCCGTCTTGTATCTTGCTAACTTTCTGATAATTCCAAGATTGGTACTTCTCTCCACCATGGTTAATGCCGATGAGTTTCCCGGGCCGATGATCAGATCCATCTCCCAGTCTCCGAACCGCTTTCCGTCAGCACAGGCAGGACGTTCGTCTATGCTTTTCCGATTCCCCGAGAGTATCTTTTTGTCTCTTTTAAGCCAGTGGTTCCTGTATTTGAACTGGAAACGACAGTACTTATAGATGTCTCCACCGGCATTACGGTCCCGCCAGATGTACTTGTATATGGTCGTGTGAGACACACACTTCCTGCCAAGTGTCTTCATACGCCCGCATATCTGCTGTGCAGACCATCCCATCCTTAGATATTTACTGATGTTCCGCCACATCTCAGGAGTCATCTTGCGAGGTCTCTGATAGCGTCGCTTGCGCCTTCTTGCTCTCCTGACGGCAACCGTATAGGTGTATTTACCCGTATATTCTGAGGAGTTACGCTCTATCTCACGGTATACTGTACTTCTGTGGACGCTTATTGCTTCTGCAATTGCTTTCTTGGACATTTCTTTTTGGAGTAAGACAGAAATTGTGTATCTTTGCTCCGAGGTTAATTGATGGAACTTCATAATACAAAATTAATTAATCTTGGGGAGACCGTGGTCTCCCCTTTGTTTAATATATGTTTAATCGTAATCTTCTGTTTCGCTCTCGGGGGCTGCGAGCCCCCGCCGCTGGGCACCCCCCTCGGTGTTTTTCATAGTTCTTTGTAAACTATTTGTCACCGGAGACTGTCGCATTTACTAATTTAAACTGCAGATATGTAAATATGTCCTTCTTCTTTTTCTCCTATATATTGACGATAATATTGATTGAAGGGGAGGGGTGAAGGGCCTAAACTATAAGGCCTATTATCCGCTCGTTTACCATGTTGTTTGACAAGTAATTGCTGCATATTTCGCCAATATTGTGTCGTATCCATAAAGGTTTCGAGAATTGTTCTGGCTTCAACCATCTGTTCTTTTGTAATGGTGAAGGTTGTTTCGTCAGGGCTCTTGCTTCTTAGACTGTCAGTATTAAGGATGATATCTAATTGTTAAAGGAAACAGGTGCTGTTTTCATGCCAGGAAATGCAGAAAGAACAAGCTGATTGTGATTCAACTTACGCATAACAATCTTTCGATTTTCGTTATTTTCAGTCTTAATTTTCAACGTATCGCCACATATAACATAAGGAGTAAAATAGGAATAGAACCCAAATTTTGCCCAAGAATAGGTAATATCATGCTCTGAAATGTTCAATACAAGTTTGTGAAGTGTGCCTTCTTTGATGTTACTGAGCCATATTCCGTGGAGTTGTGTGGTGTCAACGGGCGACTTGATGAATTTAGTCTTTTCCTTTTCTCTAAAGGGAAGCCCCGTGATTTCAAGGGAACTATCATTTAAAGAAAGGATAACACATTCATAATTCTTAGACTTCTGATAATTGAGTCGTAGGCTATCATGATTGATTTTGTAGCTATCGAAGTACATAACCGTGTCTCCTATTGCAGGATCATAATAGACTTCAGCCTTTGAAATGGTGAGTGCTTGTGCCATGTTCAAAGGTTTCTTACTGACACTTTCCCATTCTCCAAGGAGTTGATGAGCATTGATGGCTTTCTTTTCGGTTGTAGAACAGGCCGCTGAAAAGAGTAAAGTCAGCGCAGCAAAAAGGATAGAAAATGTCTTCATAACTTGTATTTCTCTTTTAGTTTCAAAACAAAACTATTCAGTCTCTCATCTTCTTTGGCAATGATGATGCCTTGGTTTTTAGCGTACATGAAATAGAAATGTGTTGGTGTTTCTATGATTTTGTAGAGTTTGTCATAGGTGACAGTGCTTTGTTCTGTATCGGTCTGACTCTCAAAATGGTCGTTGAAAAGCGAAATTTTGAATTTGGTCATGCTACTTAATACCTTGTTCTGTTCGTAGAGTTTAGCTGCTCTGCGGTCTCTCCGCTTTCTTATATACCAGTTGTAGAAAGCTGTTAAGAGAACAGCGAATATGCTTAGCTTGGCAGTGAGCATAGGATCATGAGTGGCGGTAGAAAAGATACAGGGGCCCCATATAAGTAGCATGGCGATGCTTGCAATGGTGGCAGAGCGGTTGAAATGATATTCCGTGTTGCTTATAACGCGGTTGAACATGATGAAATCCTCCTTGAGAGGTTTCTTGGTTATAATTACGTTAGCTTCTTCCATAATGGTAAGTTTGAGAGAACAAATATAGAAAATATTGTTCAAAGTTATATGGCTTCAGTGCGCTTTTCTTTCTTTTTCCATACAATCATAAAGTTTTTGTGGTGTAACAAAGTGCTCGTTTTATCCATTTCTATCCTAAAAATGTGGTGAAATATGAGCAGTATAATAAAATAAAAGCATTATCTTTGTAAAAGAAAATAACCGATAACTAATCAAAACACAGGTATGAAAACCATCTGTACTGACTTTAGCGTGATTGCTGACTATTATCGAAGGCACTACGAAGAGGTGAGACTTTTCGTTGCCAAACGGCTCATGCAACATGGTGAAGAGGCTGAGGACATCGTGCAGAATGTCTTTCTAAAGCTCATGACGGCAGACAAGATGATTACTCCCGTGACCCTACCTTGTTTGGTATATACGACTGCTCGCAATCTGATTTGTGATTATTGGCGTCATCGTCACTATGTTGATAATTACGAACATTATATTAAATCTAATGGTTTGAAAACTACTGATGACAATCCCATGTCGGTCTGTTCTGTTGCTGAAACTCAGGAATTTCTTGAGCAGGGTATAGCTCGTTTAACTGTCAGACAACAGCGTGTGTATCGTCTCCATATTTATCAAGGTATGAAAGTCAGTGAAATATCCAAGGCTTTGGCTGTGAAATATAAAAGTGTGGAGCATTGTTTGGGAGATGCGAGAAAGGGAGTAAGGGAGTTTATGAAGAGGGAGTTGGCGTGAACATGGGCCTTACCTATATAATTAAAAAGCCTCTTTTCTTTCTTAATAACTGTGAGAAAAGAGGCTTTTTATATTTATATTGTCTTGCAAAATAAGCTTTTGCAGGCTCTATTTACATATTCTTCCCTGTTCTTTTTGAGGAGAGGGACGAGGAAAGTCTCCTATTTCTTTGCAGGAACTGAAGCTGCCATCTTTGCTGAAGGCTTATAGGCTTTATTCAGACCGGCAATGACTTCATTGGTAATATCCAATGCCTTGTCAGCATAGAGCAGATTATCACCGGCTTTACTGAGGATGAGACTGTATTTCTTGTCTTTGTTATAAACCTTCAGATAGTGCTGAATACTGTCGCGAAGCGCATTGTTATATTTTTCAGTTTCAGTCTGGAACTCTGTACTTAAGCGTTGATTGAGCACCTGAAGATCTGAGTTCTGCTTCTGAAGACCAGCGTTAATAGCCTCTGCTTGCTCACGAGTGTAAGCGTTTTGCTGTACTTTCTGCTGGAAGTTTGCAGCTGCAGCTTGCAGTTGTTGCTGTTTTGTTGCGAGGGTATTCTGGATGTTTTGTCCTTTCTTCTGAAGCACCATAGAATAGTCTTTGCAGAATTGATACTGGCTCATGATGCTGTCTACCTCGACATAGGCAATCTTCATTTCTTTTGATGTAGGCTGAGCGGCATCAGATTTTGCATCTACTTTTGGGGCAGACTGGTTGCAACTTGTCATAGCCAAGGTTGCAATTGCAGCCACAGCCATTGTCTTAAGAATGTTTTTCTTGTTCATTTCCTTTTATTTGTTTTTTGTTTTTAATCTGTTGTTAATATGCCCTGTTGTTCTTGCGTGCTTCTTTATCCTGATCAATAACACAGTGGATGCCTTGTTTCCGCAGCCCGGGATTATCGTGAATATGCTGTGAAGAGAACTTCCCATTCTTCTGAAAGATGAGCTTTATGCCTAATAACGCCATAGATATAGCAATTATTAACACGCTCAATACTAATGTCTTGATCATTTTTATTACTTTTGCAGTGAACCTCTTGGCACTTAAATATGGGCAAAGGTAATATAAATCGACAAAAGAACAAAATAAAACAAAATAAAAAGATATAAAAAATGAGTAATGTAGAACTAAGACCTGCTCGCGTGTTTGAGCAGTTTGCAGAGATTAATAAGATACCTCGTCCTTCTAAACACGAGGAAAATATGATTGCATATCTTAAGAAGTTTGCAGCTGAGCGCAACCTTGAAGTGCAGGAAGATGAAACTGGTAATGTCATTATCCGTAAGCCTGCAACCAAAGGTATGGAGCATTTGGCAACGACAATCCTGCAGAGTCACATGGACATGGTATGCGACAAGTTGGTTGATGTAGATTTTGATTTCCATAAAGATGCCATTCAAACCTATGTCGATGGTGATTGGTTACGTGCCAAAGGTACGACACTTGGTGCTGATGACGGTATCGGTTGTGCCATAGAATTAGCTATCCTTGACAGTAATGACATTGAGCATGGCCCAATAGAGTGCGTTTTTACGCGTGACGAAGAGACAGGATTGACTGGTGCATTTGGTATGAAGTCTGGTTTCATGACAGGCAAATACCTCATCAATCTCGACTCTGAAGATGAAGGACAGATATTCATTTCGTGTGCAGGTGGCATCAATACAACGGTTACTTACGATTTCACACGTGAGGATGCACCGGCAGATTTCTTCTTCATGCAGGCTTCGTTGAAGGGCTTGAACGGTGGACATTCGGGCGATGATATTAATAAAAAGCGTGCAAATGCCATTAAGATAATGGCTCGTTTCCTTTATATGGAGCAGAGCAAAATGGAACTTCGCTTGGCACAATGGAACTCCGGCAAGATGCATAACGCCATTCCACGTGATGGAAAGGTAGTTTTTGCTGTTCCTGCTGACCGTAAAGAAGAGGTGATGGCCGACTGGAATGTGTTCACTGCAGGTGTTGAAGATGAGTTCCATGTAACAGATCCGACAATGCATTGGGGCATGGAGAGTGTTGATCGTCAGCAAGTGATGCCACAGCAGACTTCTCGTGGTCTGATATTATCATTGCAGGCACTTGATAATGGCCCGCTTACAACTTGCCAGGATGAGGCACTTGCCTATATGGTTGAGACCTCAAGCAATGTTGCCAGCGTGCAAAGTGAAGCCAATAAGGTTGTGATTGTGGCCAGTCAGCGAAGCAATGTGATGAGTAATCTCACGAATATGGCCAATACGGTCAAGGCTGTTTTCGAACTGAGTGGTGCCAAAGTGGTTCAGAATGATGGTTATCCTGCATGGAAGATGAACCCTAACAGTAATCTTGTTAAAATCACGGTGGACGCTTACAAGAAGCTGTTTAAGAAAGAACCAACCGTGAAAGGTATTCATGCCGGACTTGAATGTGGTCTCTTTTCTGAGAAATATCCGGAACTTGATATGGTTAGTTTCGGGCCAACTCTGCGTAATGTTCACACGCCGGATGAGTGTCTGTATATCCCAACCGTACAGATGGTATGGGATCATCTGCTTGAAATTCTGAAGAACATTCCACAAGAATAAAATCCTATAGGTAATAAGTAATGAAACAGCCTCACTTTCAACAGTTCCTATTAAGGACTTTGAGAGTGAGGCTTTTCTATGAATTACTTGTCAAATTACGGTTTCTTTACCGCTGTTTCAGACGGTGCAGAAGCTTGTTTCTCTTTCAATATCTTGACTCCTGTTGGGCAGAACGTACTGAAAGGGCAGTCTTGGCATTGTGGTCTTTGACTTTTGCAAATATATCTTCCATGTAACAATAGCCAGTGATGTGCATTTCCTACATCTGCTTTTGGTATGTATTTCATCAGTTCCAACTCCACTTTCAAAGGTGTGTTTGCCGTTTCAGGAACGAGTCCCAAGCGGTGGCTGACACGGTAAACGTGGGTATCAACGGCCAAGGTTGGCTTTCCAAACCACACGGCTTGTACCACATTAGCCGTCTTTCTACCTACTCCCGGAAGTTGGGTCAAGTCATCCGTGTTGTCGGGAACCTCGCCATTGAAACGCTCCACCAGTATTTTTGCCATCTCACTCAGGTGGTGTGCCTTGGAGTTTGGATAGCTCACGCTCTTTATCAGTTGGAAGATATCCTCCCAATCAGCCTGTGCCATAGCCTCGGCTGTAGGGTAGTGGCGAAAGAGTTCGGGCGTAATCATATTGATTCGCTTGTCTGTACACTGTGCACTGAGTAGTGTGGCCACAATCAACTGAAAGGCACTCCCAAACTCAAGTTCGGTGGTAACCGGGCCTTGTTCCTTTCGGAAGTAATCTAAAATATAATTGAATCTTTCTTTTCTTGTCATGCGGCAAAAGTATAAAAAATATAGTATCTTTGCAACAATAGATAGATAAAAAACAATGAATACAAAAAGAATATTAGGTTATTTACATGAACTTTCGGCTCATAACAACCGGGATTGGTTTCATGAACATAAGGCAGAATATGACATATGCAGGCAGAATTTCGAGGAAGGAGTAGCACAAGCCGTGGCAACTATTGCGCAGTTTGATGCCTCTATCTCGCATATCACGCCCAAAGATGCCTGCTATCGTTTCAATCGTGATACGCGTTTCAGTGAGGATAAGCGCCCCTATAAAGAACATTTCGGAGCTTATATCTGTGCACATGGCAAGAAATCGTTGCGTGGAGGCTATTATCTTCATCTGCAACCAGGCCAATGTCTCTTAGGCGTTGGTTCCTACTGGCTGCCTACAAACATTCTAACGGCTTGCCGAAATGAGATTATGGGTAATATCGATGAATGGAGAAAATGCGTTGAGAATGGGAAGTTTGTTAAGCTTTTTGGCTATCCTAACGAGGGAAAATGGGATGAACCGGGTGGAAAGGGCTTTGGATTGGCAAGTCTAAAGACTGTTCCAAAAGGATTCCCACGCGATTATGAGTTCGTGGAATACCTGCGCATGAAAGATTATTGCTGTTGGCATGCCGTATCAGATGAATTCTTTGAAGGCGACAGTTGGCTCAAGGAAATCACTGATATTTTTAAGACAGCCAAGCCAATGATGGACTTTATGAACAATGTTATTGATGACTACGAATAAAGTCTTCGGCACGTTGTAGGTCTTCCGGAGTGTCTATACCCACAGTTTCGACGTTTGTGATGCCCACTTTTATGCGATATCCGTTCTCCAACCAACGCAGTTGCTCAAGGCTTTCGGCCAGTTCGAGTGACGATTGGGGCAGTCGGGTGATTGCTTTCAGTACTTCGGTGCGGTAAGCATAGATACCTAAATGCTTCAAGAATGGGTATTTCTTGAGCCATTCTTGCCTTTCTACACTACGCACAAAGGGTATGATGCTGCGGCTGAAATACATGGCATAACCGCGATTGTCAACTACAATCTTGGGCGAGTTGGGGTTTTCTACGGCCTCAATACATTCGAAAGGTTTTCCTAATGTGGCAATCTGTGTGTCTTCATCCTCGAAGCAATGGCACAGCGTTTCAATCTGACTCTGGGCAATAAAAGGTTCGTCACCTTGTATATTTACAACAACATCGAAGTCGCCTCCAACTTTTTCAAAGGCCTCTTCAATGCGGTCTGTACCACTATGGTGCTCGGTTGAGGTCATCACGGCCTTGCCTCCGAATTCCATAACCTTATTGTATATACGCTCATCGTCGGTTGCAACGTAGACCGCATCCAACACTTTGGCCGCCTGTTCATATACATGTTGAATGACAGGCTTACCTGCCAACAGAGCCAAAGGCTTGCCCGGAAAGCGCGTTGAAGCATAGCGGGCGGGAATTAATCCAATGAATTTCATTTTGTATAGTTTCTTATTATTACCGCAAAATTAATAAAAAATAGGATAAAAACATAGGAAATAAATCCTAAAAGCTTATTTTTTGTTCCTCTTCTTCCTTATAGATAAGCTATAATATCATGCAGTTAAGATACTTTCTTCCAGAGATATAGCGTGTAATGTAAGTTGCTTGGTTTATGATTCCACTACCAATGTGATTGGATGACAAATGCAGAAACCTCCTTTTTCTGTAAATATTCTTAATCAGTTTTTAACATATCCAGAGGAGACCAAATAGAAAAGCAGATGCCATAAAATGGAGATGTTTTTCTGATTTCAAAGGCTTTGGCCTGTAATCTCATTCATAATGTGTTGTAATTTGGCTTAAGTTACGTAGTCTTTTGAGTCAGATTGGAGTGTATTCCAATGCAGATTGCACCGTGATTTGATGCAAATTGCAACATCTTTCTGCGTGATTTGACATTGTAATTTTTACTTAATTCTGTAATAACTTGATAGTCAACAGATTATAAATCCGTAAAAAATAGCCTGTATGTAGAGTAGGGGAGAATTCTATTTCAAATCAGTGAGCCTACAGAATGCAATCGTAAATATCTTTCAATTGAATTAACACATAAATCGTTTATCGGAATTATAAGGTTTAGGTTGCTTGTAACAGGTTGATGATGAAAGAAAGAAAACTATATATTTAGGGATAGATAACATTCAGAATATTATAATAAAAAACGCTAACTTATTTTGTTGTCTTCTATTATTTTCTTATCTTTGGCCTTGAAACTATAATAGAGAATACAGTGAAAAAACTTATATTATTCATATACGCTTTGCTTATGCCTCTGTTTTTGTCGGCACAAAAGATTGTTTTGGGGTCGTGTACTACGCATGATGGAGGACAATATAAGGGACAGATGATGAACGGGAAACCGAATGGAAAGGGGCATACCGTATTCAAGAATGGCGATACCTACGAAGGAGAATATATCAAAGGAAAGCGTGAAGGTTATGGTGTTTATTCGTTTTCGGATGGTGAACGCTACGAAGGACAATGGTTTCAAGACCAGCAACACGGGCGTGGTACCTTTTATTTTGCCAATAACAATAAGTATGTAGGCCTTTGGTTTCGCGATTATCAGCAGGGACAGGGCACGATGTACTATTATAATGGCGACAAATATGAGGGGAATTGGGTCCAGGATAAGCGCGAGGGAAAGGGGCGTTACACCTATTCGAGTGGCGCATATTACGAGGGTCAGTGGAAGAATGACCAGAAGAGTGGCCGTGGTTTCTTTGATTGGGGGGACGGAACTACATATGATGGTATGTGGGCTAATAATCAACGGTCTGGAAAAGGGACGAATAAATATGCCGATGGTGACGTATATATAGGCAATTGGGCTGATGACATACAGAATGGCCGAGGCATCTATAAGTTTCAGAATGGCGATGTCTACGAGGGAGATTACGTTCAGGGAGAACGCACCGGAGAAGGTATCTTCAAGTATGCCAACGGAGATCGCTATACAGGACATTTTGAAGATGGGGCCAAGAGCGGTCAAGGCACGTTTGAATGGCGTTCGGGTGATGTCTATATCGGACAGTGGAAGAACGATCTGCAGAATGGTCATGGCAAGCTGACAAAGAAAGCCGGTGACAAGTTTGAAGGTGAATTCAAGAACGGAAAGATTGAAGGAGAGATTATCATTCACTATGCCAATGGCAGCCGTTTCAAGGGAACTTACAAGAAAGGTCTGCGCAATGGTGCTGCCATTGAAGTGGACAAGAATGGCAACCGGTTTGAAGGCAGTTATGTAGACGACCGCCGTGATGGTTGTTTTGTAGAGAAAGATCGTAATGGAAACATTACACGTACAGGTCGCTATGAGCTTGGTCGCCGTTTTGAAGACTGATTAGAGAATTTCAATTTGTTTGGAAATGATAGTTGACAGAATAGAAAATCTTGGGAAATATGTGGCCTTGCATCCGCTTTTTGCAGATGTTGTCACATTCATGCAGACGCATCAGCTCGTGCAGCTTGAAGAAGGAAAGCATGCTATCAAGGGCAAAGAACTGTTTGTGAACATTGAAACATGTAAAGGAAAAACGCAGGAAGAAGCAGTGTTGGAATATCATCGGCGTATGATAGACATTCAGATGCCGCTCACGACAGACGAGGTTTTTGGCTATTCACCAGTTGAAGACTTGCCCGAGGTGACGTTCGATGAAGAGAAAGACATTGCAAAAATCTCCGGTATTTCGGCACAGACCTATGTGAAAGTAAAGCCTGGACAGTTTGCCGTTTTCTTCCCGCAGGACGCTCATGCACCATGTATTGCTGATGCAGAATGTATGAAAAAGGCTATTTTCAAGGTTAAAAAATAATTGCATTTGACTATGGAAACAAAGAAAGAAATCTCAAAAAAGAAGATTGCTAAGACTGTGAAGAAACCTCAGACCACGAAACATATCGGTCTTGTTAAGAATGATCCGTATTTGGAACCCTATGAAGATGCCATTCGCGGACGCCATGACCATGCCTTGTGGAAACTCTCACAGCTGACCCAAGAAGGCAAGAAGAGTTTGTCGGATTTTGCAAGTGGCTATGATTACTATGGTCTCCATAAGCTTTCCCGTGGTTGGGTTTTCCGTGAATGGGCACCGAATGCCACGGCTATCTATTTGGTTGGAGATTTCAATAATTGGCAGGAGGATGAAAAATATCTTGCTAAACGCATTGAAGGGACGGGCAACTGGGAACTTCGTTTGCCTGAAAAGGCCATGCATCATGGTGATCTGTTTAAGATGCATGTGAAGTGGAATGGAGGAGAAGGAGAACGTATTCCTGCCTGGGCAACGCGTGTTGTGCAGGATGAGGTGACTAAGATTTTCTCAGCACAGGTATGGAGTCCCAAGGAAACTTACCAATGGAAGAAGAATAATTTCAAACCTCAAACCTCTCCGTTGTTAATTTATGAATGCCACATCGGAATGAGTCAGGATGCAGAAAAGGTGGGCACCTATACGGAGTTCAAGGATAATGTGCTGCCCCGAATAGTCAAAGATGGCTATAATTGCATTCAGATTATGGCCATACAGGAGCATCCCTACTATGGTTCTTTCGGCTATCATGTCAGTTCGTTCTTTGCTCCTTCAAGTCGTTTCGGTACCCCTGAGGAGCTGAAGGCTTTGATTGATGCAGCCCATGCCAAGGGCGTTGCGGTGATTATGGATATAGTTCATTCACACGCTGTAAAGAATGAAGTGGAAGGGTTGGGTAATCTTGCAGGCGATCCCAACCAGTATTTCTATCCGGGAGAGCGTCATGAGCATCCTGCATGGGATAGTCTTTGCTTTGATTATGGTAAAGATGACGTTATACATTTCCTGCTGTCAAACTGCAAGTATTGGCTTCAGGAATTCCATTTTGACGGCTTCCGCTTCGATGGCGTTACCTCAATGCTCTATTACAGCCATGGATTGGGTGAAGCATTTGGCGGATATGGCGATTATTTCAATGGTCATGAAGACGACAATGCCATTTGTTATCTCACCTTGGCCAATAAACTTATCCATGAAGTCAACCCCAAAGCTATTACCATTGCAGAGGAAGTGAGTGGCATGCCTGGCCTTGCTGCCAAGTTTGAAGATGGTGGATATGGCTTTGATTACCGTATGGCGATGAACATTCCTGACTTCTGGATTAAGATCATTAAAGAGCAGAAAGACGAAGACTGGAAGCCAAGTTCAATCTTCTGGGAGGTGAAAAACCGGCGCGCTGATGAGAAAACAATCTCTTATTGTGAGAGTCATGACCAGGCATTGGTAGGCGACAAGACCATTATTTTCCGTCTGATAGATGCTGATATGTATTGGCATTTCAAGAAAGGTGACGAGAACGATATGGCTTTCCGTGGTATAGCACTCCACAAAATGATACGTTTAGCTACGGCTTCGACAATCAACGGCGGTTATCTTAACTTTATGGGAAATGAGTTCGGGCATCCCGAATGGATTGATTTCCCGAGAGAAGGCAATGGCTGGAGTTACAAATATGCGCGCAGGCAGTGGAACCTCGTTGACAATAAGGAACTTGATTATCACTATTTGGGAGACTTTGACTGCGAAATGTTGAAGGTAATTAAGGATGAACGTAACTTTATTCGCACTGCCATTCAGGAGGTTTGGCATAACGACGGCGATCAAGTTCTGGCCTATATGCGTGGTGATTTGCTCTTTGTATTCAACTTCTCACCGACAAAATCGTTTACGGATTATGGCTTTCTCGTTCCGGTTGGCAGCTATAATATTGTGCTCGACACCGATAATAAGGCCTTTGGAGGGAACGGTTTCAATGATGATGCGTTGACGCATTTTACAAATTACGATCCACTCTACGTCAATGAACACAAAGAGTGGCTTAAACTTTACCTGCCAGCACGTACAGCTTTGGTTTTAAAGAAAAATTGATGATTTAATAAATGTCAGCCGATTTAATCACAAAACATAGCACACGCCCTTACAGAGTGGTGTGTGCATTGTTGTTCTTAGTATTCACATTCTGTTGTCTCTACTGTTATCAGGATAACTTGTTGGCCATGGGTCAGCACGTACTTTCAAATGGACAGACCCATTATAGCCGTTTGATTGGTACTGTTATCATCACATTTGTACTGTGGTTGATGCAGATTTGTCTTTATATGTTGACTCGGGTGAAGGGGAGATTTCATATTTTGACCTATGTGCCTTCCATTGTCTGCCTGACTGCATTGACTTCTATTGATAGTAATATTGTGCATGGAGTCACTTTAGGTTGGTGGTGGTTGACGGCACCACTCCTGATAGTTGTCGACGTCATTCTGCTGTTCTATGTCCGTCAGTTACAGGCTTATGAACCGCAGGATTTCTCTCATGGTTTTCTTGGTCGGCGTGCATGGATCAATTATAGCGGTCTGTTGGTCTTGTTAGTCTTTGTGATGCTTTGTTCAAATCATCGTCAGGTGCTCCATGCCCGATTGGAGATAGAGCAGTGTATAGAAGCAGGTGATTATCAAAAGGCAGTCAAGGTGGATGCGCATTCTTTACATACGGACTCTACTTTAACGAGTTTGCGTGTCTATTCCCTGTCTTTAGCAGGCCTGCTTCCCGATAAATTATTCGAATACTCCTTAGTTGGCGGTTCGTCAGTCATGCTCCCTGACAATCCCAATGTGTGTTATCTGATATGCGGAAAAGCCCCTTTTTATCAGCGTTTAGGTGGCATGTTTCGGCAGAAGATGAGTGCAATGCATTACCTTCGTTTTATTCATCAGCATCATTTAGCTACGTCTGTGGCTCATGATTACTTGCTTTGTGCCTATTTGTTGGATGGTGACTTGGAAGCTTTCGTACATGCAATTGGAAAGTATTACAATTTGAAACAACCACTTCCCAAACATTATCGTGAGGCTCTTGTGCTTTATGCTCATCTGCGTTCCAACCCATATATCGTCTATCATAATAGTGTTATGGAGGCTGATTTTGCCGATTTCCAGTCGCTTATCAAGCAATATAGCAATCTTAATGAGCGTCTCTCGGCTCTTCGAGATACCTATGGAAACACCTATTGGGTGTATTATTATCGGATGAAACATTAGGGAAAGTCCTCTGTCTGTCATGTGGACAGGTCAGAGAGGCTGAAATTCGGGAAAACAATGTTTCGGGATGCCCCGACGAGTTGTTTTCTTGAAAAATGAGCCGTTGGGATGCCCCGAAGCCTCAAAATCTTGAAAAACAAGCTTTCGGGGAGTCCCGAAGCCTTAAAATCTTGAAAAACAAGCTTTCGGGATGCCCCGAAGCTCGAAAAATCTGAAAATCAAGCTTTCGGGATGTCCCGAAGCCTCAAAATCTTGAAAAATAAGCTTTCGGGGAGTCCCGAAATACGTTTATCACTTATGGAAATCAGAACAATCCAAAAAGGCCGGAGGGTGCACCAAAATTTTACCTTCTGACACATACACTCCCCGACTTTTATACGCGGAAAAAGGGTAAACTGGACAGCAATAGTCGCGTAACTGCTCATAGGGTTGGGTAATACTGCTGTGTTTCAGCCAATCCGCATCGGTAGTGTCCTATAAAAGTGTGTAAGCCCATTTTATTCTTATCTTTGTACTTGAAAACAATAAAGAAACGAACAGATGAAGCTTACACATTCACAAATTTCGGAAATTCTTTCGAATTACACAAGCAGTAGCGAGGGTTTTGTCACCCTTCTGTCTTTAATTATGAACTCCTTGATGTTTCATGAACGGGAGCTTTTCGTCAGTGCAAACGGCAATGAGCAATACAACGGTTTCCGTTCTCGACGTTGGTACAGTCACGGCTTTGAGTTTTCCCTGCGCGTCCCCCGCAGCCGCAGTGGCAACTTCTATCCCGTTCTCCTGGGCCTGATACGCAATGAAAGCGAGGAACGTGTGAGGCTGTTCAACCTTCTCTACACCAAGGGACTTACTACGCAACAGATAGGCGAGTTCTCCGACAGCATCTATGGCCGCGCTTACAGCAGGCAGCAGGTTTCCTATCTGTCCAGGTGTTGCTGTGAAGACGTTGAGCAGTGGCTCGGCCGTGCCTTGTCCCCGCATTACTTAGCCGTCTACATTGACGCCACCTTTATCTCCACCCGCAGGGACGGGCAGGTATCCAAGGAGGCCTACTATACCATGCTGGGGGTGTTGGAGGACGGAAGCAGGGAAGTGCTCACCGTAGTCAACCATCCCACAGAAGGGGCCGTATGCTGGAAAGAGGAGCTTGAGGCGTTGAAAGAAAGGGGCGTCGAGGGAATTGACCTTGTCGTTTCCGATGCGCTGCAAGGCATAGAGAATGCCGTCTGTGCTGCCTTTCCGTAGGCAGCCCACCAGTTCTGTGTGGCACATGTCAAGCGACAGATACTTGGTAGCGTATCCCATAAGGATAAGCCGGAAGTGGTCCGGGAACTTGGCGAAGTGTTTTCCTTGGAGAACAAAGAGATGAAATCCTTGCAGGGATACGGACATTTCATTACTTTTGTAACCAAATGGGAAAAGAAGTACCCAACCTTGAGAAGGTATAAGGCGGAGCGTAACGCAGCTTACTTCACGTACATGGACTTCCCCATAGAAGTACAAAGGTGCATATACACGACCAACTGGATTGAAAGGTTAAACAGAAAATACAAGAGAACCGTAAGTATGAGGACCTCTATGCCGTCAGACAAGTCAGTGATATTCCTATTGGCTGCTGTGGCTGTGGAGGAAACAAAGAAGACATATGCCAGAAGAATATATCAATTTAAAAACTGGAAACAGAAGATAGAAAACGAATGGAAAGAGAGAATAGAATAGAAGGAATACTTACACACTTTGAAAGACAGTACCGATAATACTTTTATAAAGTATCATATTAGCAATAATTAAAAATAGGTTGTATAATTTCAACTGTGTCAAGGCTCTAATCCTTTATATTTTTCCTCATATGGATGACACGATTTCTAATCGTGTCATCCATATGAGGAACCTTTCTTCCGAGGTAAAGTTACATGATTTTAAAACGTTCTCCAAATTTTATTGCTAATTGTTGTGATATCTGAGACCAGTTTGCAAGTGGCATAGTCCATTTCTTACGTATATTCCAGTATACCATATATACAAGCTTTTCGGGAGAAGTATCGGACGGGAAGACTCCTCTGTTCTTTGTTACCTTACGTACTTGTCTGTGGTAGCCTTCAACCGTGTTGGTGGTGTATATCAGCTTACGTATCGCAGGTGTATACCGGAAGTATTCCGTGAGGCGTTCCCAGTTGTCACACCATGATTTTATGACGATGGGATACGTTTCTCCCCACTTGCTCTCGAGTGTGTCCAACTGTGTTTCCGCAGTCTCTTTGCTAACGGCACCATATACAGTCTTAAGGTTACGGAGGAACTCCTTTTGATGCTTACTGCCAACGGTGTTTGATAGAGCTGCGTATTTGATGGACAATACAGAGTTGGACACTTGTATTGGGGAATACGCTCTGTATAATATCAGGGAAGCCTTTCAGACCATCAACACAGCATATCAATATATCCCGGACACCTTTGTTTTGGAGGTCGCTCAGAACCTCTAACCAGAAGTTTGCACCTTCACTCTTGGAGATATACATACCAAGAAGTTCCTTGTGGCCTTCCTTGTTGATGCCTAAGACGTTGTAAATGGCGCGTGAGACCGCACGTCCGGTTTCGTCCCTCACCTTATAATGGATGGTATCCAGCCAGCATATTGCGTATACAGGGTCAAGCATTCGTGAACGCCATGCCTTGATTTCCGGCAGTACTCTGTCTGTGATGGAACTGATGGTTTCTGCAGATAGTCTGGTACCAAATTCACGCTCAAAACACTTGCTGATATCGCGGGTACTTGTACCAAAAGCATACATGTTTATAATCTGATCTGCCATACCTTCTGCAAGGATTGTCTCGCACTTTTTGACGGTCTGCGGTTCAAAGGAACCGTCACGGTCACGAGGTGTCTCAACAATGACCGCACCATAACAAGTTTGTACTTGCTTAGGCATTTTACCATTACGGCGATTGCCTTGTGAACGCTCTTCAGAAGTGAGATGGGCATCCATCTCACCTTCAAGAGCAGCATTTAAAATACGCTCCAACATTGGTGCCAAAGCACCATCCTTACCAAATAACGGTTCTCCATTACGAAGCTGCTCCGCAGCTCTCTTGTAATCAATTTCTTTGTTATCCATAAAAAATAAACTGTATAAAACTATTTTTTATTGTAGCCTGACACAGTTTACTTTACACTCTCAGCAAATATGATTAACGACACAATTGCCTAACTTTGCACTTGCGTATAGAATCCGCCAGTTGTATTTTGAGGTGAAAGAACTTTAAAGTGAACTCAAGTATGATTGGATTAAATTAAACTCGATACTCTTTCTCGGCTTATAGAGAATACATTTTCCTGATTGAGAAAAAGAACTTGCTGTGAAAGACTGATGCCATTAAGAATAGGAGAAACTTGCAGGATGATTAATTCTGTCACTTTTATCTTTTGACATTACAAAAGGCTTCACCGTCTTTCTCTGCTTCACTTATGCGTAGATATATTCCTTATTTCCCGTTCAGCTTATCCCCAGAATCGAAGAAGTTTTAAAAGAAAAAAGCGATGACCTTCACAGGTAACCGCTCCAAATCTTCAATAGGTATTAGTCTTCTTTAAGGTAAAAAGATTGTTTTCAGGATAACGATACAAAGGTAAAGCTTTTTTTTGGATTACCAAATGTTTCGCAATTTTTTTTGATAAAAAATCTTATTATTATCATTTGGCGAGTGAAAATTGGTAGAAATATCATCTCACTCCTTTTGTTATTTTATTTCACAACAATCTTTTTATGATTGATGATGTAGATACCTTTGTGTAATTTCTCTGTATTTGTTCCTAAATATCTGCCGTCAAGAGTGAATATTCGGTGGTCTTCTTGTGCATTGACCGTTGGAGAGTGAATGCCGGCCGGATGTTTGTAATCAGCAATGTATCTAAATGTAACTTTCCCGTCTTCACTGATGCTGATATTGTCAAGCGCTTGGTTTACCTTATAATAATTAGCGTTGAGTGTTGTCTTTTCATTTATATCGCCTTGCGAATACCACCAAAAGTTTGGTATGTTAGCGTCGAAGTTCAGCTTTTTTACATTGGATGTGCCTGGGAATACATCGCCTTTGAGTTGTTCCAAGTATTTGCGTTGTTCCTGCTTATTCAGTTCTTTATAGTTAGGTTCAGTGCTTTCGTGTCGTTGAATCTTATAAGATGACATGCAAAGTCCATCGGCTGGAACAACTGCAATACGTGGTTTGCCTGGTGTATTGTTCGGGTAATCGCCCATGTTAACTTTATCATAGTCCCAAACTTTATATACCAATAGCCCTTTGTTACTTGCACCTTTATACCAATCTGTTTGGATGATATTCTCTAAAAGAAAGTATTCATCCTTGTCATTAGGGTTTGTTATCTTATAAACAACACCTCCGTCATTAGCTGTCTGCTCCATTGTCATGCTACTTTCTGTTGTCAGTAATTGAATGTTTACAGGCCAGTTCATCTGTTTTTTCTCCCATGCAGTGTAGGGCATTGGTATAAAACCACCATTACCAGCATATTCACCTCCATCCATTAAATCCCAGAATTCCATTTCCTGATTATTTAGATAAGCTGATGATGTGAGAGGGTAGATATCGGGTAATCCCATGGCATGAGAAAACTCATGGCAAGTAACACCAATACTATTGATTTGCATTGTATGGTCTTGTGCATTGGCACGATGTCTGATGAGACTAGGAAAGAGTTCTGCTCCAATACTGAAATTGTAGACATTTTTATTTCCAATTTTCAGTGAAGCATCATTGATGACACTTGTACATGCCCATACTGATGTTGCACCTCCACCATTGTTTTGGCCTAAGCCGGCATAAACTACGTAAACACAATCTATGTATCCATCGTTGTTTGAATCTAATCGGTCAATGTTAGTGACCATGGTCTTTACTTGATTTATGGCATCTCGTACGAGATCCTGTGGGCGTTCATCATCTCTGTTGTTGGCTTTCTTTCCTCCATAGTAGGTCATGTAGTTTGGCAAGTCAATAGGTCCATAGATATCGAAAACCGGTTCAAAGGCTCCACGGCTTGTGGCTTTGAAGTATTGTGACACGCTTCCATAATTTTCATCATTGCCGTTTCCTCGATCTGAAATAGCGCCTGGTGCATTAAAGAAGTCGTAGAAAGCTTCCTTGGGGTCTTTTACTTGAAACTTCACATCCTTGAAGTTGGCAAGGATAACGAGGATATGAGGCTTTCCCGTATGAGGAGTATAGCGTGTATTAGGATCGATGGCTCGTGTCTTGACTCCCTGAAAATTGTCGGGATGTTTGCGGGGAGTTATGAGTTGTGCCTCTGCACTTCCCAATACAGGTACAGGTACCATTTTCCCGTCATATCTTCTAACAAGTGTTGTGTTCTCTTGGTCTGCATGGCTTGAAAGTGATGATGCCATTAAGCAAACTGCAAGTAAAAATGTCTTCATTATTGTAATTTTGTATTGTTGTTAATCTTAAGTGGTAGGGATAAATGAGGGTGTTTACCTGAAAAAATACTGTCCTTTATTTCGCGTTTGTTTGCCGAATTCAATGGCATGATGCGGGCAATAATGGTAGCAGGCAAAGCAGGTAAGACAACTGTTGTTGTGTTTCCACACGGGAATTTGACCATGTCCTCCTTCAATATTGGATGTTGGACAGACATTGGCACAGATACCACATTTTACACAACGCTGCTTCTCGACATGGAAAGGCTTGTCTGTAATGAGCCTGTTTACGAAATAAGAACCTAAAATCTTACTGTTAATCCATGGCCAATGACTCAGATACATGCGGTTTACACAATGCTCACGGTCGTAAATCTGCCCGCAATAAGTTTGCAACAACGCCGTTGCCTGCTGTCGTTTCTCTGTTGCAACCTCCCTGGTATCTACATTCATGAAAGGCAGTCCAACATAGGTGTTAGGCATTTTCAATGAGAAAGTGGCATGCGTATGTAGTCCGATTGTTGCAAGATCTTCGTTAAGATAGTCCATAGCCTGTCCGATATCATCGCCTGCAGTGCATAGTGCATAGCAATAGTGTGCAGAAAGTGAGTCTGAATGTTGACATGCAGTCAGCTTCAGATTTCCGATAAACTTCCTGACGAATAGTGGTGGGCGCCAGCCATGAATAGGAAACATGAAGCCAATACGCTCATCTCTTTCCAAGGTATAAGCATATTGGCTTTTTACAACATCAGGAATAGAATAGAGTTTCTCTCCTGTGATTTGAGCAACTTTCCGAGCTACCCAACGAGTGTTTCCTGTTGCAGAAAAGTAAAATATCATTTATTTTCTGATTCGGTCATTACTCCTTCAATATAAAGACGAGTCATTTCAGTTTTGGCATTACTGTGAACGGTAATACTCTTCTTGAAATGTCCGGCAAACAGTGTGGAACCATTATAAGTGACCTTGATTTCTCCTTTTTGTCCTGGCATGATAGGCGTCTTAGTGTAAGTAGGAACCGTACAACCACAACTTGCCATTGCCTGATTAATGACCAAAGGGGCGTCTCCGGTGTTTGTGAACACGAAAACGGTTTGACGAACAGGATTACTTTTTGGGAAAGTCCCAAGGTCAATAGTTACCTTGTCGAATTTAATCTCTGCCTGTTTCTGGGCAGATGCCATTGTAAAGAATGACATAAGCATGAATGCTATAGCTAATAATTTCTTCATATTCCTCTCTATTAATATTGAATTATGTGCAAAAATACGAAACATTTTGAATTCTTACCTTTTATATATAAGAATTTTATAGATTATTAATCAAATTCTTTCACTTTCATTGAGTTTTTTTCTCGTGTGCTAATGTTTAGGAAACAAAAGCTCATAGTCTCTTTTCAAGGCGGGATGAGTCCATGTTTCCGGCACAAAATGCCAGTTGTTATGAGGTTGGGCATCTATTATTTTGTGATGTTCTATATACTCCATGATAATACTTCTTTGATCTTTTGAACTGATGAATTCAATTCTCTGGGAAATCTCTTGCAATGGAATTCCTGCACCACGTGTCAGTAATTCTCCTCCGCCATTGCCTCGATAACTATTCATGGCAACGCGATATGTTCTGTTTTCTTCAAAGGATTGTCCATTAGACATACGGAGAATATGTACTTTTTGTCCATCGGGTTGTGTGACATCAACTTCATAATCAATGCCGGCAGCAGTGTCGAAGTTGAATGCAAGATTATGCCAATGCCAATGACCATCGGTTTCTTGGTCCATAAGCATAATGTGGTCATTTGGGTTTTGCATGGTTGTAACCCATTGATCATAACTCATTTCTAATAATAATCGTACTTCCTTACCGGTCATTCTGACTACATAGAGCTGATTTTCATACGTATAAAGATTAAAAAGATCACTCACATGAATATCTCCTTCGTGTATACATGCATCGAATTTCAAAGGAGCATTGAGTGAAATGTCGGCTCCTGTAAAGTCTAATTGAATATCGTGTATGAG
This sequence comes from Segatella oris, assembly GCF_900637655.1. Taxonomy (NCBI): domain Bacteria; kingdom Pseudomonadati; phylum Bacteroidota; class Bacteroidia; order Bacteroidales; family Prevotellaceae; genus Segatella; species Segatella oris. Next base: position 1,642,460 of record NZ_LR134384.1, read on the forward strand.
ATCAGAGAATGCAGATGAACCGAAAAAGCTGTCGCGAGTATAGATAGAATGTGTAAAGGTTCCAATCTTTCGACCGACATATTGCTTCACTTTCTCTATGTCAGAAGAGAAGTGTTCCATGAAAGTCTGATCAATTTTTTCATTATCAATATTCACAAGTTGGGCATCTGTTGATGCCAAATGTATTTGTCCTTGCGGACTTTTCTCAAAGTTTAAGCTGCATTCACTGATGTAATGTGCATTACTTGAAGGATTGATGATATAAATCTTTCTCCCATCCTTTTCAATACATTCTCTTTTTAATCTATGGTCGTGTCCACAGAGGATGAGGTCAACACCTGATACTTTTTGTGCTGTTTTTATACTTTCATTTTCATTGCCATTTGTATCTTGAATTCCCCCTTCAAAGCCCGAATGAAAGAGTCCGATGACTGCATCTGCATGTTCAATCTCACGTACATGTTTCACCCATTTTGCCATACAGCTTGGTATATCCAGAAAAGTCATGCCCTGCCACAGGTTTTCATGCAGCCAATAGGGGATGCTTGGAGTCAGCATACCGATAAAAGCAATCCTTATTCCTGCTATTTCCCGGATTGCATACGGCTTGAAGTAAGGCTTTAATGAATTGTTACAAACAATATTAGCTGCAAGGATATCATAATTTGCTTCAGCTGCATATTTGTCGTAAACAGCATGTCCTGTTTCGATATCGTGATTTCCTATGGTCTGCAAATCATACCCAAGGACATTCATAACACGCGCTGCAACATTTTCCATAGACGGCTGCACATAATTGCAATAATAGCATGAAGGCTGTCCTTGCAGCACATCTCCGCCATCTACAAGCAATAAATGTTGGTCGTATTTACAGCGCATTTGCTTCACGTATGATGCTATGCGTGCCATAGAGCCCTTGCAGGGATGCCCCTCAATAAAGTCAAAAGGGAAGAAGCATCCATGTATATCGGTTGTATGGAGTATCTTAATCGTGAATTTACTCATATATTCCGATATATTTCCGAGCTATATTTACATAGTCATGATGCCGCTCAATATAGGCGATACTCTCACGTTTGAGCGTGTCAATACGCTCTGGGTGAAGCACTAATTGTTTGAGAACGTGATACACACTGTCTTCATTGGGTTGTACATTCATAATGGGCCGAAGCTCCGTTTCGCCTAAAATCTCATAGTTTTCAGGTTCTCCGCCACCAATACAGATAAGTCCTCTATTCATAGCTTCCAATGAATTCATAGACGGAGTGTAGCTGTAGAGCTGATCAAGAATGGCATCGCATCCCTCCATCATTTTGACATAATCAGCAAAAGGAATGCTTTCTGCAATTTTCAGAACGATTTTTTCAGGATATTCTTGTGCTATCTTTTGTGCAGCCTTGAGCATGATATCCGTTCCTTTGTAGGCACTCCGTTCCTTGTTTATACCGATAAAGAGGTGGAGTTTGCCCTCAAATGGCCGAGGAAACCGATGAAGTGGAACAATGGGAAATGGGCAGAAGCTGGTTTTCTCAGGAAAAATGGGATGATAACAAGCCCAATATTCATAAAGCCCGGCAACGATATGGTCACAGTCTTTCGCTATATATTGGCACAATTCTGCTTTTGGTGTTCCTATCCAATCCTTTATATATTGCTGTGACTCCTGGTCTTTTCGTATGCTTTTCCCTATATTGAAGTCACTGTATCGCAAAGGGAAGCGTGTTATACACTCATGAACCCAATAGTAATCCATGCCAAAGGCCCCTAAGACAGTATGACGGTTATGTTTTCGCAGATAGTTGTAGAAGAAGCGAAGTCGCTCTGCTTTCAGCTCGAAAAACATGGGGTTGATGAGTTGAACTATGTCATAGCCACGCAGTTTTGGAAGTAGAAAGAGCAGACGGGCATAGAGTCTTACACCACCAAGTCGGCCTTTTGGCCGACTGACATCTATGTCGCGCGGATAGTTTTTCCAGAAATCTCCGTTGGAAACAACCGTGACTTCATGCCCCAACTTGCGCAAACCTTGCGCCAAAGTTGCATGTACATTACTGTATTCTCCTAACAGAAGTATTTTCATAGAAGCGTTGTTGCAATGATAATTCTGCGCCCCCAGCTACTTTTACAGAGCTTTTGAAAGACTCGATACTTGGCTGTATAGTTCTTTTCGGGCAGAGGAAACAGACCATGAGCACGCAACCTTTCGCATGTTTCTTCAAGTCTTGACAGGCTATGTGTCAGTCGGGCCGTGTTATAAAGATGATCCATGGAAAGTTGTGCTATGCGCCGTTGCAGGGCAAACTGCTTCGATTGAGGAAGTGTGTTGAGTTGTTCTTGCAGGTGAAGGATAATTTTTTCTGTGTTCTCGAGCCTTTGAATGCGACTGCGTTTATCGTGTTGATGCAGCACAGAAGCCTTGTGTTGTCGATAGAAATAGCTCTTAGCCGACGTTGCGAAAAGACGGTCGGCATGCAACATCAACTGTGCAGTAAACTCTTCATCTTCGGCATAATAGTTCATGTCGGAGCGGAAACGAAGCCCTTGCAACATGTCTTTCTTGAAAATATAACACCACGAAGCTCCTCTTATGTTGTGTGACTGCATATAGGCTGCACCGGTAAAAGGCCCTTCAATATCTTCGGTAATGGTGACTGAAGGCGAGTATGCTACATCGAAAACTATCATGTCCGGATTATGGTATCTGGCGATATCTAAGCAATGTTCATAGGTCGGTTGCAGCAGATAATCATCTCCGTCAATCAGTTGTATGTATTTTCCTTTGGCCATGTCTATACCCCGGTTTCGCGATCTGCTAATTCCCTGATTGGGTTGGCGCACATAGATGATATCATCACAAATATCAAGCAGTGTGCTGATAGCAGGCGTGTCGCTTCCGTCATCAATCACAATAATCTCCCGACTGTCATTGCTGAGCGACAAATTGCGTATGCTGTCTATGCATGAACGGAGCATTGTCGGGTCGGTATTGAATGTCGGGATGATGAAGCTCACCAATGGAGTCTTGTCATATTTTCGTAAGTCTTGCGAGTTGGGCATAGTCATGATTTTGTGGAACAAATATAAGAAAAAATCTCTCTGCGGCCAAGAATAAGCCGATTTTATTTTGAAAGGGGAGCGTTTGTAGCTTTAATAGCGAGAAACTTTAAGCTTTAATCATGCCCTTAGAAACTAGTGGTTATTATCAAATATAACGCATGAAACTGTTGATTTAATTTACTATTGATTTGCATTTGCCTCTAAAATTTATTATCTTTGCCAAGGGGAAGAATGCGAAAGTGTTTTTCCTTTTTTCGTTTATAGGCCGCGGACAGACAATGAAAGCATGCAAATGGCCTGATAATCTAAGTCAGATTACATTCTGAAGTGCGTCAAATCAGTGTGTAAAGTGACTTGTTTTGCAGATAAATATGAGGCATATTGTACCATGAAATGATGCAGATGAGTAAATAATTTGTTGTTTACGGAAAAACAGAACAATGCAAGATAACTTTTATTGTAATGTTTTCTGATTATTTTTTATTATTTTTTGGAGCGAGATAAAGAGTCAATCTAAATGAAATATCAGTGCAGTACGATATACCTGGAAAAGCTATATAAATCGGGAGAACAAAGAAATGTAGAACTTTAGAACTTCAAAATTTCTTTTCTATAGATAGATGAAGTAATTTCGTATGAAATGTTTCAATCTGTCGACAGCATTCTTTATAGTGGAAGATGAGTCGCAGGCAGGGTGTGCCTTTCGCTATGAAAAGACAAAAACAGAGGTGAAATAAACTAAAACTATGGTTTGCACAACTGATTTTATAGATTTTGTATGCCCGCAACTTGAGGGTGTGGGATAGTGAACTTGCTTTGTTTCGATGAAGTTTCAATAAAAAAAACAATTTCTTTTTGTTTTATTTTCCAAATTCATAAATAATTACTACATTTGCGTTGACAAACATATTAATTAATCTATCATCAGATAAAACAAGTAGAATCAAAATGAGTAAAATCGTTACATTGGGTGAAATCATGCTTCGCCTATCGCCAAAGGGTAATTATCGCTTTGTCCAGAGTGACTCTTTTCAGGTTATTCCGGGTGGCGGTGAAGCTAATGTGGCCGTCAGCCTTGCAAATTATGGACATGCTTCTTACTTCGTATCGAAGCTTCCGGCTCATGAAATTGGTCAGATAGCCGTGAATGGTTTGCGCCGCTATGGTGTCAACACAGATTATATTGTGCGTGGCGGGGATAGAGTAGGGCTTTATTATGCGGAGACCGGTGCAAGCATGCGTCCTTCAAAAGTCATTTATGATAGGGCTAACAGTGCCATTGCAGAGGCAGATCCTTCAGATTTCAACTTTGATGAAATCATGGAGGGTGCAGATTGGTTCCATTGGAGTGGCATCACTCCTGCAATCAGTGATAAGGCTGCAGAGCTTACCCGATTGGCTTGTGAAGCAGCCAAACGCCATCATGTAACAGTTTCGGTAGACCTGAATTTCCGTAAGAAGCTGTGGACATCAGAGAAGGCAATCGCTGTGATGCGTCCTTTAATGAAATATGTAGACGTATGTATCGGCAATGAAGAAGATGCACAGTTGTGCCTTGGTTTCAAGCCGGATGCCGATGTTGAGGGTGGAAAGACCGATGCAGAAGGCTACTATGGCATATTCAAGGGCATGATGAAGGAGTTTGGTTTCAAATATGTTGTCTCCACATTACGCGAAAGTTTCTCTGCTACTCACAATGGTTGGAAAGCACTGATCTATGATGGTAAGGAATTTTATCAAAGTAAGCATTACGACATCAACCCCATCATCGATCGTGTTGGTGGTGGTGATTCTTTCTCTGGCGGTTTAATTCATGGCATGCTTACCTACAAGGAACAAGCTAAGGCTTTGGAATTTGCAGTAGCAGCAAGTGCATTGAAGCATACTATTCCTGGCGATTTCAACGTGGTTTCAACTTCAGAAGTGGAGAGTTTAGCCGGTGGTAATGCCAATGGCCGTGTTCAACGATAATTTTAGATAAAAGAAATGGCAAGATTTAATAAGGTACAAGTACTTACTGCTATGAAGGAAACGGGCATGGTTCCTGTATTCTTCAATAGTGATATTGATATTTGCAAGCAAGTCATTAAGGCCTGCTATATGGGTGGTGTCCGTGTTTTCGAGTTTACAAATCGTGGTGACTTCGCCCACGAATTGTTTGGAGATTTGGTGAAATGGGCAGCAAAGGAGTGTCCGGAACTTATCCTTGGAGCAGGTACTGTGATTGATGCACCAACAGCAGTTCTGTATCTTCAGTTGGGAGCTAACTTCATTGTAGGCCCTAACTTCAATCCAGAGATTGCTCCTGTCTGCAATCGTAGATTGGTTCCTTATTCTCCGGGCTGTGGAAGTGTCAGTGAGATGAGTGATGCACAGGCTGCAGGCTGCGATGTAACCAAGGTTTTTCCGGCAGGCAATGTAGGTGGCCCTTCTTTTGTTAAGAACGTTTTAGGGCCATTGCGTTGGAGCAATATCATGGTGACAGGGGCTGTTTCTCCTGACGAAGAGAACCTTACTAATTGGATAAAGGCAGGTGTGCTTTGTGTTGGTATGGGTTCGAAATTGTTTCCGAAAGACGTCATTGCTGCTAAAAACTGGCAGTATATCACAGACAAATGCATTGAGGCATTAGGGTATATTGCCAAGGCTCGATCATAAGTTACGACATATAAAAGGCTTCCTATTGCTTCTGATAGGAGGTCTTTTCCTTTTTTCTGCTTGTAGACCGGAATACAAATCAGAGGTTGACAAGTTGAATGATATCTCATATTCTTTTCACTATCGTAATCTTGATTCAACCAAGTACTATGCAAACAAGGCTTTGAAATTAAGTAAAGATTACGATAATGGATATGCAGAAGCTTTGAATAATTTAGCCTTTGTAAGTATTGTCAAGATGAATTATGACAATGCTTACAAATTATTGAATGCGGTTTTGAAGGCTACAGATAATCAGTTTGAGCTTCTTGTGGCCGACATTCAGTTCATGCGTTTATGCCAACGTCAGTCCAGAAACAAAGACTTTTATATCTATAGAGAGAGCGCTCTTCACAGACTTCATCGCATCAAAGAAGAACAGTCAGGTCTTACTTCAAGGCAATTAAAGCGATTAACTTACGCAAAGTCAGAGTTTGATATTGTCAATTCCACCTATTTTTATTATATAGGTCTGCGTAAGCAGGCTATTGAAGCATTGGATAATATCGATCCATATGGTGCCATCCAGCAAGACACGGCACAGTTGTTGTCCTATTACTACAATATTGGTTCGGGTGGAATGATAACCTCTGGAACAAGTAGGGAAATCATCCAGAAAGAGTTCGACTATCTTGTGAAATGCTATCTGTTGGCTCTACAGCACAATTATCCATTTTGGGAAGCCAACTCAATGCAGGCTATCAGCGAACATTTACAAGATAAGAAACAACGCGATATGCTGATAGCTGATAATCTACCTACCATGAAGTTTCTTAATGTTGACCACATGCCAGACTCTTTGTTGGCAGGAAATCTTGCCCAACGATCGCTTGATATCTTCATCAGATATGGGGATGTCTATCAGATTGCGGGTGCCTATAGAACGTTGGCACAGTGCTATTGGCATATCAATGACTATCATTCGGCTAATATCTGCCTTAACGATGCATTGCTGCGTGACACAGTTATTCAACGCGCTCCAGACCTTGTGGCTTCTATTCGCGAGCAGATGTCATTGGTTTATTCGGCAATAGATGATAAAACTCAGAGCGATTTCAATCGCAATATCTATCTTGACATGCAGGAAAAGACACGCCAGGATCGTCAACTTGAAGCTCGTGCAGACCAGCTTAACAAGTCAGCATCGACATTGAATTTTATGATTGGGGCTGTTGTTTTCATGATAGTTATCGTGATACTTCTCTTGATTTTCTTTGACAGAATGCGTGTGCGAAGTGACAAGAAGTTTTCTATAGAGCGACTTTTTGCACCTTTGGATGAATGGCAGGAACGTGAAAAGAAAATCAGGCTACAGCAGGAGGATAACTTCGAACAGGTGGATGAACAAATCCAAATGGAGAGTTTGCACCTCTCTGACAACTTGAGGAGAAACATTGAGCAGCGGGCTAAGATTGCTCTCGTCAATAGTATTACTCCACTTATCGACCGTATTATCCACGAAATCAACTGTTTGCGTAATCGCCATGAGACAGACAAAGTGAGATTAGAGCGGTATGCATACATCAGTGAACTTACCAATCAGATTGGTGAATATAATAATGTGCTGACGCAATGGATACAGCTTCGCCAAGGACAGCTTAGTATTAAGGTCGAGAGTTTCGCCCTTCAGGAACTGTTTAATATCGTGGTCAAGGGTTATATGAGTTTCAGATTGAAAGGTATCTCCCTGAAAGTTAAACCTACAGATGCTGTTGTCAAGGCTGATAAAACATTGACTCTGTTCATGATTAACACTCTGGCTGATAACGCACGCAAGTATACTCCGCAAGGAGGTTGTGTGACTATCTATAGTCAGACTACTGAAGAAGCGGTGGAAATCGTGATAGAAGACAATGGACAAGGTATGACCGAAAAGCAGGTTTTGCATTTGTTTGATCACAAAACCATTGTTGATGAGTCGTTGAAAGAAAGCGAGTTGATTCCAGAAGAGAAGTCTCATGGCTTCGGTTTGATGAATTGTAAGGGCATCATTGATAAGTATCGAAAAATCAGTTCAATCTTTTCTGTATGCTCTATCAAGGTGGAAAGTGAGATTGGTAAAGGCAGTCGCTTTGCTTTCAGGCTTCCTAAAGGCGTATTACGCTTGCTTTTTGTTTTCTCATTTCTTAGTCTTTCGTCTTCTATATTTGCATCTTCATATCTCTTGAAAAAGGCTGCAGCTTTCGCTGACAGTGCTTATTTTTGTAATTTGAATGGCAGATATGAGACGACTTTAGATTATGCTGACAGTTGCAGAACCTATTTGAATAAATATTATCGGTTGCTTGGTCTCCAGGAAACTGCTGATACTTTGCGGTATATAGAAACAGAAGTTACACCTGTAGAGATTACATGGTATCACCGTCATTTACGCTTCGACTACAATGTTATCCTTGACATTCGTAATGAAACTGCTGTTGCTAATCTTGCTTTGCATGATTGGGATGCTTATCATTACAATAATAGGGTCTATACATTACTGTTTCGTGAGACCTCGGCTGATAATAGTTTGGGAGAGTATGTACGTGTAATGCAGCGGTCAGAAAACAATAAAAATGTGGCTATCATACTTCTTGTATTGCTTCTTATATTGATTTTTCCTGCCTATTATTTTCTTTATTACCGGCATCGTCTATATTACAGACTGGCTGTGGATCGTGTTGATAAAATCAATGCTGTTTTGTTATCAGACCTAACTCCTCAGGAAAAACTCAGCAATATCAATAAAATCTGGGCACAGGCTAACTTGTTGCTCAAGGCTACAAACTCCAAGTTGAACGATGTTGTTGAAAAGATTAGGCTTGCACTTGCTAATAAAATAGAAGACGATAATAAGCAGTCAATAAGTCTGGAATTGGCAAAAGATGAATTGCATAGGATTATTTATGAAAATCAACGACTGCACATCAGCAATAATGTGCTTGACAACTGTCTGTCAACGCTAAAGCATGAGACGATGTATTACCCCTCGCGCATACGTCAGTTGGTGGATGAAAAGGATAAAAATCTTAATGCTATTAACGAAGTTGCACTTTATTATAAACAGCTTTACGCCTTGCTGAGTGAACAAGCTATGGTACAAATAGACAATAATCTAAAAGCGAATTCGCAATTAGTGAACTATCTTCTTGAACTTCTTAAAAAGATAAGTGGAGAAAAGAACTTAGAAAAAACATTGGTAGAAAAAGATAATCAATATGTCATTATACGTTTGATATTACCTTCACTTCATCTTTCTGATGCACAATGTGCAGCATTATTTACGCCATTATCTATCAATATCAATTATATGGTGTGTCGTCAGATAGTCAGAGAAATAGGAGAAACGACAAATCTTAGAGGTTGTGGTATAGAGGCAAGTCATCTTCCTGATGATGCAGGAACACAGATTGAAATCACTCTTCCACGTCAGTTGAATATAAAATTAAACTCATGAATAACTTTAAAATTATTATCGTTGAAGATGTACCATTGGAGTTAAAAGGTACGGAGGGTATCATTAAGAATGATATTCCGGAGGCAGAAATCATAGGAACAGCAGAAAATGAAACCGCTTATTGGAAGCTGTTGAAAGACCACCAGCCCGATTTGGTCTTGCTTGATCTTGGACTCGGGGGGAGTACAACGGTTGGTGTAGAGATTTGTCGCCATACAAAAGAAACGCATCCTGAAATTAAAGTGTTGATTTTCACAGGCGAAATCTTGAATGAGAAGCTTTGGGTTGATGTCTTGGATGCGGGATGTGATGGTATAATTCTCAAGAGTGGGGAACTTCTGACACGTGGAGATGTCTCCAGTGTTATGGATGGAAAGCGTCTTGTTTTCAATCAACCCATCTTAGAAAAGATAGTATCTCGTTTCAAAGCAAGCGTCGATAACCAGTTGATGCGGCAGGAAGCTTTGATTAATTATGAAATTGATGAATACGATGAACGCTTTCTTCGCCATCTTGCTTTGGGGTATACGAAAGAACAGATAACTAATCTTCGAGGTATGCCTTTCGGCGTAAAGAGTTTGGAAAAGCGTCAGAACGAATTGGTTCAGAAGTTATTCCCTGATGGTAATGGTGGCGTTGGCGTCAATGCAACACGTTTAGTTGTGCGGGCGCTTGAACTTAGGATCTTGGATATTGATAATCTACGACCGGATGAAGAATAAACGAAAACAGCGCTATCTTGGGAACATTATGGTGTTCTTGGCTGCAGGTCAGCTTCTTGTTATACTGTTGTCGTGGCTGCTTTCTGCGGCTTTACCTGATCTGTCGGTGCATTCCTTGCTCAGTAGTGAAGGGATAAGATGGTTCTTCGGACGTTTTTCATATAATATTGCCACGCCTATGACCGCTTGGTTGATTGTTGCAACGATTGCCTATGGTTGTCTTTCATCATGTGGAATCTTGGAATTGCGCCGCCCAATCGACTTCCGTCAGCGCATAGCTCTGCGGTTTGTGGTTTATGAAATCATCGCTTTTGCGGCTATTCTTCTGTTACTGACGCTTGTACCTCATGCCGTATTGCTGAGTGTCGATGGCAACATTCTCTCTCGTAGCTTTGTGAATAGCTTCATCCCTTATGTCTCTTTTGTTGTTTGTGTGATTTCTGTCAGCTATGCTTACATGTCAGGAAAGTATACCTCTAAAGCTGATATTTTCAATATGCTCTGTGAAGGAAGCCGCAAACTTGCACCAATTTTCGTGCTTTATGTGCTGTTCATGCAACTTGTTTTTTCTATACTTTTCGTGTTTTCAAACGGCGGATAGCCGCATTTAACTCCTTATTTGTATCCGTCTATTGACCACAAAGGAAATGGAAAATGCTTTATCGCAGCTCATTACAAAACTTATCAAACTCATTTTGATACCCATTAAACACGTTGATGTCTACAAGACCATGGATGCCTTTTACTCTTCCATCAGGTGACAGTTGCCAATAAACCAGCTTTACATCAGGCTTATATTCTCCGTAACGTGCAATCCAAACCCGATATTTAGCTTTGAGATCAGGAGCTTCTGGAAGGTAACGATTAACGAAAATCTGGCTGATATAAAGAATTGGTCTGCGTCCCGTTGCTTTCTCTACAATGCGGAGCCATGTTCTCACTGCTTTGAAAAGTGCTTTTGTTCCTCCCATTCTATGTATTTGTGAGGGTAGGGGTTCGACGTCAAGAACAGGTGGAAAGTCTCCCTTTTTAACGGATGAATTTTTCAAAAAGTTGTATGCTTGCTGTGCAGCCGGCGTCTTTGTGGTAAAGAAGTGATAGCTGCCAACCTTGAAACCTGCAGCTTTTGCATCGCGATAGTCCTTTTTGTAATAAGGATTTTGCAGGCTTTTTCCCTCGGTACTCTTCAGATAAATGAAACTGATTGGATAGTCAATGCGCCCTGTTACCTTTTTCTTACTGATTTTCCCCAGGCCAACAATGCGCAGTTGATGCCATTTAATACCATAATGTTTCTTTCCAATGACGTGCTGATACTTAGAGATATCAATGCCATAAATACGGTTATTGGTATAGTTCAAGCGTTCTCCGTGAAAGTGACCATGGTGCCATTCGCCCGCTTTCAGTTCGTTATTGGCAGTTATAGCCACTCCAAAACCGTCACGTTTTCCATTTATCCAGTTTCCTTCATAGTATGTTCCATCTTTTGATTGATAGACACCATAGCCCTGCGGTTGTGCATCTTGATTGAAGAAACCAATGTAACGATTTCCTATACTGTCAGTACAAGTGCCACTTATCAGCGTGTCATTTCTCCAAGTTCCCTCATAGATATTCCCGATGGAATCGCGCATTTTTCCATTTCCTTGTCGCTTTCCATCTATCACATAGCCTTGATATATGGTGCTTCCTCTTTTTACAATGCCATAATTGAGTTTCTTGTTAATGCTCATTTTACCACAAGAAGCAAAGCAAAGAGCAATGACAGATAAAATTCCTATTTGATATATCCTGTTCAAATCTTATTTTCCTAAATGAAAAAGTTCTTTAATTTGTTCACTATCATGATAGTCATTCTGCAGTTTTATGCCTACAAAACGCCCTTTATTCATATAAGTTGGAACGAAAATCATACTTCCCGGTCGTGCAAATTCGGCTGGACAAGGGCTTGAAAAACGTGATGTAATGGCCATGGCATCAAGCATTTTTGTGATTTTCCATGGCACAATGGTGATTGCATTTACGCCATGAGGTGTCTTCCTGTCCTCTGTTTCGAGGAGCAATATGCTGTTATGTTTGTCTTTAGCAATGGCAGAGCAGTGTTTCTTTTCAGTTTCCCCTTTTGTGTTTTTATAGGTAGCTGTATACTCATCTGCACGATGGATACTTATTTTTCCATTCCTGTTAAATCGTTGGAGCAGGGCTATCGCCTTCTCTAATGTATCCCTTCGCATATGGATCTTTGTTGCATACTTGGCCACTATATCGTATCCTATGTCTTGAACACCATGCACTCGCAGATAGTATCTCAGTTCATGTTGCTGTTGTTTCAGGCTGTTGAGTTCATGTTGACAGGCTTTCAACTGATGAACGATAAGTTGTGCAGGTTTGATTGCAGATACCAGCAGATCCATAGTGTCTGCAATGGCAGTAACGATGCGTCCTCTGCATGATGGATAGAGCCAATTTTGATTTATCCAAAAGCCATCAGTGTGTTTATGAATAGGGTGAATATCTTTGACTTTCCATGCCATTCCATTTAATAAGGTGTCTGTACTAATGGTTGAAAAAAAGAGATTATTCCCCATTTCATCGCTGATTTGGTAATATCGTTTAAGGTCTATCTGCGTGAGTGCTTGCCTTGCATATGCAGTATTATCTGGCCATAGACGATAAGTGCACCATGAAATCAGCACCATTGAAATAGCAGCAAGCACCCCAAAAAGCTTTCTTTTTTTCATCAGAAAACAATATTCTGCACTAAAAGTGATATTATCTCAAATCTATAATCTCGGCTTTTGGGAAGTCTTTGGCTTTGAAACTGAAAATCGCATCGCTTTGATCTTTTGCCTTAAAGTTACTTATATTGATTGTAGTCCAGTTCTCTCCCTGTCGCATTTTAACTTGAGAAGGAATATGGTTTTTGCCAATCGTGATGTATAGTTCCTGGATACTACGCTTCTTGTTCTGTGCAGTCATGTGAACATGATAGGCACTTCCTTGACTCTTCATACTCAGATTATAACCGCTTTTATAGATTGTTATGAACTTGTAAGGATTCATCTGAGCCTGCTTAGCCTCGTTTGGTGTGGTTACATTTACCTCATTGGTAGCTTTCATGTAAGTCCACTGCGTTTTTCCATTAAACCAAACTGTGGCCTCCGGGGTATGTGCGTAGAACTTGTTTCCTTTGATAGCGATAGTGCCATTGGTTGCTCCGAGGGCATTTCCACGGATAGAAAAGTTGGCACTTGCACCTCCGTTACGGCCAATTACGGTAGCCGTCTTATCAAGTATCTTCATTGCTTGCTCCGAATTCTGTGCCACACAACAGAATGAAGTCAATATCATACACGAGAGAAGGATAATCTTTTTCATCATATTTCTTGTTTTTTAATTTCCTGCAAAGATAAATAATTTATCTGAACTTCAATAGAGTTAGCCTGTTATTAAATAAGAAAGATGTTAAAGGTGTTAAAGAGATGATGTCGCAATTACATGAATATGGTGAAAGATAGAGACTCTTTTACTTGTCGCATATCATTCTCATTGATAATCAATTACTTGCAAACGTGTTTGCAACTTGCGTCAAATCATGATGCAACTTGCATCAAGTTACGCTGCAATCTGCGTCAAAATGCGTGATGATTTGACGCAAATTGAAAGCTTGTTTGGCTATACTTATATTTTATGACAACGTAGTTGACAGAAGCATCTCAAACAAAATACAGCTGTACCGGACTCTAATGAATTCTTATGCAACTGTATTCTTTAATTACTTTTCTATGAATTTTCTTAGCTACGGAGCTGAAGCAGAAGGCTGTTCAACTGGTTTTCGTCTTGAATAAGCACTTCGCGTGGCTTGCTTCCTTGTGCAGCCCCCACGATACCTACTTGCTCGAGTTGGTCCATCAAGCGGCCTGCACGGTTGTAACCAATAGAGAAACGGCGCTGTATCATACTGGTGGAGCCTTGCTGTGAAAGTACAATTGCATGGGCGGCCTCCTCAAAATAGGGGTCAAGTGTGGACATGTCAGCACTGCCACTGCCTATACCGCCACCACTGTTGTCATCAATGGGTTCGGGAAGTTCCATTGGTTCAACGGGCCCCGGCTCTTCCATGATGTAGTCGTTGATGCGTTCAATCTCCGGCGTATCAACGAAAGCACACTGTACACGAACGGGTTCGTTGCCGTTAAGAAACAGAAGGTCACCACGTCCTACAAGCTGATTGGCTCCTGAACGGTCGAGAATGGTGCGTGAATCAATCTGTGAACTCACGCGGAATGCCATTCTTCCCGGGAAGTTAGCCTTGATATTACCGGTGATAATCTTTGTAGTTGGTCGCTGTGTAGCAATTACCATGTGAATACCTACGGCTCGGGCAAGCTGTGCAATACGTGCAATTGGGAGCTCAATTTCTTTACCTGCAGTCATGATTAAGTCGCCGAACTCATCAATAATGACAACAATATAAGGCATATAGTCGTGACCTTTCGTCAAATCTAACTTGTGATTGACATATTTTGCGTTGTATTCTTTGATGTTCTTTGCACCGGCAACTTTCAAAAGATCATAGCGATGATCCATGAGTGCACAGAGACTGTTGAGTGTTCTGACGACTTTGGTTACATCGGTGATAATAGGTTCTTCATCGTTCTCTGGCAGACAGGCCATGAAATGGTCTGAAATCTTGTGGTAAACACTGAATTCTACCTTCTTTGGATCAACAAGAACGAACTTCAGTTCATTTGGATGCTTCTTATATAATAATGAAGTGATTATAGCATTCAAGCCGACAGACTTACCTTGTCCCGTTGCACCGGCAACAAGCAAGTGTGGGATTTTAGCCAAATCAACCATGAACACCTCGTTGGTAATGGTCTTTCCAAGAGCCAGCGGAAGCTCCATCTTTGTCTCTTTGAATTTCTTTGAGTTCAGAATACTCTCCATTGAAACTATCTGCGGCCTCTTATTTGGTACCTCAATACCAATAGTTCCCTTTCCAGGGATAGGTGCAATAATTCGGATGCCAAGTGCAGAGAGACTCAAAGCTATGTCATCTTCAAGGTTTCGGATCTTGGAAATGCGTACGCCTTCAGCAGGGGTTATTTCGTAAAGTGTAATCGTTGGGCCTACAGTAGCCTTGATTTCGCGGATAGATACACCGAAACTATTGAGCACTTCTACAATGCGTGCGTTGTTAGCTTTGATTTCATCCATGTCGACATTTGGCTTGTCTCCGTCGTCATATTTCTTGAGAAGATCAAGCGTAGGCTTCTTATATTTCGTGAAAGGTTCAAGCGGATCGATAGGAGTATTGAGGATTTCCTCAATGTTAACTACATCACTTCCGGCTTTTTCTTCATTCTTTGCTACCTCTACAGTCAGTTTGTTGTCGTTGCTCTCTGTAGCGTTTAGAGGAGTCTCTGCCTTGGGAGAAAGATTTACTACAGGAGAAGTTGCTGTAGAAGTGTGTGCTGAATTGTCAACATTATCGTAGTTGGTGAAGTCAAGAACAGGTGCAGGGATATCATTTGGTAAACCATCTTCAATTGTAGGCTCATCCTCAATAGCTTCATCAGTAATGTCTTCTGATATATCTTCCTGGGGTGTTTCCGTTGTCTGGGACTCATGATTTGTAACGGAGAATTTTACCTTTGAGGTGAGATATTTTACCGGATTCATCGCTTTTCTGACGACGTTAATAGTCTCTGCACTTAGATATGTAAGGAAGGCAAGTGCTGTAAAAAGAAGTATGCCAATTAATCCTGGTGCACCAACTATGTTTTCCAAATGCTGAACACAAAACAGTCCATGTTCTCCACCAGGGTTAAAAAAGAGATTACCCATAATGGGGGAAAGGAATTTTGCAAAGGTTATAGAACACCAAATCATTGTCAGCATCATGCCGAAAAACCATTTCCAAAGGTTTATGGTATAGATTTTCATCAGTTTTAAACCAACTAAAATGATGAAAGCAGGCATGATAAAAGCAGGAATTCCAAAGTTGACAGCTATGAAGAAATAGGCCATGATAGCCCCGATGGAACCGCAATAATTTGTAAACGAATGATTAGTGTTTACCCATTCTCCTGGTCTTAACCCTTCAAGCAGGCTTTGGTCACCTTGTCCTGTGGAAAAGAAAGAAACCATTGCAATGATGACAAAGATTGCAATGAGAAGGAGTATTAATCCTAAAAGAAAGTCTGTTTTTTCGTTGCTGAATATATTACGGAAGCCGACTGCCTCTCCCAAGTTCTTAGGTTTGCGGTCAGATTTTTTTCTTGCCATGCTCTTATTATATTGTATTTCTTGCAAAATTAACGTAAAAATCCGAGAAATGGCGTTCTTTTCATAACTTTTTTCTAATTTTGCAAATTAGAGTTATGTATTTAATGATGAAGAAAACAATATATAGTAAGTTCGATAAGAGACTGATAACTGCCCTTCCTGCGGCTCAATTTCCAGGAAGAATCATAACTGTTATCAGTGAGGCCGATGCAGATAAAGCTGTTGATTATCTGCTGTCATGTGATATTTTGGGCGTTGATACCGAGACAAGACCGACCTTTCATAAAGGTGAACAGCACAAAGTAGCCTTGCTTCAAGTGGCTTCACGTGACACATGTTTTCTTTTCAGACTTAATGATATAGGAATGCCAGCATCGGTAATCAGACTCTTGGAAGACAGAACTGTTCCAAAAATTGGATTGTCATGGCATGATGATATCCTTTCTCTTCACCGTCGTTCAGAGTTTGAACCAGGTTATTTTATTGATTTACAGGACATCGTTGGAAAGATAGGAATAAAAGATTTAAGTCTTCAAAAACTCTATGCCAATATCTTTCATCAGAAGATTAGCAAGCGGCAGCGTCTTACAAACTGGGAAGCCGGAGTGCTTACTGACAAGCAAAAGCAATATGCAGCGACGGATGCCTGGACGTGTATAAAACTATATGAAGAAATCAGACGGCTGTATAAAACCAAGGAGTATAAACTTGTTGTACCTGTAGAACCCAGCAGGTCAGAGGGGACTCCAACAGAAAAAGCAATGGCTAAATTAGCATAATGAAATGGTGATAATAGCTCGTTCAGAGGCTTTATTAATCAATTGAAATTCTAAAATACTTATGTATAAGTCAATCTATCTTAAAAAAGGGAAAGAGGAATCATTGAATCGTTTTCATCCTTGGATTTTTTCAGGGGCAATTCATCATATGGATGATAATATAGAGGAGGGGGAACTTGTCAATATATTCACGGCTTCAAATGAGTTTATTGCGGTTGGACATTATCAAATTGGGTCGATTGCTATACGTGTATTGACGTTTTCAAAGGTGGAAATCAGTTATGATTTCTGGTGCGATCGACTGAGTAGTGCTTTGAAAATGCGCCAAAATGTTGGGATTGCAGATAATAATGTGAATAATACTTATCGTTTGGTACATGGCGAAGGAGACTATCTTCCAGGCTTAGTAATTGATTGTTATGGCGAAACTGCAGTCATGCAAGCGCACAGTGTAGGCATGCACGTGTGCCGTGAAGAAATCTGCCGGGCACTGATTAAAGTAATGGGGGAGCGTATTAAGCATGTTTATTATAAAAGCGAGACAACACTTCCCTTCAAAGCAGAACTTGGACAAGAGAATGGTTTCATGTATGGTGAAACGGATAATGATATTGCTATAGAGAATGGCTTGAAGTTCCATGTAGACTGGCTTCGTGGTCAAAAGACCGGTTTTTTTGTTGATCAACGGGAAAATCGAAACCTTTTAGAGCATTATGCAAAAGGGAAAAGCGTGCTGAATATGTTTTGTTATACAGGTGGCTTCTCTGTATATGCCATGCGAGGTCAAGCCAAATTAGTTCATTCTGTGGATAGCAGTGCAAAGGCTGTTGAATTGACAAACCGAAATATAGCCTTGAATTTTCCAGATGATTTGCGTCATGAAGCATTTTGTGAGGATGCTTTCAAATACTTGGATAATAATGATAACAAGTACGATTTGATAATCCTTGATCCACCGGCTTTTGCCAAACATCGTGCAGCTTTACGCAATGCATTGAAAGGTTATACACGTTTGAATGTAAAAGGTCTGCAACGTATCAAGCACGGTGGCATTTTATTTACTTTCAGTTGTTCACAAGTTGTATCGAAAGAACATTTTCGTAATGCTGTATTTACAGCAGCAGCACAGGCTGGTCGCAAGGTGAGGATACTTCATCAGCTGCATCAACCGGCAGATCATCCTATCAACATCTATCATCCGGAGGGGGAATATCTGAAAGGTTTAGTTTTATATGTTGAGTAGTTTTGCTCATAGAATTAAGTTGTTCATAGATAGAAACCTTCTGCTGAAGCCTGGAGGTTTTTATCTTGTTGCCTTGAGCGGGGGCTGTGATAGTGTTGCCCTACTTCGGGTCATGATTGAACTTGGCTATCATATTGCAGTCATTCATTGTAATTTTCAATTACGAGGTGAAGAATCAGAACGTGATGAACGCTTCTGTGAAGAACTGTGTAACTCACAAAAAGTCCCATTTCATCGAGTTCATTTTGATACAAGAGAGTATGCAGAACTTCATCATATCAGTATTGAAATGGCTGCACGTGAACTGCGTTATCAATATTTTGAACAGTTAAGAAAGGATATCTGTGCTGACGCTATACTTGTGGCACATCATCAGGATGACACTGTTGAAACTGTATTGTTAAATTTAATACGTGGCACCGGCATTCACGGTTTGCAAGGAATTAAGCCAAAGAACGGTCATGTTATACGTCCTTTATTGCCAATGACACGCAATGATATAGAGAATTATCTTTCTTCTATTCAGCAGACTTTTATCACTGATAGCAGCAATCTTATTGCAGACATCAAACGTAATAAGATAAGATTGAAAGTATTACCATTGTTGCGTGAGATAAATCCTTCGGTATCAGAAAGTATAACTTTAACTGCTAAACATTTGAATGATGCAGCAAAAGTGTTTGATAATGCCTTGCAAGAGAGTGTTGAGAGGGTGACTTTAGTTCGTAAGGCTGACCGATATGTTGTGGATATAGACAAATTAGAACGTGAAATTTCGCCGGAGCAGACACTATATACCATTCTGAAGAATTTTTCGTTTTCATCTGCTCAGATTGAGAATATGGCATACTCACTTGATGCACCGACAGGGAAAAAGTGGTTATCGAATACGCATGAAGCCGTTATTGATAGAGGAACGCTTGTTATAGCCCCGCTTTTGGATGCGTCAAATAAGGTTTTAAAAGTGCCGGAAACAGGGTGCTACGTTTGGGATGATAAAGTTAAATTTAATATCACATCACATGTTATAACCCCTGAATTCAAGCCAAGTCACGACCCTGATAAAATAACTATAGATGCCGAAAAGGTGTTTTTCCCTTTGATAATCCGTTATGCACGGCAAGGAGATAGATTTCATCCTTTTGGTATGGCAGGTAGTAAATTGGTCAGTGATTACTTGACTGACCTGAAGCTGTCATTAGTAGATAAACAACGACAAATCGTTATTGAAGATGCTAAAGGAAAGCTACTATGGATTGTCGGACGAAGAATTGACAACCATTTTGGTGTTACGAATCAAACAAAGGGAGTGCTGATTCTGGCTCTTATGAATGAATGACATTTGCAATAGCACGTGAATGCTCAATTCTATAGAATTATTTCATTGTAGTTTGATATATTGGATTTTTTGTCTAAATTTGTGGCATGGAGAAGCGAAGTCATACAAGAGAAGAGAAAATGCAGGCGTTTGGACGTTTGCTTGATATACAGGACAGGCTTAGAAAAGAGTGCCCTTGGGATAGAAAACAGACGTATGAAAGTCTGCGTCCAAATACAATTGAAGAGGTATATGAATTATGTGACGCACTGATAAAAGGCAATCAGAAGGAAATTTGCAAGGAGCTGGGCGATGTTATGGAGCATGTAGTCTTTTATGCCATGTTAGGACAAGAGACAGGAGACTTCGACATTGCTGATGTCTGCAATGCACAGGCAGACAAACTAATGTTCAGACACGATTTCATTGATTGGAACCAAGGTGGAAATTGGACTGTTACGAATCCCGATATGGTAATTAATCCACAAGGACAGGTTGTCTATAAGGACGAAGAACAGAAGGGAAACGCAACTAAACCGATGACAGCTTCAGAGGTTTCCACTACATGGGAGCAGCGCAAACAACAGGAACGTGGTGGAAACAAGACGGTTCTTTCAGGGGTTCCTGAGTCGTTACCATCTCTCATCAAGGCATACCGAATACAGGACAAGGCACGAAATGTGGGCTTTGATTGGAAACAAAAGGAAGATGTGTGGGACAAAGTACGCGAGGAACTTGGCGAACTTGAGGTAGAATTGAAGAAAGAAGACAAAGATAAGTCTATCGGAGAATTGGGAGATTTCCTTTTCAGCATTATCAATGCTGCCCGCCTATATCACCTCAATCCTGATAATGCATTGGAACGAACCAATCAGAAGTTTATCCATCGCTTTGCATATGTGGAACGAAAAGCAAAGGAAAAGCATAAGCAACTGAAAGATATGACTATAGAAGAGATGGATAAACTGTGGAATGAAGCAAAGACTATAGAAAACAATATATAAACTAAAGCATATGAAAAAGTTATTTTATTTCGGCGTAATCTTGCTGAGCATGATGAGTATAGTCGCATGCAAGCATAGGCAAAGCGCATCGAATGTAGGGATGAAAGACAGTATGGAAGATGTTGGTTTTGCAGATACTACCGTTTATGGCGTATGTGGAGAAAACACATCAATGCATAATATTGAATTGATTACTGACTTAGGTGACACGCTTGAATATACTGCATTGGATGACGGAAGAGACTCTACCGTTATTTTAGGTGGCCTTTTGTCAGGCGACCGTCTGGCGGTTATCGGTCATGAAGTTGATGGCGAACGCTTTGCACAGCGTGTGATTAACTTGACTACTTTGCTTGGAAAATGGGTTAGTATAGACAGGAATTTCGAGATACTTGAGGGCGGACAGATCAAGAGCAATGTAAAGGCTGAGACAAATCCATGGACAGTTTGGAAGATCTGTAATGGCAAATTATTGCTGAATAAGGATACTTTCATGATAGATAACTTGGGTGCAGACTCGCTTTATATCGAGAACAAAGAGGGCATCTTCGCTTTTAAGAGGGTAAAGTAAGGCTCATATCTACGCAATATGTGCGTGAATATTAAGTTTAAGCCCCATTATATAATACTCGAAAAGCTACGCTATGGAACCATTTAAAATCCATATTCTCGGCTGTGGATCGGCCTTGCCGACTCTCAGTCACTATGCTTCCTCACAGGTTGTTGAAATCAGAGAGAAGCTTTTTATGGTTGATTGTGGTGAGGGAACGCAAATGCAACTCAGGCGAAATAAAATACGTTTCACGAAGTTGCAGGCTGTTTTTATTTCTCATTTGCATGGAGATCATTGTTTTGGATTGATTGGTATGATTAGCACTTTCGGGATGTTGGGGCGCACAGCCCCCTTTCATGTGTATGCACCGGAAGCATTAGGTCCAATTCTGCAAATCCAATTGGACTTCTTTTGCAAAGGGTTGGGATTTGATGTCAAGTTTCATCCCATTGATACAACCCGGAAAATCGTGATTTATGAAGACCGAAGTCTGACGGTTGAAACAATTCCTCTTGAACACAGAACCCCAACATGTGGTTTCTTGTTCAGGGAAAAACCCAAATTGCGACATATAAATCGTGAGATGATTGATTGTTATGAAGTGCCTTTGAGCCAATTGAATAACATCCGGACAGGCATGGATTGGACAACACCTGAGGGCGTGATTATTCCCAATGAAAGGCTGACAACTCCTGCTGATCCGTCAAGAGCCTATGCTTATTGTAGTGATACGCGCTATATCCCCACGCTTCATGAGTTGATAACCGGTGTAGATACACTTTATCACGAAAGCACCTATGCAGAAGATAATGCATCGCGTGCCCAGTTATATTGGCATTCCACAGCACGCCAGGCAGCGACGGTGGCGCGTGATGCTCATGTAGGGAAGTTATTGTTAGGGCATTTCAGTGCCCGCTATGATGATGACAAATGTCTTCTTGATGAAGCCAAAGCTGTTTTCAAAAACAGTTGGTTAACAAATGAAGGACTTGTGTTTAACGTTTGATAGGTGGTGATTTAAAAAGAAAAGAAAATACATCGTTGAGATGAACTATTATTGCCTCATCAGCTATTTCTTCATCTTGAATTTAACATAATCAGCCATATGGCAATGTATAGTTCCAAATTTTACACTACATTTTGACTTTTGCTAAATTTATTTACAAATGACTTTATAATATTCACAGATTTGAAATGAAAGCATCCTAAGCTTTCAATAATGCTTATTTTTTAGCTCTTCACAATTTCTTGACTATCAGATTGTTATAAAACTTAAGGAGAAGTACAAGGCAAAATCACAATAAAAAGCGATGTGATTTGTGTTGAATTAAGTCGTAATTTGTACCATTTCATCGTGTGTTTTGATGCAAATGGCAGTATGTTTTGAGTCAAATTGCAACGCATAATGCCTGAAGTTGTAAGCCAAAGAAAGGGAAATGAAGACATTGAAGCTATAAAGAGGCTTTACACATGCGCTGAAAAGTGACTTTTGTTTCTATTTGGTGTCCCTCTGAAATGTTAAAAACGAGCAGTAATATTTACAGAAAGGAAGAAATGTTTAGCTTTATATGCCCTTTTTCTGTATTGCAAGTATCTTCTTTAGTCTTATGCCTTGTTAAACCACTTCACCGCAAAGAGAGAGTTTTGTACGATTAAGATAGACAGTCATCCTTAAGGATGTTTTCAGGAAAATGCCTTTAATTATTGTTAAATTTGTTTTAGGATTACAATAAAATCCATAACTTTGTACACAAATAAAGGTTTCAGTAATTTGAAGAATTGTAATCGTTTATGGCAAAATCTCTACTTAAAATATTTTTCTTTGCGATTTTCTTTTGGGTGTCTCCTGTAGCGTTTGGTGCTACGGAGAATATGAATGCAATGGACATTCCCGGTGCTCATGAGATTGAAATTACGATTAGTCAGACAACATTACGCGTTACAGGGGGCGCCGGTCAGGTGCTTTATATCTATAATGTTGCAGGAGTCTGTGTCATGACGCTTCGGGTGGATAGCAACGACAAGCGTTTCGATTTGAACTTGGCCAAGGGCTGTTATATCGTAAAGGTGGGTAGAACTGTCAGAAAAGTTTCAATACATTGATATTCCCTAAAATCAGTTTTGTTCATAACGGATAACTCAATGTATCGCATATTCTTGTTTTTGCTTTTAGTTGTAGCATTCTTCAGTTCTTGTAGTAATAGGTCAAGAAATCCTAATCTGCATCTTCAATTGTCAGATTTTGAGGCATTGAACACATCCGACTACGCATTAAATTCACACCGTATTCATCATTATTTGGAACAAGTGGCTCTGTCCGATACAGAAACTACAGGCGTTGATGGTCGTGCAAAAAGTTATTACCTCCATGGTGGTGAATTCATTTGGGTGAGTCGTCAAGGGGTTAATCATCAGGCTGACACTTTACTTGCCTATCTGCAAAGGGTAGACGAATTGGGATTTAGTAAGAGTAGATTCAGTGTTTCCAAAATAGAAGCAGACTTGAGAAGGTTCCATTTGTTGGATTTTGATAAGGGAGAGCATGCTATAAACAAGGTTCTGGGCCGTTTGGAATACAATCTGACGAAAGCTTATCTGCGCTATACTATCGTGCAAAATTTTGGTTTAGTCAACCCTTCGCGCTTGCTGAATAAGCTTGACAGAAATGAAAGAGACACCGTTCGGGTAAGCTATCGTGGCCTTTTCGATATTCCAATGAAGACTGTGGGAAAGCAATTCTGTAAGGAAGCATTGGCTAAAATCACCCATGACAGCGTGGGGAGTTTTCTTCATGAAATACAACCTAAAAGTGAATTGTATAGCCAACTGAAAAGCTTGTTAGCTGTTACAACTGACAAGATGATGCGAAGTAGGATATTATGCAATATGGAACGTTGTCGCTGGAGATACTATGATGAGCCAGGCAAGCATCAAAAATATGTGCTTGTCAACATTCCTTCTTTCCATTTGCGCGCTGTAAACGGAAGAGAGGTGTTGGAGATGAAAATAGGATGTGGAACAACTGAAACGAAAACACCGCTCTTGACAAGCTGTATTATGCGCATGGATATCAACCCGCAATGGGTAATTCCACGTAGCATTACAGAGAAAAACATAGCAAACCACTTTGGTGACAGACAATATTTCGATAGTCATCGTTACTTTGTCAGAGATCGTAAAACAGGACAGAAAGTACCGTTTGATCGAATAACACAGGACATGTTCTACAGCAAAGATTATCTTGTGATACAGAAAGGTGGCATCGGTAATTCATTGGGAAGGATTATCTTTCGGTTCAATAATTCGTTCAGTGTGTTTCTACATGACACCAATCGGCATAACGTTTTCTCTCAAGAGAATCGGGGAGTGAGTCATGGTTGCATACGTGTAGAGCGTCCTTTTGATCTGGCTGTATTCTTGTTGAAAGACAAAAACGAGAGTTTAATCCGTAAACTTCATTATTCCATGACTGCAGAAATAGGTGGGGAAAGTTCTGTGCTGCCTGAAGAAGAAAAGAAAATGATAAGGAAACAAAAGCCAGATACTTTGCAGCGCTCCATGTTGATCAGTTCCCTGAAGGTGGAACCACAGATACCTATCTTCATCACCTATTTCACAATTTACCCTGATGTGAATGGCAAGTTGCAGTATTTCAGTGATGTATATGGCTATGATAAGGTTATATTCGATGCCCTCAAAAGCTTTGGTGTAAAGTGATGGAATACAATGAAAAAGAGATTTTGGAGGCATTGAGGAACGAAAAGACTAAATATCATGCCTTTTCTCAATTAGTGGAGCACTATCGCGAGCCGCTATATTGGCGTATCAGGCGCATTGTCATAGCGCATGAAGATGCAAATGATGTCTTGCAGAATACGTTTATAAAGGTGTGGAGTAATATGGACAAGTTCCAAATGCGTGCCCAGTTTTCTACATGGATTAATCGTATTGCTATCAACGAAAGTCTGGATTTTCTCCGCTCCAAGAAAGATAAAATAAGCACAGATGAATATGGTGGTGTGGCAATAAGACTACTGGCTGATAACTATTTTGATGGTGATGCGACACAAGCACTGCTGCAGGAGGCAATCGCAACATTGCCGGAAGTACAGCGAACAGTCTTTAATTTGCGTTACTTTGACGAAATGAAATATAACGAGATGAGTCAAGTTTTAGGAACAAGCGAAGGAGCTTTGAAAGCAAGTTACCACTTGGCAGTGAAAAAAATCTGTGATTTTTTAAAGCTGCGTGATTAAACTTTGGTAAACACTTTACGTCAAAAGGATAAGAAAAGGAATTTAATGATATGGAAAAATACGAGCAGGAACTTTTAGAAAAGTTTGGAAAGAGCAGGCCTTTTACCGTCCCCGATGGTTATTTTGAGGATTTCAGTGCCCGCCTAATGAACAGTCTGTCAGACTCAAATGACACAAAACGAGTATTAACTTTCCGTTCTAAGAAGTTTGTTCGATTATTCCGCTATACGGCAGTAGCCTGCTTTGTAGCAGTATTTTCTGTGTTGGGCATTAATAGTTTCTTGACAGCTGAGAATTCTATAGAGGCACCTGTGGCAGAACAACACTATAATGGAGATAAACTATTCGACCAAATAGCAGATTATGCAATGATGGATAATGAAGATTACTATGCAACACTTTCTGATAATTAAATGTAGAATGGAAATGAAAAGAATATTATTACCCCTTGTTGTCATGCTTTTTACAGCATTACAACTTGTGGCTCAAGTTCCAGATAGAGGGCGTCCGAAGTTCGATCCAAAAGCCTTTGAAATGAAAATGGAGCAATACGTATCGACAGCTGCAGGTTTTACACCCGCTGAAGCCAGTAAGTTCTTCCCGATTTATCGTGAGATGCACCGCAAGTTAAGAGGATGTTTTGATGAAATGCGTATGTATCGGCACGTCGATACCAATGATGATGAAGCGTCATATAAAGCGATTAAGCGATTAGATGAAATTGATTTGGAAATGAAAGAATTGCAACAGCGTTATCATGCAAAGCTTTTGAAGGTTGTTCCTGCAGGTAAGGTGATGAAAGTGATTAAGGCAGAAGAACGCTTTCATCGTCAAGCTTTCAAGCAGATTTTAGAAAGTCCGAAAAACTAAATAGATGCAAAGGTATTTCATTTATCTCAGCTATGATGGCTCAGCTTATCACGGGTGGCAAATTCAACCTAATGGTATTTCTGTACAGGAGAAGCTTCAGGAAGCTCTTTCCAAACTTCTTCGGCAGAAGATAGAGATTGTTGGAGCCGGGCGTACTGACACGGGAGTACATGCTCGAATGATGGTTGCCCATTTTGATTTTCCTAAAAGTATAGAAGAAGAACAGCTGAGGTATAGGCTTAATAGGCTGTTGCCACGTGATATTACTATCAATAAAGTGATACCTGTGGAAGCGGATATGCACGCACGCTTTTCGGCAAAATGGCGCACGTATCGGTACTACATTCATACACAAAAAAATGCTTTTCTGCGTCATTATTCCTATGAAAGTCCTTATAAACTCGATTATCAGTTGATGAATCAGGGGGCAGAGCTACTGAAAAGTCACACAGATTTTGCAGCATTCTGCAAGACCGGAGCCGACAATAAGTCCACACTGTGTACTATAAGAGAATGCAAATGGGTGCAGACTTCTGCTATTTCGTGGTACTTTGAGATTACAGCTAATCGCTTTTTAAGAAATATGGTGCGTGCAACCGTGGGGACTCTGTTTCTTTTGGGACGTCATCATATTTCGCTTGATGATTTGGATTACATCTTACAAGAAGGTGATCGAAGTAATGCAGGAGAGAGTATGCCTGGTCATGCTTTGTTCTTGGAGAACATAGAATATTGAATTAAAAAATGTGGTTACTATTAGCATTCCTTTCAGCAACACTGTTGGGATTTTATGATTCGTTTAAGAAAAAGGCACTTCATGACAATGCTGTCATCCCAATATTATTTTTGAATACTGTTTTTTCTTCATTAATATTCTTGCCTTTTATCTTTTTGTCTTCGTTTACTCGGATTTTAGAAGGCAGTATATTCTTTGTATCACAAGGAGGTTGGGAAGTGCATCGCTTCATTCTTCTAAAGAGTTTAATTGTCTTGTCCAGTTGGATTTTCGGCTATTTTGCCATGAAACATTTGCCTTTGACAATTGTTGGGCCGATTAATGCCACTCGTCCGGTGATGGTTCTTGTTGGAGCTTTATTGGTATTTGGTGAGCGATTGAATGGCTGGCAATGGATAGGTGTGGCCCTTGCTGTGGTGTCTTTCTTGCTGTTAAGTAAGAGTGGCAGGAAAGAAGGAATTAATTTCAAGCATAACAAGTGGATATATTTCCTCGTGTTTGCTGCACTATTGGGGGCAATTAGTGGACTCTATGACAAATATCTGATGGCAAGTCCGCAGAATGGTGGTGTAGGTATAGACAGGATGATGGTTCAAAGCTGGTATAACATCTATCAGATGGGGATGATGGGAAGCGTGATGCTCCTGCTATGGTGGCCTACTCGAAAACGCACAACACCTTTTCATTGGGATTGGACTGTAGTTTTAATCTCCTTGTTCTTATGTGTTGCCGACTTTGTTTATTTCTATGCGTTAAGCTTACCTGGTGCAATGATATCCATAAT
Source organism: Segatella oris (assembly GCF_900637655.1). NCBI lineage: Bacteria > Pseudomonadati > Bacteroidota > Bacteroidia > Bacteroidales > Prevotellaceae > Segatella > Segatella oris. The sequence goes on from NZ_LR134384.1 coordinate 1,670,209, forward strand.
CAGCATGATACGTCGAGGCAGTGTGTTGGTGAGTTTCCTTTTTGGAGCACTATTTTTCCATGAAAAGAATCTCAAAGCTAAAGCATTCGACTTGGCACTTGTCCTGCTTGGTATGATATTCCTCTATATTGGTTCAAGATAGTTAGGGTGGGATAGAGGTGTGTTGTTGAATTAATTTGTCAGATTATCTTTGCTTTTTGATATAAAACTTGTATCTTTGTAGACAAGATTGATCGTAAAACAATATAGCATGGCACGTAACATTTTCAAGGGCTTAGGAATTGCCTTGATAACACCTTTCACCTTAGATGGTAAGGTTGACTACAAATCATTGAAGCGTCTTTTGGAATATCAGTTGGCTAACGGTGCTGATTTTCTGTGCATTTTAGCTACAACAGGAGAGGCTCCTTGTCTGACAGCTCAGGAGAAAGAAGAACTTACGGCATTTATAAAAGACATTGTAAGAGGCCGAATTCCAATTCTTAAATATTGTGGAGGCAATAATACTGCTGCGGTTGTTGAAGAGATTAAGACTACAAATTGGACTGGAATTGACGGTATCCTTAGCATTTGTCCATATTATAACAAACCTTCTCAGGAAGGTCTTTATCAGCATTTCAAAGCGATAGCAGAAGTTAGTCCGTTACCAATAGTCCTCTATAATGTTCCTGGTCGTACGGGAATTAATATGAAAGCTGAAACAACTGTAAAGTTGGCCAGAGACTTTTCTAATATCATTGCAGTGAAAGAGGCCAGTGGAAGTCTTGAGCAAGTGGATGAGATTATTAAGAATAAACCTGATTATTTTGATGTTATCAGTGGTGATGATGCCTTGACATTCTCTATGATAGCGAGTGGTGCAGCAGGTGTTATCTCTGTGATTGGAAATGCACTTCCTCGGGAATTCAGCCGCATGATACGTCTTGAGTTTAAGGGGGAATATGAGCCGGCACGTAAGATACACCACATGTTTACCGAACTTTATTCCTTACTGTTCGTTGACGGTAATCCTGCAGGTTGTAAGGCATTGCTGAATGATATGGGGATGATTGAGAATGTGCTTCGGCTTCCGCTTGTTCCAACAACCATAACAACAAAGCAGAAGATGGCCGACATTCTGAAAGAGTTAAGAATTTGATAGAAACTTAAATGAAGAGAGTTAACAGATTAATTTCTCTTTAAAAACGCTAAAAGACACATGAACACAAAGGAAAAAGTCTGTATTTCTTTTGTGAAATACAGAATAATAGTTATCTTTGCATTGTGTTTTTCATGGTATTAGATTATTAAGGTTAAAGAAAAGATTGGTTGTCGTGAGGCAATCAATCTTTTTAGTTTGCGATCAATAAAGTTATCTATTTATTTTGTCATACCCTTATTTTCCTTTATCTTTGCAGGCAGAAAGCAGTGTCCCGGCTCTGTTGCTGGCATAATTTCATATGCGAGAGGAAAGTCCGGGCAGCATAGGATACTCCACTTCTGAAAATAGAAGCTATTGGTGACAGTAGGTGTCGACAGAAGAAAACAACCGCCATAAATTGGGATACTGACTGGTTTTCCGGTCAAGTCTTTTTGTGGTAAGGGTGAGAAGGTGGTGTAAGAGACCACCAGCTGACGGGTGATCGTCAGGCTGTGTCATCTGGAGGCTGCAAGTTCATGTATACCGTAGACTGAGGGTTGTCCGCCTGAAGGATTTCGAATCCGCTACGGAGGGTAGAATGCTTAAGCCGTGGGGTGACTCATGGATTAGATAAATAACAGGGCTTCATCTTCGTGATGAATACAGAACCCGGCTTATCAGGGCGCTGCTTTCTTTTTCTTTTCGTTATAACTCCAAATCACTTTCAATATGAATTTTACATTAAACGAGACTGATTACAAGGTAGATGACCTACAACAATCCATTTTGAGAGTTGTTAACACGTGGGGAGACTCACAAAACTTCCCACAGATGAAAGATTACGGAGTGACCAAAGAGTCGTTGTTATCTTATCTCTTTGATAAGCAATCCATTCTTGACAGTATGGGAAGTGAACGCTTTCAGCTGACACTGTTAGGAATTTTTGTCGTCATTCCCATTTTTATAGCTTCATTATTCCCTGAAAAGAATTTACCGTTTGGACCATATACAGCGATTGTATGCGGGGTAGGGGGTGCGTTTCTTTTTGGACTTCTTAAGCTGTTCATGAACTTTCTCATTCGTAAAAGGCTTGCAAAATTGTATGATGAGGACCATGAAGCATATATAGTGCAAGTGCTTTCATACCGAGATAAGCATTTGAAATAAAAAAACTTGGGATTATCTATCCCAAGTTTCAAGAGGCACCTAGCAGAGTCGAACTGCTCTACACGGTTTTGCAGACCGTTACCTAACCGATCGGCCAAGGTGCCATAATTGCTGATTTGCGGTTGCAAAGGTATAACAAAAAAACTATTTGACCAAATATATCTACTGTTTTTTTCGTTCCTTTTTGCATTTATCATAAAATGCACAGCCTGCACATTTGTAGTCTTTGCACTTAATATTCTGGTTTATAGATTTATAGATGCCTCTTATAGCGAATGTAACTGCCAAAGCTATAACCAGAAAGATGATAATATATTGTATGAGTATTCCCATTCATTAAAAATAAACGGACAGAATTATACATTTTTTACATATATAAAGTCTGCCCGTATAATCAACCAGTTTTCTAATAATCAATTCATCAATTCATTTGTTTGCAAAGATAATTCTTTGCCGTTAGATATGCAATCCTCATTTTTAATGATTTTCATTCAATGAGTTATTTTTCTTTTTATCCATCGTAATGGAAACTATGTTCCAAAATATTGGAAATCAAAGTGTTATATGATGATTTTTAATTTGCGTCAAGTTATGCTGTCATATGATGCTAATTGCACTGTATTCTGATGCAAATCACACGCTAATCTGATGCAAATTAAAAACTAACCTGAACGATATTGAAATTCAGGATAATTTTGATGATAAGCTATGTTTATTCAGATGTAAATGCGGTATGTATTGTGTTATCGTCTAACTTATGTTTTATTATATAATCATCATTATGATAAATTAACGATATATGAAAGATAACTTTTAATATATTCACCCTATTTCACGGTAAGATGAAAACAACCTTGATGAACTTCGTACTTGATGTGGCAGCGGTTTTGTTTTCTCATGTCGTTCAATACCTCGCTGAGAACCCATTTCAGTGTGTCATTCTGTACAGAACGATGCTTTTCATTTGGTGCTTCTACAGTTTTATATCTATTGTAACAAATATCTACCGTTGTTCCATAAAGATGACAACTGTTTACTGTTGCATTGCCATTATGGTTTCGAAGTTTATCTACATCCTCTTTAGAACGCATGACACTCGTGATGATAATCTTATGCAAAGGGATGCCTTTAGTTTGCAATGAATCAAAAAAGTTGTGCCCGATATCCTGCAACAGTATGGCGGCTTTGGGCACCAGATAAGGAATACTTGACTTTAAGTTGTCAACATAATAATATGGATTTCCACCAACATATACAAGTTCTTCCTTTCTGTTTTCTGCCTCTTCACGGTTTGCAACCGGATTAACACCTAATGCCTGAGCAGACAGAAGTTGCACATCGTTCTGGTCAGGGAATGCCTTACCGAAGTTTGGTACACTGTAAATTCTGTTTTTTACAACCGAGCCATCAGCATTAAAAAAGGTTGAAGCATGTAGTTGAGAAGACTTTGTTTGAGCATATTGCGCCGTTGTTTGATGCGTGTTGAGTGTGTCTGTTTGGGGCGACTTCGATTTCTCCATGATGCCATCTGGGTGTATTTCCTTGTTGGCAATCGACGGAAAAAGACATCGAATGAAACTAAGAAAGACAACACTAAGGCCGAAACCCTGTAAAAAACGATTTTTGGAAATCTTCATGACCCTATAAATAAACTTTTATTCAGCAGTGCAAAGATAGACCAAATATTTTGTAATCTCAAAAAAAAACTCTACTTTTGCAAGTAAATTTTAAGAAGCTCATACATTGATAGAGAAGCATATATTTCTTGAAGATATTGATCCTGTTGTTTTCTATGGCGTCAATAACAGTCATCTGCAGATGATTAAATCTCTCTTTCCCAAACTGAGAATTGCTGCGCGGGACAATGTCATTAGAATTCTTGGCGACGAGGAAGAGATGGCTAAAATAGAGGAAGATTTGGCTTCAATACAAAGACATGTGCTAAAATATAATTCCATTTCCGATGAAGATATCCTTGACATTGTAAAAGGCAGAAAGACTAAAGCTGAAGGTGTTAAGGATGTTTTAGTTTACAGTGTGTCGGGAAGACCGATTAAAAGTCGGTCGGGAAATCAGCAGAAACTTGTTGATGCCTTTTCTAAAAATGATATGATATTCGCTGTTGGTCCTGCCGGAACGGGAAAAACTTATTTAAGTATTGCTCTGGCAGTAAAGGCGCTCAAGGAGAAAACTGCAAAGAAAATCATCTTGAGTAGGCCTGCTGTCGAAGCTGGTGAAAAGTTGGGGTTCTTGCCTGGCGACATGAAAGATAAAATTGATCCTTATCTTCAACCTTTATATGATGCGCTTGAAGATATGATTCCGGCAGTCAAATTGCAAGACATGATGGAAAAACATGTTATTCAGATTGCCCCACTCGCTTTTATGCGCGGACGCACATTAAGTGATGCAGTAGTTATTTTGGATGAAGCTCAGAATACAACTCCGCAGCAAATAAGAATGTTCCTGACCAGAATGGGCTGGAATACGAAGATGATTATCACGGGTGATATGACTCAAATAGATTTGCCTAAAGAGCAGAAAAACGGTCTTAAGGAAGCATTGCATATTCTTGGCAAAGTAGAAGGTATAAGCGTGATTAATCTTTCCCAGAAAGATATTGTAAGGCACAAGCTTGTCACTCGGATTGTTGATGCCTATGATGCTTTTGATAAAGTGAAAGATCAGGAGCGTGAGGAAAGAAGACAAAAGCCTCCCAAAGAGCGAAGAAAACAGAACTTAGAAGAAGAATATACAATATTAGAAAATTCAGACAACGACTTTAATTAATATTGAAAATGAAAGCTTTAACAAAGACAGATTTCCATTTCGATGGACAGAAAAGTGTTTACCATGGTAAAGTTCGTGATGTATATAACATCAACGATGATTTAATGGTAATGGTTGCAACCGACAGAATTTCTGCTTTTGACGTGGTCTTGCCAAAGGGAATTCCGTTCAAGGGACAAGTGTTGAACCAGATTGCTGCTAAATTTCTGGATGCAACAAGTGACATTTGTCCAAACTGGAAAATGGCAACTCCTGACCCTATGGTAACAGTTGGGCTTAAATGTGAAGGCTTTCGCGTTGAGATGATTATCCGTTCTATCCTCACAGGCAGTGCTTGGCGTTCTTATAAAGAGGGTTGTCGTGAGCTATGTGGCGTTAAACTTCCTGATGGAATGCGTGAAAACGAGAAATTCCCTGAGCCAATCGTCACTCCGACGACAAAGGCTGATGAGGGGCACGACTTGAATATTTCCAAGGAAGAAATTATAGCACAAGGGATTGTTTCAAAAGAAGATTACGAAATTATAGAGGATTATACCAAGAAACTCTTCAAGCGTGGACAGGAAATAGCAGCTAAGCAAGGACTGATTTTGGTTGACACAAAATATGAATTTGGTAAGCGTGATGGAAAGATTTATTTGATAGATGAAATCCATACACCAGACTCAAGTCGTTATTTTTACGCTGAAGGCTACGAAGAGAAACTTGCAGCAGGAAAGCCTCAGAAGCAGTTGTCAAAGGAATTTGTACGTCAATGGTTGATTGAGCATAACTTTATGAATGAACCAGGACAGCAAATGCCCGAGATTACTGACGAATATGCTGACAGCGTTAGTGATAGATACATTGAACTGTATGAGCATATTACTGGAGAAAAGTTTGATAGAAGCATTGAATGTGGAGATATTGCAGCGAGAATAGAAAATAATGTTGCAACTTATCTGAAGACAGTCAGATAATTTATTTAAAGGCATTGCATGTATAAACAAGAAGAGATAAAGCCTTACGGTAAGGAGGGTGAGAAAGGAAAGTTGGTTGAGGAAATGTTTGATAACATTGCCCCGACATATGATACGCTAAATCACCGTCTCTCTTGGGATATAGATAAAGGCTGGCGAAAGAAAGCAATTCGCCAGCTTTTGCCCTTTCAACCGAAAGCAATTTTGGATATTGCAACGGGTACAGGTGACTTTGCTATATTGTCTGCAAAAGAACTTCGCCCTCAAAGAATGATTGGAATAGATATCAGCGAGGGGATGATGAAGATCGGACAGAAGAAAGTTGAAGCTGAAGGGCTACAGCATATTGTTTCTTTCAAAAAGGATGATTGTACACACTTGTCATTCGATGATAATTCTTTCGATGCTGTTACGGCTGCTTTCGGCATCCGTAATTTTCAGAATCTTGACCAAGGTTTGAGTGAGATGTATCGTGTCTTGAAGCCTAATGGTCATCTAAGCATTGTGGAATTAACTACACCTGTGAGTTTCCCCATGAAGCAATTGTTTAAGTTATACTCACATACGATACTCCCTGTATATGGAAAATTAATTTCAAAAGATACCAGTGCATACAGCTATCTGACCAAAACTATAGAGGCTTTTCCGCAAGGTGAAGTGATGTTAGATATCCTTAGGAAAGCTGGTTTTAAGAATGCGAGCTTCAAAAGGCTTACCTTTGGTATTTGTACAATGTATTTTGCAACGAAGTAAGAATTAAATCTCACCTATCAACTATGGATAAATATGGTCTTATAGGATACCCACTCGGACATTCCTTTTCTATAGGGTTCTTCAATGAAAAATTTCAAAATGAAGGTATTGATGCACAATACTGCAACTTTGAAATACCAAGTTTGGATTGTCTTCCTGAAATTATTGCTCAGAACCCAGACCTCAAAGGCCTGAATGTGACCATACCTTATAAGGAAAAGATAATAGATTTTCTTGATGAACTCAGTCCTGAAGCAAAGAACATTGGAGCGGTCAATGTTATTAGAGTGAGCCATAATGGGAATAAAACATTCATGAAAGGTTACAATAGTGATGTCATTGGCTTTACTAAAAGCATAGAACCTCTTTTAGAGAGATGCCATAAAAAGGCCTTAATCTTAGGTACCGGCGGTGCCTCTAAAGCTATTAAATACGGTTTGGAATCTCTTGGATTAGAAACATTATTGGTCAGTAGGTTTGAGCGTCCAGGCACTATACAGTACCAATCTGTTACGCCTCAATTACTCCAAGAATATAAGGTGATTGTAAATTGTACTCCATGTGGCATGTATCCTAAAGCAGACGAATGTCCCACCCTACCCTATGAAGCTATGGACAGCCATACTTTACTTTATGATTTGATTTATAATCCGGATGAGACCTTGTTTATGCATAAGGGAGCAGAATATGGAGCTACAGTAAAGAATGGCTTGGAAATGTTGCTGCTTCAAGCCTTTGAAAGTTGGAAATTTTGGAATAGAAAAGAATAAATTTTATATGACAAGAGATATGGATAATAGATATATGATGCGTGGTGTCAGTGCTGCCAAGGAAGATGTTCATAATGCTATTAAGAATATAGATAAAGGTCTTTTCCCGCAGGCTTTCTGCAAAATCATCCCTGATATCTTAGGAAATGATCCTGAATACTGTAATATCATGCATGCTGACGGTGCGGGAACAAAGTCGTCATTAGCCTATATGTATTGGAAAGAAACTGGTGACCTTAGCGTTTGGAAAGGTATTGCACAGGATGCAATTGTCATGAACACAGATGATCTTTTGTGTGTTGGCGCTGTGAATAATATCCTTGTTTCAAGTACAATTGGGCGAAATAAAATGTTGGTTCCCGGCGAGGTTATATCAGCCATCATCAATGGAACAGATGAGTTACTTGCTGAAATGAGAAATATGGGTATCGGCATTTACCCTACCGGTGGAGAGACTGCTGATGTCGGAGATCTTGTCAGAACGATTATTGTTGACTCAACCGTTACTTGTCGCATGAAGCGAAGTGATGTCATAGACAATGCCAATATACGCCCTGGAGATGTAATCGTTGGTCTTAGTTCTACAGGACAGGCTACTTATGAGAAGCAGTATAATGGTGGCATGGGCAGCAATGGATTGACCAGTGCCCGACATGATGTGTTTGCAAAATATCTGGCAGAACGTTATCCGGAGAGCTATGACCATGCAGTACCGGAAGAATTGGTTTATAGTGGAAAGTACAAGTTTGAAGATGCCGTGGAAGGTAGCCCAATTAATGCAGGAAAGCTTGTGCTCTCTCCCACTCGTACCTATGCGCCTGTTATCAAGAAGCTTTTGGACGAGCTTCGTCCAGAAGTTCATGGTATGGTACATTGTACAGGAGGTGCGCAGACAAAGCTTTTACACTTCATTGGTGACAATTGCAAAGCGATAAAAGATAACATGTTCCCTACTCCTCCATTGTTCAAAGCCATTCAGGATTGTTCTGGAACAGATTGGAAAGAAATGTATCAAGTGTTCAATATGGGACATCGAATGGAAATATTCGTGCGTCCGGAGATTGCAGATAAGGTGATAACCATCAGTAAAAGCTTTAATATTGAAGCACAGGTTGTTGGCCATATAGAGGAAGGAAAGCGTAGTCTCACTATTCATTCCGAGTTTGGGACTTTCGAATATTGAATACTCTGCCACAACATTATATACGTGAATTCTGTTTAAGAATCTGTTTGGGTTTTGATGGGGTAAAAAATAAAAAACGGCTTTCCAACCCCTTGGAAGAGCAGAAAACTGGAAAAAATGGCTTTCCAACCCCTTGGATGAGCAGAAAACTGAAAAAAATGGCTTTCCAACCCCTTGGATGAGCAGAAAACTGAAAAAAGTGGCTTTCCAACCCCTTGGATGAACAGAAAACTGAAAAAAGCGGCTTTCCAACCCCTTGGAAGCAGAAAGATAGATGTTTAAACCGAATTCACAACATGATATCATAAGTAAAATTAAAATAATATGCCAGAAAATAATAGTATACTTGAAAAGTTAGACGGCCTTGAAAGCCGTTTTGAAGAGGTTAGTACGTTGATTACCGACCCAGATGTAATTGCTGATCAGACACGTTATGTAAAGCTTACCAAGGAATGGAAAGATTTAGGCGATATCATGAACGCCCGAAAGCGATACATAGCATGCCTCGATTCTATCCGTGAAGCAAAGGATATACTTGCGAATGAGAGCGATAGCGACATGAAAGATATGGCTCGTGAAGAGTTACAGCAGAACGAAACTCTCCAACCGCAATTGGAAGAAGAGATAAAACTACTCTTAATCCCCAAGGATCCTGAGGATGCAAAGAATGTTCAAATGGAGATACGTGCAGGAACAGGTGGTGATGAAGCAGCTTTATTTGCAGGGGATCTGTTCAACATATATAAGCGCTTTTGCGACATGAAGGGCTGGACACTCAGTGTCACTGATGTTTCAGAGGGAGCTGTAGGTGGATATAAAGAGATCGATTTTGCTATCAGTGGCACAGATGTATATGGTACAATGAAATATGAAAGTGGTGTCCATCGTGTTCAACGTGTGCCTGTGACAGAGTCAAACGGCCGTATGCAGACCAGTGCAGCTACTGTTGCCGTGTTGCCTGAAGCTGATAAATTTGAAGTGAATATCAATGAGGGAGACATCAAGTGGGATACCTTCCGCTCAAGTGGTGCCGGTGGTCAGAACGTTAATAAAGTGGAGTCCGGTGTCCGTTTGCGCTATCCCTGGAAGAATCCTAACACTGGTGAGGTTGAAGAGATATTGATTGAATGTACAGAAACGCGTGATCAACCCAAGAATAAAGAGCGTGCTTTGAGTCGCCTCTATACTTTTATTCATGACCGCGAACATCAGAAGTATGTTGATGATATTGCAAGCAGAAGGAAAAGTTTGGTCTCAACAGGTGACCGATCGGCCAAAATCAGAACCTACAACTTCCCACAAGGGCGCGTAACAGACCATAGAATTGGTTATACGACACATGATCTTCAAGGTTTCTTGGGTGGAAATATTCAGGATATGATCGATGCATTGACTGTAGCAGAAAACGCTGAAAAGCTTAAAGAAAATGAACTTTAAACTATCAAACGGAGATGGGCATTAAATATACAAAGAAGAATGAGGATCAGGAGCAGCAGGAACGTACAATTCAGGCTGATGATTTTATGCGGCTCATGATTTCTACTCATCGAAAGGAGAAGGTCAAAACAGAGTTGCCAAAAACTGAAAAACAGAAATAACATGAACAGAGAACAACTTATAAAAGAGATTTTCGACAAGAAGTCTTTCCTGTGCGTAGGTTTAGATATCGACCTAAATAAAATACCGAAACATCTGTTGGATGAAGATGATCCTATTTTCGTTTTCAATAAAGCTATTATTGATGCGACCGCCCCATACTGTGTTTCCTACAAACCTAATCTTGCATTCTATGAGTGCTATGGCATAAAAGGAATGATAGCTTTCGAAAAAACAATCAATTACTTGAAAGAACACTATCCTCATCATTTCATAATTGCAGATGCCAAACGTGGTGATATTGGCAATACAAGCCGCATGTATGCCAAGACTTTCTTTGAAGAATATGATCTCGATGCACTGACTGTTGCACCTTACATGGGTGAAGACAGTGTAAAACCTTTCCTTGAATATGAAGGAAAGTGGGTCATTTTATTGGCTTTGACCAGTAATAAAGGCAGCCATGATTTCCAGCTTTTCACTTCCGATAATGGTCAGCGCCTGTTTGAAAAGGTGCTATCAAAGAGTCAGGAATGGGGCAACATGGATAACTTGATGTATGTTGTTGGTGCTACACAAGGTGCAATGTTCCAGGATATTCGAAAGATAGCGCCTGATCACTTCCTTTTAGTTCCTGGTGTTGGAGCACAAGGTGGTAGTCTTCAGGAAGTCTGCAAGTATGGAATGACGGCAGATTGTGGCCTGTTAGTTAATTCTTCTCGTGGCATTATCTATGCCGGCCAACATGAAGATTTCGCAGAGAAAGCCGCAAACAGTGCTAAAGAATTGCAACAGCAAATGGCTATTGAACTCTCGCGCTTGCAGTAGTTATATAATATAATTGCAGAGTTGCCGGCAAGTGTTTATATATTGTTTCAGCCTCTTTCCCGAACAACTCTGCGCTCTTTTTTACGATATTCAATTTATCGGCTCGCACTGATTTTAAAATCTGAAGTCGACTTCAACATCAATCATGTTATAGTTATGCTTTGACAACGCACGGTCGTTGATGCGGGCATACTCCACATTAATTTGAAAGTTCTTGTGGAAAAGATAATCTGCTCCAACCTCATACTGGGTACGTGCCCTATCCCACTCTGCACTTGGACGGTACAAGTCGTAGCGTGCTTTCACATGTAATTTCTTCTGAATGACAGGTGCTATAACTAATCCATAGAAGCCATCTGCCTTATTTCCCAAGGTTGTATTCACATCGCAATTCGTGAAATTAGGATCCTGTGCGGTCGTATTAGTGATGGATTTAGCAAATGCATATCCCGTTGAATGAACATATTCAGAGCGCAAAGTCCAGTCATTAAATTTGTATTCGCCACTGACAGCATAGCGATGTTTAGGCAAAGAACGAACCTTTCCCGTGTGTGTTACACCTGCATCATCTGTCCAATTCCCCTTACGGGCCACTGAACCTTCCCAGCCAAAGACACCTAATCGCAGACCATCTACGGGTATTACCCAAATACCACCAATGATATCTTTGCGCTGGTCAACATCTTTTGTATTGATACCTTGGCCGTTAAACACCCCTATTTGGTAGTGTAAAAGGTTGCGCCCCGCTGCATTCTTGAGGAAATCACCTTGAATTTGAAGACCTATATCGCGGCCGTTGCTGGGCTGTTCACCACTTCTGTCACTGAAGCCGGCCAGTTTCGAAGTGATCTGTCCCACGCACATAAATCCCTGGTCAATGGGATGAATGGGATTTTCAAACGTAAATGGTCGCTTAAACTGGCCTAACTTCACCTTGAAATAATCATATTTCTGCCACTCTACAAATAGGTCTACAAGACGTGGACTGCTTCCCAATGTCGATGTGTTTCCATTGAATTGAGCCTGTGCCTTCCAATAAAAATCATTTAAGATACGTCCGTCTAAAGACAAACGGAACAATCGCAGATTAAATGAATTGCCTTTGCTTCCTTCTTGATCAGTATATTGATACTGGGTCATTCCATAGCCAGAGAGTTTAATGTTGCTGAACCATTCCTTCTTCTGTGCACTACCTGACAGTGTGACAAGCACGAGCAATGCAACGCATAAGCCTTTTCTCACCATAATTCATGAATTAGAAAATTAATATTTTTGTTATCTTCTTTCCAGCAGAACCACATTTTCAACATGTGGTGTATGTGGGAACATATCAACCGGTTGCACAGCTGTCACCTTGTAATCTGCATCCATCAATTGCAGGTCTCGCGCCTGAGTCGCAGGGTTACAGCTTACATAGACGACACGCTTTGGTGCAGCATTCAGAATAACCTGAACGACATCAGGGTGCATCCCTGCACGTGGAGGATCGGTAATGATGACATCCGGACGCCCATGTTCATGGATAAAGTCGTCTGTAAGGATGTTTTTCATGTCGCCGGCATAAAACAAAGTGTTGTCTATGCCATTGACCTTGCTGTTTTCCTTAGCATCTTCGATAGCCTCCGGCACATATTCTATACCTATTACTTGCTTGGCCTGATGAGCCACAAAGTTAGCAATTGTTCCCGTTCCAGTATATAAATCATAGACTAATTCCTTTCCTGTGAGTGCAGCAAAGGCCCGGGCTACACTGTAAAGATGATAAGCTTGTTCGGTATTTGTCTGATAGAAGCTCTTCGGCCCAACCTTGAATTTCAGGTCTTCCATAGTCTCATAGATGAAATCTGTACCCTTGAAAGTCGTCAGTTCCAAGTCACCGAAAGTGTCATTCCCCTTTTGATTGTCCACATAAATCAGGCTGGTAATTTGCGGGAAAACATCTGCAATGTGCTGAAGCAGTGCCATTGCTTTCTCTTCGTCGCCCTCTTCATCATAGTGGAACTGCACCAACAGCATGAATTCCCCTGTGTTTGAATTGCGCATCATTAAGTCGCGCAGCAATCCATGTTGTGCTCTGATATCATAAAATGCAAGGTCTTGTTCCTTGGCATAACGATTTATCTCATTTCTAATCTGGTTATGGAGATCGTCCATCAACCAGCATTTCTCAATAGGATATATCTTATCAAATGCTCCCGTGATATGGAAACCAATGGCACTCTCGTTCAAATTTCCCTCTGTTCCCTCCTCACGAGGTGGCATAGCAGCAATTTCGTCCTTGGTATACCAACGTTTATTTGCACAGCCAAACTCTAATTTGTTACGATATTCCTTTGTTTTTACGCTTCCCATAATGGGATTAAACTCTGGAAGTGCTATCTTGCCAATGCGCGTCAGTTGGTCGTAGACTTGCTGTTGCTTGGCTTTCAACTGCTCCTCATAGGGCAGATTCTGCCACTTACAGCCACCACATATACCGAAATGTGCACACATCGGAGTCTCGCGTACCTTACTGTATTCAATCACTTTTACGACTTTTCCTTCCATAAAACTGTGTTTCTTTCTGGTAATCTGCACATCAACGATGTCACCAGGAACACAGAACGGAACAAAGACTACTTTGTCCTCGTGATGAAAAAGACTTTTCCCTTCAGCTGCAACAGCCTCTATAGTAACGTTTTCTAAAATTGGGTATGGCTTATGTTTCCTTGTCATTATTCTTGTTTGCTTATGTGCAAAATTAATAAATTAATCTCAAAATCCTATAATAAAGGTATATTTAATTTTCCATGATACAGCAAGTTTATATTCAACCCTCCCCTATTTAATGTATACATCAACATTCAAAGAGCAGTTCTTCTCATCTTATTTTAATGGTGATTATCTATATTTGATATTTTGTTGATTGCCAGACAGTTATTCCATAAAACAGGAATGACAGAACAAAATGATGCAAATGACGCTGTAACTTGCGTCATATTGCGCGCTCATTTGCGTCAAATCACAGCGCAATATGCATCAAGTTACGAGGCATACTCCCTAAAACATCAGTGAAAATTTTGTGAGAAACCAGAAAAACTATACTTTTGTAAAAACAATCTGAATGTTAAGTTTATGATGAAAAGCAGGATTATCATATCCCAAAATATAGCAAAAGAGCTCACCGATGCCATTGCTTCGTGCCGGCACGACCGTCTTTTCATACTTACAGATGAGACTACGCACAGACTCTGTTGGCCTGTTCTGGACGAGTTGTTGCATGCACAAGAGGCGAAAGTCATAACCATTCCGGCCTCAGACACCCACAAAGATGTCACTTCACTCATGCAAGTATGGCAGGAATTAAGCAATGGAGGTGCCACGAGACATTCTTGTCTTGTGAACCTTGGTGGTGGAATGGTGACAGATTTAGGGGGCTTTGCAGCTTCAACTTTCAAGCGGGGCATCAACTTCATCAATATTCCAACAACGCTTTTAGCTATGGTTGATGCATCTGTGGGTGGAAAGACGGGGATTAATTTCAACGGACTGAAGAATGAAATCGGCGTGTTCAATGAGAGTCGTTTCGTTCTCATTGACACGCAATTCCTGCAGACACTCGATGCAAAAAATATCTGTTCGGGATATGCAGAAATGCTGAAGCACGGACTCATTTCTGATGAAAAGACATGGAATGAACTCATTACATTTCCGCTAATGCAGCCAGATTTGAAGAAACTTCAATGTATGGTTGCCGAGTCTGTCAAGGTGAAAGAGCGTATCGTTGAGCAGGATCCACATGAACAAGGCATACGAAAGGCATTAAATCTGGGGCATACTTTCGGCCATGCTTTCGAGAGTTGGGCTCTCAAGAGAAGCCCTATCCTGCATGGTTATGCCGTTGCTTTCGGACTTATTTGCGAGCTTTATCTCAGTTGTTTCAAGGTTGGTTTTCCGACAGAAAGAATGAGACAGACTGTCAGTTTCATTCGTGAAAACTATGGATATCTTCCTGTTACATGCAATGACTATGATGAACTCATTGCGCTGATGACCCATGATAAGAAGAATACAAACGGCATCATCAACTTTACGTTGTTGGGAAATATCGGTGATATCCGTATCAATCAGACGGCTACTGATGAGGAGATTAAAGAGGCATTAGATTTCTTTCGCGAGGGATAAGGCTGCTGCACGTGCAGGTTTTCCAGTCTCGGTGAGTGGTATGTGATCTATATAAAGATAATCATGTGGTTGCCAATATTTTGGAAGACATGCCTTGCAGATATGCTTTATCTTTGAGATTTCCTCTTCTTCTGTCAGTAGAACAATAGTTTCTCCAAATTTTTTGTCAGGTCGTTTGGTAATCATGAAAGGCTTTTCAAGCCATGGTTTCAATAGGGTCTCAATCTCTTCCATCTGTACTTTAATGCCTCCTGTGCAGACGACATTATCCTTCCTGCCCCGGATTTTGAAGCAACCTTCGGCATTAATTGTTACGATATCATTCGTCACAAGGAGTCCGTCGTGCACTAACGGTGCATCAATCACCAAGCATCCTTCGGCATTAGAAGATACCGTTACTCCTTCAAAAGGCTTATACCAATCGCTTGTTTCCGGCCCATTCAAGCGTCGAAGTGCAATATGCGAAAGTGTTTCTGTCATGCCATACGTGCTCCACACATTATTTGGAAAGTCTCTCAAGGCTTCAGCCAGCTGATTATCGATAGCACCACCACCAATGATAAGATGTGTAAAATGTTTCAATTCCTCGGTCTCTTCGACCACTTGAAGACTGTTATAAACCTGCAGGGGAACCATTGCAGCAAGAGAATGCCTGTTTCTGTCAACCTTAAAACCATGCAATGGGTGGCCTGATGGTTCAACGGTTTTCAGTTCCAAATGGCGTTCAATGCTGCGTACCACCATCATTTTCCCCGCGATATAGTCTAATGGCATACAAAGAAAAGCCATGTCACCAGCCTGTAAACCAAGGAAATCACAAGTGATGCGGGCTGAATTGAGCATTCGCTTCTTCTCGACAAACATTGACTTTGGCATTCCCGTGCTACCGCTGGTGTGCACCAATATCCTATCTGAAGGATTGTTCCATGCTTCTAAAAAGGCCTCTAAAGTCATTGCAATATTATTTTATAGCCCATAATTCATCTCTCTTTATCTCTAAAGGCATAGTGATATTATCCGTAAAAAGCTGACCTGTTCCCAAGCCTTGGGGGGGCGTAATGTGTGAACCGTAGACCTTTGCACAGAAGTGTGCAATGGCATTCAATCCCACATTGCTTTCTAAAGCACTGGTTATCCAGCTTCCAATCCCACGTTCTTCAGCCAGTTGTATCCATTCTTCTGTGCCATACATTCCGCCATGAAGACTTGGTTTGAGAATAATATATTGGGGCTGAATGGTGTCAAGTAAATCAGCTTTCATACTTTTTACATTTACTCCAATGAGTTCTTCATCCAAGGCTATAGGTAGCGGTGAGACAGCACAAAGCCTTGCCATGGCTTTCCATTGATGTTGTTTGATAGGCTGTTCTATCGAATGAATGTCATATTTCGCCAATGCTTCGAGGCGCTGCAGTGCATTGTTTGGTGTAAAAGCTCCATTGGCATCTACACGCAGTTCAATTTGTCTTTTGCTGAAAGACTCACGGATGTGTCGAATGAGTTCAAGTTCTTTGTCGAAGTCAATAGCACCGATTTTCAGCTTCACACAATGAAATCCCTGCTGAAGTTTAGCCTCTATCCGCTGATACATTTCATCGAAACTCCCCATCCATACAAGCCCATTGATGCGTATGCCCACTTCACCTCGACCGAAAGGAGTGTCAAAAAGCATTGTACTTCCATGAGCTTCCAATTGTGCAAAAGCAGTTTCCAAGCCAAAAAGAATGCTCGGATAAGATCGCAATATGTCATAGGGAATCTTGCCTAAAGTCTCAACTGTCTTACAAAGTTGGCGCAAGATCGTTTCATATTCAGGTATGGCATCACATGAAAGATCTGGCAAAGTAGCACACTCTCCAAATCCTTTTATCCCAGGGCGTGCATCATCTGTCACCGTTAGAAAATAACTGTGACGCCTTGTATAAACACCTCGAGAGGTGCCGGCCGGTTGCTTGAAGTGAAATGTCCGCTCACTGATTTCAATATGTATCATTAGGGGAATTGTGGATATTTGTCAAAGTCGGGCTTGCGTTTTTCAAGGAAAGCCTTGCCTCCCTCCTGTGCTTCGTCCATCGTGTAATAAAGCATGGTTGCGTCACCTGCAAGTTCCTGAATGCCCGCCTGACCGTCAAGCTCTGCATTCAGACCGGCTTTTATCATACGAAGTGCTAGCGGACTGCGTTCCATCATGATTTCAGCCCACTCTACACAAGTGTCTTCTAATTGGTTGAAAGGCACCACCTTATTGACCATTCCCATAGCTTCGGCCTCCTTTGCACTATATTGTTTGCAGAGGAACCATATTTCACGTGCCTTCTTCTGGCCCACCATTCGAGCAAGATAACTGGCTCCAAAACCAGCATCAAATGACCCAACTTTTGGGCCAGTCTGACCGAAGATTGCATTTTCACTCGCAATCGTAAGATCGCACATCACATGCAAGACATGTCCTCCACCGATAGCATAGCCATTCACCATTGCAATAACAGGCTTGGGCAAACGACGTATCTGCATCTGCACATCAAGTACATTCAGGCGCGGGACACCGTCACTTCCCACATATCCTCCACGTCCTTTCACGTGCATATCTCCACCTGCACAGAAAGCTTTATCTCCCGAACCGGTCAATATAACCACACGAATGTCCTGGCATTCTCTGCAATAAGAGAATGCTTGGCTCATCTCCCAAGTGGTCAATGGCGTAAAAGCATTGCGATAACGTTCACGATTAATGGTTATCTTTGCAATATGATTGTAGCTTTCAAAGAGGATTTCCTTGAAGTCAAATCCTTTGATTTTCTCCCATTTTCTTTGTTCCATAATTATAAAGTATTAAGATATTCCTGGTATATCTGTAGATCGGTTTCGGCATCGGTAAACACTTCCAAGAGCATTGGACGCTCTGATTTCTCCTTTACCAGCACATATAGAAGCTTCTCAAGAGTCTGTATGTCGTTTGCCGCATAATATTTAATTCGATTGTCACGGCATATCCCTTCTGCCGTTGTTGCATGCTCTGCTATTACTATCCTGTTACGTACCGGACTCTGTTTCAGGCCTTCAAACTTCGCGAAAATCTCTCCTCCATGATTGTTCAAAAGCAGTATTCTTAGATTTCCACCTAAGTTTTGGTTCCACAAGGCATTCTGATCATAGAAGAAACTCAAGTCACCAATGATGCAAAACACCTGTTCTTTTGTTACCAAGGAATAGCCGGCAGCTGTAGAAAGTGACCCTTCTATACCGTTTACACCACGGTTACAGAAGATATGATGACGTGCATAAATACAACCTAATCTAATAGATGTACTGTTGGCATAATGCACAATAGCTTTCGATGGATTGTTTGAGAGGAGGGCTTCCACCTGCTTCACTGCCAACATATTTGAATAGTGCGGTTCAAAAACCATGCAATGTTTACGTACATGTTGCTTCATATTCTCCCATAGGTTGAACCATTCGGTATTCCCTTGGAAGTCGATAGCCTGCATGATATCCTTGGGTTCAGCCTGTACGATACCGGTTAAATTCATGAAAGTATCATATAAAACGCCCTCTGGATTAACTATCCAACATTCAGCTTTCTTGGCTTTCCGCAGAAATTCTTTGAGTCGTTTGCTCACAAATGTATCGCCAAAATAGAGAATAAAATCAGGTAAGAACTCCTTTTTATCACCAATCAGGCACATCGTTTCCTCTAAGCAGTTATCCCCTTTATCAACGCCCAATGGCTCATATAGAACAACGTGTTGCTGTGAAATCAAACGTTCAACATGCGTGGAAATCACCACAGAAGGTTTCATTTGTCCAATGATAATCAATGGTTTCTGCGCATGTTTCAACGCTTTGACTATAGGTTGAAAGCACTGAACAGAAGCTGCATTGAAATCTGACAGGCCTGAAAGAAAAGTGATTTTGCGCTCTATAGGTAGTGTATTTGTATTGAACTGATAAAGTGGCTCAGTAATGGGAACATTGATATGTACAGGGCCACAGATACCTTTTACACATGCAATCATGGCTTCATTGATCAGCCGGTTGCAATACCAACGACTTTCTTTATCATGCGGTTCAGGCAGGTTGACAGTCTTGCTCACAAAGCGTTCCAAAGCACCTACTTGCAGAAGCGTCTGTCCGTCAAGCTGGTCTATCCACTGTGCAGGCCTATCTGCCGAAATCACTACTAAAGGCAAATGCTGATAAAAGGCTTCTGCCACTGACGGACAAAGGTTGAGTAATGCTGTTCCACTCGTCACACAGACAACCACCGGAGCATTGACCGCCTGACATAAGCCCAAGGCATAAAACCCCGCACTGCGCTCATCGGTCACAGGATAGCAATGAATGCTACCACAAGCATCAAGATTATGGACAATAGGAGCATTCCTACTGCCTGGACAGACCACGGCATGACGCACACTATGAGCAATGAGAAGACTCGTTAATATATTTACATTTTCTTTATCTGAGAACATCCAACATTGTGTTTAACTTATATTCTGTTTCCCTCCATTCTCGTGTTTCATCAGAATTATCAAGTAATCCTCCACCTGCATAAAGCCTACAATTTTGTTCCATCAGCAGCATACAGCGCAATGAAACATAAAGATGAGTAGCGTCATCCATCTGCAATGGTCCACAAAAACCACTGTAATATTTTCGATCGTGAGACTCATGTTGCAAGATAAAATCCTGTGTTTCGCGTTTGGGAATGCCACAGACAGCAGGCGTAGGATGCAAGGATGAGATGACATTCCCTATATACCTATCATCTTTTAAGATAAAATGGAAATCCGTACAACGGTGATAAAGATGGGCTGCCATACGCGTATAAGGTTGACTTCTTCTTACTTCTATAGCGTGATTAGCCAAATGCTGCGCAATATAATCGGCCACATACTGTTGTTCCCGACAATCTTTTTCGCTCCAAGGCCCTTCTTCACGCATTGTTCCTGCTAAGGCCATGGTATGCCATGCAGGACTTCCTGCCTGCTTTTCTATCAACACTTCAGGGGTAGCCATCAGCCAAGTACCGCTCTGCTGCATTGATATCAGACAGATGAACTGGTGAGGATACAGTGTACATGCTTTTACAAACAAACGCATCGGACTCGGCCTTTTACAACACTTTACATCAACATGACGTGACAACACAATCTTTTGAAAATGTCGATTGAGTAATTCTGTGTGAAAACATTGAAAGTCTTTGTGATATTCTTCCCTGTCAAAAAGGACTTTCTCCACACTAACGGTGTCATTACCAGATGGTTTAAAAGGCAGCACTTCAACCTCGTCAGGCCTTATCAGCATCAAAGGAGTATCCTCTGAAACAGCAAAGGGCGAAAAGACAAAACCTTGCTGACCATTCAGTTCTTCACAAGAAGAAAGGCGAAGCGGTTCATGTCGTGACCGAATACGCACGTAATGATCTGTATCTGGCAGTCGATAGACAACAGTTGCCGTCATGCTTTCCGAGTAGTAGAATTCATGATATAGTTGGTGACATGAACCGTTGAAATCAAGTCCCCGGCCGAGTTTTTAATGTCAATCTGCCACACATGCAACGTGCTTCCTTTTGAAAGAAGTCGCCCGAAAGCTGTTACCGTATCGCCTTCAAGCACAGCTTTTACATGATTTCCACTGACATTGATACCTACACAGATTTTACGCGGGCACAATGCAATGCTTCCTACGCCTGCCAAATTCTCGGCTAAAGCTAATGAGGCCCCACCCGACAGGAAACCGAAAGCCTGCTTATTACGCTCATCTACTTTCATAGTAGCCTTGCAGGTATCAGGTTCGGGAGTTGAAATAAACTCCATTCCAAGCGTATTCGACAGTCCGTCATGTCGGCGGAGCATCTCTTTTATCTTTTCTACGTCCATAGTCTGTTGATTTTGTCAGTCTATGCAAATATACATAAAATAATTCAAAAGAGGCTTGGTTCGTATGAAAAAAAATGGTGTGGACAATGCTTTTGAATATTTTCCACTTGGATTATGAAATTCCTTTCCACCCTATTGGCACAACCGTTATCGTGCTGTCGCTGCTGTCATCATCAATAAGTGCGAGTTGAAATCCTGTCGGTTCCCATTGCTTATTGATGATATCACAACAATGGAGAATATCTAATGTGTTATTCAACAAGGCTTTTTCTATGGTCAGATGATGCAGTTGAACACGCTTCAGACATTCAATATTCCACAAGAAATTGTCAAGTCCTTCCTTAGGATCGACACTTCGCACGACATTTGCATCGGAGAGAAGATACAGCATGCCAACACTTGAAAGTGTATCTATGTCGTTTTTCGCGTCTATCCAAAATGCCTCATAGTCAATCTCATCTTCACCTACGGTCTTGGCCTTATGTTCATAAAATGCTTGGGGATGCGCTAAACTCTCCAGAATGGTATCCATAAGTGGCTTATCATCATCTATCAATTGAATTGCAAGTGCTTCTAATTTATCTTTATCCGTGGGGAGAGGAATAATGGTTACTTGTACTGTATCTTCTTTTTCCTTCTTCTTACCCTTCGGCAGGAAATAAGATATAAGAGGAAGACCGAAAAGTAATGCTCCAAACGCACACAGAAGGCCCATAATGTAGTGACCTGTCTGGAATTTAGTGATTGCAGCCCATGCTGCTCCTATAGTGAAAATGAGAAGAACAAGCCATGTAATGGCGTTGGCAAAGAAATCTTTCATACATTTAGGTTTAGGTATCTTCAATAAACAGATAATTCATCATCCACAACGGATATTCCCATTTTAATTTGCAAGAGAAGCTGGATATTTCCATAATGTGCTGTCGGGCAGCTTGAAATCTGTGTCAAATCACGATGTAATCTGCATCAAAACAGCTTGTAACTTGCGTCAAAATACATCGTGATTTGAGTCAAGTTACATTGTGATTTGAGTCAAGTTAAACGGTAAAGTGACGCAAAACACGACGTGATTAAACTCAAAATGAAAAGAGACTATACCGTTAAGTCACGACAATGCCTCTTTTACTATCATTTTATACAGTGTTCATCAAGCTGTCATCTTATTGAGTTTCTTCAACAGTGCAAACATTACAACCGCACTGATAAGGCAAAGTGCAATCAGAATGCCCCAGTTATACATCAGCGGAATACGGTTCCATAGCATTGAAGGGATAGAACTGAGGTAGTTACCGATGGCAGTTGCAACGAACCATCCACCCATCATGAGGCCTTTATACTTTGGAGGTGCTACCTTGCTGACAAAGGAAATGCCCATTGGTGAGAGCAGAAGCTCGGCTAAGGTCAAGGTGAAATAGGTGGAAATCAACCAACTTGGAGAAAGAATGCTTTGGGTTTTATCCCCTAAGTCCATAGGAGAAATCAGACTGGTTGAGGCCAATGTGATGACCCCAAATCCCAATGCAGCCACTAACATACCCCAGGCAATTCGGGCCGGCGCACTTACTTCATGGCCTTTATTGGCTAATAAACCGAAGAAAAGCATACTGAAAGGTGTGAGTGAGACGACAAAGAAAGGATTGAATTGCTGGAAGTCGGAGGGTTGAGCCATAGTTGGATTATCCATTTGCTTAAAGAGATATAGTGCACCTCCCCATGCAAGCAATGTAACAACGCTGCAGATGACCTTGTTCTTCGTGGTTTTTGCCTGGAAAACGGAGAAGCCGGTGTAGACTGAAAGTGCTATTAAAGCAAGACTGAAGATGTTGAACCAAATGCGCATTGAGCCGGTAACAGTCAGGTCTGTATATTTCTTTGCGAAGAAAGTCAGCGCAGAACCGTTCTGATGGAAAGCCATCCAGAAGAATATCACAACAGCGAAGACCAATAATAAGGCAACAATACGATCTTTCGTCTGCTTCGGTGTGAGTTCTTCAACAGCTTGATTGGCAGCTTTTGCTTGATTGGCTGTGACGTCTGCATGCTTAAACCAACTGCGACAGACAAAATAGATTATAGCCGAAAGTATCAGTGATATGCAGGCAACACCAAAGCAAAGACCATACGCACCATAAAGGGTATGCAAATATGCAGGGTCGAAATTGCCGGCGTCATACACAAATCCATATTGACGAAGATAGATGTTCGTAATCCATTTTGCCATTGAAGGAGCGAACATAGCACCTATATTAATGGCCATATAGAAAAGACTGAAAGCAGAATCACGACTGCTTGAATATTTAGGATTATCATAAAGGTTGCCCACAAGCACTTGAAGATTGCCTTTGAAAAGCCCGGTTCCCAGAGATACGCAAGCTAAACCGGCAAACATGGCAGCCTTACCGATGTCGTTAGCTCCTGTCGGAATAGCTAATCCAAGATATCCAAAGAACATGGTTGCAAAGCCTATCGTGACACACTTCCCATAACCGATTTTGTCGGCTAACATGCCACCTAAAAGCGGGGCAAAGTAAACAACGGCAAGAAAAATAGCATAGACTTGTCCTGCTTGAGACTCTGTCCAGCCAAACTTAGCCTGCATAAACAATGCAAAGATGGCTAACATTGTGTAGTAACCAAAGCGCTCACCCGTGTTGGCAAGGGCTAAGGCGTACAGACCTTTCGGTTGATTTTCAAACATATTCCTATTTTTAATTGTAATTATTTCGTTTTTTTCGTCCGTTTGATATCAAAGAGATAGGTTGCTTTGATAACAATATTGCCAAAGTTTGACTTTGAGAAGAAGTCGCGTTTAGTAGAGCCATAGATATTGCCAAGTCCGTAATAATAGCGTGCTTCAAGCAGGAAATGCCCCACTTTTGGGTGGCTGTATTCTCCGCCAAGACCTACGATGATGCCATAATCAAATTTCTTCTCTACACTCATCGTATCTTGTGCAACCACTGGGTTGACGCGGTCTTTTGTGTTACGCTGGTCAAAGTTGAAATTCATGTCGGTACTTTCACTGAGCATATAGCCAAACTGTGGTCCCAAATTGAGAAAGAAATTGGTCCCCTTGTCTTCTTTCCCCCATGCAAGGTGGGCAAAGATAGGTGCTTGAATATAGTTGATTGTGCGTTTATATTCTTCTGCAACTCCTGTCGTTGCATTGATGACAGGTTGGTCTTTAGCATCAAGAATGTCCTCTTTCCAACCCAATTGAGCATAGTTTATTTCTGCCATGATAGAACAAAATGTAGAAAAATATTTCTCACTTTTATAGCGCAATGCAAGACCACCGGTGATACCTCCGTGTTGTTTCTGATTGACTTTGGGCACAAATCCAACATTGCTCAATACGTAACCTCCATTGAAACCTACAGAGAAGTCATCGCGATGCTCGCCTATCTGCGCCAAAAGAGGCTGACCATAACAGCAGACAAACAGCAAGACTCCCATTATTTTGTTTTGCAATCTCATACTAAAAACCAAGAGAAATAGACGAAATCAATAGGCAATACTCTCTACATTGCCATTGTAGAGGTAATGAATTAACTGAAAACTTGCATTAATACGCCCACCATTGTCAACGGGTTCGAACTTCAATGGTGATTGCAATGCCTTGTAAGGCTGTTGCCATTTGCTGCCCAGAAACCTCTTGCCATACTGCGCCATGCCTCGAACAAAGAATTGTGCATGGTCGTAGCCCATGATGGCAAAGCGTGGCAAGGCCTGCTGCATAGGCTCATGAAACCAATAACGATAGCTGTTTTCCAAAGCCTTCGTGCCCGAAGAAGAGGCATTATAATAAAAGGTTGTGGGGATATAAGTGTCATATTTGCAGAAATGGGCAAAGTCATAAGGTGCATACATCAACCATTCTGTATATCCAAACATGCTGATGAGTGTGCCAGGATGCAACTGATCGAAACGCTCAAGCTTGACAAAAGCGGCATTCAGTTCGGGAGAACGCGCTGTATTGAGCACGATAACATTTGTCTGACCATTGACAAAAGCCTTGGAAAATGCAATATCATCTGACTTGAGACTTGTGAGATTATAGCGTATTCCCTTGGTTTCAAGCTGCTTGCGCAATGCTGCAGTGAAAGCACCTTTCTTGCTTGTAGCATCTCCACAATCGACAAATACAGGATGACATTTACTGAAACGTTCAATAAAAGCATTTACTGTGGCGTTTATCAACCGTGTTTCATCCTGATATACCTGGAAGATATTGCTGTTATATGCCACATCATTTCCTGAAATAGAGAATGGTATCACCAATCGAATGCCTTTAGTTTTACAGAAATCACCAAGAGGTTTCACTTGTTTGCTATACAAAGGGCCGAATATTAAATCACACTTGGTTGCATTTGGATCGAGCAATGTAGTTTTGATATCTGTGTCAATATTAACATTCCAGGCATGAATATTGATATGATAGCCCTCTTTTTTCAGCTGCTCAAAAGCTGTCAGCATACCACGATAATATTCTATCATGCGCTTTCCATCACCATCTACTTGATGCAATGGAAGCATTACACCCACAGAAATCGTGTTATTACTACCAGCTTTGCCTGTGACAACGCCCATAACGACAAGCAAACAAAGCAATATGTATCTACAAATAAACTTCATCTTAGAAAAATATTAAACTTCCAACTGCAAAAATACAAAAAATATGTCATTACACCATATCTTGTGTTTTCTTTTTAGTAACTTTGCAAAAATATAGCTATAAAGAAATGAAAATAAAGATATTAGTTCTGCTCTTTTTACAGTTGATAGGCTATGTCTGTGTTTGGGCTGATGATAATCCTACTGTCGTGCCAACTGTAATTATCAAGGATGCTTCTGGAAATGAAAGCCAAGGAGATTATAATGGACCAGCACCTGTTGAGGCAACTTTTAAGGCAAACCCGCAGTCTGTAACTGGTTGGACGGCTTATTACGAATGGCGTTTCAGTTATGAAAGAGAGAATAAGCCCTATCTTATCAGGTATGAAGAGAATACATCCTATACATTCAGTAGGTCGGGACATCATTCGGTTGTGCTCTATGCAAAGTTCACCAATGGCAATGACATTATAGAACAAGAGTGCGATCCGATAAGCATTACGCTGTCAGAGAGCAAACTTGAAATGCCAAATGCCTTTTCTCCAAATGGTGACGGCATTAATGATATTTATCAAGCTAAGTCAACCTACCAGAGCATTATAGAGTTTCATGCTATCATTTACAATCGCTGGGGCCAGAAACTCTATGAATGGAATGATATAACCGGCGGTTGGGATGGAAAGTTTCACGGTAAAGATGTCAGCCAAGGAGTATATTTTGTTGTGGTAAATGCACGTGGCGCCGATGGCAAACGCTATTCTATCAAGCGTGATGTAAATCTTCTAAGGGGTTACATCGACTCAACAGGGCAATGAGGTGGGCAGAAAAAACTATCAAGAAGAAGTATTCAAGAAACACAAAATAGAATGATTTCCTTATGGAAAGAGAAGATAAAAACATTAATGTCTGGGGAGCACGTGTGCATAATCTAAAGAATATCGACGTGCAAATCCCTCGCAATTCACTGACAGTCATCACTGGTTTGTCGGGTTCTGGCAAGTCATCATTAGCTTTTGACACTATTTTTGCCGAAGGACAACGTAGATATATAGAAACGTTTTCAGCTTATGCACGTAATTTCCTGGGTAACATGGAACGATCGGATGTTGACAAAATAACAGGTTTAAGCCCTGTTATCAGCATTGAACAAAAGACTACGAACAAGAATCCTCGGTCAACTGTCGGTACGACTACAGAGATTTACGATTATCTACGCTTGCTTTATGCACGTGCAGGAACGGCATATAGTTATGCTACTGGCGAGAAAATGGTAAAATATACAGAGGAGAAAGTCATTGAAATGATTACTCATGATTATGTAGATAAGCGTATTTACCTCCTTGCTCCATTGATTAGAAACCGCAAAGGGCATTATCGTGAACTCTTTGAAAGCATGAGGCGCAAGGGATATATCTATATCCGAGTAGACGGAGAGATAAAGGAAATCACGCGTGGTATGAAGACCGACCGCTACAAAAACCATAATATAGAGGTAGTAGTCGATAAGATGCTCGTGGAAGATGTCTCTCATGAGCGCCTCGCCAAAAGTATACAAAATGCCATGAAGCAGGGCGATGGCCTTATTATGGTATTGGATAAAGATAGCGGTGATGCCAAGTTCTTCTCTAAACGCCTTATGTGCCCGACTTCTGGAATTTCCTATAAAGACCCCGCACCAAATATATTCTCGTTTAATTCACCAGAGGGGGCATGTCCACATTGCAAAGGATTAGGCTATGTCAACGAGATAGATCTTAAGAAAGTAATCCCCAATGACAAGATGAGTATACGCGAAGGGGCTATTGCCCCATTGGGGAAATATAAGAATCAGATGATATTCTGGCAGATAGATGCTATTCTTCAGAAGTATGACTGCAATCTCAAGACTCCCTTTGTAGATATTCCACAGGATGCTATTAATGAGATTTTATATGGCAGTCTGGAGAACTTGAAGATTGACAAGGGGCTTGTTCATACTTCTTCAGACTATTTTGTGGCCTTTGATGGTATTATTAAATACCTGCAGACCGTTATGGAAACCGACGAATCGGCTGCAGGAAAGAAGTGGGCCGATCAGTTCATGGCTACGACAGAGTGCCCAGAATGCAAGGGACAACGCCTTAACCGTGAGGCGCTCTCCTATCGCATTTGGGATAAGAACATTACAGAGGTAGCCTGTCTTGATATCAATGACCTCAAGGAATGGCTTGAACATGTGGAAGAACACATGGAAGTTCAGCAAAAAAAAATAGCTACCGAGATACTTAAAGAAATCCGAACGCGTGTGAACTTTCTGTTGGAAGTAGGGCTCGACTATCTCTCACTCAATCGGCAAAGTGCTACCCTTTCGGGCGGAGAAAGCCAACGTATTCGCTTAGCTACACAGATAGGAAGTCAATTGGTCAATGTACTTTATATCCTTGATGAACCGAGTATAGGTCTGCATCAACGTGACAATGACCGTCTCATCCGCTCACTCAAGGAACTGCGCGACCTTGGTAACACTGTAATTGTTGTTGAACACGATGAAGATATGATGAGGGCCGCTGACTGGATCATAGACATTGGACCAAAGGCAGGGCGAAAAGGTGGTGAAGTTGTATTTCAAGGGACGCCTGAAGAAATGCTTAAACAGCATACCATCACAGCTGAATATCTGAATGGTGAACGTAAGATAGAAATACCATCCGAACGTCGCAAGGGTAATGGGAAACATATAAAGATTTTCGGTGCAAAAGGAAATAATCTCAAAAATGTGGATATTGATTTTCCATTAGGCAAGTTGATTGTTGTCACCGGAGTATCAGGCTCTGGGAAATCTACGCTTATCAATGAAACACTCCAGCCCATTCTCTCTCACCATTTCTATCGTTCGTTGAAAAAGCCTATGCCATATGACAAGGTGGAGGGGATTGACAATGTGGATAAAGTGGTCAATGTTGACCAGAGTCCTATTGGAAGAACACCACGCAGTAACCCTGCAACCTACACGGGGGTATTCAGTGATATTCGAAATCTTTTCGTCAACTTACCTGAAGCAAAGATACGAGGTTATAAGCCAGGGCGCTTTTCCTTCAACGTGAAAGGTGGTCGTTGTGAGGCTTGTAGCGGTAATGGCTACAAGACAATTGAGATGAATTTCCTGCCCGATGTAATGGTACCATGTGAGGTCTGCCACGGCAAACGTTACAATCGAGAAACACTTGAAGTGAGATATAAGGGTAAATCCATTGCTGATGTGCTCGATATGACGATTAATCAGGCCGTGGAATTCTTTGAGAATGTGCCAAGTATTCTGCCGAAAATCAAGACATTGCAGGATGTAGGTCTGGGGTATATCAAGCTTGGACAGAGTTCAACGACACTCTCAGGTGGTGAGAGTCAGCGCGTAAAGTTAGCTACAGAACTGGCTAAGCGTGATACAGGCAAGACGCTTTATATCCTTGATGAGCCGACAACAGGACTTCACTTTGAGGATATCCGTATTCTGATGGATGTGCTTCAAAAACTCACTGACCGTGGCAACACTGTAATTATCATTGAACACAACTTGGATGTTATCAAGTTAGCTGACTATATCATTGATGTTGGTCCTGAGGGAGGACGAGGTGGTGGAACAATTCTTACCACAGGAACACCTGAAGAAATAGCCAAGAGTAAGTTGGGATATACACCGAAATTCTTAGCTTCTGCATTAAAAAAAGCATGAGGAAAATTGGTTTATAAGGGAAAGTTCAACTTGCAGAGATAATTAATATAGACTGCAGGAGACTTCATTTACCTTAAAAAACATGTTTTTTCATGACAGATACTTCGGGAGATTGGCTCATGAATATGCCAAGTTCGGGATAAGTAATTGAAACTATTACAAGCTAAGATTAATCTCCTGAGAATGTAATTCATGTCAGTTTGCATGGCAACTTGACATAGATTACACTGCATTTTGACTCAAGTTACATAGTGAAATGACTCAAATTAGTGCGTGATTCAATACAAATTATAACGTCATGTAATGACAGCTTATTTTTATCTTACCTCGAACTGAAGTATAGAATCTGCAAGTTGATTTAATAAATAGTTGTATGTAAAAGTGAAAGAGGAGTTTTGAAAATAAAACTCCTCTTTCTTGTTACTGGTGATTCCGTTGGGATTCGAACCCAAGACCCACAGCTTAGAAGGCTGTTGCTCTAATCCAACTGAGCTACGGAACCCCATAGTATAAAAACGAATGCAAAAGTAATCTTTTCCCATGAGATATGCAAATATTCTCAAAAGTTTTTCTAACTTTGCAGCCATATTTTAATAAGGAGATAACAAAATGCAATACTTCATTATTGAGAATGGTGCCCAAGCAGGTCCATTCACACCCAAAGAACTTGTTAATACAAAGCTTATCACTGCTGAAACCTTAGTTTGGACAGATGGTTTGAAAGACTGGACACCAGCGTGGCAGATAGAGGAAATCAGATTGGCCATGGAGACTCGTACCAATTCTCAGCAGACTCCTCCACCCGTTCCGCCAACTATGCAGGTTGCTTCTGCGCAGAATAAAGAGCAAATGCCTAAGAAGAGCCACAAGACCTTCTGGTACTCTATTTTGGCAATTGTCCTTGTTTGCCTACTCGTTCTCATGGTAAGCAATCCTAACAAGCAAGATCATAAGGAAGCTATCAAAACAGAAGTGACAACAGCTATTACTAAATTGGCTGACAGAAACAATCAAGATAACGATATTTTTTCTATGGGACTCAAGATGTTGACTAATCTCTTTGCCAGCAGTACGGTTGATGTCACCTTAGATCAAATTCTCAATTACCACAACTATCTGATTTATTCTTCTACAGATGTTACCTTTGATGGCGAACAACATAAAGTCTCATACGGTATTCTTGGACATGTATTCACTTTAAATGCCGATGATGTGGTAAGGAGTT
Organism: Segatella oris; assembly: GCF_900637655.1. NCBI lineage: Bacteria > Pseudomonadati > Bacteroidota > Bacteroidia > Bacteroidales > Prevotellaceae > Segatella > Segatella oris. The sequence continues at coordinate 1,700,972 of NZ_LR134384.1, forward strand.
ATGAGGCAGTTAATCAGAATGGTCAGAAGAATTCGTCTGTGGACAATACAGACCAAAAGTCGGTAAACGACAGCGAAGATGTTGAAAATAGTATAGACAAAACCATCAGTAAAGATGCTGATAAATTAGTTGATAAAGTCAGTAAGAAAGTCGAGGATAAGATAAACGAAGAACTGAATAAGAAACTTGATGAAGTTTCTGACAGTACAGAAAACGTTATTGATAAAATTATAAAGGCATTAGGACTTTAATTTCCTCTCTATTTCAAGAATAAAATGATAGACAGTTCTGCTTTTCAAGGGAAAAAGGCTACATATTATACACTTGGATGTAAACTGAATTTTTCAGAGACATCTACGTTTGGTAAAATGTTATCAGATATGGGTGTCGTGACCGCAGCAAAGGGGGAAGAGGCAGATATTTGTCTCATCAACACCTGTAGTGTTACGGATGTTGCCGACCATAAGTGCAGACAGGCTATTCATAGAATGGTACGTGAGAACCCCGGAGCATTTATTATTGTTACAGGTTGTTACGCCCAACTCGAGTCTGAGCGGGTAAGTAAGATACCAGGAGTAGATCTTGTGCTTGGTTCAAATGAGAAAGCAAATCTCATTCAATATCTAAATGATGCTTTTATTGATAGGACTGCAGGCACTGCACAGCATAAGTATCACTCTGTCAGAACTAAAGATATCAATACTTTCCAGGCATCATGTTCAAGAGGAAACCGTACCCGATACTTCCTGAAAGTACAAGATGGTTGCAATTATTTCTGTACTTACTGTACAATTCCCTATGCACGTGGTTTTTCCCGCAATCCTTCAATAGCGTCATTAGTTGCACAAGCAGAAGAGGCTGCAGCTGAAGGTGGTAAGGAAATAGTACTTACTGGGGTAAACATCGGCCATTTTGGTGAAACTACTCATGAGAAATTCATTGATCTTGTCAAGGCTCTGGATAAGGTAGAAGGTATTAAACGCTTTCGCATCAGCAGTTTAGAACCCGATTTGATAGATGACGAATTGATAGCTTTCTGTGCAGAGAGCCGGGCTTTCATGCCTCATTTCCACATTCCATTGCAGAGTGGTAGCGATGCCGTTCTTAAGCTGATGCATCGCCGATATGACACAGCTTTGTTTGCACATAAAATAGAACTCATCAAGAAATTAATGCCAGATGCTTTCATTGGAGTTGATGTCATGGTAGGCAGTAGAGGTGAGAAACCCGAGTATTTTGAAGACTGTTATCAGTTTCTTGCCCATCTTCCCGTTACGCAACTGCATGTCTTTCCCTATAGTGAACGCCCGGGAACGAGTGCATTATCTATTCCGTATGTCGTTGAAGAAAAGGATAAGAAGTTGCGCTCCAAGCGTCTGCTGGCCTTAAGCGATACTAAGACACAAGACTTCTATCAGCAGTTTATTGGCACAGAACGCGAGGTGTTGTTTGAAAAAGCACCACGTGGGAAAGCTATGCACGGCTTTACGGACAATTATATCCGCGTAGAATTGCCACCTTCACAGGCGCGTACAGAATATGACAACGAACTCATGCGTGTAAAATTAGGTGAATTCAACTACGATAAATCAGCCTTGAGAGCAGAACTAATCTAATGAAAAAACACATGAAACTTGCGATTGTGATTTTGAACTGGAATGGGAAGAAGATGCTCAGACAATACCTTCCTGTTGTCATGCGTTATTCTTCAGCACAAGCAAAGATTATTGTGGCTGATAATGCTTCAACAGATGGTTCTGTTGCCATGTTGAAAGAAGACTTTCCCGAGGTTGAAATCCTTTCATTAAATAAGAATTATGGATTTGCAGAAGGCTATAACCAAGCACTCAAAATGGTTGATGCAGAATACTATCTGCTATTGAATTCTGACGTCAGAGTCACAGAAAACTGGCTCACTCCCCTACTGACCTATATGGATGAACATTCAGATGTGGCAGCCTGTCAACCCAAACTGCTATCAGTGAGCAATCCGAAACGCTTTGAATATGCCGGTGCTGCAGGAGGTTTCATCGACCGTTTGGGCTACCCTTTCTGTCGAGGAAGAGTGTTCGATATTGTTGAAGAAGACCATGGTCAATACGATTCGATTGCCGATATCATGTGGGCTACAGGTGCATGTCTGCTGATTCGTTCGAAAGATTACTGGAATGCAGGTGCTCTTGATGGTCGTTTTTTTGCGCATAACGAGGAAATTGATCTCTGTTGGCGGCTTCGGTTGCTGGGCAGAAGAATTGTATGTATTCCCAATAGCGTGGTCTATCATGTCGGTGGCGGTACGCTTCCGAAGAGTAATCCGATGAAAACGTTCCTGAATTTCCGCAATAATCTGACTATGCTCTATAAGAACCTGCCGGATGAGGAACTGAAAACTATCATGCGACTTCGTTTCTTCCTCGATTATCTTGCAGCGTGGCAAACACTTATTTTCAATCGTAACATAGCCGATTTCAAGGCTATCTATAAGGCACGTCACGCCTTTAAAGCATGGCGTCATGACTTTGATGAAGATCGAAAACGGCTACAACAACAACGGATTAATCCGAGAGTTGATGAACGAAAAGACTTCTCTCTGCTCTGGCAGTTCTACAGACATGGACGAAAAACATTCTCTGCTATCTTGGATGCCTGCCCATAATTCTGACTTGGGGCAGGCAAAGTAATTGCTCTTTCCATTTCTTCAAATAGGCAAACCAATCTTTGGCTTGGTGAAATCCATACGTTTCATTGTCACTTGAATAAGTGAGATAATACTTCAAGTGACCCATTATAGGAGCCAAGACATAGGCATCATTGATACTGTCGCAGGCAAGTTCTTCCTGTAAATAATCTTTTGGAACATATATTCCCATTCCCAAAGTCTCTAATTTACAGGCAGTCGTATCTTTTGAAGGCCAATTCTTTCCCCACAATCCCCGCAATCCTTTATGATCTGAAAGTTTTTCTGCACCCGAAATGTGCATCAAACCAGTTGCAAAACGTAGTCTTTTCTCTTCCGGATTTATCCACGCTTCCACGCTTAAATCCCTATGGCCGGCATATAAGGTATAACGCTCTGTGAGACAAATCCTTCGTTCTCCCCTCGTCCAAAGCCAACCTCTATCGGTCAGTTCAATGATTGTTCTCACTGGACCTTGAGTTACTATGCGCTGTCCTCGATATGCAACATCTTCCAACATCTGCTCTTTTCGACCGTCCCATCCACGGAGTGCCCCCAAGCCCATGCTGTTTCCAGTCCATAGAATATCATCTCCAAATCCTTGCAACGACTGCTCTTTGGTCGTATAAAACTGCGTCTCGTGTAACTCCAAGCCTAAACGCTTCTTCCCATACAAGTCGAGTGTCTGCCGTTTATCAAAATAAATGCGCAATGCTATCAGTTCATTTTCAAATGCCACCCCATGGTGATGCAATAAATGATAGCTGTCTTTCAGCTCTTTCCCAACTTCAATTTGCTGTATATATAAATCCTGTTTGTTCTTTTCTTTTATCTTGGGATTTCTCAATAAGAGTTCGGCGTATGTGCGTGATGCGTACGTTTTCTGCGTACCCTGTTTCTTCAACACAACTTTATAGTTATAGGTTTGCCCTCCTTTCAGCTCGGCAAGGAAACACATTTCATCATTTATTCCGTCACCATCCAAATCATCAAGTTGAGATGGAAGCTCCTTGTCATTAAAATAAACAGAAGAACAGGAAACCCAAGGATATCCCTTCAGGGAGACGACTACAGGATAATTGGACAATGAAAGCTTACCCGAATATTTGATGTTCACGGTAAACGTTTCTGTATCAGGCTTTTTTGAAGCATGTAAAGCCAAACTGATAAATAAAAATGAGCATAGGACAAGCCTTGTTTTCATTAGTAATACCGATAAAAGTTTCATGTTGCAAAAATAAATGTTTTTTTGATTTAACGCCCTTATTTTTATTAATTTTGGCTTTAAGATACCTTTTTATAGCCTTTATTTTAAGTTTTTTAGCAAAATATTTGCTATTGAAAATAATTTTTAGTATTTTTGCCTTGAGATTTAAGATAACCCAAACGTTTGAGAAAGATATATTACATATTGTTTGCAATAATGTTGCTTTGTGTGGCTTGTGAAATGAAGCTGAAATCCAACGATGATGCGCAAGACAAAATAGAAGTCGTGCGTTATGATCGTCTGCAAAGTCGTTATCTGACTACAGGTGACTTTTCTGCTTTGCAGGAAATGAACACAGAGTATGCCATAGAGACTCGAACGCTGGTTGAAAATGTGCTTAAATTGGGAGCCGTCTATGAGCCGGACATCAACAGTCGCTTTCTTAATTTCTATCAAGACACTGTTTTACAGACTGTTATAGCAGATGTAGAAACTCAATATGCCAACATGGATGACATCAACAAGTCACTGACACGAGTTTTTGATAAAGCCCAGAAACAATTGCCTAACTTTACTATTCCGAAGATATATACACAGATTGGTGCCTTTGACCAGAGTATAATTGTGGGTGAAAATATGATTGGTATTTCTCTTGATAAATATTTGGGAGAGGACTATCCGCTCTATTCAAAGTATTATTCAAAGAGTCAACGTGCAACCATGAAGCGTGAGTATATTGTTCCCGACTGCTTGAATTTCTATCTGTTGAGCCTATATCCCGTGAAGAACTTCGACAAGAAGAGTCAGCAGGAGAAAGACATGCACATGGCTCGTGTCATGTATGTGGTTAATGAACTTGTGGGACAAAAGGTTTTCTCAACTCATTATGTCAGCTTGGTAGAAGATTATCTGCAGACACATAAGGACGTAAAGTTGGCTGACTTGCTGAAATTCTAAGCAAGAGTTCCTTTGACATGAAGCAACAGACAGCATTGAGTATGCCTGCGTTGTGGGCTAATTCATTATAACATAGAATTAAAGCGAGAGCTAATCCCGTGCAGATAGCCTTGCAATTTGCGTCAAATTACCTTGCAATCTGCGTCATTTCACCGTGTAACTTGACTCAAATCACCATGTAATCTGCGTCAAATTGCAGAGCCTAATGCAACAGACTGAAAAACAGGGAGATTTAAGATAGAGCGCTGATGCTTGTTTTCTGGTTTCTCGTTTCCCATTTGAAGTCACTGAAAGCGCTTTTCTTTATTTCATTTTATCTTTGTGCTTTCTTTCTTTTTCCTTACCTTTGCAGTGGAAAAAATCAGGTAATCAGTTTTTATGCAAAATCAATTTTCACGTACAGAGCTATTGATTGGCAAGCCGGCGCTTGACACTTTGGCCGGCTCACGCATAGCCGTTTTCGGCATAGGTGGTGTTGGCAGCTATGTGACAGAGGTGTTGGCACGGAGTGGCATAGGCGAATTGGATATCATTGATAACGACCGTGTCTGTCCGACGAACATCAATCGACAGCTCTATGCCCTGCTTTCAACAATAGGGAAAAACAAGGTTGATGTTGCAGAAGAGCGTATTCTTGATATCAATAGCCACTGTATTGTTCACAAAAACCAGATGTTCTATCTTCCCGAAAATGCGGATGCAATTGATTTGAAGCTGTTTGATTATGTTGTGGATTGTGTCGATACGGTGAGTGCGAAACTTGAACTTATCAAGCGTTGTCATCGTTTCAACATCCCCATCATATCCAGCATGGGAGCGGCCAACAAGCTTGATGCAACGGCATTCCGTGTGGCAGACATCAACGAAACGCATATGGATCCGTTGGCAAAGGTGATAAGAAAGAAACTTCGCAAGCTGAATATCCATCGATTAAAGGTGGTTTATAGTGAAGAAGAACCTATCAGGCAGATTGCCTATCCTACTATAGAATGTGCTGAGCATAGCCATGTACCGGCCAGCAATGCGTGGGTTCCAGCTGCAGCAGGCTTGATCATCGGAGGTGAAGTCATCAAGGATCTCATTGCGAAAGCAAAAACTATGCGTATTCTTCCCGAAGAGTCAGAAAGCAATGCGGATGCCGGAATTGCAGCTGAAAAGGCAGCACGGCATGAGGAACGGTACAAAAGCATAGTTCAGGCAAAGGAAAACGGGATTTGGATTGATGACAAAATCGTGATCAAAACACCCTGAATGATTTTAAGTTTTTAATAGGAAATGAAAGTCTATCTATTCAATCCAGGGCATGACATCGCCTTGGCTGCACATCAGAAATATGTAACTTTGCCCCATGCTGCCCGCCAGTTGCAGGCTGACCTTGCCTTTCTACCCGTGCTTTGGGCAAGTAAAGGTGACCTTGTTCTTGTTGAAGACAAGGAGCATATAAGCGTACCTGCGCATTTGAGACAGTATGCTGCAGAGACAGGTTTCATCGACTATCAAGATTTGGAAAGTCTTGATGTGACGAATATTGAGATATTTCCCTGGGGATGGAACCTTGCATTATGCAATCGCCTTATAGAGCAGTCAAACGGAAAGCTTGCAGATGCTCTTCCTTCTGTGCAGCAGTTAGACCATATACGCATGCTGAGTGGCAGAGGCTGGTGTGCAGAACATCTCCTGCCTTGCTTGACAACATGTTTCGACAAGGCCGTTGGCAAGGCTGAAGTCTTTAGAGATTATGCTTCGCTCTGCCAACACTTGCAGCCTGCAGATAACGGACTAGCCTATCAGTATGTGCTGAAGATGCCATGGAGTAGCAGCGGACGCGGGCTGAGATTTATCGACATGAACCATGAAGGCATAACAACTCATCTGCAAGGATGGATTAAAAACGTAATCTCCAAACAAGGATATATTACCGTTGAGCCTTATTATAATAAGGTGGTTGACTTCGGTATGGAGTTCTATGCACATCGGAATGGGACAATAGACTATCTCGGTCTTTCTGTTTTCGATACGGTTAACGGTGCTTATGCGGGCAACATACTCATGGGCGAAGCGCAAAAAGAAGAGATGTTGTCACGCTATACATCCCTTGAATGTCTGGATAGCATACGCGAAACCGTGGTGAGTGTTATGTCAAAACAGCTGAAAGGCAACTATTCGGGGCCTTTCGGCATTGATATGATGATTGTAAACGGCGGATTGGTTCACCCATGTGTTGAATTAAACCTACGGCAGACCATGGGCCATGTGGCTCTGTCGCTATCTGAAAAGGTAAATACTCCTCGTGTCATGAGAATGGACTATCGTGCAGGGCACTATTCCATTCACGTCAATGCCCTCTCTCCTGCATATGCAGACAAATAAGCATTCACTTCTTTATTCATGATGATAAGGTTCACCTTTGATGATAGTGCATGCCCGATAGAGTTGCTCAGTAAAGATGAGACGCACCATCTGGTGGCTGAAAGTCATGCGGGAGAGTGATATCTTTTCATTGGCCCGACTGTATACTGATGGTGAAAAACCATAAGGCCCACCTATGACAAAGACAAGACGGCGGGCTGTAAGCTGCTTCTTCTGTAGCCAGTTTGCAAACTCTATCGAACGGTATTCCGCTCCGTGTTCATCCAGAAGAACAACTGTATCCATGGGCTTTATCTGCTCTAAGATAAGTTCTCCTTCGCGCTCTTTCTGCTGTTCGTTGCTGAGATGCTTTGTGTTTTTCAATTCCGGGATAACAGCAATATCAAAAGGCATATAATGTTCTATGCGTTCATGATAGTCTTTAATGCCCACAACGAAATGTTTGTTGGCTGTTTTGCCAACGAGAACAAGAAGCGTTTTCATTTATAATCTATTTCTTTTCTCTACGTGGAAACCACCCCTTCTCTACCCTTTTCTTCTGTTCGAACAGTTCACCGATACTCCAAAGCAGTGAAGCACCGAGCACACCAAGCAGGGATGACCAGATAATGTGGGCCACGCAGAGTGAGCCTACAATGGAGATAATACCCAAAATGAGGAAAACAAACCAGAAACGTGTACCGAAATAATATTCAGTCTTGACGACTATCGGATGGAATATGCCGATAATCAGAAATGTAGAAAGTGCAATGATAATTCCTGTGAAATACATAATGTTATAGCTTTTAGGTTGCGAAGATACAAAAAATATATATATAATCCGATGTTTTTCCAATGAAAATGCTTATCTTTGCGTGTAAGCAATTTGTAAAATTAAATATATACTTTAAAACTATGGCAAATAACACAGAACTTATTTCACAGTGTGAAGCGAAAGCCAAACAATGGTTGACACCGGCTTTTGACGAGGAAACACGAAAAGAGGTCGAAGCAAAATTAGCTGCAGAAGACAAGACCGATCTGATTGAAAGCTTCTATAAAGACCTTGAATTTGGTACGGGCGGTCTTCGTGGAATCATGGGGGCAGGTTCTAACCGCATGAATATCTACACGGTAGGAATGGCGACACAGGGCTTTGCCAATTACCTGAAAAAGAACTTTGAAGGCAAAAAAGACATTGCCGTTGTCGTATGTCATGATTGCCGTAACAATAGCCGTAAGTTTGCAGAGACTGTTGCAAACATCTTCTCGGCTAATGGTATAAAGGTTTATCTCTTTGAGGATATGCGTCCTACTCCCGAATGTTCCTATGCAATTCGTCATTTGGGATGTCAGGCCGGTGTGAATATCACAGCCAGTCATAACCCCAAGGAATACAATGGATATAAGGCCTACTGGGAAGATGGTGCGCAGGTGCTCACTCCTCATGATGTAGGTATCATTGAAGAAGTAGGCAAGGTAAAAGTTGATGACGTTAAGTTTGAGGGCAATCCGTCACTGATTCAAATTATCGGTAAGGACATTGACGAACCTTATTTGAAAGAAATCCACACGTTGAGTATTGATCCGGAGGTTATCAAGCGCCAGCATGATCTGAAGATTGTCTACACTCCGCTCCATGGAACAGGTATGATGTCTATTCCACAGAGCTTGAAATTGTGGGGCTTTGACAACGTACATTGTGTCAAGGAACAAATGGTGCGCAGTGGTGATTTCCCAACGGTTGTCAGTCCAAACCCGGAAAATGGCGAGGCTTTGTCTTTGGCTATCCGTGATGCCAAGGCAATAGATGCTGACATCGTCATGGCTTCAGACCCGGATGCCGACCGTGTAGGCATGGCCTGCAAGAATAGCAAGGGCGAATGGGTACTGATTAATGGTAACCAAACTTGTTTGCTGTTCCTCTATTATATCATCACCAATCGCAAGGCTAAGGGCTTATTGAAACCTACAGATTTCATTGTCAAGACCATTGTAACGACTGAGGTTATCAAGAAAGTTGCGGATAAGGCTGGTATTGAAATGCGTGACTGCTACACTGGTTTCAAGTGGATTGCACGTGAAATTCGCATTTCTGAGGGCAAGCAGAAGTATATTGGCGGTGGCGAGGAAAGCTATGGTTTCCTTGCACAAGATTTTGTTCGCGACAAGGATGCCGTTTCCGCAATGAGTCTTTTGGCCGAAATCTGTGCATGGGCAAAGGATCAAGGCAAGACCCTTTATGATGTTCTAATGGATATTTACACAGAGTATGGGTTCTCTAAGGAGGTCACTGTCAATGTTGTTCGTCCGGGAAAGACGGGCGCAGATGAAATCAAACAGATGATGACCAACTTCCGTAACAATCCTCCCAAGGAACTTGGTGGCAGCAAAGTTGTATTGTGGAAAGATTTCCTGAAACTTGAAGCATTGCACGAAGACGGCAGCAAGACCAAGCTTGACATGCCTGCTACAAGTAACGTGTTGCAGTGGTTCTGTAATGATGGAACGAAAGTAAGCGTTCGTCCCTCGGGCACAGAGCCAAAGATAAAATTCTATCTTGAAGTGAAAGGCGACATGAAGAATGCATCCGAATACGATGCACTGGAAGCGAAAGGTATGGAAAAAGTGAATGCAATTAAAAAAGGACTTGGATTAGACTAAGAGCAAGATGAGTAAGTTGGTTGTAAATTCATACGAGGAATTCGCATCACATTTAGGCGAACAATTAGGCGTTTCAGAGTGGCTTTTGGTAGACCAGGAACGCATCAACAACTTTGCCGATGCCACACTCGACCATCAATGGATACACGTTGACGAAGCACGTGCGAAGGAAGAAAGTCCCTATAAAAGCACGATAGCACACGGCTATCTGACTCTCTCGTTACTTCCATATATGTGGAACCAGATTATTGAGGTGAACAATCTTAAAATGATGGTCAACTACGGAATGGACAAAATGCGCTTTGGAAAGCCGGTTATCACGGGAAGTAAAGTCCGTTTGGTTACAAAACTCGATGCCATCGAAAACCTACGTGGTATCTGTAAGGCGCAGATTGGCTTCAAAATTGAGATCGAAGGTGAAAAGAAACCTGCGCTTGAAGGCGAGGCCACTTTTCTCTACTATTTCAAATAAGCTTGAGAAAGAAAAGGAGGAAGCAACAACTTCCTCCTTTTTTATTTTCCCTTATAACATGGGCTACATTGTCAAAACCACTGGGTATAATATTATCTGTCCGTATCATAGAGTGTATCATTGATATAACTTATTACTGAAATAGAACTAAAGAATTCCATTTCTCTACGGTTTTAGGATGATAGATTATAAAAGTTTCAGTCTTTTGAATTCCTCAAAGAGTGGGGCTGCAATAGCTTTCGCATCTGGATGTGGAGCACCTGTCGTTCCAAGAGCACGCAGGTCGAAGAAATGTTTCCAGTCACAGACGAAGGCCGTATGTACCAATTCTGTATTTATATCTAAGGGCAAAACAACACGAGCTTCCTGTGGCTTTCGTCCTAAAGAAATCAAATTCAAATATGCATACTCACAGGCAAGATTGGCAAAAAGCCAATTGTCAACAGCACTCCAAGCCTGTTGGTCCTTTTCTATAACGAGTTCTTGGCAAAGCTGTTTCAACAGATTATGGTTGAGTTCTTGATAGATTTTCTGACAGTCTGCTTCCTTTTTTATCCATTCAGGAAGATTGATTGCTATTTCTCCCCCAAACTTATCTTTGCTATAATTGCAATACCGAGTAGACTGTTCGGCCATGGAATTTGCACGATGCCTGTTAAACTCGCGCGTCACTCCAACCTGTGTGGTAAAATGAACGGTAATGCGTTGTTCATGATGAGATGTAGGTTCGCAAAAACACTCTAAGTCTTCCATCCATTTGTTTTCTGCAACAACTCTAAGGTTTGTTGTTACATAGGCAACACCATCTTTCACATGGATACGCGAAAAACGATTGTTGGCATAGCGATTGACAAGATTTTCAACTGCTCCTTTCAAATAGACTGTTCCATGTTCAAGCATAGCTGTGTGGTCAGCTGCAATCATACGCTCAACGAAAGGCTTTGCAGAATCTTCCGAAGCGTTTTTCTCACTCTTATAACAAACGCGACCAGCTCTCTCTATTTGTTTGTATACACCGTTGATACCCTCTTCTTGTGGCCAGATTTCAAAGGATGGTTGCTCAATTTTCATAAGTTTAGCGTGTAATTTTATCTATTATTATTCAAATCTATTTCTTTAATTTATCATAGAATTCTTTCAAAGCAACCTTAGAAACACCTAAACCGACAAGATAATCTAAGTCGCTTAATGCAGCTTCTTTCTTTCTCAATTGTATTCTGACATACGCCCTTGAGAGCCGATAATCCTGATTATCAGGAACGCGCTTGAGTGCTTCAGTATAATCATATTCTGCCGGTTCATACATTTTGCGTTCACGCTCCATATTCGCTCTTACTGCATAAGCCACTGCGCTGTCGGGATATTGAGCAATCAAGCGATTAATACCATCAAAGGCTTCTGTGAAATGTTTATCTTTTTCATTAAGTAACGCCAATCCTAATTGAGCTTCAAAATTACCCGGCACTATATATAGCAGGTGTTGATAATCAAGGCGTGCAAAATTATATCTTGAAAGCTTTTCATTCACATAGGCTCGAAAATAGAGTGCTGTAGGATTGTCTGCATCTTTGGAAAGCACGCGGTCGTATTCCTCTTTTGCATAATTCCATTCTTCCAATTGAATGTTCCATGATGCTTTTTTCAGTCTAAGGTCTATCCGGTCCGGATGATACGCCAATGAGTCTGCGGCAACTCGCAGACTATCTCTCAGCGGATTGACCTTTTGAGCAAATCCAGCTCCTGCTGAAACAACCCAGATTGCTAAAAAGACAGACACCCTATTCATATACCTCGTCAATTTGGAATTCATCATTATCAGCATCTTGTTTGGAGCAGGGATCAAAACCGTCAGGAAGTTCAAAAGTAGCATTGCTGCTATAATTCAATGATTTATCCCTATAGATTTTCTTCATGAAGTACGCCCAAATAGGCAAGGCCATTGTTGCACCCTGTCCCATTGATATATTGTCAAAATGGATGTCACGGTCTTCGCCACCAACCCATATTCCCGTTACTAACTGTGGGGTGAACCCCATAAACCATGCATCACTATTCTTGTTCGTAGTACCTGTCTTACCACAAATTTCTCCTTCCATGTGATACTTATAACGAAGCCTGCTTGCCGTTCCTCCATCAACAACTCCTTGCAACAGCACCAACATTTTGTTTGCACTCTCTACACTGATTACCTCGTTCATGCGAGGTTGGAAACTTGCAATGACGTTGCCTTCATTGTCTTCAATTCTGCTGACAAACATGGGGGCCGTACGTATTCCATGATTTGCAAATGTGGAATATGCACTAACCATCTCGGCCACGCTTACATCACATGGCCCCAGACATAATGACATAGAAGGATGGATATCCGGATTGTTAATACCGAATTCATGAAGCGTAGAAACAAACTGTTGAGGATTGAGTTTACTCATCAGATAAGCAGAAATCCAGTTGTTACTTTGTGCAAGTCCCCACTTGAGAGTGACCATTTGGCCATAGCGTGCATGCGAAGCATTACGTGGGGTCCACGCCCTGCCTGCAACCATGTATGTTTTTTGTACATTAGGAACCAAATCACAGGGTGAGAAACCATTTTCCATTGCGAGCGCATATAAGAATGGCTTGATGGTTGAACCAACCTGTCGGCGTCCTCCGGTGACCATGTCATACATGAAATGATTATAATCCAAACCGCCGACATAGGCTTTTACAGCACCTGTTTTAGGATCCATACTCATAAAACCTGCACGCAGGAAGCCTTTGTAATATTTAATAGAATCCATTGGAGTCATGACGGTATCTATATCTCCATGATAAGTAAATATTGTCATGTCAACAGGACGATTGAATGCTGCGCGTATTTCTGCATTACTTGCACCTGCAGCCTTCATGTTGCGATAGCGCTCACTCTGAAACATATTCCTGTTCAGGATAGAACGAACCTGCGAAAGCGTAAGTGATCCAGAAAACGGCGCATTCTTTTTATTCCGGTTCGCCTTATTGAAAGCCGGCTGTAAGAATTTGGCGACATGTCCATAAACAGACTCTTCCGCATACTGCTGCATGCGACTGTCTATAGTCGTATAAATCTTCAGTCCATCAGTGTAGATATTATAAGGCTTACCATCTTTCTTAAAGTTCTTATTGCACCAACCATATAGTGGATTGTTTTCCCATGCAATGGAATCTAATGTATATTGCACCCTGTTCCATGAAGGATAGTTGGCTCTGTCCGGCTTTTCGGCCATCATATACTGCCGAAGGAATTCTCTGAAATACGTAGCATTACCATCCTTGTGGTCGGTTCTGTGGAAATTCAGAGCTATCGGCATGGCACAATACTCCTCAAACTCTGCCTTCGATAAGTAACCGGCTTTCAACATTTGACCCAAAACCACATTACGCCTGTTTCGTGCACGATCAGGAAATCTCACAGGATTGAACAGTGAAGGATTTTTGCAGAGTCCTATAAGCATTGCCGATTCCACGACATTCAAGTCATTGGCTTCTTTATTGAAATAAGTATTTGCTGCAGTCTTTATGCCTACGGCATTATGCAGGAAATCGAAATAGTTCAAATATAAGGCGATAATCTCTTCCTTGGTATAATTACGTTCCAATTTTACTGCAATCACCCACTCTATCGGTTTCTGGAGCATTCTCTCCAAAGAGTTATGCACCTGCTCTGAATATAGTTGCTTGGCAAGCTGCTGGGTAATGGTCGATCCTCCGCCCGCCGAGGCCTGTCCAAACAGCCCCCGTTTGACGACAGCTCTTCCCAAAGCAATGAAATCAATGCCGCTATGTTCATAAAAACGTTCATCTTCCGTAGCAACCAATGCTTCGACCAGATGCTTTGAGATATTACTGTAAGGGATGACAATTCTGTTTTCCTTGTTAAAATTGTAGGTACCCATAACCTTCCCGTCTGCAAAATACACCTGTGTGGCATAACGACTGATAGGATTTTGCAAATCCTCTACCGGAGGCATATAGCCTATCCAGCCATTCCAGATGGCAACGAATGCAAAAGCAGTCCCACATATAAATAATATCAATGCTCCCCATAGGAAGTGAATAAAAGCCTTTCTCATCTCAATAAATTTTTAGCAAAAATACAATTTTTCTGTCAAATAACACACATTAATCGGAAATAATGCTTAACTTTGAAGTCGAATTCGGAATATCAATCATATTACAAATGGGAAAACATAACTTTGTAACGATTGCTGATTTGAGTAAAGAAGATTTGCTTTACCTTATTCAAATGGCACATGAGTTCGAGCAACATCCTGACAGGGAATTATTAAAGGGGAAGGTTATAGCAACACTCTTTTATGAACCGTCGACTCGCACAAGACTTAGTTTCGAGACAGCAGCCAATAGGCTCGGCGCAAGAGTTATTGGCTTCAGCGATGCGAAAGCCTCGAGTGTTTCAAAAGGAGAAACATTAAAAGACACCATTCTCATGGTAAGCAATTACGCTGATATTATTGCCATGCGACATTACATAGAAGGGGCTGCTCAATATGCATCGGAAATCGCACCTATTCCAATCATAAATGCAGGAGACGGCGCCCACATGCATCCCTCGCAATGTCTGCTTGATCTTTATACCATATATCAAACACAAGGTACACTTGAAAATCTGAATATCTATCTTGTTGGCGATCTCAAATATGGTCGTACAGTCCATTCCCTGATTATGGCAATGCGCCATTTCAATCCTACCTTTCATTTTATTGCACCGAAAGAACTTGCAATGCCACAGGAGTATAAAATTTATTGCAAGGAAAACGGAATAAAGTTTGAAGAACACGCTGAATTTACAGACAAGGTCATTGCCAACGCTGATATTCTATATATGACACGTGTTCAAAAAGAAAGATTCTCTGATCTCATGGAATATGAACACGTTAAGAACATTTATATTTTAAGAGAGGAAATGCTACGATTTGCCAAGCCAAACATGAGAATACTCCACCCTCTCCCTCGTGTCAATGAAATAGCCTACGATGTAGATGACAACCCACACGCCTACTATATCCAACAGGCTCGCAATGGACTTTATGCCCGTGAAGCTATCTTCTGCCATTGTCTGGGCATTACGCTGAAAGATATTCAAAACGACAAAACAATTATCAATTCTAAATTCTAAAGTCATGGGAAAGAAAGAAATGCTTGTTTCAGCTATCGAAAATGGTACGGTTATCGACCATATCCCTGCAGAAAAGACCTATCAAGTCGTTGATTTATTAGGATTGAAAGATTCTACAACTCCTGTGACTATCGGATATAATCTTCCTTCACAAAAGATTGTAAAGAAAGGTATTATCAAGATTACAAATCGCTTTTTCTCTGATGAAGAAATCAGTCGTCTTAGTGTGGTTGCCCCCAAAATAGTGCTTAATATCATTAAAGACTATGAAGTTGTTGAGAAGAAAACTGTTGAAACGCCCGATGAACTGCGAGGGATTGTAAAGTGTAATAATCCTAAGTGCATCACCAACAACGAACCTATGCAAACTGTTTTCAATGTTGTAGACAAAGCACATGGAATTCTGAAATGCAGATATTGTGACAAGGAACAGGATTTCAACAGTATCAAGCTCTGCTGATTTGGCAATTCTATTTGGTGCTGACAGCAAGCTTAAGATTTTATAGATATAGAGACTAAAAAAGTTCATTATAAATTCATATCCACAATGAAAAGAGACCAAGAGATTTTTGACCTTATTGAGAAAGAACATCAGCGCCAGCTGAAAGGTATGGAGTTGATTGCTTCAGAGAACTTTGTAAGTGACGAGGTTATGGCTGCCATGGGGTCATACCTTACCAATAAATATGCAGAAGGACTTCCCGGGAAGCGCTACTATGGCGGCTGTCAGGTTGTCGATCAGATTGAAGACCTTGCTCGTGAGCGTGTAAAGAAGCTCTTCAATGCAGAGTTTGCCAACGTGCAACCCCATTCTGGAGCGCAAGCTAATGCTGCTGTTCTTCTGGCTGTGCTAAAGCCTGGAGATACATTCATGGGCTTAAATCTTGATCATGGTGGGCATCTTTCACATGGTAGTCATGTCAATACTTCCGGATTACTGTACAATCCTATCGGATATAATCTCAATAAAGAGACTGGACGTGTCGATTATGATGAGATGGAACAACTGGCACTTCAACATAAACCGAAACTGATTATTGGCGGAGGCTCTGCATATAGCCGTGAGTGGGATTATGCACGTATGCGCAAGATTGCGGACGAGGTAGGTGCCTTGCTGATGATTGACATGGCACACCCTGCGGGATTGATTGCAGCTGGACTACTTGATAACCCCTTGAAATATGCTCACATTGTAACTAGCACTACCCATAAGACACTCCGTGGACCACGCGGTGGCATCATTTTAATGGGAAAGGATTTCGACAATCCCTGGGGATTGACCACAAAGAAAGGCGAAGTAAAGAAGATGAGTATGCTGCTCAATTCTGCTGTTTTCCCTGGCACACAGGGCGGGCCGTTGGAACATGTCATTGCAGCCAAGGCAGTTGGTTTTGGGGAAAACTTGCAACCTTCATGGAAAGAATATGCCATGCAGGTGAAGAAGAATGCAGCTGTACTGGCCGAAGAATTGATACAACGCGGCTTCAGCATAGTCAGTGGCGGCACAGACAATCATTCTATGCTGGTAGATTTACGCACAAAGTATCCTGATTTGACGGGGAAAGTTGCTGAAAATGCATTGGTGGCAGCAGATATTACAGCCAATAAGAACATGGTGCCATTCGATACTCGCAGTGCTTTCCAGACTTCCGGCATCCGACTTGGCACTGCTGCCATCACAACTCGTGGTGCAAAAGAAGACATGATGCATCTTGTCGCAGAACTGATAGAAGAAGTCTTAAATAATCCTGAGGATGAACAAGTCATTAAACGCGTTCGCGAAAAGGTCAATGCAACGATGAAAGACTATCCTCTTTTTGCATACTAAAAATAGAAATTCATAAAATAAAGCCCAAAAGCATAATCGCTTTTGGGCTTTATAGTTACATCTCTATTAGAAACTTCCTATTCAAGAATACCAGCTTCCCTCCATGTTTCAACAAGAGCAGCCACGTCTTTAGCTGCAGTCGTTTCATCAACCTCGTACTCATTTGTTAACAGTTTCACAAGGTCTTCACATGTGAATTCCTTACCTTGAATATTTTTCCAGAGGAAAGCAGAGCTTTCATTCATGCTGATGATATTGCTGAAATCAATATTTAATTCCCCTTCTGCAACGATGATATATTCACCGCATATGTTCCGAAGATTAAATCCTTGTTTTGTTTTCATATTTCATTCGTTTAAGTTACATTTATGATTAATCATTATATCGGGCCGAAAAATCTGATCCAAATTCTTCTGTAAAAGCCTAAAAGATATCGTCTGACAGGAGAAAGAAAGAGCCATATACGAGAATAAATTCTCCATTTACGGCCATTTGTCCGGTCTAAATCCCGACGTCCCTTTCTATAAAAACCGATGACAGATGCCTTAATATCTTTCTTTTGACAATATTCACAGGCAAGGTTCCCGTCACCTCTCAGCACAACTTGCTCATCATTCATGTCGACAATCCGATGTAAAACATAGAAGCCTGGCTGTGTTTCTGCCAGAACAGGATCGCCAACTTTTATATCAACAGGACTTGTCAATAGTGCCATGTCACGTCCATCCTCGAGAAACGGACGCATACTGTAACCACGCAAAGGAAGTGTCACGGAGTGTCCCTCTTCAAGCATCTTTATGATTTCAGGTATCAACAACCTATTGGCGAAGCATTTATTTATTTTATGGATATTGTTTGATGACATAATTCTGCTGCAGCTTTATCCGGTCTACAATGCAAGGTATACACTGGTGTTTGGGCGATGATATCACCTACTATATTACAAATATGATTAAAGATATCCTCATCCCATTTCATGGATGAGCATGAAGGAAAGACTGAAGCAAAAGCTTCTACTACAGAAAGACGCTCTATCGAATTCTCCGGAGCACGGTCAATGCGTGTGATTGCTCCCAAGCGTGCCTTTACTTTTCGATAGCATGGAGTCTTACCACTCCATGGGCTACCATAAATATATGTCATGCCATCCACAATCCTAATGATTGGATTGTCATCGTTCATCAAGTCGCATCCTTCAATATATCGCAACCAAAGGCTGACCTGTGTGCTCTTACCAGTCCCACTTTTAGCAATGAATGCATATCCATACTCATGTTTCCTGACGAGTGAAGCATGTATCAACACTGTGTCCCGTTTGCTGCCGGCAAAGGCCATGATCAGCATCAATACATTGTTCAGGCCAAAGCTTCTCATGTTGAGATTACCATTCAATGCACACTGACAATTGCGGAAATCCTTATCACAGATAAGCAAAGCACAAGGCATTTTATTAATATCCTTGATGACATATTGATAGCTGCCGTCTGGCAATCTGTCTACAACAGTATCTCCATTACCCGTATCAAACACTCGGATACGATGTCGTTTTTCTTTATCTACAACTTTCAGGTTCGGATTAATCACCAAACTAAACAGAAGCTTGTCCTCTTCTACTGCTTCACATCCAAACGGTTGAAATGAAGGCAGCAAATTATATAGCAAGGCTTCTTCTTCCTGATATGCAATCCTGATAAAATGTTCTGCTATCTCAAAAAAGTAATTCATATCCTGCAAAGGGCCGACACATAAGGCTCATGTGAAATTTGACATTGCCACATGAAGCCATACTATTTCTTTTTACGTGATTTTACAGGAGCTACAATCTGACTTTCATCAGGAATGATTGCCTGATAGTGAAATTCATCGGTTGTAAGATATTTAATGGTATAGGTATTCTTTTTCTTTGTTTTTTTACCGAAAACAACCCCGTATCTGCTTCTCATATTCTGGAATTTCTTTTCGATAACATCTCGCTTTGTAGCCCACATGGTCACACAAGTGGCATGTTCAAACCCCTTGGAAGCAAGATAATCGCGCAGCTGATATGAGTAGCTGTCACGGCCATACAGAAACCCTCCCCTGTCTACTACAGCAGAATCCAACTCCTGAATATCAGTGAAATAGACAGTAGAATCATTAAAAGACGCTGCAAAACCATAAAGATACACTTTGTTGTTTCCAGCAGAAGCAGCCGCGCAAACAAAGAATGCACAAGCTGTCAATAATAGTGTTTTCAATCTCATTTACCTTTATTCTTTTATTTACTATAACGACAAACGATGCAGCTTATTGCCCGAGGTATGCCTTAAGATTTTTATTCTTTGTGTTATGACGCAGCCGACGAATTGCTTTTTCTTTTATTTGGCGTACACGTTCACGCGTCAGACCGAATTTATCTCCGATTTCTTCAAGTGTCATCTCTGATTGGTTAATGCCAAAGAAAGCTTCGACGATGTTGCGTTCACGCTCATTCAACGACTGAAGTGCATTTGCAACTTCATCACGCAAGGACTCCTGTACCAGCACGCTGTCAGCCATTTGAGCATTATTGTTGGGCAGAATATCCAATAAACTGTTCTCCTCTCCTTCTGCAAGCGGAGCATCAACTGACACATGTCTGCCGTTTGATTTGATTGCATCGGCCACTTTATCCTCCGGTATGTCAACTTTTGCAGCAATTTCTTCTATTGTCGGAAATTGTTCATTCTCCTGTTCAAGTTTGTTGAGAACACGCTTTATCTTATTTACCGAACCGACTTGATTCAAAGGCAGTCTGACGATACGGCTCTGCTCGGCAATAGCTTGAAGAATACTCTGGCGTATCCACCAAACAGCATACGAGATGAATTTGAACCCACGAGTTTCATCAAATTTCTCTGCAGCTTTAATCAATC
This sequence comes from Segatella oris, assembly GCF_900637655.1. Classification (NCBI taxonomy): domain Bacteria; kingdom Pseudomonadati; phylum Bacteroidota; class Bacteroidia; order Bacteroidales; family Prevotellaceae; genus Segatella; species Segatella oris. Next base: position 1,721,175 of record NZ_LR134384.1, read on the forward strand.
CGAGATTGCCTTCATTGATGAGGTCTGGCAAACTAAGTCCTTGATTTTGATATTGCTTGGCAACAGAAACCACAAAACGCAGGTTAGCACGTGTCAGTTTCTCTAAGGCACGACGATCACCCCGCTTGATTTTCTGTGCAAGCTCCACCTCCTCTTCTACAGAAATCAGGTCTTCATGACCTATCTCCTGCAGATATTTATCGAGCGATGCACTTTCCCGATTGGTTATTGACTTTGTGATTTTCAGCTGCCTCATTAAGTGTTAAAATTTTTCTACAGCGCAAAAATACGGCTTTTTTATTTGACTTGCAAATTTTTTCCCATTTTTTAGCCTAATAAAGAGTTGCATATTCCATAGAATAATATATATATACATTTGTTTATTAATTGGTTGTTATCAAGCATCCGCTATCAAGCGACATATCAATACAATATGAAGTTTTACTTTAACAACTTGAATGAAAACAATTATATTCTAAAAGTTGACTTGTTCTATTATTCAAACAGTTACGCCGTATGCTTCAGATGACATATATTGGTAGAACAAAATAACATGAAAAATTACGGCAATTACACAGAAACTGCAGTTCGGGAAACCTCTCCCTATTGTAAAATTATTATCCGCTTTCCAACGCTTTCTTGTAATAGTAAATAAAGAAGAAAATTCAAAAAAGCAGACTTGCTTTTATAACCTTTCCAGAGTTGTTCTGCAATTCAAGTCATAATGCGCTGTAATTCGATGCAGATTGCAGTGTAATCTGACTCAAGTTAGCGTGTAATCTGACTCAAGTTACACAGCGTTATGCGTCATGTTACACAGTAAGGATTCAGACATGGGGAAATACCTTCAGTTTTCTCATTTTTGAATATCTGTTTAGTGGCACTTGGAAAGCAATGGAGAAGAAATGCAACAATATAGCAAAAATGTAAGGTGAAGATAGCAAAAAAGCAGGTAAAAGTTTGGTTACTTGATAGATTTACATTATATTTGCAAATATTAAAATATCAAATAACCAAATAAAGCAATTTTACACCAAATCAGTTATGAGTGAGAAAAGAGTTTATATCTTCGGCAACGGTAAGGCCGAGGGACGGGCAGACATGAGGAATCTGCTTGGTGGTAAGGGTGCGAACTTAGCCGAAATGAATCTTATCGGTGTTCCAGTTCCTCCCGGTTTCACGATTACGACAGACGTATGTAACGAGTACTTTGAGAAAGGAAAAGAGGAAGTTGTCAATCTGTTGAAGAAAGATGTTGAAACTTCTGTAAAGCATATTGAGACTTTGATGAAATCAAAGTTTGGCGATGTAGATAATCCTTTGCTCGTCAGTGTACGTTCGGGAGCCCGTGCCAGCATGCCCGGTATGATGGATACCATTCTTAATCTCGGTCTCAATGATGAAGTTGTAGAAGGTCTGGCCCGTAAGACCGGCAATGAACGCTTTGCTTATGACAGCTACCGTCGCTTTGTTCAGATGTACGGTGACGTTGTTCTCGGCATGAAACCAGCCAACAAGGAAGACATTGATCCTTTTGAGGCTATCATTATTAATGTAAAGAAACAGCGCGGCATCTCTCTTGATAACGAAATGAATGTGGATGAACTCAAGCAGCTTGTCAAGTTGTTTAAGGCTGCCATTAAGGAGCAGACCGGCCATGATTTCCCAACAGATCCAATGGAACAACTGTGGGGCGCTATCTGTGCTGTCTTTGATTCGTGGATGAATGAGCGCGCTATTCTCTATCGAAAGATGGAAGGTATCCCTGCAGAATGGGGTACAGCGGTCAACGTTATGGCCATGGTATTTGGAAATATGGGCGAAACCTCTGCAACAGGTGTTTGCTTCAGCCGTGATGCCGCAACTGGAGAAAATCGTTTTAATGGTGAATATTTGGTCAACGCTCAGGGCGAAGATGTTGTTGCCGGCATTCGTACACCGCAGCAGATTACCAAGGAAGGCTCTTTGCGTTGGGCGAAACAGCAGTGTATTGATGAGGAAATCCGTGCTTCAAAATACCCGTCGATGGAAGAGGCTATGCCTGAAATCTTCAAGCAGCTGAACGATATCCAGCAGAAGCTCGAAGCTCACTATCACGATATGCAGGATATGGAGTTCACCGTTCAGGAAGGTCATTTGTGGTTCCTCCAGACCCGTAATGGAAAACGTACAGGCACGGCAATGGTAAAGATTGCCATGGACTTGTTGCGCGAAGGCGAAATAGACGAAAAGACAGCTCTGTTGCGTTGTGAGCCAAACAAATTGGATGAACTGCTCCACCCTATCTTTGATAAGGAGGCACAAACAACTGCCAAGGTGTTGACAAGAGGTCTCCCTGCAAGTCCGGGTGCTGCTTGTGGTCAGGTTGTTTTCTTTGCTGATGATGCAGAGAAATGGCATGATGACGGACATCAGGTAATCATGGTGCGCATTGAAACAAGTCCCGAAGACCTCGCAGGTATGAGTGCTGCCGAGGGCATTCTTACGGCACGAGGAGGCATGACCAGTCATGCTGCGGTTGTTGCACGCGGTATGGGTAAGTGTTGTGTCAGTGGTGCAGGTGCTATTAACATTAACTATAAAGCACGTACTCTTGAAATCGACGGCACACTCATTCATGAAGGTGACTACATTTCAATCAATGGTTCAACGGGTGAAGTTTATTTGGGCGAGGTAAAAACAAAGCCGGCTGAGGTCACAGGTGACTTCGCCATGCTGATGGATCTGTGCCAGAAGCATACACGCCTTGTTGTCCGCACAAACGCAGACACGCCTCATGATGCAGAGGTTGCACATAATTTCGGTGCTGTCGGTATCGGTCTCTGTCGCACAGAGCATATGTTCTTCGAGAACGAGAAGATTAAAGCTATGCGCGAAATGATCCTTGCTGACACGAAAGAAGGCCGTGAAAACGCGCTTGAAAAACTCCTACCTTATCAGAAACAGGATTTCTATGGCATATTAAAGGCTATGGATGGCTATCCCGTGAATATCCGTTTGCTCGATCCTCCATTGCATGAGTTCGTGCCTCATGACCTTGCCGGCCAGAAAGCTATGGCTGAAGAGATGGGCATTTCTGTGGAGGAAATCCAGCGTCGTGTAAATTCTCTGAGCGAGCATAATCCGATGTTGGGTCATCGCGGCTGTCGTCTGGGCAACACATACCCCGAAATTACAGCGATGCAGACACGCGCAATCCTCGGTGCAGCAATTGATTTGAAGAAAGCAGGTTTCAATCCAATGCCTGAAATCATGGTTCCACTGATTGGCATTGTCAATGAGTTTGATGTTCAGGAAGATGTTATCCGCTCTACTGCAAAGCAGCTTTTTGAAAAGGAAGGCGTTGAAATCCCATTCAAAGTCGGTACGATGATAGAGATACCACGTGCTGCTCTGACAGCTGACAATATTGCCAAGAGAGCTGAATACTTCAGCTTTGGAACCAATGACCTTACCCAGATGACATTTGGATATAGCCGTGATGACATTGCAAGCTTCCTGCCTGTGTATCTTGAAAAGAAGATACTGAAGGTTGATCCTTTCCAGGTTTTAGATCAGGAAGGTGTAGGTCAGCTTGTTGAAATGGCTGTAAAGAAAGGTCGCGCAACCCGTCCGGAACTTAAGTGCGGTATCTGTGGTGAGCATGGTGGTGAGCCTTCATCGGTCAAGTTCTGCCATCGCGTGGGCTTAGACTATGTGAGTTGTTCTCCATTCCGTGTGCCAATAGCTCGCCTTGCAGCGGCGCAGGCAGCTGTGGAAGAATAAGTTTCAAATTGAACACTATAGAAAAGGATGTCTTTTTGCAGAGACATCCTTTTCCTTTTGGAATAAACCTACTTTCAAAATGAAGCAGGCTATACTATCACTTTTATCTTGTGATGGCTGTTGCGGAATTCTGTGGGCGAACAACCTTTCTTTCGCTTAAAGATGCGATTGAAGTTGCTCATGTTGTTATAACCGCACTTAAAACTGATTTCGGCAATGGTCTCGGTGGTGTCTATCAGCAGGCGCGTGGCATATCCCAAGCGTATATCGATGATATAATCACTTAACCGGCGCCCTGTATGCAACTTGAAGAAGCGGCAGAATGCGCTCTCACTCATGTTGGCGAGGTCTGCCAGACTCTTAAGGCGCAGTTCATACATATAGTTATCTGATATATATTTCTTTACACGTAATATACGACGGCTGTCGTCTTCGATATTCACTTTCGCATAACTGGTCGTTGCCAAGGTGCGTGCGCCTGTGCATAAGGACAGTGTGTGGAGGATGTTCAGAAATTCCATTAAGGCAGTGAAGCGATCGGTTATCTGGCTCAGACCACTCAATCTTTCGTAGACTTTCATGATAGAAGACATGGGAAAGGCCATTCCTTTTTGTGCTTCTTTCATCATATGGCGTATACTTTCAAATGGCGTCTTACCAAAGAAGTAGTCCGCCTCTGTTATTCCGGCCCCGAAATTAAACTGAATAGTGATTTCGCGAATGTCATTACTCTTGCATTCATGCTGCTCCCAGGCATGTTCAAGCGTGGGATTGGTGATAAGTACAAGGTCATAATCTCCGATAACTTCATTGCTGTCGCCAACAATTCGCTTCACCCCAGCTGCATTTTCAACGAAATTGAGTTCGAACACATCGTGATTATGTACGGGATAGGAGAACTCACTCTTGTGCCTGTCAGCGATGTAGAGCGCATCGGTATCCATTAAAGGAGTTATTTCATGTAGCACGTAATTGTCCATATAAACGGGAAAAGACTTCTCCTCACCCCCCTTTTATGAAGACAAAGAGGAGGAGGCAGACTTTAAATTAATCAATGATTATATTCGGGAGCAAGACTTCTTTCGATGATTTCCAAGCACATTCTGGTGTTATGATAAGGGCATTTCCAGAAGCCGGCTTTATCATCTCTGCGATTGGGATGTCCGTTCTTATCACAGCCCCAATACCATTCGCCTCGTTCGTGGTCTATGATATGTTCAACAATATATTGCCAACACTGGCGAGCAATATCGAGCGCCGCCTTATCACCAAAGTGTTGATAGAGATCAACGTGACCTATGACGCATTCGCACATCACCCACCATTGGCGCTGATCATCAACATGCCCAGTGTCAGTCCATCGTTCGTATATCATTGAGCCATCTGGTTGCAGGCCTTCATCTGCAGCCTTAGCTATGCGTATAATAGCCTTTTCAACCTTTGCCAACACTTCAGGTTTACCCAACTCTAACGCTGCCTCATGCAATAACCACACGGCTTCAATGTCATGACCAAAGCTTTGGATGTTTCGACGGCCTTGCCACTTATCATTGAAAAACAGGTCAAGATGATTTGTTTCTGAATTGAGTAAATGTGTGAGAAAGATATCAATAAGATTAGTGATACGCTCTGCCAATTCAGGCGTTTGCCATACACGGTAGAGATTAGTGTAAGGTTCAAGGATATGAAGATGCGTGTTCATTGTCCGCGATCCGTTCTCATCCTTATCACTTAATCGCATGTCGGCAATAGGCTGCCAATCGCGCGTTAATGCCTCTACATAACCATTATTAACGCTGTCGAAAGCATGACGTTCAATGTCGGTATATAACTTCTTTGCATGCAACAATGCCTCTTTATTACCCGTGGCACGCGCATATTCGCTCAAACCATAGATTGCAAATCCAATAGCATAGGTTTGTTTTTTGGCATCAAGCACGTTTCCTTCAGCATCTAAACTCCAGAATACGCCTCCTTCTTGCATATCAATGAAATGATTGATAAAATAGTCTTTTGCTCTTGTCGCTGCTTCCAAATATTCAGGTTTATGTAAAACACGGTAGGCTGCAGCAAAACCCCAGAGTATACGTGCATTGAGGATAGCTCCCTTCTCCGCATCAGGCACAGGATTGCCACAACCATCTATACGGCCGAGGAAACCTCCGTTGCGTTGGTCTATCATTCTGTTCATCCAGAAAGGAAGGATGTTTCGTTCCAACTCCTCGCGTAATTCTTTTGAAAGGTTATACATAGTGAGAAATCTTAAGATTGATTATTGAACTTTAGTTGATGCAGTATCAGCTCGTTTTTCTTCCAACTCGTGCGTTATCTGTTTCATTCTTTGTTCGCTGAGTGGGTAAAAATAAATGAAAGCTAATGAAAGTAGTGCTCCTATTGCCGGCAATATTGAAAGAAACATCTTTATACCTTGGATGGTTTCTGCCGATTGAACAGCATTAGCCTGAAAGCCGAATTGAGCAAGCATCCACCCTGTTATGGCCGTACCGAAAGCCCAACCAAACTTCTGACTCATCGAAGAGGAAGAGAAGATAAGTCCTGTCGCACGGTTACCGGTCTGCAGTTCACTGTAATCTGCACAATCCGCATACATGCTCCACAACAGCGGGAAGATGCTGCCTGCACAAATACTGATGAGCGCCTGCAGTACAAAGATGAGAAGAAGCTGCTCTTTGTCAAGCCAAAAGAATATAATACTGAGAACTGATGCTACAGCCATGGCAGCCATGAATGTGCGTCGTTTACCTATACGATTACTGATAGGGGCTGCAAGTATTACGCCTACAATGTTGGCAGCTTGTCCTACAGCCAGATAAAGACCACTGAGTACAAATGGGAGACCTAAGAAGAAGATACTTCCAATGGCCGTTTCATCAACATAATACTTGAAATAATAAACCGTTGCACCGTCACGAATGGAATTAAATACGAGTGAGGCTACACCTGCACCGAGCAAAATCCACCATGGTCGATTATGTAACAGATCGCGAAGATCCGTTTTTAGTGAAGTCTTTTCTTGTTTAACAGGTCTCACACGCTCTTTTGTAAGAGCGAAGCAACCTAAGAAAAGGATTACGCATACAATGGCAATAACCAATACTGCCATTAGCCAACCAAATTGCGAAGCCGTTAGCCAACCATGCATGGGGCCATTGTCATCAGCTCCACCAAAAGCATTTACCAATGGCATGAAAAGTAATAAGGCTACAAATGAACCCAAATAGGCGAATGTCATGCGATAGGTGGCCAAGGTATTACGGTCTGCTGGGGCGGGACTCATTACTCCCAACAACGAAGCATAGGGTACATTGATAGCAGAATACACCATCATCATCAGCCCATAGGTAATGAAAGCATATACGATTTTCCCTGTTTCTCCAAATGGAGGAGTTAAAAACGTCAATATACCTATAAGGCCGAAAGGCACTGCCAAATAGAGAAGATACGGTCGGAAACGTCCCCAACGTGATGATGTGCGGTCTGCCACTGCACCAACAATAGGGTCAAAAAAGGAATCCCATACGCGAGTGACGGCAAACATCGTTCCAACAATAGCAGCAGAAATGCCAAACACATCGGTATAGAATATCATGAGATAGGCTCCGAAAAGCTTCCAGAACATTGATGATGACATATCACCTAAGCCATAACCTATCTTTTCACTAAGCCCAATTTTCATAGTGCGCGGTTTTTTGCTATGAGTTTCTTGATGGTTTCAACACTGGCAGATGTCGTAAGCCCATCTTGTGGAGTATGCAGACAGTAGTCAACTAATCGATCCACTGTTGAAGTTGCTACATGCATACGTGTATCTGATGATGCGTAATAGATAAATACACGACCGTCTTCATCGGCAATCCACCCATTAGAGAAAACAACGTTCATCACGTCACCTATATATTCACCACCTTCCGGTACCAAAAGGTAACCACCCGGCTGAGCAATCATCCGTGTGGGATTATCTAATGCAGTCATATACATATAAAGAACGTAACGCAGACCACTTGCACAAGCCCGCACACCGTGTGCAAGATGCAGCCAGCCATGCGGAGTTTTAATAGGATGTGGACCTTCGCCGTTCTTCAATTCCATAATCGTATGGTAATGACGCGGGTTAATAATGGTTTCTTCGTGCACTTCTGCATGAGTAATATCATCCACTAAAGCCCAACCTATTCCTCCTCCAGAGCCAGTGTCTATAAAACCATCCTGTGGGCGAGTGTAGAAAGCATACTTGCCATCTACGAACTCTGGGTGAAGAACGACATTGCGTTGTTGACTTGAAGCTTTGAGATCGGGTAAGCGTTCCCATGTTTTCAAATCTTTGGTACGTGCTATGCCTGCCGTTGCGGTAGCAGCAGAAAGGTCACCAGGCATATTGTCATCGTGTCTTTCTGCACAAAAAACTCCATATATATAACCATCTTCATGACGAGTCAGGCGCATGTCATAGATGTTCGTAGCTGGTTTTTCTGTATCAGGCATAGTTATCGGTTCATCCCAAAAGCGGAAATTATCTATACCGTTAGGACTTTCGGCTACAGCGAAGAAGCTTTTTCGGTCAGCTCCCTCCACTCTAACTACCAACAAATACTTATCCTCCCATTTTATTGCACCTGCATTGAGTGTAGCATTCATCATGATTCGCTGCATCAAGAATGGATTAGTGTGTTCATCCATATCGTAGCGCCACTCTAAAGGTGTATGTTCTGCTGTCAGTATGGGATTAGTATAACGTTCATAAATACCATTACCGTTTTCTGCTACGTGGTTTGGTTTTGTGAGCAATGCTTCGTGACGAAGACGAAGTGCATTAAGTTTGGAACTGAATGTTGACATATCTATATACTTTTTATTTCTTATTATGTTTCTTTCCAACCACAGAATATGGCTTTCTTCGCATGTCACTTAACTTACTGCGAAATATAAAAGCCCCTTTTTTATATATGTTTCTAAAGTCATCTGCACATGCTTTCTCTGGTGCAGGGCCAAAGTTTTCTTCTGTATTATCCCATGCATTGCGCCACAGTAGCACATAAATAGGAGCATATCCCTTTATTCCTGGAAGCAATGTGGAACTATACCATTTCGCATCAGGTGTATTTCGGTAGCCAGCTTCTGTAAGCGCGTATAGTTTATGATGCTTTTGGGCATAGGCAGACATAATGCACATTTCATTTTGACACTGAGTTATGAAATCTTTCCCGGTACCATATTGATACAAGTCTATACCGAGTATATCTACATAGTCATCTCCCGGATAGAAACGGAAGTATTGTTCTGGTGTGTCATCAGCTTGAGCATTGGGAGAATAACTCCAAACAAGATTATGTAAGCCAGCATGCTTCATTGCTTCAAATGTAAGATGAAACAATGCGACATACTGTGTAGGCGTACACTGCTTGCTTCCCCACCAGAACCAAGCCCCACCCATTTCATGCCATGGCCGGAAAATCACAGGCACAATATTCCCTTTCTGGTCTTTAAGTGAAGCAAAGAATTCGGCTAATCGCTTGTGCCAGAGTTGCAATTTAGCGGTTTCTTTGCCTCCGGGAAGAACTTCGGTAACAGCATTCCCTTCTGTATGCCATGCATCTTTACCGGTAACAGGATTGTAGGGATGCCAACTGATGGTTACAATGCCACCTTTCTGATAATGATCTATAATCTGCTGCCGCATTTTATCAAAAGGAACACCATCAAGATTCTTTTCATTGCCAAGTTCAAGACCACCTAATTCACAACCTAAAACGGCAGGATAATCCCCACAAACATCATTCACATCGCTTCTTCCATACTCCCATTTCCATGTCGTACCATAGAAAAAAGCATCCTGATGACCAAACATCACACCTCGTTTCTGCAGTACATGAAGGCGTTCAATAAGCTTTTGTGCAGGCGTTTGCTGCACCTTCCGATTTGCATTTGCATATATTGTCAGTATGACTATTGCCATGACAAAGAGTATTTTTCTCATATCATTCTATTTCTTTGTGTGTCAGTTCTTCGGTAATTTGGCAATAGAAGCTTTTATAATCTTAATGGTACTTTTATCGGTCGAAAACACCGAATTCAACCCTTGTGCTTCTTGTGCGGGATCACCTGTATAGTCATCACCGGGTTGCCATTGTTCATGTTTAGGTCGCGCTTTACCGCCCCATCCCCAGAAATTGCAACCTGCAAAGTATCCTTTTTGGGCTGCATCTGCTATTAAGAGTGAGAATACATAGCTGTAATATGCATCACGGGCTGTGGTAGATGCTTTCTTTGAGAAAGCAAAACCGTCTCGTGGATATCCGAATTCTTCCATTACCAAAGGTTTATTCAGTTTGGTACAGATAGACAAATGACTATCTATATACTCCTTGGTTTTGTCTTTGGAACGCTGTAGGTTTTGTGACAAAGAGTCTTTCTTGGCCCAACTCCAGTTGTAAGGCCAAACATGTATGTTGCAATAGTCTATGTTGGGATCTGCACAAATCCGTTTCCATGAATCGTAATTACCTTCACAACCAAATGCACCTTCAGACCCTACACTCACTAAATGCCGTTTATCAATGCTTTTCATCAAAGCTGCAGCTTTGGCTATCCAGCCTTCGAATGCCGGAAGAACTGATTTATCGAAAGCCCGAGGTTCGTTGCCTATCTGCCATGACATAATGGCAGGATCATCCATATAGCGTTTACCTGTATAGCGATTGGTACGGTTGAGAATGAAACTAAGATGATTAAAGAACAGCTGTTGCGCCTTTTGATTGGTGGCGAATTGCGAAGCATACTTGACATAGGCAGCATATCCTGCTTCATTGGGCTGCACTGCTTTGCCTGCCCCCACGTTCTCAAGATAGAAGCCATAGCCCCCACTCCACTCCCATGAGTTATTAAGGTAGAGCACGGCTACCATTCCACGCTGTTGAAGCTGTTGCATCAGATAGTCAAGTCCGTCAAGTATGGTGTCATTATATACACCTGGTGATGTCTGAAGCACTGGTTTTACTTTCCATTTCGTTCCCTCTTCGCCATCACTACCTACAAGAATGCGTAGATTATTGATGCCTAAGCGTTTCATTTCATCCAACTCACGCTTCAGTCTCTTCCTGTTTCCACCCTCACCTTTTGATCCAAGAATGGCTCCATACCAGTAGTTGGCACCGATGAAAGTATAAGGTTTCCCATTCCGATAGAGTCTTCCGTTTTCTACGGTGACAAAAGATTGGGCCTTAGAGACAGCAACACAAGAAAGAAGCAGTCCCAAAATATAATATCGAATCTTATTCATTGTTTTTAAATTTCATTTTTCTAATCCTAATTGTTGAGTCACCCAGTTCTGCCATTCATCCCACTGTTCTTGAAACCAGAAGTGACCTGTGGCTGGATACAGCCTTAAGGTTCGTGCTCCTTTGGTTACATTATAGGTGGCATATGAACTGTTAGGTGGCACAACTTCATCATTATATCCGAATGAAAACCAACTGGGAACAGTTAAACGACGGGCAAAATTCACACCATCGAAATAGCCGCTTACTGCCACTTTCTCGCTGTCGGGTTGCTTTTGGCCATAGAAATAGTGCGGCCATCCACAGGCTTTGCCATGTAAAGAAGCTGTATGATCACACATAGCTGCATGGACAGCACCCACAAATGTAACTTTAGGATGTAGTGCACCACACACCAATGACAGCATTCCTCCTTGACTTGATCCCGTCACACCGAGCTGTTTGCCATTCCATTCAGGCAGTTGTGCAAGATAATCCACGGCTCGTAATGCACCAATGAATATCCGTTTATAAGGCATTTGGTCGCGATTGTCGAGGTTAGCCTCCCAATATCCGTTCAAAGCTCCATGTAACAAGTCGTCATATACTTGTTGTGGCATCGTTACAGGAATGCCATGCACTCCTATCTCAAGGGTTATCGCACCACGGTCAGCCAAATAAATGTCACCTTGATAGGGCCTGACGCCCGCTCCAGGTACGCGTAAGAGTGCAGGACGTGGCCCCTTAAACGCGGTTGGAATGCAGAGAATGCCATAAATACGGTTGCCGGGATATAAACCATTGAAGCTCACTTCGTACACTGTCACACGCTCCGTACAGCGTTCCGGCAATAATCTTCGGTGGGCATCAAGCGGATATTGGCTGGCTTCTTTATAGGCCTTCTCCCAGAATTGGTCAAAATCTGTCGGACAATTGTCTGTGGGCTGAAGTGTTTCGGGGGCAAAACCAACCGTGCACAAGCCTTCATAGGTCTTATCACCAACGTGTGCCCGCACTTTCAAACGATAGAAACCTGCGGTGTTCATCTTGGCTTTCCATGTGGCAGTGCCGTCTTTCAGCTCCACATTCATCTGCTTGACATCGGGATACATCACAGGTCCTGCTTCAATATCTACCTTTGCTTTTGGCAATGGACAGCCGTTTTTCAGTACAGCTACATTAAAGAGAGCTTCTTCTCCCAACTGATAGTTCCAATCTATGTGATTAGGTCTTACCTGCACGGTGATTTCATTGCCACGTATCTGTGCCATGAGCGTTGCCGATAACAACAGGCAAAGCCAAAGAACAAGTGGGCGTTTAAATGTGGATATCATATGTGAAAAGTATTTTTAGTTAGGGGAAAATTCATTGGCACTTATCGCAATAAGCGATATACAACGACATCCTGTGCAGGAACCGTGAGCTTGCGGTCTACTTTCTGCTTGGTAGAAGTTTTCCCCTCCATGCGCCCTGTCCACAAGTTCTTTACTTTATAGACACACTTATCAAAAGCTGTACTGCGTTTACTCACCTCGTCATCTGTGAAATTAAAGTCCTGCCAGTTAAGGTTACATACAATAGGTTTACGCGTGGGGTTGAGAATAGTCATAGCCCAATCTCCATTTTCAAGAGGCTTGAACCAATAGTCCAATCCGTCACGACTGAAAAGGTGTAGTCCCTGCACACCAAGCTTATCTTGATCAATAGCAATAAGATCACGATTGGTCAGAATAGCCTTGGTTTCTGCACTCATATGGCGTATGTCGTTACCTAAGATAAGCGGACTTGCCATCATGCACCACATCGTAAAGTGTGCCCGGTCTTGGTTTACGGTGAGTCCATTACCTACTTCCAGCATATCGGGGTCGTTCCAATGCCCCGGACCGGCATAGCGACGAAGGCTGTCATTCTTGTTGATACAATCCAAAACGCTATATTGCACATACGTAGGAAATACACGTGTGGAGTCAAAAGAGCACCAAATGTCGGGCCCAATGCGCCATGAGTTTCCTATATCTCTGGCCCAACGCCAAGGTTGATTATCGCCCCACTCACACATGGAGAAAAAGATTGGACGGCCTGAAGCACGCAAAGCATCACTCATCAGCTGATAAGCACCGCGAGGATTGATGTTTACAGTGTTGCACCAGTCATATTTTAAATAATCAACATCCCAGCGGGCATATTGCAGCGCGTCTTGATATTCGTGTCCTAATGACCCGGGACGGCCCGCACAGGTCTCTGTTCCGGCATCACTGTAAATGCCCAACTTCAATCCACGGGCATGGATGTAATCGGCCAAAGCTTTTATTCCATGGGGAAAATGCTTCGGATTAGCCTGGATAAAACCATTGGCATCGCGCTTACCATGCCAGCAATCGTCCATGTTTATATAAATATAACCAGCATCACGCAATCCACTCGACACCATAGCATCAGCAATGCCCTTGATGATGTCTTCATCAATGTTGCCCTGAAACTTATTCCATGAGTTCCAACCCATTTGTGGTGTCTGTGACAGTTCTTCCCATTTTTGGGCTTTTGTTGCCAAGGAAAACAATGCGAATAACAGTAAGGTAATGGCGTACTTTTTGTTCATGTTAGTTTATTCGATTTTTAGTTCTTAGATAATCACAATGCAAAGATAAGACTTAAATATGTAAACTTCAAATACTATATTGACAAAAATCGACACTTTTATGGGCATATGAGGAAAACGATTGCCCATACTCGCAGGTTCTTGACATAGAGTTCTCCGTGCAATGAATATGATTAGTCTTGAAAGACAGAGGCATGATGCAGATGCTGTTACAATCGATTCGAAAGATGTTTTTATTCAACTTTCTCCATATTGGAAATCAATATATTACATGAAATCTATTAAAGCATAAGATAACATCAAGTAAGACCGTGTTCTGACTCCTATCGAAACACGTTGTAATCTGCGTCAAGTTACGTTGCAATCTGACGCAGAACAGCGTGTAACTTGTGTCAGATTACAAGGTAAACTGCATCAAGTTACGCACAGGATTTTGGCATGTGGCAAAATCATATCCATTTCTTTGATTTATCTTTTCCATTTTATAGTGCACTCCCATGGGCTAATCTGTCTTGAAAGGCAACAATGGCAGCCCAGCCTGGTTCTTCACATTTCCCAATTGGAAGTTATGATAACAATAGCGTACGGCAACAGGACGCGCGACATTGGGCGAAGTGAGCAGGAATGTGCTGTTGTGAATGTATTGGGCATGCGCAGGATAATAGACTTTATCCTGACCTGCAATCTCGAAGCCTTCATAAGAAGTTACGGGGACAATGCCATTATAAGTATCTTTCAGATGTACGAAACAACTGTCTCTGCGCACTTCCAACTTCTCGAAACTCGGACTGCGATAGAAGATTTGGTCAAACCCATAGTCGCGTGCAGCGGCTGTCATTGCCAATCGTTCTCCAATCTGTCGTTTCTGACAGGGATGTATCTGCTCCGCCTCTACGGGATAAACCAAATCGTTTGTGCCTATAAGAACAGCATTACCGACGCTTTCTGCCACAGTCTGTTGCTGCATGCGTATAGATGCAGCAGCTGTATCGAGGGCATTACCGTAACTATATGGTGCTATTTCTACAAAATAGAAAGGTAGGTTGGGAACTTTGAAATCACTGCGCCACTGGCTGATGAGTCGGCTGAGACGCTCTGCATAAGTGTTCGGATTGTGGTCGACATTGCTGCATCCCTGATAGTAAATAATGCCGCGTATGGAATAGTTGAGAATGGGATGAAACGTTCCATTGCCCCAAAGCAAGGGGCGCAGCCAGTCTGTCGGATATCTTTTAGCGATTTCTGCGGAGTCTACAGGCTCGTTGGTGTAACATTTCAGATTATCTTCGTTCAACCAACTCTCAACCATAGTTCCACCCTTATTGGCAAGGATGAGCCCAATGGGAACATCAATCATTTCATGCAAGCGGCGACCAAAGAAATAACCAACCGCACTGCAATAATTAGCAGTGTTGGCATTCATTACTTCCCAATGACAGACAGCATCGTCCTTCGGTGTTGCACTCATCACAGCAGGTATCTTCACATAACGCATTCCACGTATGCGCCCGGCATCAGCAATGGCGTCTTGATAACCTTCTACGGGGCACTCATAGAAACCTTGCAGGGGCATTTCCATGTTGCTCTGCCCGGCACAGACCCACACTTCTCCGGCAAGAATGCCATGCAGGGTTACGGCTTCTCCATCACTGAAGGTGATGCTGAGTGGCGTGTAACTTCCTTTAGGAGTACGGATGCGAAAGCTCCATCTACCCTCCTTGTCAGCCACAGTCGTATGACTTGGTCCCCAGGATGGTTTGATGATAACGCGTGTTCTTGGGGTAGCCCATCCCCATAACCGTGCATCTGCCTGTTGCTGCAATACCATGTTATCGCAAAGTATGTGAGGTAATCGGATTTTTGCAGACGCAGGCAAACAAAGGAAAGAGAGGAAAAACAAGATGAGATAATAGAACTTCTTCATGCGTTTTGATGCGTTTTTAGGAATAAGATAAAAAGTTGAAAACTACAAAATCCCCCTCTCGATGAGAGAGGAGGAATAGCATTGTTTATCTTGTGATGACATATTCGGAATTCATTGCTGCTTTCCACCAGTCATCAGTGGCATGCGTACTGCCATACCAAGGCATGGACCAACTCCATTTCGCATCGCTGTTCCATTGCGTTGGAACGTCGGAAACGGTGCCACATTCAGTAAGTGAAATCATCTTGGTTGGATAACGATAAGCCAAGGTGTTGAAGCGATCGGCCATAGCTGCGGCAGAAACCGCTGTCCCGTCTTGCCCATACATATCCGTACCGATGATATCTACATAGTCATCGCCTGGATACCAGTCGCTGTCGGCTTTCTCGGAAGTCCATACCCAAATGAGATTATTGATACCTTTTGCTTTGAAATAGTCATACATAAAGCGCCATAGTTTCACGTAGGAAGCGGCAGAACCATTCCCCCACCAGAACCATTTGCCTGCTGCTTCATGGAGAGGACGCCAGAGAACAGGAATGTTTGCTTGCTGCAATTGCTGCAGATAAGGCACTATCTTCTCCAAGTCTGACTTCATAAATCGGTTGGCCCATGTGCCATCTGTAACCGCATCGTCAAGTGTGAACTCGTTCTTTGCTGCTTTGAAATCGTATTTAACGCTCCCCGTAGTCTCGACAGTAACGCCTGTGACCGTATAGTCATGACCTCCAATAATCAGTCCGTTGGCCCGCATTTCAGTAAGTGTGGTTTGGTCGAGTGTCATGGAATAGCTGTTGCCACTAATGCTGAAGTAGTCCCAGTTCTTGCCGTTCTCATCTACAAAACCTGCCCAACTGCTGTTCTTTATGGAGCCTTGGGCACCTGCTTTCACGTCAGAGATTTTCACAACTAATTTACTTCCGATAGATGCTTTGGCCAATATGTCTTTCGTTGCTTGGGTAGTAAGCTGTATGTTGCCACTCCAGTCACTTGGCATCACCTTGTCCGGACCGCCGTAGAGCACTACGGGTACGGAGGATGTATACGGATTAGAAGTAGGAACATTCCAGTGCCAGCTGATCGTAACTATGCCACCTGCATTGTGCCATGACTGTACAGGAGAGATGTTGGAATAGTCTATCCACCCGCCAGAGGTGCTTGATTGCAAGTGAATATAATCGTATCCGTTGATAGCCGGATATTTACCTGTGAGCTGATATACTTTCTCTGCATTCTCATTATTCCATGCAACATTGGCCATTGTCGCAGAGAATATCTTCTTGCCATAGTTGCTTACCAACTTTTGGTAGAGTGCTTTGGTTTCTGCAGTTGCATCTGCATTGACGGGAGAAGTGGCTATCTTCTGACTCTGTGCCACGAGAGTTGCTTTGACCATGGGGGCTGCTACACGGTTGGGACCAGTTACTACGCCTTCCGGGATAACGAGTTCATAGCTTTTGTCCCGACTGATATTGGCCATGATGAGCAACTGCTTGGATGAGCCGATCACGTTGGCACTAACAACAGGTGAGCCGTTAAGTGTGATTTTACTGTAGTCAGCTGAAGAGAAGAATACATTCTTGTCGTAGGTGACAATAATGGAATCTAAGCCCGCCTTGATATTAGTCTGTGGAGATACACTGACAAATCCGGGAGCATCTACGTCTGCAATATAGTGTTCAACGCTGTCACTGCATGCTGCAGCTGCAAACGAAAGCAGCGTGAATGCTGCGATATGAAGTTTATTCGTGAGCATAGTTTCTTTTGTTTTTAGGATTAAAAAGAATACGGAGGTAAGCCTGTAAAAGTAAGTGTAAGGACTCAAGACGAAGACATTGCTTCCTGATGAAGAAGTATCGGCATGGCCTTGACTCCTTTACACTTGTCATCACTTCTACTTCATTGGCACTACCCTCACATTGTCAATATCTAATTCAGGAGTACAGTCTGTTCCTTCCACACCTCCGTTCCAAAGGAAGAGTGTGAAACCTGTCATGCTATTTTTTGTAATGGTCTTGCCTGCTGACTGTCCTTCATGCGTCTTGTTGAAAGCTGAGAGAGGGATTGTGACTGTAATCCATTCATTTCCTGTATTGAACGAACCTGTTGATTGCCATGGCAACCACAATCCACGGGCGATGTCAGTACTATTATAATACTGGTTGTTTGCTGTCAAAGAGGTCACGTCTTGATTGCCGGTGAAGATGAGTTGAAGGGCAGAAGCGCTCCACGGAGAGGTTTCGGGTACACGACATTCGAATTTCAATGCCATGTCATTGATTTCACAAGTATCAAGCATATTGGCGAAACTTGAGATAGACGAAAGTTCAGGATACCCGGCAGAAGGTTCAGGCCAGTAGTTCATGCCAAAGTCGTCTTCGTCCCATGTAGCACCAACCTTACCTAACATCGTTGCACCACCAAGGTAGAGATAGCTTCCATCGATGCCCCCAGTGCGTATGCGTCCGGGGCGCCATCCATGTCCGCTGGCCAGTCCTCCGTGTGAACCATCGAAGTCAAACAGAATATTTCGTGTGTCTTTATATACGAACTGCGATTTACTCTTGCCGTATACGGTTTCCACATACACTCTTCCAGGCTGTGCACCTGAAGGTACCGTGAAAGTGATACTGTTTTTATTGATTGACTTAATCTTGGTTACCGCCAATTCACCATCATTGAATTTAACCTGTAAAGGTTTGTAGGGATCCTGAATGAAGTAGTCACCAGTAATGGTTACATCTTCACCGGCAGCTGCATATTCACAACTCATCGCAGACACTGTAGGTGGTGGGACTATGACATGAAAATCATAAGTAGTGGTATCACCGTCGCCATTGATCATATAAATCTTGTCAGTTACGGCGGAAGGTATATTCTTCGGGATGTCCACTACTAATGTATTATCAGTGATAAAACTGGTGTTGAGCACTGCTTGCTGGTCATTAAAAAGCATCTTACGAATGCTGCGGAGATTTTTTCCAACAAGACAAATGGTAGTTTGCAGATAACTTTTCGTGATGACAGAGTCTGCACTCTCAGGGAGTCGGACGTATTGTATCTCAGGACTTCCGGTCGTTGATTTATATTCGTCGGGCTGATCCTTACATGAGGTCAATCCTATTGTGGCTGCACCTAACAGAGAAATCAGCGTGAGACATATATTTTTAGAACATTTCATTTGCTTCTGTTTTAGAAAGTTTGGAACTAATAGGAATATGTTGAGCGTACGTCAACATGCACAGGGGTTTTCTGTAAATTGCCATTGAACACCACATCTTGACTCGGGAACGGCAGAGTGAAACTTTGTTCTGAGACATTAGGAGCCTGTGTTTCTGAGGCGTAGTGCATTGTAGATGTATCTACATTCCAAGAATTACTCTCATAATAGTTTTTATAGAGGGTATTAAGACCATAATAGGCACCCCTTTTCTGCTGCTTAAGTTCATTGATGCTTCCAGACATATCATAATAGCTGCGACGCACAAAATCGTACCAACGATCGCCTTCTATGGCCAATTCCAGTCGACGTTCTTTCCAGACATCCTCCCAAGTAATGCTTGTGGGCCGTGTAGCAGACTTGATGGCACGGCTGCGCACTTTGTAATAGGCATCGATTGCATTGGCATCAGTGGTACTTCCGTTATTGCCAATGACCGCTTCTGCATAGATAAGATAGACGTCAGACAATCGCAATACAGGTGTAGCAAGGCTACTGTGCATGTTTGAAGCAGAAATTCCGTCTACAGCATACGTCTTATGATCGTATGCATCTCCGTAAAGATGCTTCACACAATTGCTTCCTGTAGCACTTTGCAGCGTTCCTGGCCCTCCTGAACCATAACCGTTACTGTCGTAAATGAATTGTAAGAAGTTAAATCCTTTACGCCCGCGCTTGTCTGTTTTGTCTGTCCAGAAATACTCGTAGAAGTCACCAGCCATCATCATTGTTGCTTTGCGACGTGCATCTACATCCGTTCTTGTTGCCGGCTCTTCCAATGGTGATACACCAAAAGCCTCCTGCAAGTCTGCTGATGGACCGTTATAGCCACCCCAACAATCACCAAATTCATCGAATCCCTGCATGGCGAGATCGCTCTGAAGTGTGTTCTGTACTGTCCATATGCTGGTATCTGCTGTCCACAACCATGAGAAAAGACATTCTTCATTAAGGGCATTCTGCAATCTGAACACGTCAGAATAATTCGCCATCAGTTTGCGTCCACTGTTATCTATCACGTCTTTGGCATATGAAGCAGCCTTTTTCAGGTCATCAGTATTACGTTGTCCATGTCCATTAGCATTCACCCCACTTTTGTAGAGATATACTTTGGCAAGCAAACCTTCGGCAGCATAATAGTCTATACGCCCCGGATTGCCTTTGCGTGGCAGCAGTTCCATCGCCTTTTCCAAAGTCATGATGATGTATTCATATATGTCAGATTTCTGTACTCGGCTTACATTGCTGTATGAACCGTCTGCAAGCATTGTTGAGTTATCGTGAACGATTGGCACATCACCAAATGAACGTACAAGGAAAAAGTAGGCCATAGCTTTCCATGCAAGGCATTCGCCCATACATTGGTTCTTCACTTTTTTTGAAGCTTCAGCTGCTTTAAGGTTGTTGTAAACAGTGTTGGCGTGCCCTATGACAGCCCAAAGCGAATTAGACATGTTCACAAGGTCTTCGTCTGTGCTGTTCACGGTGAGTGTCATATAGGGACTTGAGCCCCAATAGTAGTTGCCAGACATTACTTCACCCACCTTGATAAAACCTCTCTGAAAGTCATACCAAGGAGAATTATACAGATAATTGACGCCCTGTATACATTGACTATCATCTTTATAGAATGTTCCTGCATTATAGGAATCTTCTGCCGGTCGATCTAAGAAATCATTACACGATGATGTAATAAGCGCACCTGTTGTCAAGGCAAAAGCCATATATAAATATTTTATATGTTTCATTGTGAAAAAGATTTTATGTTAGAAAGTGAGGTTCAAACCAAATGAATAGGTTGTTGGCGAGGGATAGCGACCGTTATCCACCCCGTAAGTATAACCGTTGATATCGGCTGTACTTGCACCTATCTCGGGATCATAACCGTCATAGCCTGTTATAGTGAACAGATTTTGAATGTTCATGTATACACGGACATTCTCTACCCCCCACTTCGAAATCCATTTCTTTGGCATTGTATAGCCCAATGCAATATTTTTCAAACGGAGATATGAGCCGTCTTCTATATAGCGATCGCTAATCACATCGTTATCATTGGGGTCTGTAATAGTGGCACGAGGGATGGTTGTGCCAGGGTTAGCCACGCGTACATTGCTCGCATCTGTATACCAATAGCTACCTGCAGCATAGGTTTTCGATGGGTCAATAGGCTCCAATCGAGCACGTCCTGTAACATCTTTCAGCTGATTACTCCATAGTGTATTCATATGGGTGAGCTTCATCTTCATATAGTTGTACACTTTGTTGCCATATGTTCCATTTATAAAAACATTGAGGTCAAAGTTCTTGTAACGGAAAGTATTCGTCCAACCAAAGGTGAATTTAGGCATAGGTGAACCAATGTTGGTCTTATCATAGTCATCAATAATTCCATCTGGCTTACCGTCTGGGCCGCTGATATCTTTGAATTTCAAATCACCAATCCAAGGTGTGGTATTGCGATCAAAACTCTTTCCGTCAGCAGGATATTTCGAAGTCTTGGGCGAGGTCTCAAGATCTGCTAAGTCTTTATACACGCCATCGGTCACAAATCCATAGAAACTATAGAGAGATTCGCCCACATTCGACACGCTGATCACATCACTCCATTGCCCATATCCTACGATTGCAGCATTCTTCGTACCCGAAAGAGCAACCAACTTGTTTTTGTTCCACGAAATCTGGAATTCAGAATCCCACTGAAAACGACCTGTCAGAGGATGCGTATTCACTGTAAGTTCAACACCGGTATTGCGAATTGTACCATAATTACCATAAGGAGGTGCCAGAACTGAAGACACATTACCCGATGTTCCCATATAAGAAGGGAGCTGGAGAGGCATGAGCATGTCTTTAGATTCTTTGCGATACCAATCCAAGGTCACGTTTATACGGTCGTTGAAAGCTCCTAAATCGAGTCCCACATTCCACTGTTCCTGACTTTCCCACTTTATGTCAAGGTTGGGAATATTGTCTGGACGGTAAGATTTTCCCAGCAAAGTAGGCATAGCTTTCATCAAAGTTCCCCATTTGTAAGAGCCAATAGCCGAGTTACCAGTCTGTCCCCAGCCTGCTCTTAACTTACCATTGGTGACATATTTGCTAAGGAAACTCTTCTGAAAAAAAGTCTCGTTGGTAAAACGCCACGATGCAGCAAACGAGTGGAAACCGGCCCATCGCTTGTTCGGCCCAAAGTTGGAACTTCCATCATAACGGTAAGTGTATGTTGCATTATAGCGATCATTGAAAGCATAAGTCAAGCGAGTAAAGACCGAAGCCATGGCTGAACTGCCGAAACCCACTTGAATTGCAGGCGTACCTGAACCCAAAGCAGGATTGTTTACAGTATTTGAAGGCAGATTAGTATTCTCTGTTCGGTTGTTATCATATTTGCTTTCCCACATCTCCTGACCTATCATTGCCGTGAAACTATGCTTACCAATCGTATTGGAATAAGTGATATAGTTTTTCAATTGCCAGAAAGTTCCGGTTCCTTTTTGCACAGAAGCACTATTGATACTACGCTTCCAACTTCCCAAATCCACAGTAGGGAGGAAACGGTTACCTCGGTTTGCACTAATATCATAACCTAACTCTGCATGCCACACTAAATTCTTGATTGGAGTAACTTCAAAGAATAAGTTGCCATTCAGTTTACGACGGTCAAGCTTGATTTGGTTCAGCATGGCCATTGCTATAGGGTTTGGATTGGTGAAACCTTCTTTTGAAACAGATGAATAACCGCCGTCTATATTATAAATAGGTATATCTGGCGGCGTAGTGAGCGAATAGTTGATGATACCAGCATCACTGTCTGCAAGTTTCAAATCATCATGTGTATTTGAGAAGTTGGCGCTAAGTCCTAATTTCAACCATGATTTCAACTTTGCATCCAAATTCACACGCATACCTAAACGGTCGAATTTGCTGCCAATAATCGTACCCTCTTGATTCATATAATTGGCCGAAACATAGTACTGCACCTTATCCGATCCACCTTGGGCAGCAATCTGATGTGAATGCTGGAATGCCGTTCTGAAAATTGCGTCCTGCCAGTTTGTTCCTTTTCCTAATATGGAAGGGTCTGAATAGTGTTTGTCAGCATCAGCCGCATTGATTTGACCTGTCGTCACAAAATCATTATAATAGTCTGCAAATTCACGCAAATCCATAATGTCTAAGCGTCGGTTTTGCCGGCTCCAAGCCATCATTCCATCATAAGTAAACTTTGCTTCACCGGCCTTTCCACGTCGTGTAGTAATCAACACCACACCATTTGCGCCTTGCGCACCATAGATTGCCGTGGCAGAAGCATCTTTCAAGATCTCCATTGAGACGATATCATTAGGATTAATGGTTGAAAGTGGTGAGATTGTAGATACCTTTCCATTACCCAGAGCATCTCCAAGACCATACGACGCGCCACTTGCTCCACTGCTTTGTATAATCACTCCGTCGATGACATAAAGTGGTTCGGCATTGGCATTGATAGTGGCCTGGCCGCGCACACGTATGCTTGATGATGTACCTGGGGCGCCAGAAGTACTGATAGCAGTAACACCTGCCGCACGTCCTTGCAGCGTCTGATCAAGCGATGTAACGATAGAACCGCGTAGTTTCTTTTCATCCATGGTGACAGATGCACCGGAAACATCGCTTTTCTTCATGGAACCATAACCTACAACAACAACTTCGTTGAGTGTAGCATTGTCTTCTGTCAGCGTGATTGAATAAGAAGTCTGACCTGTAATCTTTACTTCTTTAGGAGTATAGCCAATATAAGATACTTCAATAGTGCTTCCCTGTGGCACTGAGAGCGTGAAGTTTCCATCAAGATCTGTAATGGTAGCATTGTTCGTACCTTTCTGTTTGACAGTAGCTCCGATAATAGTTTCCTTGCCATCAGTAACTTTTCCGGTAATCTTTTTGGCCTGTTGTGTAATGGCATACACGGCATTTCCACCGGCAGCACATACTTGTGGTGAATGTCCAAGCATCGTCAGTGTCAGACATCCAATAAACAATGTAGTTTTACTGTTATTTATATCCATAGATGTTAGGATTAGATTGTTTGATATCTCCTATTGTCAATCTCCGAAATTTACAGCTTCCGGCAATCTGTTTGCTATTGGTTTAATGCTTATAGGAAGGCAAAACTCACTCTTCCTCAGGTATTTTCATCTTCTGTTTAGGTATAATTCCCGATAACAGATGTAACGAGAATTAATTCGGTGCAAAGATAATCATTATTCCGAAAAACAATTGATGTTATTTTACTGTTTACTAATACTATATTGATAAACTGCACTTTAAAGCTATTTTTGCATAAAGCAAGAACCCAAAATTAATATTTAAGAGACCTTATATCATGCATGACAGACAGTCTTAACTATGGCAACTATAACTGTATTGTCTTGGATATCAGCAGGAAAACAATAGGACGGCAACTATCATTATATCGTATTGTCTTGAATGTAATATGTAAACAGGTTACTTGTAAATTATAAAAATTTCTTTTCTTGAATGGAGATAATTTTGAAGTACGGTCTTTATCCTAATCATCCGATTTATGATAGATATCTTGTTGGAAGCATATTATATTGCTAAGCATATGGTATTTAATATAAAGCAGGAAAAGGAAGACATCCAAAAAGTTGCCATCCTCTCCTGCTTTCCTGTCATTAAGGCTTTTCTTCTGTGGTTTAATCTTTAAGAATTGCTTTCCATTCAGCGTATGCATTCAGGTATTCATCGCGCTTTTTCTCATCAGGTTCGATAACAGCAAGCTTCTTCAATGTTGCAAAAGCCTCGTTATTGTCTTTGTAGATACCGGCGCCTATACCGGCACCCTTGGCTGCACCTACGCTGCCGTCTGTCTCATACAATTCGATGGTTGCACCACTGACACCAGCCAAAGTGTCTCTGAACAACGGACTGAGGAACATGTTTGCTCTTCCGGCATGTATCTTATTCAATTCCATTCCCATGTTCTGCATGATTTCCATGCCATAGCAGAAACTGAACACTATACCTTCCTGTGCAGCCCTAACCAAATGAGCTTGGTTGTGATTATTGAAGTTCAGACCATGCACTGAGCAACCAACTTCACGGTTTTCAAGCACGCGTTCCGCCCCATTTCCAAATGGAATAATCTTCACTCCCTCACTACCAATCGGCACTCCTGCTGCCATATCATTCATTTCTGCATAGCCCATATTCGGTGTTATATTACGATGCACCCACGCATTCAATATGCCTGTGCCATTAATGCAAAGCAGAACACCCAACCGATCAAGCTCCGTGGTATAGTTGGCATGGGCAAAGGTGTTGACACGACTCTTCGTATCGTAGTTCACATCACCTAAAACGCCATATACAACACCCGAAGTTCCCGCTGTGCTCGCAATTTCTCCGGGGTTAAACACGTTCAGACTGACGGCGTTGTTAGGCTGATCTCCGGCACGATAGCTGATTGGCGTGCCTTCTTTCAGTCCCAACTCCACAGCTGCCTCCTTGGAAACCACACTTTGGATTGCAAATGTTGGAACGATATCTGCCAGCATGTTTTCGTCAAATCCAAAATAGTCTAACAGGAATTTTGCAGGTTTCTTGGTCTTGAAGTCCCACAGCATACCTTCAGACAGCCCACTGATTGTTGTCTTTACTTCGCCACTCAATTTCATGGCAATATAGTCTCCGGGCAGCATAATCTTGTCTATACGGTCAAAAAGTGCAGGTTCATTCTCTTTCACCCAAGCTAATTTTGCTGCTGTAAAGTTACCGGGAGAGTTCAGTAAATGGCCTAAACACAACTCTGCACCTAAGTCCCTGAAAGCACGTTCGCCATAGGGAACCGCACGAGAATCGCACCAAATGATGCTCGGACGCAGCACTTTATGTGCTTTATCTACGCAAACAAGGCCATGCATCTGATAGGAAATGCCGATTGCCAGAATGTCTTCACCCTTTGCTCCGGTTTCGTTCATGACCTTTTTCAACGAGAGTTTTGCATTCTCCCACCACATCTGCGGATCCTGTTCGGCCCATCCTGCCTTGACAGCCATGATAGGTGCTTCTTTTTCCGGATAGAAAGCAGAAGATGCAATCTCGCCATTTTCCACGTCAACCAATGATGCCTTGACAGAACTACTGCCCACATCAAACCCCAACAAATATCTTCTGTTCATAGTTGTAAACCTGATTTATTTCTTATTCTATATTATATATTACGAATGAAACATAACATTCCCCCTACTCTTCCATAGGAAAAAATTAAAAACTCGGGTCAGAACACGTCTGCCCGAGCTATCATCCTCGCATGGATGAATTTATGGTTGTGTGTTTTCAAATGCTGTCTTATCTCTGTTCTGTACTGGAAAAGACTGCCCAACTGTGCGAAAGTATATCTCTTTCCCGTTGTTGCACTTTGCGCATACACCAAGGAGTATAGTCAGAATTAATTCTTCTTCATGCGTGCAATCAATTTTATTTTGATGCAAAGTTAATGTTCTTCCGAATACTGGGAAATACTAATTTATGATGATTTGCAACATTCTGTCTCCTCCCTTGCATCATAGGGTTAAATCAGAGGAGTGTAGAAACAATGCTACAACAAAGATTTTTATAGAAACAAATATCATGCTGACTTTCAACCACTTACAAGTCAGCTTCTGATTTGCGTCATATGACCGTGTCATCTGCATGAGATTACGCTGTCATCTGCATCAAATGACAAGGTAATCTGACGCAGATTGAAAGCTTGTTTGCTGCATGTTTGAAATCAACTGTTCCATGCACCGCAGTGAGGACAACGTCCTTTACGACGCAAGGCATGCCCGCAGTTGCCGCAAACAAAGAGAGTGCGGTTCTTGGTGGCATAGCGATACAGGGCGAAATAGACATAGGCGACCAACAGCAGATAGCCGATGTAATAGAGCGAGAGGATGCTGAAAATGATATAGTCCACTGCACACACGCCTATCAGTCCGCAGATATAGAGCACTGCCTCGCCTGCAGGGAGTTTATGGAATGTGTCGTCTATGGCTGCAATTCCTACGATGAGCATGGCCCATACAGAAGACAGGAAGACAGAAAGCAGGGGTGGAACCGAACAGGGATTAAGCGTAGGGTGGAAATAGAAATGTCTCCACACATCGGGGGCAAAGTTCTGTATGCTGGCATAGAAAGTCGCTGCAGAAGCCACAATGATAGCCAACAGTGTTGGATAGAACGAGTCTATATCGCGAAAATGCACCAAATGGGCATTCTTGCGCATGAGTTTTCGAGTGACATAGCCCGTGAAAATCAAGACAACAATAACCAATGATATCAGCAGGTGAATATCAGAGAAGGTGGAGATAAACTGTGAAATCGGATCATCGGGTACCACTTTGGACAACAACACCGACTCTCGCTGCCAGCCAAAGGTGTGCTGATCGCGTGCCACCTGTATCCAGACAGAGTCTATCGAGTCAGAGGGTATCGTGCGAATATCGGCTACAACCAGGTGATTATGCTTGTAGACATAGATTGTATCCGTAGGTAAAAGGGCCGAAACCTCCTCGGGTTGCTGGCGAATGAGTGGCATGGAATCGGCCTTTACAATGAAGTTGTAGTTGTTGGTATAATGGTGCTTGGCCTGAAAAGACAGTGAGTCTATCTGCTTTGCACTATAGGTGACCATGGCATCATGTGTCTCCGGCTTCTGATGATAACATGAAGTTATCAGCAGGAGTACGGTCAATACACAGATGCTGCTACTGAAAAAATGGCGGATATGCTTCAAATGGTTCTTCATTGTTGGTGTTCTGATTTAGTTTTATGTTTCTGCATAAATGTTCATTTGGCATTCCTTGCAGTTGAATTCCAATCGGAATCGCCTGCCATCCCCCAACCGCAGATAGAGCGGTTCTTTCCAAGTGGGGTGCTTCCCTCCCCTTTTCACACAGTAACCTAAAGCAAAGCGTATGCAATGACGACATTGCATCACCAAAGGGTTGCGCGTGGGTGAAAGTTCAAAGGCAGGCTGAATGTTTTTCAGTCCCTGCGTTTCAAAAAACCTTTTTGAAAGATGATTGGATATATTATAAAGGTAGGGATAGGCCTTGTATGCCTTGGGCATCACCGTTTCTACACCCTCTGTCTTCTTAACCGCCAGCTCTGTTGCAGGTCTCTCTTGCTTTTGCACCAGCTGTTGTTCCAAGGCTTGTATCGCCTTTCGGCGTAACTCGGTAAGCAGACTGGAAGGTATGAAAAGCTTTCCGGCCTTGTCTTCGATTTTGATTTCCTTGCATGCAAAGATCGTGTTGCCTAATTTTTCCAACTGCTTTCTGATATTTTCCTCCTGTGGCTGACGTGCCTCCTGGTGGTCAAATATAATGGTTGCTTCGGCTTTCATGCCCATTTCTTTGTTAGAAACACGGAGAGTGAAACCGTCATCCGTGGTCTGAAAGGTCATTTCTACCTGCAACTTTCGCCTTGCCGTCACGCCTGAAAGCAGATGAGAAAAGGCCACATCATTGTTGCGGTAGAGTCCCATTCCCGGCTTAAGGCGGGCAGGCATCTTCAAAGGAAACAGCCTGTTACCTACCGCTTTGTTGATGCGAAAACCCTCAAGCTCATGCTCCTCGTTGATAAAACAGAGGCCATCGCCATTCTCAAATGTTGCAGTTCCCGCCACATTGAATGAGTTGCCACGAACCTCCTTGACCTTTCCGACATATTCTCCCATGGCTTTCGGCGTGTCAAAACAGGCGATATCGGCCTGTCGACCGTTGAGAAAATAAGTTGAGAAACCACGGTTGAAAGTCTTTCTGAGATTGGGTTGGAAATCATATTCCATCTTTCCATGTGAAGCTCGGCAATAGCGGTCGGGGGCTTTCTTGATGATTTCGTCTATCCGTTGGCTATAGGCGCTGACCACATTCTTGACGTATTCAACATCTTTCAGTCGGCCTTCTATCTTGAAAGAGCAGGCACCGCTGTCAGCCAATTCCTCCAAATGGTCAATCTGGCACATATCACGCAGGGAGAGTAAATGGCGCTGATGTTCGATTTCCTGTTGGTTATCATCAAGCAAATCGAATTTCATACGGCAGAATTGTGCGCAGGCTCCACGGTTGGCACTGCGGTTAAAGCAATGTTGGGAAACATAGCATACGCCCGAATAGCTTACACACAAGGCACCATGCACAAAGACTTCAAGATCCATATCGGGTACCTCATGGTGGATTTCTGCAATCTCTCGGGCCGAAAGTTCACGCGCCAAGACAGCCCGTTTGAAACCAACGTCCTGCAACCACCTCACTTTTTCGGCCGTGCGGTTATCGGTTTGAGTCGATGCATGCAACTCCATTTGGAAAGGTTTCTCGTCATCCCATTCTGCAATCAGTTCCAAAATACCCATATCCTGCACCAATAAGGCATCGACACCACAGGCATTAAGCGCTTTCAGAAGCTGTTTTGTGTCGGCTAATTCGTCCTCATAGAGAATGGTATTCACCGTGACATAGACACGTGCGCCATACTGATGTGCATAGTCACACAGCTGGTGTATATCCTCAACAGTATTGCCGGCAGCTGCCCGTGCACCGAAGCGTGAGGCACCGATATATACGGCATCGGCACCATGACTGACAGCAGCCATGCCACATTCAAGGTTTTTTGCCGGGGCTAAAAGTTCTAAACTGCGCATTTACTTGATATCCTCAATATTGTAAGGTGTAGTCTGATAAACATAGTAATTTATCCAGTTGTTATAGAACAAGTTGGCATGTGCACGCCAGGAAACCATGGGAGCTTCTGCAGGATTATCGTTCTTGTAGTAGTTGACAGGCTGTTCTACATCATCACGTGTATCCCTATCACGCCTATACTCACGGTCGAGTGTGTCGGGAGCATACTCCAAATGGCCCGTGATAAAGAACTCACGGCCTCCTCGTGCCATGACAATGCTGACACCGCTCTCGGGCGATTCTGCTATGATTTCAAGCTCCAGATGTGCCTCAATGTCCTCTCTGCGCACTTCGGTGTGCCTGCTTTGCGGCATGGTGAAACTGTCATCAAATCCACGAAAGATAGGAAGTGTAGGGGCTAATGTGTGCTGGCGGTAGATGCCAAACATCTTTTTTTTCAGCGGATACTTTGGTATTCCGTAGAAATGATACAGTCCGGCCATGGCTCCCCAGCATAGATACATCGTACTTGTGACGTGAGTGCGGGCCCAATTGAAGATATCCTGTATTTCCGACCAATACTCCACATCTTCATAGTCCATGGTTTCAATCGGTGCACCGGTAATGATCATGCCGTCGAATTTCTGTTTGGAAAGCTCATTGAAGTCCTTATAGAACATCATCATATGCTCTACAGGCGTATTCTTCGGTGTGTGGCTTTTCAGTTTCATGAAGCAGATGTCTAACTGTAACGGCGTGTTGGAAAGCAGACGCACAAGGTCTGTCTCCGTCGTTATCTTCAACGGCATGAGGTTGAGAATGACGATGCGCAAAGGCCTGATTTCCTGGCTGTGCGCACGCGTTTCGTCCATAACAAAGATATTCTCTCTTTTCAGAATATCAATGGCAGGCAGTCTGTCGGGGAGTCTTAACGGCATTTTCGTCTCAAAATATTAATGATACAAAGGTATGGTTTTTATTTGGAAAAAGAAAAAAGGATGCGGAAATATATTCCCGCATCCCCTTATCCTGTGGATATCTACAGTCTATCTTCGGGTTACCAAAGCTGCAGACGTTCGTTCTCCGGCAAGTACATCTTGTCGCCTTTCTTGATATTCCAAGCCTTATAGAAAGCATTGATATGAGGCAGTGCACCGTTAACGCGCCATTTACCCAATGAGTGTGGGTCACGCTTTACACGGTTGCGGATTTCCTTGTCGGTGATGTTCTGTCCCCAAACACCGGCATAAGCCAAGAAGAAACGCTGTGCAGGTGTGAAACCATCTTTGTCTTTCAAAGGCTTCTTTGCCGTTGCATTCATCAGTGCATTGTAAGCAACCTCAAGACCTCCGTGGTCAGCAAGGTTTTCACCAAGCGTGAATTTACCGTTAGCATGCAAGCCGGGAAGCACCTCAATGCCATCAAAGAAGTCAGAATAAAGCTTTGCACGCTTGTCAAATCCCTTGGCATCACTGGCAGTCCACCAGTCTTTCATATTGCCGTCTGCATCATACTGGCGCCCCTGATCATCAAATCCGTGAGTCATTTCATGACCGATGACCACACCGATAGCACCATAGTTGAATGCTTCATCGGCCTTCGGATCAAAGAACGGATACTGAAGAATACCTGCCGGGAAGCAGATTTCATTCGTCGTTGGATTGTAGTAGGCATTCACTGTCTGTGGTGTCATGTCCCATTCGTCCCTGTCAACAGGCTTACCTGCCTTGTCTTCAATTTCCTTGTCATGGGCAAACTTGCGGCAAGCCATTACATTCTCGTAGAAACTCTTATGAGGATCAATGGTCAAACGGCTGTAGTCAGTCCATTTGTTGGGATAACCAATCTTCACATAGAAGCGGTCAAGCTTGGCATGTGCATTGGCTTTGGTTGAATCGCTCATCCATGTCTGGGCATCAATACGCTGTCCAAGACTCACTTGGAGATTCTTCACAAGGTCTGTCATCATCTTCTTGGAAGACTCAGGGAAGTAGCGTTTTGCATAGATACGGCCCAAAGCCTCTCCCATCTGCGCCTGCACTTGATTGGTTGCACGCTTCCAAAGCGGGTAATCTTCCTTGCGACCACTCATGGTCTTGCCGAAGAAATCAAAGTTTGTCTCGCGGATTTCATCCGTCAGATAGCTTGCACTGCTGCTGATAACGTCCCACTCCATCAAGGCTTTGATTTCATCTGCTGTCTGAAGTGACATGAGTTTATCAAGTCCTGCCATGAAAGAAGGCTGACCAACAATCATCTTCTGTATGTAAGCTGACTTGATACCCTCTGCATTGGCAAGCTGTTCGATAGGAATGTTTGGATAATCTGCCTTCACTTCTTCCAATGTCATCTTGTTGTAATTGGCCTGTGGATTGCGCAATTCTGTCATGCTCTTGGAAATCAAGGCAACAAGAGTTTCCTGGCGGAAAACATCCTTACTGCGCTTCTTGGCCTGTGCTTCTGTAAAACCATACAGGCGGAACATCTGCATGATATAATTCTTGTAGGCATCACGAATAGCTACGGTTGCCGAGTCATTGTTGAGATAATAGTCCTTTTGGCCTAATGTCAGACCGCTCTGATAGATGTTCAGAATGTTGTTCTTTACATCTTTCTCGTCTGCTCCAAAGCCTGCTGCATACTGAATACCATAGCCTTGTGCAGCATATTTCAACTGCAAGGCACGAAGCGCCTTTACGCTCTTGGCGGCCTCAATCTCATCCAGCAATCCCTTGACAGGAGCTATACCGTCTTTGTTTCTGCGGTCAACATCAAGGGCTAACTTGTAGAAATCAGAGAGTTTCTGCTCTATTGTTCCCTGCTTGTACTTCTTTTTCTGCAACTCACCGAGAATGGTGTTGATGCGTTTGTTGTTGTCTTCCTGCAACTGATCGAAACTTCCAAAACGGCTATAAGCAGCGGGAAGAGGATTGTTTTTCTGCCATCCACCCGTAGCAAATTGGTAGAAATCGTCCTGTGGACGTACCGAACGATCGAAGTTCTTCTCGTAAAGTCCAGACTGATTTTGGGCTACTCCCATTACAGGAACAGCGGCCATCATCATCAATGGAATGATTTTCTTCATTTTCATGTTTATATATTATTTTGTTAAACCTTATCTTTAAGTTCATTCAATGCCTCTGAAAGCATAAACCACTGCTCGTTTTCCTGGTCTAATTTCTGCTTCGTAGAGGTATATTCGGTAACGAGTTCCATGTTAGATGCATTCTTGGGGTTCATCAACAGCGCATCAAGTTCTTTGATACGTTGTTCCATATTGGCAATGCGTTTCTCGCTTTCCTTTACGGCTTTTTCGGCCTTATTAATCTTCTTCTGCCATTCCTTGCGCTCCTGATAGTTCTGTTTTCCTGCCTTTTCAGGTGCTTCAGGTTGCTTTTCTTCCGGTTCAACAGCAGCCTTATTGCCTATTGCTTCCTGAATGGTTTCGGCATGATGCACGCGCAAATAGTCGTAAATACCACCTAAATGCTCAACAACCTTACCACCACCAAACTCATATACCTTATCCACAAGACCATCAAGGAACTCACGGTCATGACTGACGATAATGGCTGTTCCGTCAAAAGCCTTGATCGCTTCTTTCAAAACATCCTTTGAAGGCAGGTCAAGATGATTGGTCGGTTCATCAAGTATCAACAAGTTGACGGGTTCAAGCAGCAGCTTGATCATAGCCAATCGGCTGCGTTCTCCACCGCTAAGGAACTTCACTTTCTTTTCAGAGGTCTCACCACCAAACATGAAAGCACCGAGCAGGTCATTGATTTTCAGTCGTATATCCCCAGTAGCCACACGGTCTATCGTGTCATAGATGCTAAGCGACTCATCAAGAAGCTGGGCCTGATTTTGGGCAAAATAGCCAATTTGAACATTGTGCCCAATCTTCAACTTGCCTGTATAGGGAATTTCACCCATGATACATTTTACAAGCGTTGACTTTCCTTCACCATTCTTTCCGACAAAAGCTACTTTCTCACCGCGCTTGATGGTCAGCGTTACATGTTCGAAAACGGTGTGCGAACCATAGTCTTTCCGCACGTCGTCACAGATGATGGGGTAATCGCCACTACGCAGACAAGGGGGAAATTTCAAATGCATGGCACTGTTATCCACCTCGTCAACCTCAATGGGAACTATCTTTTCAAGCTGCCGAATGCGTTGCTGCACCTGCACGGCTTTCGTGGCCTGATACCTGAACCGCTCGATGAAAGCCTTTGTGTCGGCAATCTCTTTCTGTTGGTTTTCGTAAGCACGCAGCTGTTGTTCACGGCGTTCCTTGCGCAAAACAAGGTACTCATTATATTTTACTTTATAGTCTTCAACATGGCCACAAACGATTTCCAACGTTCTGTTGGTTACATTATTGATAAAAGCACGGTCGTGACTTACCAGCACAACTGCACTCGGACTCTGCACCAAGAACTGCTCCAACCACTGTATACTCTCGATATCAAGGTGATTGGTAGGCTCATCAAGCAACAGCACATCAGGCTTTTTCAACAGTATCTTTGCCAGCTCAATGCGCATACGCCAACCTCCTGAGAACTCTTTGGTAGGCCGTTCAAAGTCGTCACGCGTAAAGCCAAGACCGGTCAATGTACGTTCTATTTCAGCCTCATAGTTCTCTCCTCCGAGCATCATATAACGTTCATGTTCCTGTGTGAAGCGTTCTACAAGCGCGGCGTAGTCATCACTTTCGTAATCTGTTCGGTCGGCCATTTCCTGCTCCATTTTCTTCAATCGAGCCTTCATCTTCGTGTTATCGGAAAACGCCTTACGTGTTTCTTCGCGCACGGTGGTGTCATCCTGCAGCTTCATCACCTGTGGCAAATAGCCTATGGTGACATCATTCGGAACGGAAACAACGCCACTCGTGGGTTGCTGAAGACCGCAAAGTATCTTCAACATCGTAGATTTTCCTGCACCATTCTTCCCAACAAGCGCTATTCTGTCACGATCGTTCACAACAAAACTCACGTCGGTGAACAGCGGCTTCACACCAAATTCAACCTTTAAACCTTCTACTGATATCATTCTATTTAGCTTATTTCGCGCATACAAAGGTAGCCATTATCAATAATACTACAAAAATAATTCCTATTTATTTAAGAATAGTAGTACCTTTGCGACTTAACAAATTACAGACATGAACAACAATTATCAAATCATAGCCAAGAAGCTTATGCTTCCCGAAAAGCAGGTGGAAAACACCATATTGCTGCTCAATGAAGGCTGCACTATCCCTTTTATTGCCCGTTACCGCAAGGAACGCACAGGCTCACTCGATGAAGTTCAGATTGCTGCTATCAGCGAACAATACGCCAAGATGCAGGAACTCACCAAACGAAAAGATACCATCTGCAAGACAATAGAAGAACAAGGCAAACTGACAGCTGACTTGAAGCGGAAGATAGAAGCTACGTGGGACGCTACTGAATTAGAGGATATTTATCTGCCTTTCAAGCCTAAACGAAGAACAAAGGCACAGATTGCGCGTGAAAACGGACTCGAACCGCTGGCCACAATCCTGCTGTTGCAACGCGAACAACAGCCCGAAGCTGTTGCCAAACGCTTTCTTAAAGGAGATATAAAAAGTGTTGATGAAGCGCTGGCAGGTGCAAAGGACATCATAGCAGAAGCCATCAGTGAAGATGAAACCGTGCGCCAACAGATACGAAGTGTATTCAGGCGCGAAGCGGTTATCACTTCCAAAGCAGTGAAAAGCAAGCGGGAGGAAGAAGGGGCACAGAAGTTTGCCGACTATTTTGAATTCAGTGAACCTCTCAAACGATGCAGCAGTCACCGCCTGTTGGCCATGCGTCGTGGTGAGAGTGAGGGCTTTTTGAAAGTTAACATTGATGTTGACAGCGAACAATGTACTGAAAAAATCCGCAAAAAATATGTTCATGGCTTGGGCAAATGCCAGCAACTTGTAGGAGAAGCCTGCGATGATGCTTATAAAAGACTCGTCAGACCATCGATTGAAACCGAGTTTGCCAACACCAGCAAAGAGGCTGCCGATGAAGAAGCTATCAAGGTGTTTGCCGAAAACCTGCGCCAACTGTTATTGGCTGCACCGTTGGGACAGAAGCGCGTTATGGCCGTTGACCCTGGCATTCGAACGGGTTGTAAGGTGGTTTGTCTTAGCGAACAGGGCGATCTCCTACATCATTCGGTCGTCTATACCGTAGGCAATAAATCTGGAAATGACGCACTGGCAGCCTTCACAAAACTTGTCAGTCGATATGATGTGGAAGCCATTGCTGTTGGAAATGGTACAGCAAGCCGCGAAACGACCGACATTCTGCGTCAGATAGACAATGTACCTGTCTATGTGGTCAGTGAAGACGGAGCTTCCATTTATTCGGCTTCAGAGAATGGGCGCAATGAGTTTCCCGACCTTGATCTCACGGTACGCGGAGCAATTTCTATCGGCCGACGCCTTATGGACCCACTTGCCGAATTGGTTAAGATTGATGCCAAGAGCATCGGTGTGGGACAATATCAGCATGATGTGAACCAGACAAAGTTGAAACAATCGCTTGACCGCACTGTGGAAAGCTGTGTCAACCAAGTTGGAGTGAACCTCAATACAGCCTCTAAGCATTTGCTCACCTATGTAAGTGGACTTGGCCCTTCCCTCGCACAGAACATCGTTGACTACCGACATGAGCATGGTGCCTTCGCTTCGCGCAGCGAACTGAAGAAAGTTCCACGCTTGGGCAGTGTGGCTTATGAGCAGTGTGCGGGCTTTCTTCGCATCCCCAACGCGCGCAATCCGCTTGACAACTCGGCTGTACATCCCGAGCGTTATGCCCTTGTCGAAGTCATGGCAAAGGAACAGCAATGCACGGTCAGCAATCTTATTGGCAACCATGAACGCCTGAAACGAATTTCTTTGCAGCAGTTTGTCACGTCAGAAGTGGGACTCCCTACCCTCCACGACATTCTGAAAGAACTCGAAAAGCCGGGCCTTGACCCCCGCGAACAGCTTGAAGAATTCCGCTTTGATGAACACGTGCACACGGTAGAAGACCTCAATGTCGGTATGGAACTGCCGGGCATCGTGACCAACATCACCAACTTCGGGGCTTTTGTTGACATAGGTGTTCATCAGGACGGACTTGTTCATATCTCGCAAATGGCCGATAAATTCATTAAGGATCCCAACGAGGTTGTCAAGCTCCACCAGCATGTCCGCGTGCGTGTTATAGAAGTAGACCTTAGGCGTAAACGCATCGCATTGTCCATGCGGAGTACCCGCAACTAAAGGGAAATTGCATCATCTGCCACCTGTTGTCTCTGGTTTTACAGCCTGACACTAATAAGTTGACATTCGTCAAGAAATTACTGTCATTCTTAACTTTATACTGTCAAATCCTTGTCATGACACGAAATGTGCACTATCTTTGCAGTCACAAAAAGGATAACAAGCGCATAATAGGCGCTATAGATGTTTAGTTTAAGTAGAATTAAAAAGGTAAAAAGATGAAAAATTTGACAATGAAAATGAAGAGTGTGATTATAAAGATTGTGAAAACCTATAAAGATTCAATGTCTTGCTACGGTGAGGGAATGTTGAATGGAAGAGGTTACACATGTGCATAACGATTAAAAAGAATGATAAAACAGAGCCGATTGGTCTTTTCCAGTCGGCTCTGTTCTTTTATGTCACTTTGCTTAGCAGCAGAGGGCAGATGTAATTCACATGTCCGGAAGATTTCTGATTTGCGTCAGAACAACGTGCAATCTGACGCATATTAAAGCGTAAGTTGATGCAGATTGCAGGCTAAGTTGACGCAGATTGCACGACAATCAGACAGAGATGACAAAGCAGGGCATTGGACGATGATAGCTGTTGGGCAGGAGATTGCACGCAATTTTTGGCATAACCTTTGCAAAGTTTCATGATAAATAGTATATTTGTAACAGCAAATCAATCATAAACTAAGAATAGGAGACTATAATATATGACAAGTCAGTTCTCACCTAAAGTTTCAGAAATATTGGCATTCAGCAGAGAGGAGGCCAACCGATTGGCCAGCCGTTCTGTAGGGCCTGAACATCTTGTCTTAGGTATATTGCGTGGAAAGGACAGTCTGCTCCACAGTCTTTTCCAGCGCATGAATATCAATGAAAGCAATGTAAAGACTGAATTGGAAGACAGGGTAAGGCAGGATGACATCACTTCGGCCATGATTACCTCGGAACTCGTGCTGAACGAACAAGCCAACAACATCTTGAAACTCGCAGTTCTCGAGGCTCGTATACAACACACACAAATGGTTGACGTGCAGCATCTTGTGTTGGCTATCCTGCATGATCAAGTGAACAATGGAGCTAAGAAAATTCTGGAAGAAAACCATATGAATTATGAAGATACGCTCGCTTACCTGAAAACCCAGATGAGCAGCAATGCCAAACCCACGAATAGTTTCGGTATGCCCGAGGAAGAAGAGGAGGAAGAAGAGGCTATGTCGCAGCAGGGGGCCAACAGGAAACAGGCTTTCACCAAGACTGCCGGCAGCGAACAAAAGAAAGGAACGCCTGTTCTCGATAACTTTTCTACCGATTTGACCCAGGCTGCAGCAGAAGGAAAGCTTGACAAAGTGGTCGGACGTGAAAAGGAAATCCTGCGTGTCACAGAGATATTGTGCCGCAGAAAAAAGAACAATCCTATTCTCATCGGAGAACCGGGTGTAGGCAAGAGCGCCATTGTTGAGGGCCTGGCACAACTCAT
The DNA here is from genome assembly GCF_900637655.1 of Segatella oris. Classification (NCBI taxonomy): domain Bacteria; kingdom Pseudomonadati; phylum Bacteroidota; class Bacteroidia; order Bacteroidales; family Prevotellaceae; genus Segatella; species Segatella oris. Next base: position 1,759,388 of record NZ_LR134384.1, read on the forward strand.
TGTGCAGCATAAGACTTCACCCATTCTGTTCAACAAACGCGTTGTTAATCTTGACCTGACAGCTGTTGTGGCCGGAACGAAATACAGAGGACAGTTTGAAGAGCGCATCCGTTCATTGATCAGCGAACTTGAGAAGAACCCCGATATCATTGTTTTCATTGATGAAATCCATACAATGATTGGTGCCGGAAGTACTCCGGGCAGCATGGATGCAGCCAATATCATGAAACCTGCATTGGCACGCGGGGTAATCCAGTGCATCGGTGCCACCACTATAGATGAATATCGCAAGAGTATTGAGAAGGATGGAGCATTGGAACGCCGTTTCCAGAAAGTCATGGTAGAACCGACTTCTGCTGAAGAGACACTGACAATCCTGCACAATATCAAAGACAGATATGAGCAACATCACCATGTCAGCTATACAGATGAGGCATTGAAAGCATGTGTCAATTTGACAGAACGCTATGTTTCAGACCGCTATTTCCCTGATAAGGCCATTGATGCGCTTGATGAAGTCGGGTCACGTGTGCATCTGCAACATGCAGAGATGCCTGAAGAATTGACTGAAAAGCAGAAGGAATTGGAGGAAACCATACAGAAGAAGAAGCAAGCAGTGAGAAATCAGAACTTTGAACTTGCTGCAGGTTACCGTGATCATCAGACTACTTTGGAACAGGAAATCGAAGAGCTCAACCGCCAATGGACCGCAGGTGACAATACACTTCGCCAGACTGTAACCGAGGTAGAAGTTGCCGATGTGGTATCGATGATGGCAGGAGTGCCTGTACAACGCATTGCAGAAGCAGAGAATGTGCGCTTGCGCAATATGGGAACAGTGCTGAAAGAGCAGGTGATTGCGCAGGATAATGCGATTGAGAAAATGGTGAAGGCCATTCAACGCAACCGCGTTGGCATCAAAGATCCCAACCACCCGATTGGCGTTTTCATGTTCCTCGGTCCTACCGGTGTAGGCAAAACTTATTTGGCAAAGAAGCTTGCTGAATACATGTTTGGCTCTGATGATGCCTTGATACGTATAGACATGAGCGAATATTCCGAAAGCTTCAACACCTCCAGATTGGTGGGAGCACCTCCCGGATACGTAGGATATGAAGAGGGTGGACAGCTTACAGAGAAAGTGCGTCGCCACCCCTACTCCATCATTTTGTTGGATGAGATTGAGAAAGCACATGGTAATGTATTCAACATGCTGCTCCAGGTGCTTGACGAAGGAAGGCTGACGGATGGAAACGGACGGTTGATTGACTTCCGAAACACCGTGATTATCATGACTTCTAACGCTGGAACACGTCAGCTGAAAGAGTTTGGTCATGGTGTAGGTTTTAATGCCGGAGGAAACGTTGGACTCAGCATTAACGACAAAGACAAGGAATATGCACGCGGTATTATCCAGAAAAGCCTCAGTAAGCAGTTTGCACCTGAGTTCCTGAACCGCTTGGATGAGATTATAACTTTCGATCAACTCGACCTTGAGGCCATTAAGAAGATTATCAATATCGAATTGAAAGGCCTCTACAAGCGCATAGAAGGCTTAGGCTATCAACTGACTATCACCGATACGGCTAAGGAGTTTGTAGCAACGAAAGGCTATGATGTGCAGTTTGGTGCCCGTCCTTTGAAGCGTGCTATCCAGAACTATATCGAGGATGGTGTATGCGAAAAGCTTCTCTCAGACAATCTGAAAGAAGGTGATACCATTGCTGTCAGCAAGTCACCCAACAAAGATGAACTGCTGTTCAAATGAAATTAGGGAATTGTAAACTCAACATTGCAAAGCTACTGAAATATAGTTAGCAGACCGTTTGCAATCCTAAAAAATATCACTAAATGAGGAAAAAGCCTACCTATAAGTAGGTATTTTTCCTCATTTTTTTATAACTTTGCGTGCAACAAGATGTAGATTATACAACAACATTATTTATATAATTAATTTAGCGAATATGATTTATTCTAAAGAAGTCGACAACATGTGTGTTGTCGCAAAGGGTCCAAATCATGGCCCAGCTCCTATTCCTGAAGAGGGAAAATGGATTCAAGCTAAAGAGATTAAAGACATCTCGGGTTACACTCACGGTGTGGGTTGGTGTGCTCCTCAGCAGGGTGCCTGCAAACTTTCACTGAATATCAAGGACGGTGTCATTCAGGAGTGCCTCGTAGAGACTATCGGCTGTACCGGTATGACCCACTCTGCAGCTATGGCTTCAGAGATACTTCCAGGCAAGACAATCCTCGAAGCGCTGAATACCGACTTGGTTTGTGATGCTATCAATACTGCAATGCGTGAGCTTTTCCTGCAGATTGTCTATGGACGCAGCCAGAGTGCATTCTCTGAAGGCGGTCTTGTTATCGGTGCAGGTCTTGAGGATCTCGGTAAGGGGCTCCGCAGTCAGACCGGTACACTCTATGGCACTGTTGCAAAGGGCACACGCTATCTTGAGCTGACAGAAGGCTACATCACCAAGCAGTTCCTTGATAAAGACAACCAAGTTTGCGGTTATGAATATGTACATCTGGGCAAGATGATGGAAGCTATCAAGAATGGTATGGACGCAAATGAGGCTGTCAAGAAGTTCACGGGCAGCTATGGCCGCACAACAGAGGCTCAAGGTGCTGTTACATCTATTGATCCACGTAAAAAATAAGGAGATACAGAAATGATTAGAAAAGTAAGTTTTGAGAGCCAGGAGCGCCGTATAGACCAAGTCCTTGCAGCGCTGAAAGAGAACGGTATCAACAGTATCGAAGAGGCTAATGAGATCTGCGAGCAGGCTGGTGTAGATCCTTATCAGATGTGTGAGGACACACAACGCATCTGCTTTGAGAATGCAAAGTGGGCTTATGTATGTGGAACAGCTATCGCTATAAAGAAAGGTGTAAAGACAGCTGCCGATGCAGCAGAGGCTATCGGGATTGGTTTGCAGAGCTTTTGTATTCCCGGTTCTGTTGCCGATGACCGCAAAGTAGGTCTCGGTCATGGTAACCTTGCAGCACGTCTGCTCCGTGAAGAGACAGAATGCTTCGCTTTCCTCGCCGGTCACGAGTCATTTGCTGCAGCCGAAGGTGCTATCAAGATTGCAGAAATGGCCAACAAGGTTCGCCGTAAACCACTTCGCGTTATCCTGAATGGTCTTGGTAAGGATGCTGCAATGATTATCAGCCGCATCAATGGCTTCACATACGTTCAGACCAAGTTTGACTACTATACGGGCCAAGTTAACGTTGTAAAAGAGACTGCCTACTCTGATGGGCCACGTGCAAAAGTAAAGTGTTATGGCGCTGATGATGTTCGTGAAGGTGTTGCTATCCTGTGGAAAGAGAACGTTGACGTATCTATCACCGGTAACTCTACCAACCCAACGCGCTTCCAGCACCCGGTAGCCGGCACTTATAAGAAGGAGCGTGTAGCAGCAGGTAAGCCTTACTTCTCTGTAGCTTCAGGTGGTGGTACGGGCCGTACACTGCATCCGGACAACATGGCAGCAGGCCCCGCTTCTTACGGTATGACCGACACCATGGGCCGCATGCACTCTGATGCGCAGTTTGCAGGTTCTTCTTCAGTTCCTGCCCACGTTGAGATGATGGGCTTCTTGGGAATGGGTAACAACCCAATGGTAGGTGCAACCGTAGCTATTGCCGTTGCACTTGACCTCGCTCTGAACAAGAAATAAACAGATGTAGCTTTGCGAAAACAGGCTGCACACCTGTCATATTTCGCAGATGCCAACAAACTCTTAGTCCCCTTTTGGATATTTTCCAGGAGGGGATTTTTGTTGATGAAATGTCTCTTGACATCGTCACTAAAAGCTTGAACGAAGTAACCTCAATGGCTGAAAAGTGATACAAAATAGGTGTACACTAAGCTTTCCTCATGAATTTCTTTGGAAAAGACTTGCAAATGGAGTATGAAATTTTGTATCTTTGCAGGCGACAGTCCAAATGAAAGGTACCAAATGCATTTGCAACCTGCTTCATGAAGTCTGTCTTTTATAAAGAGGATAACAACTTAATAATCATACTCCGATGGAAAAAATCAGGAAACAACAGGGCCATGTGGTAGCCCGAAACCACCGCGACTGTAAAGAGTCAGAAATCTTCGTGCGCTTCGAAATCTCGATGCTCAATTCTTATGACATGACACTTGTCAGGGATAAATATGGCATAGAGGGTTGGGGAATTGTGCTCTATATCATGAAATACCTCATAGAACGCCGTACGGACTGCCGTGCCCCTCTCTATGTTGTAGGCGAAATTGCACACGCATGCCATAAAAACCGACGCACCATTTTGCAGCTTATAGCTGACTTCCCTTCACTCTTTGAAATTGAAGCAGGAGGCAAGATATTTTCAAGTCCGTATCTTTTACGGTTTTTCCTCAAAACTTCAGCAAAAAAAGAAAAGTCAAACAGAAGTTTAGATAAATTAACAAATGAGACACTTGATAATCAAGAAGTTAGCTTTCCTAAGAACAAGAACAAAGAACAAGAACAAATAAAAGACGAAGAAAAAGAAGTAGAAAAGGCCGACGTCGACGCCGATTCTTCTAAGAATAATTCTCAATCGGGAACAAAACTTTCGGCAAAAGCCGACACACCGTCAGCAGCCTACACCCTACAGAAAAATCATGCGAAGGCAACAGCTATGGCAAAATCACAGGTAGCACCCGTCAGACATCGGGAAGATCAGCCTTCGGTTGCTGCCCCCTCGCCTTCAGAAGAAGGCATACCGCGCCAGCTTCTCAGCCAACTCTATCAGGATAATGACTATATGGCGAGTCTTGAACATATGGCAAACCTTGCAGTCTGCAAGAATTTCACCGTGCGTCGGAATGTGCTCTTCTGGTTCTGGCACTATTGTCAGATGCATGCCAAACATGTACGCTCTGCAGCAGATGCCAAGGACTATTTGGCCAATCTGATGCGTCCAGGAAGCAACACGCGGGCACAGTTCATGGCCTATCAAAATCATCTCTATGAGCAGAGAAGTCTTGCACAGCACCATTAAAGTGCATCAAGCCCGCTGACTACATGCAGATGACGACCTATTTTGACTCAAAACAGGCGGTAACATGACGTAGATTGCAGTGTAATATGACGCAGATTGCAAGGTAATTCGATAGAGATGAGAATGTGTTTCCATATGGATTTCCCCTGCAAAACAGAAAGAGCCGGCAAGCAAGTCCCAATGATGGAGCATTGCTACCGGCTCTTTATACGGTGTCTATTCCTGAAAAGGAGCTTTCGCTTAGCGATGAAATTCTCCGGAGGATGATTAATCCAGAGTCTTCAACATGTCTGCAACTTCTGCATTAATACGGTTGGCAAACTCCTCCATTTTCATGGTAGCCTGCTCGCCTCCTCCCTGCTTACGCATGGAAACAAGCCCTTCGGCAGCTTCTTTCTCACCGACAATGACCATGTAAGGAATACGCTTCAACTCATTATCGCGGATTTTACGTCCAATCTTCTCATTGCGGTCATCAATGACAGCGCGCACACCTACGGAGTCGAAATACTTGCTAACCTGCTTTGCATAATCGTTATATTTCTCTGAAATAGGCAGAATTGCAACCTGATCGGGAGTGAGCCACAATGGGAAGTGACCTGCGGTGTGTTCGATGAGCACGGCAGTGAAACGCTCTAACGAGCCGAACGGTGCTCGGTGTATCATCACCGGAGTCTTCTTGGTATTGTCTTCAGCCGTATATTCGAGCTTGAAACGAGCGGGCAGGTTGTAGTCAACCTGAATTGTGCCTAACTGCCATTTACGCCCGATAGCATCTTTCACCATGAAGTCAAGTTTAGGCCCATAGAATGCGGCTTCACCGATTTCTTCACGTGCAACAAGTCCCTTCTCCTTGCAAGCTTCGCGGATGGCATTCTGACTTTCCTCCCAAATCTCATCCGAGCCAATATACTTTTCCTTGTCTTTTGGGTCACGCAATGAAATCTGTGCCTCGTAGTTATCGAATTGGAAAGTCTTGAACACCTTGAGAATGATATCAATGTTGGTTTCAAATTCAGCTTTGACCTGATCGGGACGCACAAAGATATGTGCATCATCCTGCGTGAAAGTGCGCACACGGGTAAGCCCATGCAGCTCTCCACTCTTCTCATAGCGGAACACCGTTCCAAACTCTGCGATACGCAAAGGCAGGTCCTTGTAGGAACGAGGCTTGCGGGCATAGACCTCACAGTGATGAGGACAGTTCATCGGTTTCAACATGTATTCCTCGTCTTCTTCAGGCGTATGGATTGGCTGGAAAGCATCTTTGCCATAATGTGCATAGTGGCCCGAAGTGACATAAAGACTCTTGCCACCGATGCCCGGAGTGATGACTTCCTGGTAGTTATAGGGGCGCAAGAGACTACGCAGCAGCTCCTGAAGGCGCAGGCGCAGTTGTGTTCCCTTGGGCAACCAAATAGGAAGCCCTTTCCCCACACGGTCAGAGAACATGAAAAGTTCCATTTCCTTGCCAATCTTTCGGTGGTCGCGCTTCTTGGCTTCCTCCAGCATTACAAGGTATTCATCCAGAAGTTTCTTCTTTGGGAAAGTGATACCATAGATGCGGGTCATTTGCTCACGCTTGGCATCACCACGCCAGAAAGCACCGGCAACACTTGTTATCTTGACAGCCTTGATAAGTCCTGTTGACATCAAGTGTGGCCCACGGCAGAGGTCTGTAAAGTGTCCTTGGGTATAGGTAGATATGGTTCCATCTTCCAAATCCTGCTCGATATGTTCACATTTATAGGTTTGTCCGTCAGACTGAAACTCTTGAAGCGCGTCAGACTTAGAGATATTCTTGCGGACAACAGGCTCGTCTTTCTTGGCCAATTCAAGCATCTTAGCCTCTATCTTCGGGAAGTCATTTTCTGAAATAGTCTGTCCTTTTGGTGGCATGACATCATAGAAGAAGCCGCTTTCAACAGCAGGCCCAAAGCCAAACTGAATGCCCGGATAGAGTTCCTGCAATGCTTCTGCAAGAAGATGGGCTGAAGTATGCCAGAAGGTATGCTTGCCTTCTTCATCGTCAAACTTATAAAGTGCAATCTTTGCATCCTCATTAATCGGACGATTTAATTCTACAGTCTCACCGTTAACCCCGCAAGATACAACGTTGCGGGCGAGAGCCGGCGAAATACTCTCTGCGATTTGCAAACCAGTTACGCCCTGTTCGTACTCACGGACAGATCCGTCTGGGAAAGTGATTTTAACCATATTACAAATTAGTTTTATAAATCAATTGTTAGCGCAAAGTTACTCTAAAAGCATGAGATGGCAAAATAAAGAAACACATTATTTTGCTATTTCTTCGTAGAATACCGCTTAATCAAAGCATAAGCGTCATAAAGTCCCAATTCACCTGCAGTACCTAAGTCTTTCAAAGCATCCGACCGCTGCTGTAAAGCCATCTTTACAATACCTCGATTATAGTAGGCTTCGGCAATACGACTGTTGTATTTCAGGGCACTTTCATAGCAAGTGATGGCATTTGTATAATCATTCAGCAAAGCATAGACATTGCCTAAATCATAAAGCAGATAGGGATTGCCGGCATCAAGTGCAATGGCACGCTTCAAATCGTCTGCGACTTTCTTGATAAACAGACCATTGCTCTTTGCAGGGGTGGCATGTTCCTTCGATGCCAACAGACAGGCTGCCCGTTGCCAATAAGCCAAAGCAAGGGTTGAATCCTGCTCTATACAGGCGTTCAGATCATTTAAGGCTGCTTCGTAATTGTAGGTTGTCGTGTAGGCAACAGCACGCTGTAAGAGCAAATCGGGAAGCACTTTCATATCGGTAGAAGCCTGAATGCGCGAAGTAAGTGTCTCTATCAATTGGAAGAATTGCTTGGCCTGCTGGGGCTCTGCGGGCGCAATGCGGCAACTGACATATAGTTTGTGCAAGGCAGACTTTTTAAGATTGAATGCATCAACAGACTTGTTTACAATCTGATATTCATTTATTCCGTTGGAATAGGGCTGTAGAGACAGGAAATACAGAGGCATGTAATCTGTGGAAACTTCACGGTTCTGGATATATCCACGGATTTTACTTGAATATTGCGGTGTAGATACTTCATCATTCAGAACAATCCACTGATCGTATTTCTCAATATCAAAGTCGTTCATTTTCCTAACGCTGCGCAACTTCTCCTTGCTCCAACGCTGCTGAATTCCAAGATGCTTGTTCATCTGAGCTTTCAATACCCGAAATTCATCGAGTTCTGCTTTTGCAGTCAACCCCAAGTGTCGATAGCATTTGGCACGGCTAAGAAGACCTGACCAGAAATTAGGAAACTTGGAGATTACACGCGAATAATCGCTGATAGCTCCACGATAGTCACCCACTCTGTCCAACAATAATGCACGGTTATATAGGGCTTGCAGATTGTTAGGTTCAAGGCGTAATACATAGCTGAAATCCTTGATTGCGTTGTTATCATCTCCCACCGTCAGCCCCAAAAGCCCGCGATTATAATGCGCAAGGAAACTGTTAGGATCCATTTCTATGGCCTTGTTGAAGTCTTCCATAGCCTGCCGGAGCTTGTTGAGATTAACCCGACACATGGCACGATAAGTGTAGTTGTTGACCACATTGGGGGTGTAGTGAATAGCTTTTCCAAAAGCCTGATCAGCCTTGCGCCAATTACTTTGCCTCAGATACAGACGTCCCAATATCGACCAAGAGTTACCATCGTAAGGATTAACTCTCACAGTTTTCTCTGCCCATTGCCGTGCCTGCAACGTATCATTGGCATTCAGATAGGTTTCGGTCATCAGTGCATAAGTATTGGGGAGTGCAGGCCATCGCTTCAAGATATATTGCAAATCATGACGTGTCTGCTGTACCTCATGCTGATAATAGCGTGAAAGCGCCCTGTTAAACCAATACTCTTTATTATCCGGATCCAAGGCGATTGCTCTGTCATAGTCGTGGATTGCATCCACATATGACCGTAAGACAATTCGATTATTGGCACGTTCACGAAACAGTTCGTGTACGTAGGGATTAAGTTTTACAGCTTGATTAAAATCCTCTTCTGCACCGGTATAGTCGCCAAGTCGCTGTTTGGCTATACCACGATAAAACCAAGCTCTATATAAATAAGGCCTGTTGGAAATGATATTGTTGCAATGTTGAATAACGACTACATAGTCTCTATTGTCCAATGCAGTAGCACTGACATCAAGCAAACGCTCTGTGTTGTATTGTGAATACGCAGCAAAATGCACCGTAACCACTATTGCAAACAATGTCAGCAGTCGCTTCATCATTTGCAAACATTACTTATGAGCCACTTTAGTTCGGTAAGCACAACGGAACTTACCTTTCATCATTGCCTTGAGTTTGCTGAAAATCATTTGCTTTCGGAGAGGGGGAATACGATCAATGAACATTTTTCCCTCTAAATGATCAAATTCATGTTGCATCACTCGTGCAAGGAAACCATCAATCCACTCATCGTGTTCGACAAAATCTTCATCCTGATATTTCACGTGGATACGCGTCGGACGGGTCACTTTTTCAGAAAGTCCGGGCAGGGACAGACACCCTTCTTCCATCGTTTCTTTGGGGGAGTCTTCATCAAATTCGAGAATATGCGCATTGATGAATGCCTTTCTGAGCCCCTTGTATTCAGGGTAGTCATCACTCAAGACATCAAGGTCAATAACCACAACACGGATATCCTTGCCTATCTGTGGGGCCGCCAACCCAATACCGTTGCTTGCAGTCAGCGTCTCAAACATATCTGCAATGAGTTCTTTCAGCTGAGGATAATCAGCTGTTATATCCTGCGCAACCTTCCTCAATACAGGTTGGCCATATATATATATAGGTAATATCATGAATTAATCTTATTTTCTATTTAACATCGAGTGCCTGTACTGCATGTAATCCTGCAAGATAATCGTTGCAGAAATCTCATCTATCAAGCCTTTATTTTCTTTTCTGACCTTTTTCCTAACCCCACTGTCAATGACAACTTGATGGGCTATAACCGATGTGAAGCGCTCATCGTAATACTCTATGGGGATGTTTGGCACGAGCTTACGCCAGCGATTGACAAACTGCTCCACACGTGCAAGGTTTTCGCTGGGTCGGCCGTCCGGCTGTGTAGGTCGGCCTATAACAATCCGTTCTACCGGCTCTTTTGCAATGTAGTCTTTAAGATAGTCTATAAGAGAAGATGTAGAAACAGTGGCCAATCCATTTGCAATAATCTGCAATGAATCGGTCACTGCCAATCCCGTACGCTTTTTACCGTAATCTATAGAAAGTATACGTGCCATATCATTAAACTATTCTCTACTGAGGATAGTTACTTGTTTATTTCTTGAATAGCAACCAAGCATCTGAGTATTTAGCACGCAATGCATCACGACTCCTAACGGCATCAGCCTTACTATCGAACGAAGTAGCAACTACACGATACATATTACGCTCATTGTTATAGACAATCGTTGGATTATATCCGGCATTTCTCAACGTATTCTGAACCCCTTCGGCATTGGCCTTCAATGAGAAAGAACCTACTACAACACCGAAATTCTTGACTTCAGGACCATTAACCACAGAGAAATTCTCCTGACGAACAACAGCATTATCCACATTATCCATCACCGTTGTCTCGGTTGCAGATTTCTGCTCAAGTGGAGTAACCACCGGAGAAGTTGTCATAGGCTCACTCTGTTGCGTTGCTTCTTGGGCCTTAGCCTTGTCATACGCCTTCTTATAAGCACTCTCACTTGACTTACAACTTGTAAAAGCTAAAGCCGTACAGAGACTTATACATAATACCATAGTTTTTTTCATAATTCTCTTATTTTAATGAAATTAGACTTTAATCATATTTCGTGCGAAAATACAAAATATATCACAATTACCTGCGAAAAGCCCACATAAAGTTTGTTAAATCAAGAAAATCATAAGGATTTAATAAAATTTGAATTCGCTTTCATTGTTTTATTGCAAAACTTTTATTATATTTGCCTATGTATTCATGACGATATATTAAGATATTAAAGGATACAAGTTTATATATTTATCAACTAAATTTTAGGATTATGAAGACATTAGGTTACATTGGAGCATTCTTAGGTGGTGCCATTGCTGGTGCTGCATTAGGTCTGTTGATGGCTCCGGAAAAGGGAACAGACACACGTACAAAGATTACCGATGCGGTTGATGATTTCTGCAAGAAGCATAATATCAAACTTACACGCAAGGATGTAGACGACTTCGTTGATGACATCAAAGACGCTGCTACTGACGTTGTTGCTGAATAATCATGTTCTCAAACGACAGAAATATCGAAACTATAGGACAACTCGTAGAGGTGTTCAAACACTACATCGAGCTTCAGAAAGAATGTTTGAAGCTTGATGTAGTTGAGAAAGTCGTGCGGCTGATTACTGCAATTACAATCTCGGCAGTAATCGTTGTTCTAATGATGTTAGCACTTATTTACCTCAGTTTTGCCGCAGCTTTTCTGCTCAGCACTTGCTTGGGAAGTGTTGCCGCTTTCTCTATCGTGGGGTGTTGCTACCTTTTACTACTCGTCTTGTGTATTCTTTTTAGGCATCAGTGGATAGAAAGGCCTTTGGTCCGTTTCTTAGCAAACCTTTTTTTCAGCAAATAATTCATGGAAACTGTTACTGAATATAAATCACTTAATGATATCAGAATACGCAAGGAAATGCTGCGTAATGACATCTTGAAGGACGACCAGAAGATACGGACACTTTGGCATAGCCTTTTCAAACCATCTGATATCTTCGATAAGAACACATCACCTTCAAAACGGATATCAAGTCTTATCAATACAGGTGCAACTGTCATTGACGGTGCAATATTGGGTTGGAAGCTTTACCGCAAGTTCAAACGGTAATCGTTTCACCGTCATACCCAAATTCAACACCATGAGGAAGAAGTCGGCCTGCTTCATTATGCAAGCCGATTTCGTGTGTCATGTGAATAAGATAAACCCGTTTTACACCAAGCACTTTGGAAAAGGCAATGGCATCATCAATAAGTTGGTGGCTATGATGTTCCCGCTTCCATCTTAACCCATTGACAACCAACACCTCTATACCTGCCAGGTAAGAAAGCTCTGTTTCTTCTATCCGCTTCATGTCTGTGATATAAGCAAGTTTGCCCATTCTGAAACCAAGAACAGGCAATGTATCATGCATCACTGTTATGGGAACAATGTCAATATCACCGACAGAAAATCTTTCATGCGGTTTAATCTCATGCAAAATCAGTCTGGGAACTCCTGGATAGAGGTCTCCATTCGTGGGAAAACAATAGGGCATGTTATGCTTTAGCCCATGAATGACATTTGAATCCGTATAAATATCAATGTCACCGAATTTACAAAATGGGCGCAGGTCATCAATACCACCCACGTGATCATAGTGAATATGCGTCAGTAAAACGGCATCAATCTTCCTGAAAGGCTGCAAAAGCATTTGCTCCCTGAAGTCAGGGCCACAGTCTATCAGTACTCGGGTCGACTCCGTTTCTATCAAAGCAGAAGTCCGAAAACGATGATCGCGAGGATCACTGCTTTTGCATACTTCGCAATTACAACCTAAAACAGGAACTCCCTGAGAGGTGCCCGTGCCCAGAAGAATCACTTTCATCGTATATTCACCTCCGGATTAATCTCTATCCCGAAACGTTCTTTCACATCATGCTGAATGGTATGGCATAGTGTGATAATATCCTTTCCAGAAGCACCACCACGATTAACTAACACCAAAGCCTGCTTGTCATGCACTCCAGCCTTGCCCAAAGCCTTGCCTTTCCAGCCACACTGCTCAATCATCCAACCAGCCGGAATTTTATAAGTGTGTTCAGTTACCTGATAAGAAGGTATCTGAGGATATTGCATGCGCAACTGTTTATATTTCTCTTCATCCACAATAGGGTTCATAAAGAAGCTGCCGGCATTTCCCATTACTTTGGGATCGGGGAGTTTTTCCTGCCGTATTTCAATGATTGTACGGCGCAACTCCTCTGCCGTTGGCTGCATAATTTTCTTTTCAGCAAGCTTGGTGCGGATATTCCCATAATCCAATCGGGGAGTGAAAACGTTTGAAAGACGGTAAGTAACAGCTGTAATCAGAAACTTTTCTTTCCATTCATGCTTGAATTTACTTTGCCGATAACTATATTCACACGCACTGTTTGCGAGTCTAACTTCCCTCCCTGTTGCTATTTCTACAGCTTCTATCTCCTCTATGAAATCCTTTGCTTCAGCACCATATGCCCCGATGTTCTGAACAGCACTTGCCCCCACTTCACCTGGAATAAGTGAAAGGTTCTCCATACCATAATAGCCATGGGAAACAGCATAGGCCACTACATCATCGAATATCTCACCGGAGCCACAACGAAGCAAGTAACCATTTTCCACAGGTTTCACCTCTATACCACGCACGGCAGAATGAATGACCGTTCCGGGATAGTCACCTTGCAAGAGAAGATTGCTTCCCTCTCCTATGATTAAAATCGGACTGTCATCATCTGTCAGCTGCAATACTAATTTTTTTGCTTCGTTTACAGAAGCATATTCCAGAAAACGTTTACACAAAGCATCAATACCAAAAGTGTTGTGCTCCAGCAAACTATAGTTTCTAATATCTTTCATGGTTTCACAAGTTACATTGAGAGTTTTGTCAACATCCATTTTCCACCGTGCCGCTTAAAGGTCAATTCGGTTTCCAGACCATTGGCAATACCGCGAATAACGAATATTTTCTGATTGCTTTCCGTGTACTTCTGCCCATAGATAATATTATAAATCAGTTCACGAGGAAGCTCCGGTGCAAACGAAGGCCATTGTTCAGGAAGCAGTGTTCCCGATGTATTGCTGAAATCATTATCGGGATCAGGCCCGACAAAAGCCAATGGATCATGCACACTCTGCATTTGAAAAGCGGAGTCAGCTGCAAAGCGATTATAGAATTTCAAGAATGAGGCATTGGTATTCTTATACATGTGTTTGAAGTCAATGGAAGTCAACAGCCATTCACCATTAATCCTGTTGAAGAGATACTGCTTTACGGTCTTTGCATTCAGATTAATCTTTTCAACGACCACATGTGAGACAGTGGTATCCTTGACAACCTGCATTTGCTTGGCATTATCAAATATCAACGTATAGAAATCCTGGCGCATAAAGAAGTTGTCTATCTTCCACTCTCCTTTCTTGATGGTCTCTACAACCTTTCCATCCCTATATACCGGCAACGGGAAATGAATGCGTTTGCGTTGCAGTTTTCGGTTTGCTGCAAAGTTAAAGAAGAAGTCATCAAACAATTCATCTGCGGCTTTCGGCAGCGGTTGCTCTGTCATCAGTGCTTCCAATGTGTCGGCAGAAGTAGAGTCAGCCTGTGTGGAATCAACCTCTACGCTATCTGTTGAAGTCGGCTTTTTACCCGTACAGCCCGTTGTAGAAACGAAAGCTGTTACCAAGATAAATATAAAACTAAAAGCTACCGTAAACTTTCTCATACCTATTTAATTATGCCTAAAACATGTTTACTCCCAAATTCTATGCAAAAATACAACTTTATTTCGATTGCAACAACAAAGAAACCTAAAAATGCAGAACCTCACTAAAAATATCATTTTGCACTTTCCTATTCTCAATAAAAATACGTAACTTTGCAGCATTGAGTAAGATTAAAAACGTTTTTAACAAGTATATGCTTTTAGAGAAAATAGAAGAACTGCTAAAAGAAGTAAGCAGTTTGACTGCAAAGAATGCAGAGGACGTAGAACGGTTGCGTCTTAAATATCTTAGCAAGAAAGGTGAAATCAACGCTCTTATGGCTGATTTCCGCAACGTTGCAGCAGACCAGAAGAAGAATATCGGTATAAAAATCAATGAACTCAAGCAGACGGCAACCGACAAAATCAACAGTCTGAGGGAAGAACTTGCCGAAGAAAAGGCACAAGGGGATGACATAGACCTCACCCGCACAGCCTATCCTATCCGACTTGGAACGCGTCATCCGCTGACAATTGTCAAAAATGAAATCATCGAAATATTCCAACGCATGGGCTTTGTTCTGGCAGACGGCCCGGAGATTGACGATGACAAGCACGTTTTCACCATGCTGAACTTTGCAGCAGATCATCCTGCACGCGACATGCAAGACACTTTCTTCATTGAGCAAAGTGATCCAAATGACGTGACGAAAAACATCCTGCTGCGTTCGCATACCTCCGGAGACCAGTCGCATTTCATGGAGACTCACAAGCCTCCTTTCCGTATTCTGTGTCCCGGTCGTGTGTATCGTAATGAGGCTATCAGCGCCCGTGCACACTGCTTTTTCCACCAGGTTGAGGGACTTTATGTCGACAAAAACGTCAGCTTCACTGATTTGAAGCAGGTTCTGCTCACGTTTGCACGCGAAATGTTCGGCCCGGATACGAAGATACGTCTGCGTCCGAGCTACTTCCCTTTCACTGAACCGAGTGCAGAAATGGACATCTCATGCCACATCTGTGGCGGTGAAGGCTGTGGCTTCTGCAAGCATACCGGTTGGGTTGAGATACTCGGTTGCGGCATGGTTGACCCCAATGTGCTTGAAGCCTGCGGCATAGACAGCAATGAATATACGGGCTATGCTTTCGGTATGGGTGTCGAACGCATTACCAACCTCAAATACCGTGTCAGCGACCTACGCCTGTTTTCAGAGAACGACACACGTTTCCTGAAAGAGTTTGAGTCAGCATATTAAGAGCAGGTTACAGCAATATAAATACAATCATACATAAGAGGGTTACCTTCATCGAGAGGTAATCCTCTTTTGAGTATCTATAGATGATAGATTTTATTCAAAGTTTCAATACAGCTTCCTGCTTTAAGATAATTTAAGAAAGAAGTCAAAATAGCGGACAAAATGATTTGTTTGATTTTTTCATCTGTAAATGAATATTCAATCATTCTCGCTGGTTTACAACTTCATTCACGGCAAATCACCGTGCGAAAAGCATCAAAACAGCGCATGAAATGACGCATATTGAAGGCTGACTTGATGCAGATTACAGTCTGTTTCAATACACTTTACAATACAGTTTCCCCGAGAAACAAAAAAGAGGAAAGTGCGATTGCACTCTCCCCGACACAAAGATAATGTTTTTGAGAAGCAAATGCAAATCTATTGTCAAAATAATCAACAATGAAGTATAGCCTCTGTTTCTTTCGAAAGAGGATGAATGACAAAAGAGATACTGTGAAGAAATGGTATAAGGGCATGCTCACCACCTTTTACGTCCAATGGTCATCTGCTTGAGATCATAATAACTTCCGTTGTATATATTCAAGTCCACATAGCCTTTTATGCCTGGCAAACGCCCTGCATCCGTATGCTGCCAGAACTTCCACGGGCCTTTATATTCTATTTTCTCAACATAGTAATGTGCTATCCAATAGGGATAATCGTCGAAAACAGGAGCAGACAAGTAGCTCTGCTTGAATTTATAATAGGTGTAGATGATTGGCTTCACATGGTATTTATCCTCGACAATATGAAGCCAAGTCAATATATCGCGTTGGAAATCCTCCACACTTTGCTCCTTAGGCTTATGCTCCACATCAAGCACAGGAGGAAGATCGCCGTCGTTAAGATGAACCTTCTTCAGGAAAAAGTAAGCCTGGTCGCGGGCCGATGACTTATTACTCCAGAAATGATATGCCCCTCGAATGAAGCCATAATCACCTGCACTCTGATAGTTTTCATAGAAAGTCTCATCGAGCTTACCCGTTCCTTCAGTGCTCTTCATAATGACAAAGCGCACCGGACACCCGTTAACCATTGCATTGGAAAGCAGTCCCCAATCAATATCTACCTGATAATGGGAAATGTCTATGCCATGGATTTCATAGCCTGCAGGGTATTTGGCATCTCCATAAAGCGCACGCCATCTGAAACCTGTCGGACTGACAAAGAAATAATAAAAACACCAGATGTAGAGTGCAATCATGCCTACGGCACCCAGAACAACAGCCCATTTGGGATAACGATGCAGGAAAGTACGGCGCGAACGGGTAGCCTTTCGCCTACCCTTCGTATGCGAAGTGCGTGTGGTTCTTCGGGCTGTAGTTCGTTTCGTACTCATCATTGCATAAGAATACATATAGGGATTGAAATCCGTCTGGCGACAAATTCCTCTCCCTATATGGTTTATTTATGGTAAAATAGGAATGAAATTATTCCTGTTCGAGAACCAAAGTCTTGGTAGGCTGGTCGCAAACCTCAGCAGGTCCCCAATACTGAATTGGGCCCGGGTAAACGTATTCCGTGTTCATAGCCCACTCATCACGCTTGGCAGCAAAAGTCTTGAATGGCTTGCCATCAAGCTCAACAAGTGCCTTGCGGATAACAGGTTTCATCTCCCCATTGCGCTTCTCCATGTTCATCATCATTGTGATTGGCACACCACCGGCTCTCCATTCATCGGTCTTGGCAGTGGTGTTCTTGACGATTGCCATGTAACCGGTCTTGCCGTTTGCAACGAGCTGAGCCGCACTTGTACCTAAAGCGTAGCAGTAGTCTGCATCAAAGTTGGATGGAGCAGCACAACGACCTTCGTAACCGAAGAAGTGATGTTGAGCAGCAAAAGTACCGTTGTACTTACCCTCCTTGGCCCATTTTGCGAGCTTGGCAGCAACCATTTCAGAGAGCAGTTTCTCTGTTTCAATCAGTGAAACCTGTACGTTTCCGTGAGGATCACGGTCAAGACTCAACTGGCGGGCAACGCCTTCGGGCAGCGTCTCAAACGTAGCGGCATTCTCTTTTGACAGATGTGAGAGGATATATTCACGCTGAGCATCCTTGTCAAGGTCTTTATAATCAGCACCATGTGCAGCAAGAAGGTCGTTCAGTTCTTGAATCAGGCGACCTATGGCAGGAATAAACTCTATCAGACCTTCAGGGATCAAGACAACACCGAAGTTGTTTCCCTGCTCTGCGCGATGAGCAACAGCCTTGGCTATATTCTCTACAACCGCATTGAGTGTCATGTCCTTTGCTTCGATTTCCTCTGAAATGAGACAGATGTTCGGTTGAGTCTGGAGTGCACATTCAAGTGCAATATGAGATGCAGAACGGCCCATCAGTTTGACGAAGTGCCAATATTTGCGGGCTGAATTACAGTCGCGCTCAATGTTGCCGATAAGCTCAGAATAGGTCTTTGTTGCCGTATCGAAACCGAAAGAAGTCTCAATCTGGTCGTTCTTCAAGTCGCCATCAATGGTCTTAGGGCAGCCGATAACCTGAACACCATACTTCTTAGCTGCATAATATTCAGCCAGAACACAGGCATTGGTATTGGAATCATCACCACCGATGATAACAATAGCCGAGATATCCAACTTACGGATAATCTCAAGACCCTTTTCGAATTGATCTTCTTTCTCAAGCTTTGTACGCCCCGAACCAATCATGTCGAAGCCACCGGTGTTGCGATATTGGTCAATAAAATCGGCTGTAATCTCAATATATTTATGGTCAACAAGACCGCCTGGCCCCATCAGGAAGCCATAAAGACGGTTCTCCGAATTCAGCTTTTTGACAGCATCAAACAATCCACTGATGACATTGTGTCCACCGGGAGCCTGACCTCCGGAGAGAATAACACCAATATTAATTCTCTTGGTGTTGTTTTCCTCACCCGGCACGAACTCTATCAGAGGCATACCATAGGTGTTAGGGAACAGCTTTTTGATTTCTTCTTGATTGTCAACACTCTTTGTGGGAGCACCCTCTACAATCTTTACTGCACCTTGAAGAGCCTTAGGTAGCTTTGGCTGATAAGCAGCTCTTTCTTTCTGCAATGCACTAATTTCCATAATTTTGTTAGCTTTATATATTTTAGAATAACTAATTTCAGACTTTAGAACAGCTGCAAAAATACGGTTTTTCCATGACATATGGAAATAAAAAAAGAGAAAACGAGGATTAAAGAAAACTTTTTCCACTTTATATGCACTGCTTTTCTTATTTTTTTCTATCTTTGGCATGTAGAAATATCAAATATGGAATATTATGGCAAATAAACGCACATTGAAACAATCTATCAATTACATTTGCAGTGATCTGTTTGCAGAAACTGTAGCAGCAGCTTTATACAACAAGGAAGTAAGGCAGGAGAATGTCGATGCACTATTGCTTTCCATCCTCAGAGTCCACAGTGATTTTATCCGCCGTGTGTCTCATCCAGAACCGGGATTGCCCGCAAAGACCTACTATAAAACTATTATTGAAGACTTCAACAAACAGGCTGCTGAGATTGTAGACCATATTCAGAATTTATAAAAGGAAATGATTAGAACATTCTGCAACTGGCTACTTTATAAGAAAATGGGATGGACTAAGGAGATTACTGTAGCTCATCCAGACAAATTTATCATTTGCCTTGCACCACATACGAGCAATTGGGACTTCCTCATCGGGCAGCTTTACACAAAGGCGGAAGGCCTAAAGACAAACTTTCTGATGAAGAAAGAGTGGTTCTTCTGGCCTTTGGGAGTTATCTTTAAGAGGTTGGGGGGAATTCCTGTATGGAGATCCAAACACACAAGTATGACCGACAATCTGGCTGAAACAGCTGCAAAGAAAACTTCTTTCAAGCTATGCATCACCCCGGAGGGTACTCGTTCTCCTAATGCAGACTGGAAAAAAGGGTTCTATTTCATTGCCTTGAAAGCTGGTATTCCTATTCTTTTATATGGTGTAGACTATGAGAAGAAGAAAATAACATGCACAGAAAGCTTTATACCTTCGGGCAACATTGATGAAGATATGCCGAAGATAAAAGCTTATTTCAAAGAGTTTAAAGGCAAAAAGCCTGAAAACTTTGCATACTAAATCAATTTTTATATGAGAAAGAAAATAGTTGCTTTTGGATTAATCTTGGCGCTTTCTTCCCCACTCTATGGTTTTATGCCGGTGGAAGATGCGTCATTAAAGAATACCATAGGCAACTATCTGACAAGATATTGTACGGAGAAGAAATATTCTTCCGACCTTATAAGTATTGAAAAATTACAGATAGACAACAGCAGAGAAACTGTTATTATCTCAATAAGTAATAACTTTGCTAATCAATATCTTACATCAAGAGATGTAAAGAAGTTATTTAAGGGTATCAAAAAGGTATTGCCATCATACTGCAGGAAATATCAGCTATCTGTTCAGACATGTGGAACGCCCCTGCAATATCTTCCTGAAGATGCAATTGTTCCAGACAATGAAGGAAATCGTTTTTGGGGTGATATTGAATATAAAGATGCTCCTTGGACAGAGAATGCCTCGCGTCCATTTGGCATAACCCATGGATTGTATAACAGACATATAACCCTATGGGCAAGCCATGGCCGCTATTATGACGCTGACAAAGGAGTATGGAAGTGGCAACGCCCTAATCTTTTCGGTACAACAGAAGACTTGTTTACACAAACTATCGTAGTTCCTTATCTGATTCCAATGCTGCAGAACGCTGGTGCTGTGGTCTTTACACCGCGTGAAAGAGACTGGCAAACAGATGAACAGATTGTAGACAATGATGTTTCGAAAAGTCCGTCATACCTCGAAGTAAATGTAAAAGGAGACTGGAAGACTACTCCAGAAAAGGGCTTTTCATTCCATTTGGGGACGTATGAGAATGCAGAAAATCCCTTTACAGCAGGAACTGCACGAATGACAAAAACAACAAAAAGCAAAAACTATTCGCTCATTTCATACCAACCATATTTGAATAATGATGGAAAATATGCCGTTTATGTAAGTTATCAAACTTTGGACAAAAGTATTCCCGATGCAGAATACATCGTTTATCACAAAGGAGAAGCGACACGTTTCACGGTTAATCAAACCATGGGAGGCAGCACTTGGGTTTATTTGGGAACCTTTGATTTTGCAAAAGGTTCAAGCCAAGAGAACCGCGTAGTGATTACAAACCGCTCTAAACATCACGGTGTTGTAACAGCTGATGCTGTAAGGTTTGGTGGTGGTATGGGGAATATTGAGCGTGGAGGAACAACCAGTGGCTACCCAAGATGCTTGGAAGGAGCACGCTATTATACACAATGGGCCGGTGCTCCGGCAACTGTATATAATGGCAGATTGGGGCAAAATGACTATGCAGATGACATCAATGCACGCTCTTACATGAGTAATTGGTTGGGAGGAGGTTCTTGCTATGAACCAAGCATAGAAGGGAAAAAAGTTCCTATAGAATTATCGCTTGCCGTGCATAGTGATGCCGGATTTGATAGCAATGGAGGACTTATTGGTTCATTGGCGATTTGTACAACTAACTTTAATGAAGGCAAATTAAACTCCGGTATTTCTCGCTTGATATCAAAAGATTTTGCAAACAGACTGTTAAATGGGTTTGACCGAGATCTTCCTGCCATTGCAAATCGTTGGGCAAGACGATATCTATGGGACCGTAACTATTCTGAAACCCGTAATCCAGAAGTGCCATCTGCGATTATTGAAACACTCTCTCACCAGAACTTCCCGGATATGATTTTGGGACAAGACCCTAATTTTAAGTTCGCAATGGCACGCTCTTTGTATAAGACTGTCACACGATTTATCAATGAGGGACATGGCCGACCGACAATCATACAGCCTCTTGCCCCTCATAATTTCAAAGTGGAATTTACAGATAACAGCCATATAAGGCTTGCATGGAAAGCTACAGAAGACAACTTGGAACCTTCGGCCTACCCAAATGCTTATGTGGTTTACACCGCTATCGGGGCCTCTGGATATGACAATGGAACGATTGTGAAGAAACCGTTTTATGATCTTCAAATAGTTCCTGGCATTCAATATAATTTCAAAGTCACGGCAATTAACCGCGGTGGAGAAAGCTTTCCAACTGAAGAACTCTCTGCCTACAGACAAGATGGAGCAACGAAAAACATTCTTGTTGTTAATGGTTTTAACCGTCTTTCAGGCCCAGCCGTCATAGATAATGGTGAACAACAGGGCTTTGAATTGGACAAAGATCCAGGCGTTTCGTATGGACTGACAGCCGGATGGAACGGGAAACAGCAAGAATTCAGCGTTTCCCGAATGGGTATAGAAGGGCCTGGGGGACTTGGATATGGTGGAGACGAACTTGCGGGGCATTTCATCATGGGAAATGATTTCTCTGCGGTGAAAGCACATACCGAGGCTATTGCAAGTGCAAGAAAATACAATGTCGTCAGTTGTTCTGCTCAAGTTTTGGAAACAGAAAACATAAATCTTTCTGCATATCAAACCATTGATCTCATCTTGGGACTACAAAAATATGATTCTCATGCCTTAGGCTATTATAAAGTCCTGCCTAAAACATTGCAAAATCACCTACGTAGCTATACGCAGAAACATGGAAACTTGATTGTCAGTGGCAGCTATATAGGAAGTGACATGCAAGACATTAATGAACAACAATTCCTGACCGATGTGCTGAAAGTCAACTATCAGCAGAATGATTCAACAACGGCAGGAGAATTCATAAACGGGCTTGGCGCATCATTTGACATTTATCGTCAGACCAATCCCCAGCATTATGCAGCAACGTCTGTAGATATATTAAATCCTATAACGGGTGCTATCTGTGCCATGCAATATAGTGATGGCACCAGTGCTGCCGTTGGATATCAAGGCAATGATTATCATGTTTTCACCACAGGTTTCCCTTTAGAATGTATCAAGTCAAGAGAAACACGTAATGCAATCATGCGTGGCATCCTTCAATATGTTATGAAATAAATAGTAATATCTTAAAATATACAATCATGTATAAAATCCAAGCCAACCAATCCGGTACGCGTTCAATAGAGATCAGCGACCTACATTTAGCAACAATTGACAAATATCAGCTCATGCGTAACCTTGTAGACAGCAATGGAATTATTGATGAGACCGTGCTTGACAAGCTGAAATTCAATGTTCGCTCACTTTTGGAAAGTGAGACCGGCAATGACAAGAACCTTCTTGATCTTTGCTTAGACGTAATTTACAATGCTAACATGAAAGCTATCGGCCTTCACAATCTTGTCCTACTCTATGCAGAGTGGAAGAACAAGCAAGGTGAAACGCAAGAAGAACAGGCAGAAGAAGTTTAATATATCGTGGTGGAAAATACAGTTTTTTCCACCACTACAAGCTATAAAAGATTGAATTCAGAGCAATACAAACTGACAGATTTCCTCCCGACAACCAAGAAAGAATGCGAACTGAGAGGTTGGGGTGAACTTGATGTTATCCTCTTTTCGGGCGATGCCTATATCGATCACCCTTCATTTGGAGTTGCAGTCGTAGGACGTTCTCTCGAAGCAGCAGGCTATCGTGTGGCCATTGTACCACAACCGGATTGGCATGGTGATTATCGTGATTTCAAGAAGTTGGGGCGTCCACGGTTGTTCTTTGGCATTTCTCCTGGCTGCATGGATTCCATGGTTAATAAATACACAGCCAACCGACGCCTGCGTTCTATCGACGAATACAGCCCAGACGGTCGACATGATTGCCGTCCGGAGTATCCAACCATCGTATACTCCCAGATACTAAAGAAACTTTATCCCGATGTACCTGTGGCTTTAGGAGGCATTGAAGCTTCAATGCGTCGACTGACACATTATGACTATTGGCAGGATAAACTGCGTCGTTGTATTCTTTGTGACAGCGGGGCAGATATCATCTTATATGGCTCGGGAACAAAATCTATCATTCAACTTTGTAAAGAATTAGAAGCAGGACTACCCATAAATTGTATCCATAATATCCCACAGACGGTGTATCTTGCAAAAGAACAAGATATTGAAGGCGGTATCATGGAGGATGACATTGTGCTCCATTCTCATGAACAATGTCTGCAAAACAAGAAAGCAGAAGCTGAAAATTATCGTCATATAGAGGAAGAATCCAATAAGATACATGCCCAGCGACTATTGCAACAAGTCGGCAATATGTATGCCGTTGTCAATCCCCCCTACCCAACCATGACAACAGAAGAATTGGATGCAATCTTTGATTTGCCTTATACGCGACTGCCACATCCTAAATATAAAGGAAAGAAACTACCTGCCTATGAGATGATTAAGTTTTCCATCAACATGCATCAAGGCTGTTTTGGAGGCTGCGCTTTCTGTACAATATCTGCCCACCAGGGTAAATTCGTGGCATGCAGAAGCAAGAAGAGTATCGTCAATGAGGCCAAGAAAATAACACAAATGCCTGATTTCAAAGGCTATCTTTCTGACTTAGGCGGCCCTTCTGCAAATATGTACGGCATGCATGGGCGCAACCTTAAGGCCTGTGAACGCTGCAAACGTCCTTCATGTATTAATCCGCAGATTTGTCCTAACCTTGATACTGATCATACAAAACTGCTTGATATCTATCACGCTGTTGATGCCTTGCCCGGTATAAAGAAAAGTTTCATTGGCAGCGGTGTACGTTATGACCTGCTCTTACATAAAGGTAAAGACGAAAAAGCCAATGCTTCTACCCGCCAATATACGCGTGAACTTATTGAAAATCATGTCAGCGGGCGCTTGAAAATAGCTCCGGAGCACACCCAGGAGAGCGTATTGAAATTGATGCGTAAGCCCTCTTTCTTACAATTCTATGAGTTCAAGCGTATCTTTGATCATATCAACAAGGAAGCCGGTCTCAAGCAACAGATTATCCCTTACTTTATCAGTTCTCATCCAGGATGCCACGAAGAAGACATGGCCGAGCTTGCCGTGATAACAAAAGACCTTGACTTTCACCTGGAACAGGTGCAGGATTTTACACCAACCCCAATGACCATATCCACTGAAACATGGTATACGGGCTACGATCCTTACACTCTTGAACCTGTTTACAGTGCAAAGACGCCACGAGAGAAGCTTGCACAAAGACAATTCTTCTTCTGGTATAAGCCCGAAGAACGCAAGAATATTGAGCGAGAGTTGAAGCGCATCGGACGTGAAGACCTTATCAAACGCCTCTTTCCCAAGGGTGCATCATTCAATAAAGGTTATCAACGCGAAACCAGATATAGCGACCGTCCTGTTGGCAGTACATACAACACAGTTCCCAACAATGGGAATAAAGCAAGGCGCACAGGCAAAAACAACAAATCACACGCAGCCGAAGAAGTGCAGCAAGGTGGCCACTCCAAAGGGAAAACAAAGAGGAGTTTCAATCCCAACTTCAGCAAAAACAATCATAAACACAGATAGGCTGAACTTGAAAGCTATCATCATTATTGGGTATTTACATTTCATACAGGAATAATGTTCACGTTTTATGTGCATTAATTTTTGTATTTTTGCAGTAAGAAAGGAAAGACAATTATGAAATTATCTGATTTACATACAGGCGAACATGGTATTATCGTTAAGGTAACGGGCCATGGAAGTTTCAGAAAACGCATTGTAGAAATGGGGTTCATCAAGGGAAAAAAGGTAGATGTTCTCCTTAATGCTCCACTTATGGATCCCGTGAAATACAAGATTATGGGCTATGAAGTTTCATTGCGAAGGACAGAGGCCGAGATGATAGAAGTAGTCTCTGAAGCTGAAGCAAAAGCTATGAATGCGTCTTCACTCCATGATTCAACAAATACTGATAAAACTGCCATTACAACTTCTGATGACAGTCCTTTGACAGAAAAACAGTTGGAAGAAGCCGCTCTGAAGCGTCATCGGATAATCAATGTGGCTTTGGTGGGCAATCCCAATTGCGGCAAAACCTCACTGTTCAACTTTGCTTCGGGTGCACATGAACGTGTCGGTAACTACTCCGGCGTTACGGTAGATGCAAAAGTGGGGCATGCAGAATTTGAAGGCTACACGTTCAATCTTGTCGACTTACCGGGCACATACAGCCTCTCTGCCTATTCACCGGAAGAACTTTATGTGCGCAAACAAATCATAGACAAGACGCCCGACGTTATCATCAATGTGCTTGATGCAAGCAATCTCGAACGCAACCTCTATCTCACAACGCAGCTCATTGATATGAACCTGCGCATGGTGTGTGCACTCAACATGTTTGATGAGACCCAACGGCGTGGTGATAAAATCGATATCAACAAGCTGTCCGAACTCTTTGGTGTGCCCATGGTTCCAACGGTGTTCAAGAGCGGTGAGGGAGTGAAACAGCTTTTTCATCAGATTATTGAACTTTATGAAAGCAACGGAGAAGAGTTGCCTCACGCACATCATATCCACATTAACCATGGTCATGAGATAGAAAACGGCATTACACATATCCAGGAATACCTGAAAAAAGACTATGAACTTCGTCAACGATATTCAACCCGCTATTTAGCAATCAAACTTCTTGAAAATGATTCAGACACAGTAAACTATCTACAGACAAGGCCAAATGCCTCGGAAATTTTCAAGGAAAAGGAGATTGCAGAGATACGAGTAAAAGAGGAAACAGGCGAAGACTGCGAGACGGCTATCATGGATGCAAAGTATGGTTTCATACATGGTGCACTCCAGGAAGCACAGTATGAAACGGGAAAAAACAAGGACACTTATAGGATGACAGAATATATTGACCGCGTCATCACCAACAGATATCTTGGTTTCCCCATCTTTATTCTGATGCTTTTTATCATGTTCTCGACCACCTTCATCATAGGTCAGTTTCCGATGGATTGGATTGATGCAGCCGTTGCCTGGTTTGGAGAAATCATCTCACAGAACCTGCCCGACGGCCCAATAAAAGCCATGCTTGTAGACGGAGTGATAGGAGGTGTAGGCGCAGTTATCGTGTTCTTGCCACAAATCCTTATTCTCTATTTCTTCATCAGCTTTATGGAAGACTCCGGCTATATGGCACGTGCTGCTTTCATCATGGACAAACTGATGCACAAAATGGGACTGCATGGCAAGTCGTTCATTCCACTTATCATGGGATTTGGCTGCAATGTACCCGCTATCATGGCCACAAGAACCATTGAAAGCCGACGTTCACGACTCATCACCATGCTCATATTGCCACTGATGAGCTGCTCTGCCCGACTGCCAATATATATCATGATTACAGGCTCTTTCTTTGCCTTGAAGTATCGGTCATTGGTAATGTTGTCTCTCTATGTCATTGGGATTGCGATTGCTGTCATCCTAAGCCGCATCTTCTCCACTTTTGTTGTAAAAGGTGAAGACACACCATTCGTGATGGAACTTCCCCCCTATCGTTTTCCGACATGGAAGGCCATGGGGCGCCATACATGGGAAAAAGGAAAGCAATATCTTAAGAAAATGGGAGGAATTATCCTTATTGCCAGCATCATTGTATGGGCCTTGGGCTATTTCCCGCATGACGATACATTGTCTCCGCAGCAACAACAGGAGCAGAGTTTCATTGGGAAAATCGGTAAAACAGTGGAACCAGTATTCCGTCCGCAAGGCTTTGACTGGAAAATTGACGTTGGATTGATTTCCGGTGTGGGTGCCAAAGAGATTGTTGCAAGCACTATGGGCGTCCTCTACAGCAACAATTCAAGTTTCAGTGACGATAACAACTTCAACGATGAAGGGGGAAAATATCAGGTGCTTCACCGACAAATGACACACGACATTGCCCAACTCCACGGCATCACAGATACCGAGGCGGCTCCCATTGCCACACTCACGGCCTATTGCTTCCTGCTCTTTGTGCTCCTCTACTTCCCCTGCATTGCCACTATTGCAGCTATCAAGGGAGAAACGGGAAGCTGGAAATGGGCACTGTTTGCAGCCGGTTACACTACGTTGTTGGCTTGGGTTGTCAGTGCTGCAGTGTTCCAAATCGGTCGATTATTCATATAGTATAAAACCGATACCATATGCAAAAGACCAAAAGAACTGTCATCCTCTCATTTCTGCTGTGCATAACAATGACACTGTCTGCACAGCGAAATGAGATTTTTTCTTCCGATATTGCCACTTTGCAGGTGCATAACACCCAACAATTGCGGGCTATGCTTCCCGTCATTCAACTGAACAGTGGCGAGCAAATTCAGATTTCATTTGATAATTTCAGGCATGAATATCATCGGTTCACCTACAAAATCATGCACTGTGAAGCCGATTGGTCGCCCTCTACTCAAATCTTCAGCAGCGACTATTTAGAGGGTTTCAGCGATAATCTTGTCATTGAAGACATACAGGAATCGGTCAATACGAACGTTGAATACACCCACTATTCCTTTAGATTGCCCAACGACCAATGCCGCATAACCCAAAGTGGTAACTACAAAGTGAGCGTCTATGACGAGGATGAAAAACTGATGTTGAACGCCTGTTTCATGGTTGTTGACCCAACCATGCACGTTGAACTGTCCTGCACTTCCAATACGGATATTGATTTCAATCGGGCACATCAGCAAGTTGAAATGAAACTCAAATACGGCAATCTTCCTGTCATTGCTCCCAACAACCAAATCAAAACGGTAGTCTTGCAAAATGGAAACTGGAATGATGCCCGCGTGAATATGAAACCGCAGTTCGTTCTTCGTGACGAGCTTCAGTGGCAACATTGCCGTGGTTTCATA
The DNA here is from genome assembly GCF_900637655.1 of Segatella oris. Lineage (NCBI taxonomy): Bacteria > Pseudomonadati > Bacteroidota > Bacteroidia > Bacteroidales > Prevotellaceae > Segatella > Segatella oris. The sequence continues at coordinate 1,787,981 of NZ_LR134384.1, forward strand.
TTCGATGCAGGCAACAACTACCGCAAGTTTGAATGTCTTTCTGTTGACCATCCTACAATGGGTATTGAGACTATAGACTGGGATGGCAGTAATTATCATGCACATCTCTGGCCTGATCTCCCTCGCAGAAACTATCTGTATGACGAGAGTGCACAGGGAGTTTTCGTCATCCGCAACAGTGATGACAACGGGAATGACTACCTGTCAGACTATGTCATCGTTCATTTTACGCTACAGACCGATGCCACAAACGATGAAATTTACGTCAGCGGCGGTTTTACCAACTATCGGCTCTTGCCTCAATATCAGATGAAATATGATGCCGTAACACGTAACTATACGCTGTCTTTACTGATGAAACAAGGTTATTATTCCTATGAATACGTCAGGCGAAATGCTGACGGAAGCATACAGCTATTGCCCTCGGAAGGCAATTTCTATCAGACAAAAAACCAATATCAAGCATTGATTTACTACCGAGGAACGGGAGAACGTACAGACAGACTCGTAGCCGTTGTTCAGTAAAGCAAACAGATGCAGCTTCTGAACAGGGGGAAAACATAGCTTGAATAACGGTGGACACAGTTGCCGGGAACCGTGACATGCACAGATGTAAGAAACACGATACAGCCTAAAGAGGGTACACTTTATTGTCATATCCATAGCAATCTGGAAATCAACAAGTTAAGAAAGCCTTGCAACTTGCATCAAAATACGATGCAATCTGCGTCAAGACAGCGCATCATCTGCGTCAGATGACACTGTATTCTGACGCAAATCAGAAACACATTCAATATGTATTGAATTATTGATGAAATCAAAACCTCTCTGAAACGATAAGCCTTCTAAAGAACATTACATATATTATGCGGAAAGAGTGATGGGCAAATACGGCATGAAATGCTTTCCATATGCAACCATGAAAGGACAAAATAAAAGGTTTGCACGCAAAAAACGTAAAATAATCCGACTCACCTACCTCTGTATGAATTAATTTTGTTATATTTGCAAAAATATAATTGAACATCAAATCAGATATGGAATTTTCAGCAAAGCAAATCGCCCAGTTTATCCAAGGGCGTATTGAAGGTGATGAAAACGCTATGGTGAATACCTTTGCCAAGATTGAAGAAGGAGTTGCCGGAGCCATTTCTTTCCTTGCTAACCCCAAATATATTCACTACCTTTACGATACAAAATCGACGATTGTCCTTGTTGATGACCAGATAAAAACAGATAAACCTGTACATAATACTACAATCATCAGAGTTGCCAATGCACGTGATTGTGTGGCAAAACTTCTACAGATGTATGACGCTTCCATGCGTCAGAAGAAGACCGGCATAGACAGTCTTGCATTCATTTCTCCAACGGCAAAAATCGGCAAAGAGGTCTATATAGGCCCATTTGCCTATATTGGCGATGACGTCGTTATTGGCGATGGCTGTCAGATATTCCCTAATGTTGTCATCAATGAGAAGGTTACTTTGGGAAATGATTGTATTGTCTACCCCAATGTTACCTTGTATATGGGCACTAAAATCGGCAGTCGTGTGATTATTCATGCAGGCAGTGTCATCGGTGCAGATGGCTTTGGCTTTGCCCCTAATGGCAAGGATGGTTATGACAAGATACCTCAGATAGGTATCGTTGAGATAGCCGATGATGTGGAAATCGGTGCAAATTCATGTGTAGACCGTTCTACAATGGGAAGCACAAAGATAAAGAAGGGTGCAAAACTTGATAATCTTGTGCAGATTGCTCATAATGTAGAAGTGGGCGAAAACACCGTGATGTCAGCGCAAGTCGGCATTGCCGGAAGCACGAAAATCGGTCAGTGGTGTATGTTCGGCGGTCAAGTCGGCGTAGCAGGACACATAGAGATTGGCGACAAGGTGTTCTTAGGTGCCCAGAGCGGTGTGCCGGGAAGCCTCAAAAGCAATCAGGTGTTGATTGGCACACCACCAATGGAAAAGCTCCCTTACTTTAAGTCTCAGGCTCTGTTTCAACGTCTGCCGGAGATTTATAAGGAGCTGAACGAACTGAAAAAAGAAATTGAAGAACTAAAGAAACAAAGATAATCAGTATATGGAAGCTAAGAAGCAGACAACACTTAAAGGAAATTTTTCTCTTTTTGGAAAAGGGTTACATACGGGTTTGAACCTTACTGTTACATTCAATCCCGCACCCGAAAATACCGGATATAAAATACAACGAATTGACATAGAAGGTCAACCGATTATTGATGCCGTAGCAGAAAATGTGGTCGACACACAGCGTGGAACGGTTCTTGCAAAGGGAGATGTCCGCGTTTCTACCGTAGAACACGGTATGGCTGCACTTTATGCCTCGGGCATAGATAACTGTATCATTCAGGTCAATGGCCCTGAATTTCCTATTCTTGACGGTTCTGCAGCAATGTATGTTGAGAAGATAAAGGAAATAGGTCTTGTTGAACAGAATGCTACGAAAGACTATTATATCATTCGTCATAAGATTGAAGTAAAAGATGAAGACACGGGGTCTGTGATCACTATTCTGCCCGATGACCAATTCAGTCTGACTGCAATGTGCTCATTTAACTCCAAGTTTATCAACAGTCAGTTTGCTACCTTGGAGGATATGTCGACTTTCGACACAGAGATTGCTGCAGCAAGAACATTCGTGTTTGTACGCGACATCGTTCCTTTGTTGGAGGCAAACCTTATCAAAGGTGGCGACCTTGACAATGCCATTGTTATCTATGAACGTGAAGTGAGCCAAGAGAAACTTGACCAATTGGCCGATGTTTTGAAAGTTCCTCACATGGATGCAACGAAGATTGGATATATTCAGCACAAGCCATTGATGTGGGAAAATGAGTGCACACGTCATAAATTGCTTGATATCATCGGTGACATGGCGCTTATCGGCAAACCTATCAAGGGCAGAATTGTTGCGACCCGACCTGGTCATACTATCAATAATAAGTTTGCAAGACTGATGAGAAAAGAAATTCGCAAGCATGAAATTCAGGCGCCAATCTATGACCCGAATGAAGTGCCAATCATGGATAACAAGCGTATTCGCGAACTGCTTCCTCATCGCTATCCCATGCAGTTGGTCGACAAGATTACAGCAATGGGCCCGACAAGTATTGTCGGTGTGAAGAATGTTACAGCCAATGAGCCTTTCTTCCAGGGCCATTTCCCCAACGAACCTGTCATGCCGGGAGTTCTTCAGATAGAAGCAATGGCACAGTGTGGTGGTCTGCTTGTGCTTGGGCAATTGGAAGAACCAGAAAAGTATTCAACTTATTTTTTGAAGATTGATGATGTTAAATTTCGACAGAAAGTAGTTCCTGGAGATACCCTCCTCTTTAGAGTTGAGCTCTTGGCACCTGTTCGTCATGGCATCAGCTCTATGAAAGGATATATGTTTGTTGGTGATCAAGTTGTTTCAGAAGCAACATTCACAGCCCAGATTGTAAAGAATAAATAAATCAGTTTCAAAGAAATATGAATCAAATCAGTCCGCTTGCCTACGTTCATCCCGAGGCAAAACTTGGAGACAACAATATTATCGGCCCTTTCTGTTACATTGATCGAGATACCATTATCGGTGACAATAATGTGTTTCAGAACAGTGTAACAATCAATGTTGGGGCGCGGATTGGCAACGGAAATGAGATATTTCCCGGTGCCAGCATTTCCACCAAGCCACAGGATTTGAAATTCAAAGGGGAGGTTTCTACCTGTAAGATAGGCGATAATAACAGCATCCGCGAGAATGTAACCATATCCCGTGGCACAGCATCCAAAGGTGTAACGCTCGTAGGTAGCAACAACCTTCTGATGGAGAACATGCATATAGCGCATGATTGTGTGTTGGGCAACAACTGCATTATCGGCAACTCAACGAAATTCGCCGGTGAAGTTACAATTGATGATAATGCAATTATCAGTGCAACCGTATTGACACACCAGTTCTGCAAGATAGGAAGTTATGTCATGATACAGGGCGGTTGTCGCTTCAGCCAGGATATTCCACCTTATATTATAGCAGGCAAGGAGCCTACAAGATATTGTGGAATTAATCTCGTTGGACTTCGTCGACACGGTTTCAGTAATGAACTAATTGAGAGTATTCACGAGGCTTATCGTCTCCTCTATTCAAAAGGTGTCCTTAAAGAAGGTATCGAAGAAATCAGGAAAAACCTTCAGATTACCCCTGAAATACAATACATCATTGACTTTGTAGAGTCATCCAAGCGAGGCATTATCAGATAATGAAAACCCTTGTTGTTGTTCTTGGGCCTACTGGAGTTGGAAAAACGGAGCTTTGCATCAAGCTTGCCCAATATCTGAAATCGCCCATTATCAATGCTGATTCCCGACAGATTTTTGCAGAAATCCCTATCGGTACGGCTGCCCCAACCCAAGAACAACAGCATGCAATCACTCACTATTTCGTGGGTAATCATTCTATAAAGGACTACTATAGTGCTGCAAAATATGAAACCGATGCTTTAGAACTGATGGAAAGTCTTTTCCATCAGGGGCACGAAACATTGTTGCTGACAGGTGGAAGCATGATGTATATAGATGCTGTATGCAATGGAATTGATGACATTCCTACTGTAGATCAGAAGACACGTGACTTACTGAAGAAGAAATTAACCGAAGAAGGGTTAGACCATCTCGTAGAAGAACTCAAACAACTTGACCCAGAACACTATCTTGTTGTTGACAAAAAGAACCCTCGCCGTGTAGTACATGCCTTAGAGATTTGCTACATGACGGGGAAAACTTACACGTCATTTCGTAAACAAACCAAGAAGCAAAGACCGTTTAAAATATTAAAGATAGGATTAAACCGAGATCGAAATGAGTTGTATGGAAGAATTAATTCACGCGTTATCGACATGTTCAATCACGGTTTGATTGATGAATGCAAGCATGTATATGACTATCGGGATTGTAATGCACTCAATACTGTTGGCTACAAGGAAACATTCAATTACATAGACGGTTTGCTAACGCAGGAAGAGACTATTCGGCAGATACAGTCGAATACACGACAATATATGCGAAAACAGCTCACCTGGTTTAAACGCGATCAAGATATCAATTGGTTTCAACCGGACAACATTGAAGAAATTATAAAATACCTTGATGAAAAGCTGTAAGTGCTGATATATTTTGTACATTTGCATTATCAAGGCTCGATAAATATAGGATTATGAAGATAAAAAGATTTTTTAGCTGGTGCATCCGCCTTTTACGTAACTTCTGGCCATGGTATAAAGGCTTATATAAGGGGCGTGCATGGTACACTAAGACACTGATAGGTGTTGTGTCGTGCATCGTTGCATTCTTTGTCTACCTGGGTATGGTAGATATGAATTTCCTATGGCTTTTCGGCAAATCCCCAGGCTATTTCTCTGGTATTATGGCTCCACAGACCAGCGAAGCTTCGGAGATTTACAGTGCTGATGGAAAGCTGATTGGCAAGTATTTCAATGAGAACAGGACTCCTGTAAAATACGAAGAAGTAAATCCTGTATTCTTCCGTGCCTTAATTGATACAGAAGACGAACGCTTCTATAAACATTTTGGTATCGATCCGATCGGTCTGTTTGGTGCGATAAAAGACGCCGTATTTCATCATGACGGCCGTGGAGCTTCGACTATCACACAGCAATTAGCCAAGAACATGTTCCGTGTCCGCTCTCAGTATTCAACGGGGATATTAGGTAAAGTTCCAGGCCTTAAGATGCTGATTATCAAAAGTAAGGAGTGGATTATTGCAACAAAACTTGAAACGGTTTATTCCAAAAAGGAAATCATAACGATGTATGCAAACACTGTCGATTTCGGCAACAACTCCTATGGAATCAAGACAGCTGCAAAGACATATTTCAACACTACACCACTCAACCTGACCACAGAGCAGGCTGCAGTTCTTGTAGGAATGTTGAAAGCAACATCTTACTATAACCCCAAAACAAATCCAGAGCATTCACTTGCACGCCGTAACACCGTACTTACTAACATGTACAAGCATGGCGATTTGAAACGTGAAGCCTGCGATTCTCTAAAAGAAATCCCCATAAAGTTAGACTTCAAGGTTGAAGAAAACTATGATGGTCAGGCCAAATACTTCCGTGAAGCAATAGCCAACTATCTGAAAGACTGGTGTGAAGAGAATGGTTACGATCTCTATTCCAGTGGTTTAAAGATTTACACTACTATTGATACCCGAATGCAGAAATATGCTGAAGATGCTGCAAGAAAGCAAATGAAGCAGGTACAGCAGAACTTCAACAACCATTGGAGCATTTATAGGAACCAGTCAAGCAACTGGCTTCGACAGGAACCGTGGCAGGACGAAAACCATCATGTCATTCCAAACTTCATTCAACAGATTGCCGAACGTCAGCCTTTCTATAAGGCTCTGATAGCTCGCTTCCCGAATAATCCGGACTCTGTCAACTATTATTATAAAGAATGGAAACATCCTGTGAAGGTCTTTGACTATGACAAAGGCACCGTTGTCAAGGAGATGACCTCTGAAGATTCCATTAAATACATGACTACATTCATGCATTGTGCCTTTCTTGCCATGGAGCCTCAGACGGGTGCTGTCAAGGCATGGGTGGGTGATATAGACTTCGATTCATGGAAATATGATAAGGTAACGGCAATGCGTCAACCTGGTTCAACTTTCAAACTATTTGTGTATACAGAAGCCATGAACCAGGGATTGACCCCTTGTGACAAACGCCGTGACGAGTACATCTCCATGCAGGTGTACGACAAAAAGCAACACAAGGAAGTGACATGGACACCTGGTAATGCCAATGGTTCATTCAGTGGAGACTCCATGCCATTGAAGAGTGCATTTGCAAAGAGTATCAATTCTGTTGCCGTTCGGCTTGGTCAGGAAATGGGAATCAAGCGAATTATTGAAACAGCAAAGAAGATGGGTATTGTCAGTCCTTTGGATGATGAGCCTTCTTTAGCTCTGGGCTCAAGCGATGTAACCTTGTTGGAAATGGTAAATGCCTATTGCACGGTTGCTGACAACGGTAAACATCATGAGCCAGTACTTGTTACCCGCATCCTTGATAAAGAAGGAAACGAGGTCTATGTAGGCCCAACAAAGTCAGAACAGGCTATCCCTTACAAAAGCGCTTTCCTCATGCAACAGTTACTACAAGGCGGTATGCGTGAACCAGGAGGCACATCACAATCCCTTTGGGGCTATGTAGGCAACTATCGCGACACTGATTTTGGTGGTAAAACCGGAACAAGTAACAACCACTCTGATGCCTGGTTCATGGGCGTTACCCCACGATTGGTTGTCGGAGCTTGGGTCGGTGGCGAATACAGATGCATTCACTTTCGAACAGGAGCTTTAGGACAAGGAGCACGAACGGCATTGCCTATATGCGGTTATTTCCTGCAATCATTACTCAATGACCCTGAATTCAAGCAATATCATGCCAAGTTTGACAAACCGCATGATGATGATATCACAAGCGACATGTACACTTGCGCAAGCTATATTCCACAGGCTAAGCGTGATACTACAAGGCAAGACAGCATTGTCAGCGAGGAAGAAGTGTTCTTGGATGAGGATGGTAATCCTATTTTACGTAAGGTAGAACAGTCTGAGGAAAACTCTAATAACTCTTCAGACAATTCAAAAACAAACAAATCGGCAAATGAAACTAAAAAGGATAAAAAGCGAAAACCCTCTGAACAACAAGTCAATTTAGATGACCTCTAAAGCAGACAAGACAAACGATAATATGGATTTCGACAATCCGGAGTTGCAGAATGCGCTCCAGATTGTTAAGTTTACCCGTCGCTCGCTCTTCCTTACAGGTAAAGCAGGGACGGGTAAATCAACGCTTTTAAAGTATATTGCTACTACAACTAAGAAGAAACACATCATTCTTGCGCCCACAGGTATAGCGGCAATCAATGCAGGTGGTGCAACCTTGCACAGCTTCTTTAAGCTTCCCTTTCACCCTTTGCTCCCCGATGATAGCCGATATTCTGTCAGAAATATACGCAAAACACTCAAATACAATACAGAGAAAATCAAGCTCATCAATGAAGTTGAATTGATTATCATTGATGAGATAAGCATGGTAAGAGCAGACATTATAGATTTCATCGACAAGATATTGCGCGTCTATTGCCACAATATGCGCGAACCTTTTGGTGGAAAACAAATGCTGTTTGTCGGTGATATCTACCAGTTGGAGCCTGTATTGAAGGAAGAAGAATGGCGATTGCTGCAACCTTACTACCCTTCAAAGTTCTTCTTTGATGCCAAAATCTTCAGTGATTTCAAGCTGATTGCCATTGAACTCAAGAAAGTCTATCGGCAATCCGACCCTCTGTTCATCAGCATTCTTGACCACATCCGCACATCAAGTGTGACAGATGCTGATCTCAGAATGCTCAACAACCGTGTCGGTGCATCGCTTGAAACCGAAAATTCAAAACTCGCTATAACCCTTTCAACACGCCGTGATACGGTGGATTATATCAATGATGAGAAGCTCAAGGAACTTCCCGGAGATGCTAATGTCTTTAACGGCATCATCGAAGGAGAGTTTCCTCTCAGCAGCCTCCCTACTCCAATCGAGCTTGAACTGAAATTAGGTGCACAGGTGTTATTCATTAAAAACGATCGTGAAAAGCGCTGGGTAAACGGCACACTCGGTACGGTTATCGGACTTGATGATGCTGTTGACGGCCATATCTATGTGATGACCGAAGACGGACACAACGTCGATGTGGAACAAGAGATATGGAGTAACGTCAAATATACCTACAATGAAACCGAGAAGAAAATCGAAGAAGAAGAGATAGGTACCTTTCGCCAGTTTCCATTACGATTGGCATGGGCCATCACTGTCCATAAGAGTCAGGGACTCACTTTCTCTCAAGTAAAGATTGATTTCACGGGAGGCGTTTTTGCCGGAGGGCAGACCTATGTTGCCCTTTCACGCTGCACGGCTATCAACGGCATTACACTTCAAGAACCTCTGCGGCGAGATGAAATCTTCGTCAGAAGCGAAGTGACTAACTTCTCATGTAACTATAACAATGAAACGGCCTTGCAGACGGCCCTTCAGCAAAGCAAGGCAGACAGACAATACCATGATGCCGTGAAAGCCTTTGATAAGGGAGACATGGCGCAATGCCTCGACAACTTCTTTCTTGCCATACATAGCCGCTACGATATCGAAAGGCCTGGTCCCCGAAGATATATCAGGAAGAAACTCAACATCATTAACCTTTTGCGGGAAAAGAACACAAAACTACAGGCAAAACTAAAGCAACAAGAAGACTATTTGAGGAAACTGGCCGTTGAATATGTCCTCATGGGCAAGGAATGTGAAAGAGAAGGCATGAAAGAGGCAGCCTTACGCAATTACAACAAAGCCTTGGAACTGTGTCCGGACATCCCGGAAGCCAAGAGGAAAGTGCGTAAATTAAGCAAGAAAGAAAAATAAAACAGAAAAAATTTTGCCATGTCTTGCGTTTCGCTTATCTTTGCTTTGACATTTAATCTCATGGAATATGAAAGCAACAGAACAAACCATACAGCAGGTTGAGCGGTTCATCAACAAGATTGGACAGAAGTTCCCGGCATGTGAGGACACGGCTATCGTGACCGATATTCATGTATGTGCAAACCCAGACAGTGGTGAGTTGCTGGCTTATGACGACAATGGCGACGAGATAACACGCTGTGTTGTTGAACAATGGATTGGCAACACGGATGATAAATTCTTTGATCAGATAACGCTACAACTAAGGCATATCATCAAAACTAAGGCTGATGATGTAGACCATTTAGGCATTCTCAAACCCTATAGTTTTGTGTTGGAGAACGAGGAACACACCCCTATTGCCGAACTTTATCTTGCAGATGATGAAACTGTCATTATTGGTGGAGACCTGATGAAAGGACTTGAAAAAGACCTTGACGACTTTCTTTCTGACCTTATCAAAGAATAAATAAGCATCTGTTTTTAACACCTGAGGGGCAGACCAAAAGGAAATAGAAAACCGTTTTCAATGTATGTGCAGAATAGTTTCATGCCCTTGATTTCCTTGCTTTTATCGTCTTGGTTTGCAATGTCGGTCACTTCCTTTTGCCACTTGCGTCACTTTACCGCCTAAAGTGACTGAAAACACCATGCAACTTGACGCAGATTACACGCTAACTTGACGCAGATTACAAGGCAACTTGACGCGACATACAAACCTCCCTGTGGCATAATATACGACAACGAAGTGCATATGATCTCCTTTTAAGAAAGAACTGCGTTGTCAACTAAAATCTAATCATCATGAAAAAATAAAGTTACATATTTGTCAGACTCATGATTAAATCGTATATTTGCCAACAATTTTAAATCATTTGTTCTTATAACCATAAAGACATAAACAATTTATGCAGGGCTCAATCAATTCAGTTTTATCGGGAGATTTCAACAAAAAGAAATTCCTGATGTGTGTGGTTACAGCAATCTTGACTGTAATCGTATGGAATCTTCCAAGTAGTTTCTTCGGCATCGAAGGGCTGACTGTCGTTCAACAGCGCGTAATTGCCATTTTCGTTATGGCCGTATTGCTGTGGATAACAGAAGCCATTCCAGCCTGGGCAACCTCTATCACCATTATCTTCGTGCTGCTCTTCTGTGTCAGTGACTCGTCATTCCAGTTCTTTCAAGGCACAGAAGATCAGTACGGAACAATGCTTGACCACGTGGGAGTCATGGCATGTTTCGCCGATCCGACAATCATCTTGTTCTTAGGTGGCTTTGTGTTGGCAATTGCAGCAACCAAGAGTGGCCTTGATGTTCTTGCGGCCCGAACGCTGATGAAGCCTTTCGGACAAAAGAGTGAGAACGTGCTTTTAGGCTTTCTTCTCATAACAGGTGTGTTCTCCATGTTCATTTCCAACACTGCAACAGCAGCGATGATGCTCACTTTCCTCACCCCTGTATTCAAGGCACTTCCTGCAAATGGTAAAGGAAGAATAGCGCTTACAATGGCCATTCCGGTAGGAGCTAACTTAGGAGGTATGGGTACCCCTATCGGTACACCACCGAATGTATTTGCCTTGAAATACCTCAATGACCCCACAGGGCTGAACATCGGCATCACATTCTCCCACTGGATGATGATTATGGTGCCGCTTGTTATCGTGTTGCTCATCATTGCATGGCGCATGATTATACGCTTCTTCCCATTCACTCAAAAGACTATACAGCTTGACATCAAGGGAGAAGTTTCACATAACTGGCGCACTGTCGTCGTAGCAGCAACCTTCATCCTGACTATTTTCCTATGGGTTGCCGGCAAAAACCTATTTGGCATCAACGCAAATACAGTCGCCATGCTGCCAATTGCCGTATTTGCCATCACCAGAGTCATAACAGCAAAAGACCTGCAAGATATCGACTGGTCTGTTATCTGGATGGTAGCGGGAGGTTTTGCCCTCGGTAATGCAATGAACGGAACAGGTCTTGCTGAGAACGCAATCAAGAGTATTCCCTTCGGAGCATGGAACCCCTTGATTATTCTTTTCATTGCATGTATCATCTGCTTTATACTGAGTAACTTCATATCCAATACGGCCACAGCTGCTCTGCTCGTGCCAATTCTTGCAGTTGTATGTAAAGGTATGGGCGAAAACTTAGGTATGATTGGTGGCACAGTGACGATATTGGTCGGTATTGCTGTAGCGGCAAGTGCTGCAATGAGCCTTCCCATCAGTACTCCTCCGAATGCCATTGCATTCTCTACAGGCCTTATAAAGCAGAACGACATGCTGAAAGTCGGTGTTTCGGTAGGCGTAATAACCCTCATCATTGGTATCAGTATGCTTATTGTAATTGGCAAATTAGGGCTGTTCTGATTTGTAATCAAATAACACAGAGCCTCTCCTCCTACTTGAAGGTGAGGCTTCTTTCATTTTTTCTACCACAATCTCAAGTTGTTTTATCTATATTTTTGTAACTTTGCAACAATCAATTTTTCAAATCATGTTCTTACAGAAAGCTTTGGGTTTCAATCCCACTACGATGAAGGCTCGCACAGAAATCATCGCCGGAGCCACGACATTCCTCACCATGTGTTACATTCTTGCTGTCAATCCAGGTATTCTAAGCACTACGGGAATGGACAAAGGAGCTGTCTTTACGGCCACAGCAATTGCTTCAGCCATAGCAACCTTACTGTTGGCTTTCATGGCCAAACTACCTTTTGCACAGGCACCGAGTATGGGACTCAACGCTTTTTTTGCCTTCACACTCTGTCAGGCAATGCACTATACATGGCAACAATCGTTGGCAATCATGCTGGCTGAAGGTGTTCTTTTCCTTCTGATAACCTTCCTCAACATTCGGGAACACATCCTGAATGCAATTCCAAACAACCTGCGTTACGCAATCTCAGCCGGTATCGGTATGTTCATTGCATTCATTGGACTGAAGAATGCAGAAATCATTGTAGCCAATCCTGCAACCTATGTAGGATTAGGTAAGTTCACCCCAACAGCAATTTTAGGTGTCATTGGGATTATTCTCAGTGGTGTTCTCATGGCACGTCGCATCAAAGGAGCTTTGTTCCTCAGCATCATTATCACAACTATCATCGGCATTCCGATGGGAGTAACACAAATTCCTGCAGGGTGGTTACCTGTTGACATGCCTCAGGATATTCGGCCAATCTTTGCTAAATTTGATTTCTCTGAACTTATCACACTGAAGACCGGCCTTGTGATTATCTCCCTTTTAATGGTCAACATCTTCGATACTGTAGGTACACTTGTCGGCCTTGCTTATAAAACTGGCATCGTAAAGAAAGACGGTTCAATTCCCCACATCAAGGAAGCTATGATGAGTGATGCCATTGGAACAACCTGTGGTGCATTCTTGGGATCAAGCACTTTGACTACTTATGTGGAGAGTGCAGCAGGCATAGCCGAGGGCGGACGCAGTGGTCTGACCTCTGCTTTCGTGGGACTGTTATTCATTATTTCACTGTTCCTGTCGCCTCTTTTCATGCTTATCCCCAGTGCTGCAACAAGCGGAGCACTCGTTCTTGTAGGCGTATTGATGCTCGACAGCGTGAAACAACTTGAACTCAACGATGTAAGTGAGGCCTTTCCTGCTTTTATCACGATGATAACCATGGTGCTCTGCTACTCTATTGCCGATGGTATCTATTTGGGAATTCTAAGCTATGTCATCTTGAAACTTTGCACTTCGCAATATAAAGTGCTTAATTCCACATTGATAATCCTTTCTATTCTCTTCATTCTAAACTTTATTTACGGATAAAATGGAAAAGAAAACCGCATTGATTACCGGTGCAACAAGTGGCATTGGAGCTGCATGTGCCCGAAGATTTGCACATGGAGGATATGACCTTGTCCTTACAGGACGCAATCAAGAGAAACTTCATGAAGTATCTCTGCAGCTACAGAAAGAGGGCACAGATGTATTGACGCTTGCTTTCGATATTACCAATCGAGAAGCTGCGATGAAGGCTGTCAGTCAGTTAAATGACAGGTGGAGTCAAATAGATGTACTCATCAACAATGCAGGGTTGGCTTTAGGACTTGAAAAAGAATACGAGGGAAACATGGATGAATGGGATACCATGATTGATACAAACATCAAAGGTTTGCTCACCATGACACGCCTTATTGTCCCCAAGATGATTGAAAGACAATGCGGACATGTCATTAATATTGGCAGCGTTGCAGGCGATGCAGCCTATGCCGGAGGTAATGTTTACTGTGCAACAAAGGCTGCTGTCAAGGCACTTTCTGACGGATTACGGATTGATGTGGCTCATACGCCCATTCGAGTGACCAATATCAAGCCGGGACTTGTAGAGACTAACTTCAGCAATGTGCGTTTTCATGGCAACAAAGAAAAGGCAGACAGTGTCTATAAAGGAATTAAACCGCTCACAGGAGATGATATTGCCGATGTAGCGTTTTATGCTGCCAATGCACCTGCCCACGTACAGATTGCAGAGGTTCTCGTCCTTGCAACGCATCAGGCTAACGGTTCGGTCACTCATAGAGAACGGTAATTTGCAAAGCAAAAACCATATAAGAAGCCCCCATTCCTCTGACAGTAATCATCTATGAGGAATGGGGGCTTTGCATGGATATCAGTCAAGCTGTCTACAGAAAACTACTCAATAGCGCAAGAAGTGCTGGGCCTCGTTGCTTAAAGATAATCTTAAAGATGTTCTATTCCCCACAAGAATGGCCGACACAATAGTCAAAACACTCATGCCATTACATGCAGCTACGCAACGAAGTTAACACCCTTTGCCATCAAGACTGCAGCTTGGTGCACCGGCTTCCTGAGATTTAAGACCAGCTTCTTCAGGGGTAAGCGTCACGCGACCATCCTCTAAAACAAAGCAGGGAATACCTGCATAGCCATGTTTTTTGGCATCATCAAACACAGGATTATTATCTCTGAGACTCAGAAAAGCCTTCAGATTTCTGACATGCTCACCGATATCTATCACTTCATAACGGTCATTACCTTTCACCTGTTCGTCTACAAAAACGCAATCCGGACAAGTTTTCATTCCATAAATCTTTATCATATGCAAATTACTTTAATTGAAAATTCATCGCAAACTTACATAAAAATACTGATATTCGCACACAAAAAGAGAAGTTTTATTACCTTTGTCAATTATAATTTCAAAGCTAATGGATTTTTTAGAACTAAGCAAGAAGAGGTTTGCTACGCGCAAATTCAGTCAAGAAACAATAAGTAAAGAGGACCTGAACTATATCATGGAGAGTGTGAGAATGGCTCCTTCAGCCGTAAACCGACAGCCATGGAAGTTTGTCATCGTACAGTCTGGCACTGCAAAAGAGAAGCTTTTGCAATGCTATGACAGGGAGTGGTTCCGCTCTGCCCCACTCTATATCATCTGTCTGAAAGACACTATGTCCAATTGGATACGCCCTTTCGACAACAAGGCTCATGGAGACATTGACCTTGCCATAGCCATTGAACACCTCTGCTTGGCAGCAACCGAGCGAGGATTAGGCACTTGTTGGGTGTGTAACTATGACCCGGAAAGACTTTCTCAGCTGTTCCCTACGCCGGGATATGAAGCAGTTGCCATCATTCCTCTGGGACATATTGCCCCGGACTGTCCTCATAAAGAAAAACAACGTAAACCTTTAGAAGAAATCACAGAATACATCTAAACTTGACATCGGCCCCGACTTGATAGTAAAAAGGCATAAAGCTGTATCTGTGAATTAGTCTTTAATCTTTTTCACCCCATATAATCATGCAGCTGATGACACCTGCTGTATCTCATGTTTTTTGTAAAGATTAGTGGCTGTTTTTAACATTTCAGAGAGTGACTAAACAGAAAAGGAAAAGCAAAAAAATAGGTATTATTTTATGATTTTCCAGCTTTCGGATTGCAAATCCATTCACATTACACTGCGTTTTGACTCAAAACACGTGGCTTTTTGAGTCAAAATACAACGCAATCTGATGCAGATTACGCAGTGATTTGATGCAAGTGACATCCATTTTTGACATGATTTTACATTACATTTAGAATTGAAAAACATAACATTCTGATAATCAACGTAGTATAAACTGCTTAAAAAACAGGCATATTTGAAGCGATGAAGATATCCCTTTCGAATATACGAGTTTTATGAGAACAATTGTAAATATCCTTGAATGAAATTAACATATAATTCGCTTTGCCGCGAAATAGAATTTATTCTGACATGAACAGTTGAGCCATTACAGAGGCTGCACATGATAAAACAGAAAAAATGTCCCCATGATAGGCAATCTGATAAAAAACTATTAAAATATACAGGCTTTTTCTTGTATAATTCATTGAGAAATAGTACCTTTGCAGGCGTTTAGCAAAAATAGACAATTAAAATAGTTGAATGAAGAATGACAAATTGAAAAATCAGTACCGTGTTAATGAACAAATACGTGTACGTGAGGTCCGTATCGTAGGAGAGGACGGTTCTGAAGTAGTACCTACACGCAAAGCTTTGGATATGGCGCACCAGAAAGGTGTTGATCTTGTAGAGATTTCGCCTAATGCCCAGCCACCGGTTTGTCGTCTCATTGACTATTCAAAATTCCTTTACCAGCAGAAGAAGCACCAGAAGGAAATGAAGCAGAAGCAGGTGAAGGTTGAAGTGAAAGAAATACGTTTCGGTCCTCAGACCGATGAACATGACTATCAGTTCAAGTTGAAGCATGCACGCGAATTCCTCAACGAAGGCAACAAGGTTCGTGCTTATGTGTTCTTTCGTGGTCGTTCAATCCTTTTCAAGGAACAGGGAGAAGTTCTGCTACTCCGCTTTGCAAACGATCTTGAAGAGTTTGGAAAAGTGGAACAGATGCCGAAGTTGGAAGGAAAAAAGATGTTCCTCTATCTCGCACCAAAGAAAGTGGGAGTCGTAAAGAAGAGCCAACAGAAAATGGATAGAGAAAAGCGTGAGGCCGAAGCTAAAGCTGCAGAGCAAAACCAGAAGAATGAAAATGCAGAGAATAACGGCTTATTTGCCAATGCGAAGAACGGCCAAGACGTACTTAGCAAACTGAAAAATGGAAGTTCTGTAGAAGAATAAAAGAGACGTGCGTAACGCCAGGTATATGCGTTGCCACAATAAATAACAATTTAAAATAAAAAAAATGCCAAAAGTAAAGACAAATTCCGGCGCAAAGAAAAGGTTCTCATTCACCGGTACTGGTAAGATTAAAAGACATCATGCTTACCACAGTCACATTCTGACTAAGAAGACAAAGAAACAGAAGAGAAATCTTGTTCACCAGACAATGGTTGATCACAGTAACATGAAGCAGGTTCGCGACTTGCTCTGTCTTCGTTAATTAACTTTTTAGTAGAACATTTAAAGAAAGAAAATTATGCCAAGATCAGTAAATCATGTTGCTTCAAAAGCAAAGAGAACAAGAATTCTGAAGCTCACTAAAGGTTACTATGGAGCGAGAAAGAATGTTTGGACGGTAGCAAAGAATACATGGGAAAAAGGTCTCACCTACGCTTATCGTGACCGCCGAAACAAAAAACGTAACTTCCGTGCATTGTGGATTCAGCGTATCAACGCAGCTGCCCGCCTTGAGAATATGAGTTATTCTACATTGATGGGTGCTCTCCATAAAGCTGGTATTGAAATCAACCGCAAGGTTCTTGCAGACCTTGCCGTAAACAATCCCGAAGCTTTTAAAGCTATCGTAGAAAAGGTTAAGTAATCATTTTGATTACACATATATTTATAAAAAGGAGTGAATTGCTTAAGTAATTCACTCCTTTTTGTAGTTTAAGAATATACAAAGCCTTTCTAAACCCCATGAACATGCAAAGAAAAACAATAGAAGAGCAAAAAGAAATTGAATTTACTGATATCAAAAGATAGTTTTTATAACAATACAAATCGAATTCACACTCGTTGGTTTAGCTACACTGCTAAAATATGAAAAAATACCAACTTTTTTGCAATCTACAGTTTGCAAATTTAGAAATAAGTATTATCTTTGCATAGTATTTAGATATAAAAGAACCCAAAGATAATGGAAGCTTTCTTTCGTACACACGCTTATCTTGTTGAGCATACAAACGTATCAGTACGTCGCACCCTTATGGATGAGATTAACTGGAACGGTCGCATGATTGGCATTAAAGGGACACGCGGTGTAGGAAAGACCACATTTCTACTGCAATATGCCAAGGAAAAGTTTGGCGCACACGATCGGCGATGCCTCTATGTCAACATGAACAACTTTTATTTCCAAAGTAAAGGTATTGCAGAATTCGCCGGGGACTTTGTCAACAACGGAGGAAAAGTACTACTGATAGACCAGGTATTCAAGCAACCTAATTGGAGCGTAGAGCTTCGCAAATGTTATGATTCCTATCCTAATCTAAAGATTATATTCACGGGTAGCAGTGTGATGAGACTCAAAGAAGAAAACCCAGAACTCCATAATATTGTCGAAAGCTATAATCTTCGGGGGCTGTCTTTCCGTGAATATCTCAATCTTATGACGGGAAATAACTTTCATGCTTACACTCTATCTGAGATATTGCATAATCATGAACATATCATCAAGGACATTCTCCCGCTCATAAGTCCTCAGAAATACTTCCATGATTATATTCATCATGGCTTTTATCCATTCTTTTTAGAACACACCAACTTTTCGGAAAACTTACTCAAAACAATGAACATGATGACAGAAGTCGACATTCTGCTCATCAAGCAAATTGATTTGAAATATCTTACAAAAATCAAGAAGCTTTTTTATCTGCTGGCAGTAGAAGGCCCTAAGGCACCTAACATCAGCAATTTAGCTCACGAAATACAGACCAGTCGAGCCACGGTTATGAATTACATCAAGTATCTTGCCGATGCCCGACTCATTAACATCATTTACCCTGTTGGGCAGGAATTCCCCAAAAAGCCAAGCAAGGTCATGATGCATAACTCCAATCTCATGTATGCAATCTACCCCATTCAGGTCAATGAGCAGGAGGTTATGGAAACTTTCTTCGTCAATTCACTTTGGAAAGATCACAAAGTTAATCAGGCTTCCAAGGATCACTATTTCACCGTCGATGGCTGTCGCAAGTTCAAAATTATTGATGCACAAAGCGAACACAAGCAACGATGCAACCCAGATACGGTCTATGCACGCTATAATACAGAAGTAGGAAAAGACAATCTCATTCCACTTTGGTTATTGGGTTTCCTTTATTAAAGGGATAAGTTGACAAGTAAATGAGTCTATAAATTATAGGTAAACACATAGGCTACTCATAAAGAGTTGACAAGTTAAATGATTGAAAAATAGAAAATTAAACAATATACAAAAACATTCATTAATATTTTATCAGACATAAAATGGCTAAAGAAAAAAAGTTTATCACTTGTGATGGTAACACAGCTGCCGCTCATGTAAGCTACATGTTTACAGAGGTTGCTGCCATCTATCCTATTACTCCGTCATCTCCGATGGCCGAGCATGTAGATGAATGGGCTGCCAAAGGTCGTAAGAACCTATTTGGTCAGACAGTTTCTATCCAGGAAATGGAGTCTGAGGCAGGTGCAGCAGGTGCCGTTCACGGTTCTTTGCAGGCTGGTGCCCTCACTTCTACCTACACAGCATCACAAGGTTTGCTGCTGATGATTCCTAATATGTACAAGATTGCAGGTGAATTGCTTCCATGCGTATTCAACGTTTCTGCTCGTACATTGGCATCTCATTCTCTTTGTATCTTCGGTGATCACCAGGATGTAATGGCCTGTCGACAGACGGGATTCGCTATGTTCTGTTCAGGTTCTGTTCAGGAAGTAATGGATCTTTCTGCTGTTCCTCACTTGGCAACACTTGAAACATCTGTTCCTTTCATCAATTTCTTCGATGGTTTCCGTACTTCTCATGAGTACCACAAGGTTGAAGAAATGGATATGGAAGACGTTCGTTCACTCGTTAATCCTGAGTTTATCAAGAACTTCCGTGATCGCGCACTCACTCCTGAACGCCCCGTAACACGTGGTACAGCTGAAAACCCAGAAACTTTCTTCACGCATCGTGAGGCTTCTAACCAGTACTATGACCGCATTCCTGCTATCGTTGAGAAGTATCTGGGTGAGATTTCCAAGATTACCGGTCGTGAATATCACCTCTTTAACTACTATGGTGCAAAGGATGCTGAAAACATTATCGTCCTCATGGGGTCTGCTACAGAGCCAGCTCGTGAGGCTATTGACTTCCTTGTAAAGCAGGGAAAGAAGGTAGGTATGGTTGCAGTTCACCTATATCGTCCATTCTCTGTTGAGGCTATTCGTGAAGCAATCCCAGCGACGGTCAAGCGCATTGCCGTACTCGACCGTACCAAGGAACCGGGAGCAGAAGGCGAACCATTGTATCTCGATGTGAAGAGTGCCCTCTATGACGATCCACGTAAACCGCTGATTGTCGGTGGTCGCTATGGTCTCGGCTCTTCAGATACAACTCCAGCCAAGATTATCTCTGTGTTCAACAACCTCGAGTTGCCTATGCCAAAGAACCACTTCACAGTGGGCATCGTAGACGATGTTACTTTTACTTCACTTCCTGAAGTTGAGGAAATCCCAATGGGTGGCGCAAGTCTGTTCGAAGCTAAGTTCTATGGCTTGGGTGCTGACGGTACAGTTGGTGCCAACAAGAACTCTGTTCAGATTATTGGTAATAACACCAGTAAATACTGTCAGGCTTATTTCAGCTACGATTCTAAGAAGTCTGGTGGTTTCACTTGTTCACATCTTCGCTTCGGTGATGAGCCAATCCATTCTTCATATCAGGTAAATACGCCTAACTTTGTGGCTTGCCACGTTCAGGCTTACCTCCACATGTACGATGTAACTCGTGGTTTGCGCGACAATGGAACATTCCTGTTGAACACCATTTTCGAAGGCGAAGAACTCGTAAACTTCATTCCAAATAAGGTAAAGGCTCACTTTGCTAAGCACAACATCAAGGTATATTATATCAATGCAACAAAGATTGCACAGGAGATTGGACTTGGCAACCGAACCAATACTATCCTGCAATCTGCATTCTTCCGCATTACTCAGGTTATCCCAACCGAACTTGCTGTTGAGCAGATGAAGGCATTTATCGTGAAGTCTTATGGCAAGAAGGGACAAGACATTGTCGACAAGAACTATGCTGCTGTTGACCGTGGTGATGAATATAAAGAACTGACCATTGATCCTGCATGGGCTAATCTACCTGCTGACGAAGATAAAGATGGCAACGTTCCGGCATTCATTAAGGAAATTGTTCGTCCTATCAATGCACAGGCAGGAGATTTGCTGAAAGTATCTGATTTCGTAAAACATGGCACTGTTGATGGCACATGGAAGAATGGCACAGCAGCCTATGAAAAACGTGGTGTAGCAGCATTCGTTCCTGTTTGGAAACCAGAAAACTGTATCCAGTGTAACAAGTGCGCCTACAGTTGTCCTCATGCAACTATCCGTCCGTTTGTTCTTAACGAAAAAGAAAAGGGTGACTTCGGAGATGAGACCATTGATATCCTCGCTCCAAAGCAACTTAAAGGTATGCAATTCCGCATTCAAGTTGATGTTCTCGACTGCCTTGGCTGTGGTAACTGTGCTGACATCTGCCCAGGTAAAAAGGGTGAAAAAGCGCTCGTTATGGCTCCGTTCAATGTTGACGCTCCTGATATGATCAAGGAGATGAACAATTGGGAACACATGGTTAAGAATGTAACTTCTAAGCAAGATCTCGTAGATATCAAGCAGAGTCCGAAGAACAGTCAGTTCGCACAACCATTGTTTGAATTCTCCGGTGCATGCTCAGGTTGTGGTGAAACTCCTTACGTAAAGCTCATTTCTCAACTCTTCGGCGACCGTGAAATGATTGCAAACGCTACAGGTTGCTCATCTATTTATTCTGCTTCAATCCCATCAACTCCATATACAACAAACGAAAAGGGACAAGGCCCAGCCTTTGATAACTCTCTGTTTGAAGACTTCTGTGAGTTTGGTTTGGGTATGGCCATGGGTAACAAGAAGATGAAAGAGCGCATTGTGAAACTACTCAACGATGCAATGGCTCATGAGGATAATCCTGCAGAATTCAAGGCAGCAGCAGAAAAATGGATTGCAGGAAAAGATGATGCTGATGCTTCAAAAGAGGCTGCAGCAGAGCTCAAGCCGCTCATTAAAGCTGGTGCAGAAGCCGGATGTCCAATCTGCAAGGAACTCCAGACACTTGAACATTACCTCGTTAAACGCAGTCAATGGATTATCGGTGGCGACGGTGCTTCTTATGATATCGGCTATGGTGGTCTCGACCATGTACTCTCTACAGGTGAAGATGTGAATATTCTCGTACTTGATACAGAGGTTTATTCTAACACCGGTGGTCAGAGTTCCAAGGCTACTCCACTTGGTGCCATCGCTCAGTTTGCTGCTCAAGGTAAGCGCATCCGCAAGAAAGATCTTGGCTTAATGCAAACCACTTATGGTTATGTATATGTGGCCCAGATTGCTATGGGTGCAGACAATGCACAGACATTGAAGGCTATCCGTGAAGCTGAAGCTTATCCAGGGCCATCACTCATCATTGCATACGCACCATGTATCAACCATGGTATCAAGGGGACCAAGAACATGAAGCGTAGCATGGGACGCAGCCAGAACGAGGAAAAACTTGCTGTCGACTGTGGTTACTGGCACTTGTGGCGCTATGATCCACGCTTGGCAGATGAAGGGAAGAACCCATTCCAGTTGGATTCTAAGGCTCCCAATTTTGCTGATTTCCGTGAGTTCCTCATGGGTGAAGTTCGTTATTCCTCAGTAGCTAAGGCTTATCCTAACGAAGCTGAAGAACTGTTTGCAGAAGCAGAAAAGATGGCTAAGCTCCGTTATCAGACTTACCAGCGTAAGAGCAAGGAAGACTGGAGCGAGACTATTGACTAAAATCAATATGCATATAAAAAGAAGACGCACATCAATGTGCGTCTTTTTTTATGTGAAAAAGCTTCTCTCCATAGTTCGTCATCAGTCAACTATAACTTAGAATATATTATAAAGCATATTACAAAAGATCTCATTCTTTCTATAAAGTAAATGAATGACGTTCTAACTTTATAAATTGTGAACAGAATTTTAACCTTTGAGAATACTACCAATTAAAAAATAAAAGACAGAAAAACAGGCCTAAATTTATAAGATCAAAGACCTTTCCTGTGAAGAAAACCATTTAATGCTATAACTTGAGTCAGATTATATTTCTATATGAGTTGAATTGTCGTACAATCAAATGCAAATTTCAAGGTAATCTGATACAAAACACAACTAATTTCAGCATGTTCTTGTTTGACAATTCGTATAGAATAGTTGTAATATATTAATAGTTAAAAATTATGAACAAATTAAAAAACAGAGTTTATCTTGATCGAGGGAAACTCTAATTTGGTACTGTCTTTCAAAGTGTGTAAGTATTCCTTCTATTCTATTCTCTCTTTCCATTCGTTTTCTATCTTCTGTTTCCAGTTTTTAAATTGATATATTCTTCTGGCATATGTCTTCTTTGTTTCCTCCACAGCCACAGCAGCCAATAGGAATATCACTGACTTGTCTGACGGCATAGAGGTCCTCATACTTACGGTTCTCTTGTATTTTCTGTTTAACCTTTCAATCCAGTTGGTCGTGTATATGCACCTTTGTACTTCTATGGGGAAGTCCATGTACGTGAAGTAAGCTGCGTTACGCTCCGCCTTATACCTTCTCAAGGTTGGGTACTTCTTTTCCCATTTGGTTACAAAAGTAATGAAATGTCCGTATCCCTGCAAGGATTTCATCTCTTTGTTCTCCAAGGAAAACACTTCGCCAAGTTCCCGGGCCACTTCCGGCTTATCCTTATGGGATACGCTACCAAGTATCTGTCGCTTGACATGTGCCACACAGAACTGGTGGGCTGCCTGCGGAAAGGCAGCACAGACGGCATTCTCTATGCCTTGCAGCGCATCGGAAACGACAAGGTCAATTCCCTCGACGCCCCTTTCTTTCAACGCCTCAAGCTCCTCTTTCCAGCATACGGCCCCTTCTGTGGGATGGTTGACTACGGTGAGCACTTCCCTGCTTCCGTCCTCCAACACCCCCAGCATGGTAAGACGGCTAAGTAATGCGGGGACAAGGCACGACCGAGCCACTGCTCAACGTCTTCACGGCAACACCTGGACAGATAGGAAACCTGCTGCCTGCTGTAAGCGCGGCCATAGATGCTGTCGGAGAACTCGCCTATCTGTTGCGTAGTAAGTCCCTTGGTGTAGAGAAGGTTGAACAGCCTCACACGTTCCTCGCTTTCATTGCGTATCAGGCCCAGGAGAACGGGATAGAAGTTGCCGCTGCGGCTGCGGGGGACGCGCAGGGAAAACTCAAAGCCGTGACTGTACCAACGTCGAGAACGGAAACCGTTGCATTGCTCATTGCCGTTTGCACTGACGAAAAGCTCCCGTTCATGAAACATCAAGGAGTTCATAATTAAAGACAGAAGGGTGACAAAACCCTCGCTACTGCTTGTGTAATTCGAAAGAATTTCCGAAATTTGTGAATGTGTAAGTTTCATTTGTTCGTTTCTTTATTGTTTTCAAGTACAAAGATAAGAATTAAATGGGCTTACACACTTTTATAGGATACTACCTGTAAATTATCATCAGATTTTAACACTTGAAACTCTAATTTCAAATTTGCAAATCTGACGAAAGCAATTGTAAATATTCTTAAGAAAAATTAAATCATACAGCCATATATGGAATTACATGAAGAGAACTATCTCGTCATGTTAATGACAATACAACGCTATACAAGACACGCTCTTATGAGATATATAATAAAATATCCAACGCTGTTGCCATTCAAAACTTCAAGAGTTCCTCATAGATACGCTGTACCGGCAACCCCATCACATTAAAATAACTTCCTTTCAGTGAAGTAACACCTATATAGCCAATCCATTCCTGTATTCCATATGCTCCTGCCTTATCAAAAGGCTTGTATCTTTCAACATAATAGTTGATTTCGGCATCGCTCAACGCCCTGAATGTAACTTCGGTTGTCACGTTGAAGCTACGTTGTTTCTCTAAAGTTGTCAAACTTACTCCCGTGACGACATGATGTGTTCGGCCGCTCAGCAAACGCAACATGCGATAAGCGTCAGCCTCATTACTCGGTTTTCCCAAAATTATATCATCCACGACAACAACAGTATCGGCCGTCAACACCAACTCATTAGCAGTCATGGTGTCACGATAAGCAGCAGCTTTCAACTGTGAAAGATACAAGGGAACCTCGTCTGACGGTAGGTTTTCAGGATAAGTTTCATCTATCCCTTCTTTCACAACGACCTCAAAAGCTATGTCTAAACCTGCAAGCAGTTCTTTCCTGCGAGGAGAATTACTTGCCAAAATAATCTTATACTTATTATCCATACATCCCTGTGTATTACCAACCGAAAGCCTTTTCCTCACTCATCCATTTACCTTGCGCCCGCAATACCTGCTCAATGACATCGCGACCACACCCATATCCACCTGCCTTAGAACTGATATAGAGTGATATATCTTTGATATCAGAGACCGCGTCTGCCGGACAACAAGGACAACCACAACGACACATCACCTCGTAATCCGGTATGTCATCCCCCATATATAACACCTCTTCATCACTGACGTGCATTTGTTCTAATAGACTTTCATAAGTCTTTATTTTTACAGAACACCCCATACAGACATGCTGAACACCTAAACTTTCATAACGCAATCTTACAGCTTCAGTCTTTCCTCCGGTAAGAATAACTATTTGAAGGCCCATTTTAACGGCCAATTGGATAGCATAGCCATCTTTGATATTCACCGTACGCAGTGGTTCTCCTGTATGTGAAAGCACAATTGTTTCAGCTGAAAGTACACCGTCTACATCAAAGATGATGGCTTTTATCTTTGTTAAATCATAATTGATCATATTCATTTTTTGTTGTTTATTATTGCTGTTTGATGAATGGATTTGCTCATCAGCTCATAGAGGTTCTGCCACAATGGAGATGCAGCCAACAACATCTTATGTTTTTCCATCACATTCTCATCATAACGGACTGCCGGCCCAGTCTGGGCATGAGCAGGCGAAAGTTCATGCACCTTATGTGCCGTCTCATCAATTAGCGGCAGGAGTACATCGAAAGGAACACTATGGGCAGCCAGCAATTCTGATGAGATTTCATAACAATGATTCACGAAATTGCAGGCAAATACTGCTGCAAGATGAAGATATTTCCTGTCAGCAGATGACAGCGTGTATACCTTAGTAGATATTGAAAGGGCAAGAGTTTTTATTTTTTCTAAAACAGAATTATCACAAGCTTCTATAAAACAAGGGAGTGACCTAAAGTCAACAACTCTTTCCTTTGAGAAGGTCTGCATTGGATAGAGTACCCCATAACGCACAGCGCTACCTTCAAATAACGCCATTGGCACACTGCCTGCTGTATGCAAGAAAATCTTATCTGATTTGTTTTTACAAACATCAGCTATCACTTCCTGTAATACACTATCCTTCAATGAAAGAATATAAACATCAGCATCATTATTTATTTCAGAAAACTGATTGACTGCTTTTGCTTCCAGACGAGAAGCCAAACTGACAGCATTCAAAAGCCGGCGACTGTACACTTGCACAATCTGATGACCTGCATTTTTTAACGCTACACCAATGTTAGTAGCCAGATTTCCTGAACCAATAAGAGTAATTTTCATCGTAGAATCTTCAATTTTTCGTCTAAGATTGCCTGTCCTTTCTCCGTACAGATGCCTCTCATAAAAAGGAAAATGATATTATATAGGATATGTTTCATACTATAAAGCTGATAAAGTTGGTGTTCCATGACATGTCGCATGGCTACAGAACTAATCTGCTCCAAAAGGTTATAGTCGACATCTCCACGAAAGTATCCTTCCTCTACCCCACGTTGAAAGAACAATTTTCCTTTCTTATTACGCGACTCATGCACGGAGTCAAGATAGGAGATTATACGCGTGTATTTATGCAAATCAACAAAGAAAGCAGGCGAAATGTTCTGAAACCTCTCGACTTTATAACGATAAAATTCAGCAAAAACGTCCATCACTGAAGTAGCATGTTTAAGCTGGAAATCTTCCATATAGTGGTCATAACAGTTTTCAGCCTCCCGTATTCCCTCCATCAGTAAATCCTCCTTATTGTCGTAGATTTCATAAAGCGTACGCTTAGATATCCCCAATTTTCTGGCAATATCATCCATCTTGACCTGTCGGATACCATTCATCATAAATTCATGCATGGCAGTTTCAAGAATACGTCCCTTCAACTGCTCGCGATATTCTGTCGTTGCGTTTGTCTTATGCATAAGGATTTGTAGATAAGAAGCCCGTGAGATATTCTTTTGCAAAGTTACAAAAAATAACAAAAAACGCATATTCAATCCCACGTTTTTTGCTAACTTTGCAAGTGATGGAAGGAAAAAAGAAAAAGAAAACAGAACTTTAAATAAACGAAAATGGTAAAAGTTACGAAAGAAGCAGCCTTGGCCTATCATGAAAATGGGCGTCCGGGCAAGATAGAAGTGAAGCCGACAAAGCCCTACCACACACAAACAGACTTGAGTTTGGCCTATTCACCAGGTGTTGCTTTCCCCTGTCTTGAAATCCAGGCCAACCCCGATGATGTCTACAAATATACCGACAAAGGCAATCTTGTTGCTGTTATCAGCAATGGCACCGCCGTCTTAGGTCTCGGAGATATCGGTGCTATGAGTGGCAAACCGGTAATGGAGGGGAAAGGATTACTTTTCAAAATCTATGGTGGTATTGATGTTTTCGATATTGAGGTGGCAGAGAAAGATCCGGAAAAGTTCTGTGAAGCCGTTGAAAGAATAGCCCCGTCATTCGGTGGTATCAATCTGGAAGATATCAAGGCGCCTGAATGTTTCTATATCGAAGAACGCCTGAAGAAGAGCCTTGACATTCCCGTGATGCACGATGATCAGCATGGAACGGCAATCATTTCAGCTGCCGGACTCATCAATGCGCTCGAAGTGGCTGGCAAAGACATCAGCAAAGTAAAGATAGTTGTCAATGGGGCGGGAGCTGCAGCAATCAGCTGTACAAAACTGTATGTAGCTCTTGGTGCAAGGGTTGAAAACATCATCATGCTTGACTCAAAAGGAGTCATCACGGCCGACCGCGAGAAGCTTACACTGCAGAAAGCTCTCTTTGCTACCAAACGAAAGGATATTCACACATTGGAAGAAGCGCTTCAGGGAGCAGACGTATTCCTCGGCCTGAGTAAGGGAAATGTCCTTACACAGGATATGATCCGCAGCATGGCAGACAATCCCATTGTTTTTGCATTAGCCAATCCTGTACCTGAAATCTCCTATGACGATGCCATTGCCAGCCGCCCTGACGTATTGATGAGCACCGGGCGAAGCGATTATCCCAACCAAATCAATAATGTCATCGGCTTCCCCTATATCTTCCGTGGCGCACTCGATGTTCATGCAAAGGCCATCAATGAAGACATGAAGCTTGCTGCAGTAAAAGCTATTGCAGACTTGGCAAAGCAACCGGTTCCCGATGTAGTCAATGAAATCTATCATGTCACCGATTTGACATTCGGTCCTAAATACTTCATTCCAAAGCCTGTCGACCCGCGATTGATTACCGAGGTAAGTGCTGCCGTGGCCAAAGCTGCCATGGAAAGCGGAGTGGCCCGTACGCCTGTCAAGGATTGGGAAACCTATAAAAAAGGATTGCGACAGTTGCTCGGCCAGGAAACCGCATTCACCCGCAAGCTCCATGACACTGCACGTCTGCACCCACAAAAGGTCGTTTTTGCCGAAGGAGGTCACGCCACGATGATGAAAGCCGCTGTCCAGGCAAAACAGGAAGGTATCTGCGAGCCTATCCTGTTGGGCAATCCTGATCGTCTTCATCGCTTGGCCAACCGATTGAAGCTTGATCTTAACGGGGTTGAAATCATTGACATGCGTGCTGATCAGGAGCAAGGACGCCGTGCAACTTTTGCCAAACACTTGGCCGAAAAACGTGCACGACAGGGATATACGTTTGAAGAAGCCTACGACAAAATGTATGAACGCAACTATTTCGGCATGAGTCTGGTGGAGAATGGCTATGCCGACGCATTCATAACAGGCCTGTACACCAAATACAGCAACACGATCAAAGTGGCCAAAGAAGTGATTGGCGTAAGACCGGAATACAGGACGTTCGGCACGATGCACCTGCTCAACACCAAAAAGGGCATCTATTATATTGCGGATACGCTGATTAATCGCCACCCAGATGAGAATATACTCACGGATATTGCGAAGCTGAGTGCCCACACGGTGAAGTTCTTCAACGAGGAGCCGGTCATTGCCATGCTGAGCTATTCGAACTTCGGTACAGACGAGATTGGAAGTCCGCTAAAGGTACATAATGCCGTCGAACAGATGCAGAAGGAATATCCAGACTTGGCCATTGATGGTGAGATGCAAGTGAATTTCGCACTCAACAAGGAACTTCGTGACGACAAGTTCCCATTCAGCCGCCTGAAAGGAAAAGATGTCAACACCCTCGTGTTTCCCAACATGAGCAGCGCAAACTGCAGCTATAAACTTCTGCAAGAGCTCAACAAAGACTGCGAAATCATTGGCCCTATCCAGATGGGACTCAACAAATCTATCCACTTTACCGACTTTGAAAGTTCTGTCAAAGATGTTGTAAACATCACGGCAGTAGCAGTTATCGATGCTTATGTTGAAAAGGTAAAGAATAACAAATAAGCGTTCTGCTACGGTTATAAAAAAAGAGAGCGTAGCAAAATAAACCTGGCTCCCGAAAGTTATTTCGCCTAACTTTCGGGGTCTTTTCGTCTTTCCGAGGATTGGGAAACGCAGCCAACGGCGTTTTTTGTTCTTCCCAAAGTTGGGAAAGCTGATTTTCGATGAATTCCTGTTTTCCCAAAGTTGGGAAAGCCAATTTCTGCTGAATTTTGAGTTTCCCAATGTTGGGAAAGACGTTTTTCGCTGATTTCTTGTTTTCCCCCATGAGGGAAAGACGATTTTCGCTGTTTTCTTGTTTTCCCCCGTGAGGGAAAGCCGATTTTCGATGATTTCTTGTTTTCCCCCATGAGGGAAAGACGATTTTCGATGATTCCTTGTTTTCCCCCGTGAGGGAAAGACGATTTTAATCGTTTTTTGATTTTCCCTCACGGGGGATAATCTGTTTTCGCCGATTTTTATCCGTCGTACCCCTACGAAAGCCTCTTTCTCCCGTTTTTCGTTCATCGTACCCCTACGAAAGCCTCTTTTTTCCATTTTTCGTTCATCGTGCCCCGTATCTGGACAATTTTTCTCGAAAATCGACAATTTACTCCCGTATCTGGATTGATTTTCTTGAAAATTGATGATTTACTCCCGTATTTAGACAGATTTTTCTGAAAATCGACAATTTACTATCGTATCTGAGCAGATTTTACCGAAAACTGATGATTTACCCCTGTATCTGAATGGATTTCCCGAAAAAACAAAGAAAAAGACCATTTCTCTGCTCAAAACGAGTTTTGAAATGGTCTTTCCTTATTGATTTGTTTCAGATAAGATTTTCAAAAAGGCATTTGTATTTTGACACTGCCTCCGTTTTTATTTTGCGTCTCAATCAATCAGTGTTGTCGCCCTGACACGGCTCAATGTTTCGGGCGTCATCTGCAGATAGCTTGCAATATACACAAGCGGGGCACGCAAGACTACCTGCGGCATGAGCTTACACATCTTCTTGTAACGATCGCCCGCTGTTTCAAAACGCACCAAGTCGGCATGCACCTGGGAGAGAATCAAACTTTCTTCCAATATCTTACGATATAGAATTTGAATGTTCACGTTGTGCAAGGCCACCTGTTCCAAACGATGCTTAGGCAAGGCGTAAATCACTGAAGGCTCTATTGTCTCTACCTGCAAATGGGTAGGAATTTCAAGAAACAGGCTCTCTATGCACATGAAGATAGAGCGGTCGGAACCTAAATGTTCGGTAACTTCCTTGCCGTTTTTGAAATAGAATTGGCGTATAACTCCCCGATCTATGTAATAGATATTCTCGCATACCTCGCCTTCTTTCAGTATCATTTCGTTCTTGCCAAATTTCATCGGCACAAGAATACTCTCTAAAACATCAAGCTCGTCATGCGTCATCGTACTGTATTTACGGGCGAGTTCACGGGCAATATCCCGTGGTGTGTTCAATGGTTCTCTCATGTTAGGAAATCCTCCATAATTAATATTTAAGTGTTCTGCTTTGCTGCATCCGAATTAATCGAGCTTGAGCACGGCAAGGAAAGCTTTCTGAGGAACTTGCACATTTCCGACCTGCTTCATTCGTTTCTTTCCCTGTTTCTGCTTCTCAAGCAACTTACGTTTACGACTGACATCACCGCCATAGCATTTTGCAGTGACATCCTTTCTTACCTGCTTCACCGTCTCGCGGGCTATAATCTTGGCACCAATGGCTGCCTGAATAGCAATATCAAACTGCTGGCGGGGAATCAGTTCTTTCAATTTCTCGCACATCCGACGGCCGAAATATACGGCATTACTCTCATGGGTCAGCGTTGAAAGGGCATCAACGGGTTCTCCATTGAGCAGAATATCCAACTTTGCCAACTTCGAAGGACGGAAGCTATCCACATGATAGTCGAACGAGGCATAGCCTTTCGAAATGCTTTTCAGCTTATCATAGAAGTCTATCACAATCTCCCCAAGCGGTATCATGAAATGAAGTTCCACGCGATTTCCACTGACATATTCCTGCTTTATCAGCTCTCCCCGCTTGTCGAGACACAGCGTCATAATCGGGCCGATATAGTCGGCCGCCGTGATAATCGATGCCCGGATATAAGGCTCCTCAATATGATCTATGAGTGTCTGCTCGGGCAATCCCGACGGATTATGCACCTCTCTGGCATTCCCCTGCTTGTCGTAGACCATATAGGAAACATTCGGCACAGTGGTGATAACATCCATATTAAACTCGCGGTCGAGTCGTTCCTGAATGATTTCCATATGAAGCAATCCCAAGAAACCGCAGCGGAAACCAAAACCCAAAGCCACAGAACTCTCCGGAGAGAATGTCAGAGAAGCATCATTCAACTGGAGCTTTTCCAACGATGCACGCAGGTTCTCATAATCATTAGGGTCAATAGGATATACGCCGGCAAACACCATGGGCTTCACTTCCTGGAAACCCGCGATAGCTTCGCTGCAGGGATTGGCCACAGAAGTAACCGTATCGCCCACCTTCACCTCCGTGGCTGTCTTGATGCCACTGATGATATAGCCCACCTCGCCTGTCGACAGCTCGTCCTTAGGAACCATATCCATTTTCAAGACGCCGACTTCGTCAGCATCATATTCCATGCCGGTATTAAAGAACTTCACCCTCTCGCCTTTGCGTATCTTCCCGTTGAGAACCTTGCAAAGCACTATAATACCACGGAAACTGTTGAAGATCGAGTCGAAAATCAGTGCTTGTGCCGGTGCATTCAGCTCGCCCACAGGTGCCGGTATCCTCTCGACTACAGCCTCAAGAATATCTTCCACGCCCTCACCGGTCTTTCCCGAAGCACGGATAATATCCTTTCGGTCACACCCGATAAGCTCCACGATTTCATCTTCCACCTCATCAGGCATGGCATTCGGCATATCAATCTTATTGATAATCGGGATAATCTCCAAATCATGCTCTATGGCCATGTAGAGATTGGAGATTGTCTGTGCCTGCACACCTTGCGTGGCATCCACGACAAGCAATGCCCCCTCACACGCAGCAATAGACCGCGACACCTCGTAAGAAAAGTCCACATGTCCCGGCGTATCTATCAAGTTAAGAATATATTCCTCACCGTCTTGAGCCTTATAGTTCATCTGAATGGCATGGCTTTTAATCGTGATGCCACGCTCACGCTCAAGTTCCATGTCGTCGAGCATCTGTCCCTCGGTAATCCGAATCGTCTGCGTCTTCTCCAAAAGTCGGTCGGCAAGTGTCGATTTGCCATGATCGATATGGGCGATGATACAGAAATTCCTAATATAGCTTATCGTGTCCATTGCTTATAATCTGCTTTTTTTACCATGCAAAGATAAAGAAAATTCTCTGATAATTT
Organism: Segatella oris; assembly: GCF_900637655.1. Taxonomy (NCBI): domain Bacteria; kingdom Pseudomonadati; phylum Bacteroidota; class Bacteroidia; order Bacteroidales; family Prevotellaceae; genus Segatella; species Segatella oris. The sequence goes on from NZ_LR134384.1 coordinate 1,820,819, forward strand.
CGTATCTTTGCAAAAAATAAAACTATCAGACAATGAAAAAGATTCTTTTTTCCACCCTTGTCCTGCTGACCTTTACAGCCTGTCATCATGAGACTATTGAAGAACGGGCGGCACGTGAAGCCAAGGAATATACACAGAAGATGTGCCCCACCCCTGTTGTGAATTTCACCCGCACTGACAGCATGGTATTCGACAAAACAACGCGCACGCTGATTTATTTCTGCTCATTCACCGACAAAATGGACAACGCGGAGATTGTCAATGCCAATCGGACAAAACTGTCAGACGGGCTCCGTGAGGGGCTGCTGAACGACACGGGATTAAAAACCTATCGCGAAGCCGGTTTCCATTTCAAATATATTGTCCGCTCAGCCAAAGACCCAAAGAAAACACTTTATCAGGAGAAATTCTGAAAACTAATTTATTCTTGGCCAGATTTAAGCGGCATTTATCCGAATACAAAAAGTATAATGCAGATATAAAAGAAAATCCTTCCTTCTCCAGAAGATACTGAAGAAGGATGGATTTTCTTTTTATTTTCGAATTCTGCAATCTGAACTTTGATTACAAAAAAGCTTTACCTATGAATGAACAGAAGCAAATTAAAAGTTCAGATACAAAAAAACGAAACTCAAAGCCCCTATTCCTCAGGCTTCATGTTCGTGTAAACGGTCTGGACATCATCGAACTCTTCAAGCTTTTCAACCATTTTATCTATGGTTTCCCGCTCTTCAGGAGTAACATCCTTGAGGTCGTTTGGAATATAAGTGAACTCTGCTCCCGTAACTTCAAAGCCTTCAGACTCTAAATGTTTCTGGATTTCGCCGAAGCTTTTCGGGTCACCGTAAATGGTGATTTCGTTTTCTTCCTCATCCTCATCATATTCGTCTTCCACACCATAGTCTATCAAATCGAGTATCAATTCATCCATATCAAGACCCTCTTTCTTTTTGAATGTGAAAACGCTTTTGTGGTCAAAAAGGAAAGAAAGACTGCCGGTCGTTCCCATATTTCCGCTGAACTTATTGAAGACTGAACGCACATCAGCTACCGTGCGTGTGGTATTATCAGTCAAAGTGTCAACAAAGACAGCCACTCCATGAGGGCCATATCCTTCATAAGTAACCTCCTTATATTCGCTCTGGTCTTTACCCATTGCATTCTTGATAGCACGCTCAATGTTATCCTTCGGCATGTTTTCACGCTTACAGTTGGCTATCAAAGCACGTAGTGTAGGGTTGTTTTCCGGCTCCGGCCCGCCTGCCTTTACTGCAATTGCAATCTGTTTACCTAATTTTGTGAATACTCGGGCCATATGCCCCCAACGCTTCAGCTTAGTTGCTTTACGATATTCAAATGCTCTTCCCATTTTAATGATATGATTTTTTGTTTATTCCTAATAGATAATATGCCCTTATCTAAGCTCTGCCCCCAACTTGGTTGTGAGTTGCTTGATCAATTTCTGCATGATCGCATCAATGGCTTTATCATTGAGGGTCTTGTTGGCATCTTGCAAAATGAAATTCACCGCATAGCTCTTTTTGCCTGCAGGAAGGTTCTTTCCTTCATAGACATCAAAGAGTTCCACGCGCTTCAGAAGCTTCTTTTCTGTCTGAACGGCAATCTGTTCTATCTGTTCAAACTCTATATTTTTATCTATCAGCAGTGCCAAATCACGACTGACGGCGGGGAACTTACTGATTTCCTCAAACTCAAGTTCATTCTTGCGAACGGCCTTTGTCAGTGCATCCCAATCAATTTCTGCATAGAAGACAGACTGTTCGATGCCCACTTTCTTCAAGAGTTTCGGACTTAGAATTCCCACCTCTGCAAAGAGTTTTCCACCTCTATTCTTATAAGCAAGGGCCTTGGCAAAGATATTATTCTCGCTCTTCGTAATGACGAACATCCCTGTGGGAACACCAATGCGCGTGAAAATGTTCTGCACATAGGCCTTAAGTTCATAGAAACTTGCATCTTCGTCAGCATGTATCCAAGAACCTTCCACCCGCTTACCTGTAAGCCAAAGTGCCAAATGCTGGTCTTCAAGATAAGCTTTAGCGGGATTTTCCGCCTGCCATTTCTCCTTATTATATGTATAGACATTACCCATTTCGAAGAAACGGATATTGTTATTACGGCGGTTTACATTACGCACAACACTCTCCAAACCACCAAACAAAAGCGTCTGGCGCATCACACTGAGATCAACACTAAGCGGGTTCATCACCTTTACCGTAGTGTCTTCGGCATAAGCATTCAAGTCGAAATCCGTATAATAAGACAGCTTCGAGAGCGAATTATTCATGATTTCATTGAAGCCACAACCCACCAATTGCTCACCAATAAGGTTGCTCAGCCGATGTTTCTTATCCTCATCGCCGGCAATAGTCAGCGAACTGTTCAGCTGTGTAGGTATCTCAACATTGTTGTATCCATAGATACGAAGAATATCCTCGACAACGTCACAAGGGCGTTGCACATCTGAACGATAAGGTGGAACGAGCAGTTCAATGCTATCTTCGGTCTCATCAGCAATCTTCATTTCCAAGTTGGTAACAATGCTCTTAATGGTTTCTTTGCCTATTTCTTTACCAATAAGTTTATGCACATAATCATAAGAGAGGCTCACCTTGAAATCCTCAATAGGTTCAGGATAAACATCCTTTATCTGCATCGACACCTTACCACCTGCTAATTCTTTACATAAAATGGCAGCCTGCTTCAAGGCGTAGATAACGCCATTGGGGTCGACGCCACGCTCAAAACGGTAGCTGGCATCAGTGCTCAAGCCATGACGACGAGCACTCTTGCGGATCCAGGTCGGGTGGAACAATGCACTTTCAAGCACGACATTGCAGGTCGTGTCATAGGTTCCGCTACCCTTTCCACCAAACACTCCAGCAATACACATAGGCTCTTCAGCATTGCAAATGCTCAAATCACGTTCGCACAACGTATGCTCTTCGCCGTCGAGCGTAACGAACTTTGTGCCTTCCGGTTGTGTACGGACAACGATTTTGTGACCTTTCACCATATCGGCATCAAAGCAATGCATCGGTTGTCCATAGGCCATCATCACATAGTTGGTAATATCCACGATATTATTAACAGGACGCAGTCCTATCAGACGCAGTTTGTCTTGAAGCCATGCAGGACTTTCCTTGACGTCACACCCCGTTACACTCACACAGGCATAACGCTTACAAGCATCAGTATTCTGTATTTCAACCTCTATCGGCAGGTCTTCATTATCCACCTTAAAAGCATCACATGAAGGACGGTGCAGGCTGGTCTGATAGCCATTCTGCTTGAGCCATGCATAGAAATCGCGGGCAACACCATAGTGTGAGAGGGCATCTCCATGATTGGCCGTAATGTCTATCTCTATCAACCAATCACTCTCCAAATGATAATATTCGGCAGCCGGCATGCCAACTACGGCATCCTCCGGCAAGACGATGATGCCATCATGACTGTTGCCCACGCCAATCTCGTCTTCGGCACAAATCATACCTAATGACTCTACGCCACGAAGTTTGCTCTTCTTGATAGTAAACGACTCTTCACCATCATAAAGCACACAACCTAAATCGGCTACAATCACTTTCTGACCGGCAGCTACATTCGGGGCACCACACACAATCTGCTGTGGCTCACCTTTACCAAGATCGACTGTTGTCACATGAAGATGATCACTGTTGGGATGCTCTACACAGGTCAACACCTTGCCCACATAAAGCCCCTTCAGACCACCTTTGACCGTCTGTACTTCTTCTAAAGCGTCGACTTCCAAGCCAATAGAGGTCAGCGCATCAGCCGTTTCCTGTGGCGTAAGGTCAAAATCAACATACTCCTTAAGCCATTTATACGAAATGTTCATATATAGTTTTTATTATATTTCAAAACAGATGCAAAAATACAAAAAATGCAGGAAATACACAAACACATAGTTAAAAAAACGCAGTCCAATTCAGATTGAGCAGTAAGACCAACCTTTCAAAATGACCATCCAACATTTTTTGAAGAGCCATAAAACCACAACTTCCTGTAAATTAAATTCACAACAGATTTGCATTTGCGTTCAAAAATCATTATCTTTGGTCTCGGGAAAGTCGCATGTTGACTTTCCCTTTTTCGTTTTTCCACATCACAAATAAAAACAACACGTTTACAAGACTGCACAATATACCTCAAAAAGGCTTGTAAGATGACTCAAATCACAAGGCAAAATGACTCATTTCATCCGACAAAATGAACCATATCAGAACTCCGGATGACACATATTGAACTATTCTTAGATAGAAACAGACAGGCAAAAGCCAAAATATGAAAAGCCAGAATGACAAATATTGTATGATATTTTGAGTTTTTTCTTAAAAGATGTTTATTTATATTTCTATCCAAAACAGTAACAGACAGACCTTGTTCACCTTTACATCATCACGACAACTTTTCCCTTTCATGCACAAGCATACTGCTTTTTTCCTTTCCAAAGGCTTTGGTTTTCTGCATTTTTTGCATTACCTTTGTGCGCATTATGAGACGAATTACAACGATATCCATATTCATTCTCGCCTGTGGAATGGCATTCCAAACACAGGCACAGACCTTTCGCATGCCGTCAGCAAGCAAGCCTCACACCATTGCAGAGCGCTACATTGACAGCCTTATGACCACGCAAAGGAAACTTGCAGACACTCAACTGCCTTTCTCTCAAGCCAACTATGCCCGGCTCTTTCTGCCTCCCACTTTTTATAAGGGTGTCAGTCACAGAATATTTTCATTTGCAGAGACAGATTCAGCGACTTTAACCAAGCTGCTTGATGATGCCCTTTTGAATATTTACCTCCGTCGTCCTGACCTCGTAAAGACTACGGAAAGTCACCTCGATATCATTGGACCGACACTTGAAGTGGATAAGGCTATAAGGCCTAATAACCAACATCTTAGTGAACATATATCTCCGAAGACGACTGAACCCGAATACGTAGATGCCAGTATTGAAATCTATAAGCCCAACTTCTGGACTTATCATGGAGACTACTACCTCCAGTTTCTACAGAATTATGTTTCAAACAACTGGTACAAAGGAGGCGAAAGCAACTACAGTATGGTTGGAGCCGTGACGCTGCAAGCCAACTATAACAACAAACAAAAGGTGAAATGGGACAACAAACTCGAAATGAAACTTGGCTTCCAGACCTCACGCAGCGACAACCTTCATAAACTCAAAACCAGTGAAGACCTGTTGCGTTATACGGGGAAATTAGGTTTCCAGGCTACAAACAGATGGTATTATACCACCCAACTCATTGCCTATACGCAGTTCATGAGAGGCTACAAGAACAACGACACCTTTGTTTACAGTGACTTCATTAACCCGCTGAATATCAACCTTTCTGTCGGTATGGATTACGTGGTGTCATGGTTTGACAAACGACTCACAGGCACTATCCATTTAGCTCCGGCAGCCTATAACTTCAGATATGTCAGCCGACTCGACCTGAGTAAACGCTATGGACTCAAGGAAGGCAGACATACCCTGCACGATATCGGTTCAGAATGTACGGTTGATCTGTCCTGGAAAATGAGCGATATGATAAAATGGAGAACGCGACTCTATGGGTACACGACCTACAGACGTGGGGAGATAGAATGGGAAAACACCATTGTCTTCCAGTTCAACCGCTATATCAGTACAAATATTTTCATCTATCCTCGCTTTGATGATGGTGCATCACGTGACGGTAAATATGGTTACTGGCAACTCAAGGAATATGCAAGTCTTGGATTTTCATATTCTTTCTAAAGAAACGTTTGCCTATCTCATGAAAAAAGACTAAATTTGCACGCTGAACCAATAAAGACATAATTATTGTGGCTGAAACAAAGTTTATATTCGTCACCGGTGGCGTAGTTTCCTCGCTCGGCAAGGGAATTATCAGTGCTTCCATCGGAAAGCTTCTGCAAGCCAGAGGCTACAACATCACTATTCAGAAGTTCGACCCGTATATCAACATTGATCCGGGCACGCTTAATCCCTATGAACACGGGGAATGCTATGTCACTGCAGACGGTATGGAAACCGACTTAGACTTAGGACACTACGAACGTTTCACGGGTATTCAGACCACAAAAGCCAACAGTATGACTACGGGACGCATCTATAAGGCCGTTATAGACAAGGAACGCCGTGGGGATTATCTGGGCAAAACCATTCAAGTGGTACCACATATCACTGATGAAATAAAACGTAACATCAAGCACCTCGGACAGAAATATCACTACGATTTTGTGATAACCGAAATCGGAGGAACCATTGGTGACATTGAGAGTGCTCCTTTCATGGAGGCTATCCGACAAATGAAATGGGAATTAGGAAAACGCGCCATCAGCATCCACCTGACCTATGTACCCTATCTCAAGGCAGCCGGAGAACTTAAAACCAAACCCACACAACATAGCGTAAAGGAACTTCAAAGCATCGGCATTCAACCCGATATCCTCGTGCTCCGTACGGAAATGCACCTCAATGATGCTATTCGGAAAAAGGTAGCTGCTTTCTGTAATGTTGATTTTGACTGCGTCGTACAGAGTGAAGATTTGCCCTCTATCTATGAAGTGCCGGTGAATATGCTAAACCAAAAGCTTGACGAAGCTATCCTGCGGAAGGTTGGAGAGCCTATCGGAAAGACACCGGCATTGGGACCTTGGAAGGAATTTATCGAACGGAGAGAACATGCTACAGAGACTGTCAACATCGGTCTTGTTGGCAAATACGACTTACAGGATGCCTATAAGAGTATTCGTGAAAGCCTCTCTCACGCCGGAACTTACAATGATTATAAGGTCAATATCAGCTTTATCAATTCAGAAGGTATCACCGAAGACAATGTTGCCGACAAACTTTCAGGTCAAGACGGCATCGTGATCTGTCCGGGATTTGGACAACGTGGTATCGAAGGAAAAATCATAGCAGCCCATTACACACGCACCCACGACATACCGACTTTCGGTATTTGCTTGGGTATGCAGATGATGGTCATTGAATTTGCACGTAATGTTTTGGGATATTCTGATGCTAACAGCCGTGAGATGGATGAGAAAACACCCCATAATGTCATCGATATCATGGAGGAACAAAAGAATATTTCCAACATGGGAGGAACGATGCGATTAGGTGCCTACGAATGTGTGCTCAGACAAGGAAGCCGTGTATTCAATATCTATAAGAAAGAGAATATCCAGGAACGTCACCGTCATCGTTATGAATTCAACAACGAATATCAGAAAGAATTCGAGAAACATGGCATGATGTGTGTGGGTAAGAACCCAGAGAGTGATTTGGTTGAGATCGTAGAAATCCCGACCTTGAAATGGTACATCGGCACACAATATCATCCGGAATATCAATCCACAGTCCTCAAACCACACCCTCTGTTTGTGGATTTTGTGAAAACAGCAATAGCAAATAAGAAAAAATAAATGGATAAGAACAACATTATCGGTTTTCTGCTCATCGCGGTCGTTCTGATAGGTTTCAGCTGGTATAACCAACCTTCTGCAGAAGAACAGCGTGCCGCCTTTGTAAAGGACTCTATTGAACAGGTCAATAAAAGCCAATCACTAAAGGCTACCCAGCTGGCCGAAAAACAAAAACAACAGGCTGAAAGACAGAAGATATTGGACGACACAACGTCGCTCTTCCACAAAACTCTTACTGGCAATGCCGAACAGATAGTTCTGAAGAACAAGAAAGTGGAACTGACGCTCAATACCAAAGGAGCAACTGTAGAGAAAGCTGTTATTAAAGGTTACGTAGGCCATAATCTCAAAGTTAAAGATGGTTCAGCCGATCAGAAAGATGTAATTCTTTTCAATGGCGCTGACCAAAGCCTGAGTTATATGCTTAGTGCCAAAGAAACCAATATCAACACCTCTGACCTTTATTTTGTTCCTTCACAAGTAACAGACTCCACAGTCACATTCACGGCCAATGCCGGTGAAGGAAAGACACTCACCCTAAAGTATGTCTTGGGCAAGGACTATATGCTTCACATGCAATTGAGTGCACAGGGTATGTCAGGTCTTTTCTCACCGGGTACACAGACGATGGACGTGAATTGGAAAGACAAAGTACGCCAACAGGAAAGAGGCTTTACCTTTGAAAACAGATATGCCACTCTCACCTACCACAAGTCAGAGGGTGGAACAGATTATCTCAACGAGGGTAAAGAAATTACAGATGAAGCTATTGAGGACAAGATTGATTGGATTGCATTCAAGAATCAATTCTTCAGTGCGGTGATGATTGCCAAGAATGATTTTCAGAGCAATGCCCTGATGACCTCCATTCCACAAGAAAAAGGAAGCGGATATCTGAAACAATATGAAGCCAAGATGAAGACATTTTTCGATCCAACCGGTAGGCAAGCGTCGGAATTTGATTTCTATTATGGTCCAAATGACTTCCGTCTCCTGCAGAAAATGGAAGGAGAATGTCACTTTGGTAAAGATCTTCAGATGCAACGTCTCGTATATCTTGGCTGGCCACTCTTCCGCATCATCAACCGTTGGTTCACACTTTATGTGTTCGATTTTCTCACGGGCATGAACATCAACATGGGCATTGTGCTCATTCTGATAACTCTTTTATTGAAGCTCCTCACCTATCCGATGGTAAAGAAGAGCTATATGAGCAGTGCCAAGATGCGTGTGCTGAAACCGAAATTAGATGAGGCAACCAAGCAATTCAACAAGCCTGAAGACCAAATGCAGAAGCAACAGGCCATGATGTCAGAATATGCCAAATATGGCGTAAGCCCCTTGTCAGGCTGTCTGCCAATGCTCATTCAGGCACCAATCTGGATTGCCATGTTTAACTTTGTACCGAATGCTATCCAACTACGTGGTGAAAGCTTCTTATGGATAAAAGACCTCAGTACCTTTGACCCTATATGGGAATGGAATCACAACATATGGCTTATTGGTGACCATTTGAGTCTCACTTGTATTCTGTTCTGTGTCGCCAATGTGCTTTACACAGTGATGACCATGCGCCAGCAAAAGGACCAGATGGTTGGTCAACAGGCTGACCAGATGAAGATGATGCAATGGATGATGTTCCTCATGCCAGTGATGTTTTTCTTCATGTTCAATGATTACAGTGCAGGCCTAAACTTCTATTATTTTGTGAGTCTTTTCTTCAGTGCTGCCATCATGTGGGCACTACGCAAGACAACGAACGACGAGAAATTGCTCGCAATCCTTGAACAACGCTATCAGGAAAACAAGGCCAATCCTAAAAAACAGAGCGGTTTGGCTGCTCGCCTGCAGGCCATTCAGGATATGCAGAAAAAACAACAGGAAGAACTTCACCGTAAACAAGAAGAACTCAATAAAAAGAAAAGAGAACTTTAACTAACAGACAACCACAGAGTATGCAAGCTTACGGTCTTACAATCTTTTTCTATCTTTTATATAATGCTATGGAGAGAGAAGTGAAGACCTACTTTTGCAGAGTCTGTGGTTCTTTCAGTTACAGAGAATGAATAAATGTATTGCTATTGCGATGATAGCCCAACTATTGGCTATATCGCCCCAAACGAACGCTCAGACAATGATCGGCCCCAACAACATGAAACTGCAGTCCGACCTCATGACCCCGGAAGTCCTATGGGGAATGGGGCGTATTGGAGGAGCGTCCCCCTCTCCTGACGGCAAATCAATAGTTTATCAGGTTTCTTATTATAGTGTAGAAGAAAATAAAAGCCATACCATGCTCTTTGTCCAGGACGCCAACAGAAAGAACAAGCGCCAACTTACAATGGACAACAAGAATGAGAGTGATGCTGTATGGATCGGGGGAGGACAACGTATAGCCTTTCTCCGTGATGGTGAGATTTGGGTAATGACAGCTGATGGAAAGAACCGACAGCAACTCTCCCACACCCAAGGAAGCATTGAAGGATTTACCTTTTCGCCCGATGAGAAAAAGGTGGTATATATTAAAAGCATCCCCTATCATGGAACTATCCGACAAAATCCTTCTGATTTACCAAAGGCTACTGGTCTGCGGATTACAGACATGAACTATCGGCATTGGGATCATTACGTGGAAACTATCGCCCACCCTTTCGTGGCCGATGTAACCGCAAATGGCATCGATGAAGGAAAAGATATCATGGAGGGTGAGCTCTATGAGTCTCCCGTGGCACCTTTCGGGGGTATCGGACAGCTTGCCTGGAGCACAGACTCTAAGAGCATCGCCTATACCAGCCGAAAGAAAGAAGGCACACAATATGCCATTTCCACGGATACAGACATCTATCTCTACAGTCTGACAACGGGAAAAACGACCAATCTCTGTAAGCCGGAAGGCTATCAGGAACCGAAAATTGATGCCACCAAAACGATGAAAGGACAGCAGGTGAACCATCAGAATGGCGACATGCAGGTAGGCTATGATGTCAATCCGAAATTCTCTCCTGACGGCAAGTATATCAGCTGGCAGAGCATGGAACATGACGGCTATGAAAGTGATCTCAACCGTCTTTGTATCATGGAAATAAGTACAGGGAAAAAGCATTATCTGATTCATAAAGACAATTTTGACAGCAACGTTGATGAATACGTATGGGCCAACGACAGCAAGAGCGTTTACTTCCTTGGTTGCTGGCATGCCTGCATAAATGTCTATCAGGCTACGCTTGAGGGCAAAGTCATGCAACTGACCGATGGTTGGTATGATTTTGGAAGTATAAAAACATTAGGCAACACGCGCAATCTGCTGGTTTCGCGCCACTCTATGCTCCAGCCCGATGACTTATACTTGCTTACTCCTTCTAAGACTGAGAAAAAAAGTAAGCTTACCCAGCTGACTTTTGAGAACGAACATATTCTCAATCAACTGGCCATGCCTACACTCCAACAACGATGGGTGAAAACAACAGACGGCAAAGAAGAATTAGTGTGGATTGTTCTGCCACCACACTTCGATGCCAACAAGAAATACCCTACGCTGCTGTTCTGTGAAGGAGGCCCGCAAAGTCCTGTAAGCCAGTTCTGGAGTTATCGCTGGAATTTCTTCATTATGGCTGCTCACGGCTACGTGGTTGTTGCCCCTAACCGCCGAGGCCTTCCTGGTTTTGGAAGCGAATGGAACGAAGAAGTCAGCGGCGACTGGACTGGACAGTGTATGAACGATTATCTAAGCGCAATAGACGATGCCGCTGCCAACCTCCCATTTGTGGATAAAGACCGATTAGGATGTGTAGGGGCCAGCTTCGGAGGCTTTTCAGTATACTACCTTGCCGGCCACCATAACAAACGCTTCAAAGCATTCATTGCCCATGACGGTGCCTTCAATCTTGAGAGCATGTACACCGACACGGAAGAAGTTTGGTTCAGCAACTGGGAATACGAGGATGCCTATTGGAACAAAGACTTGACCGAACGGGCAAAGAAAACCTATGAGAACAGTCCCCATAAATTTGTTGACAAATGGGACACGCCAATTCTCGTCATTCATGGAGAAAAAGACTACCGCATCAATGCCAACCAAGGCATGGGGGCCTTCAATGCAGCACGCCTGCGTGGTATTCCTGCCGAAATGCTGCTCTTTCCCGACGAGAACCACTGGGTGCTGAAACCCCAGAACGGCATACTGTGGCAACGCACATTCTTTGAGTGGCTTGATAAATGGCTGAAGAAATAAACATATAAAACAAATAACAGAAAATAAACGAAAATGACAGAGCTCATCAGAAAAAAACTCAGTGACAGTGCGGGAGCACGCTGGACTGCCCTCTTCATTGTAGCCTTCACAATGATGATGGGATATTTTATCACCGATGTAATGTCTCCGCTCGAAGTATTGCTCGAAACATCCAAGGCACAAGGTGGCCTCGGTTGGTCTTCAAGCGACTATGGTTTCTTTGCAGGGGGCTACGGACTCATCAACGTATTTTTACTCATGCTCTTCTTTGGCGGGCTTATCCTCGACAAGATGGGCATACGGTTTACGGGGGTCATGGCCAGCGGACTCATGGTTGTCGGTGTGGTCATCAAGTATATCGGTGTGACAGCCGACTTCGGCGACAGCACTTTTACCTTACAGTTCGTCAACTTCTCTCTCCCGATGTCAGCAGCTGTGGCTTCATTGGGCTTTGCCATTTTCGGCGTGGGATGCGAAATCTGCGGTATCACCATTTCGAAAGTCATCACCAAATGGTTCACCGGTCATGAACTGGCCCTTGCCATGGGCGTACAGGTGGGACTGGCACGACTCGGCACAACAGCAGCCATGGCAGGTTCTCTCCCGCTCGCCAAAGCTTTCGGCAACCATGTCAGTGCTCCGATCCTCTTGGGGCTCGTACTGTTGATTGCAGGCTTCTTAGCCTTCATCGTGTACACCGTAATGGACAAGAAACTCGACGCCTCCACCGAAGCATCAGCACAGAGTGAGCCCACCGATGACGAGGGCTTCCACTTTGCCGATTTGAAGTTTATTTTCACCAACCCTGGCTTCTGGTGCATCACCCTACTCTGTCTGATGTTCTACAGCGGTGTGTTTCCATTCCTTAAATTCGCCACGAAATTGATGGTCGAGAATTATGGCGTACCGAGCAGTCTTGCCGGCTCTCTGCCCGGTGCCATTCCCCTCGGAACAATCATCCTTACCCCTCTCTTCGGCACTATCTACGACCGCATTGGAAAAGGAGCAACGCTCATGCTTATCGGTAGTGTGATGCTGACTCTTGTACACGTCATTTTCATGCTCCACATCCTGCCGGTCGGTTGGTTTGCCGTCATCATGATGATTGTCCTGGGCATAGCTTTTTCCTTGGTTCCATCAGCCATGTGGCCAAGTGTCCCGAAGATTATTCCAATGAAACTGTTAGGTTCAGCCTATGCCATCATCTTCTACATCCAGAACATCGGGCTGAGTCTCGTCCCAATGGCCATTGGCAAAATCAACAAGGCTGATCCCTCATTCACGGGCATGGAAACCTTCTTCATCGGTTGCGGCACGGCGGCCATCATCGTTGCCTCAGCCTTACTTGTCATCGACAAGAGGAAAAACTACGGTCTGCAGCAGGCCAACGTAAAGAAATGATTCTTCATAAGGAATTGCTTTGACGTATAATCAACAATTCCACATTCCTCATTCCAAAAATCCGGGCCTAATGTAATATTTTCAATTCACTACTGTTCACAGAATATTACATTAAGCCCCAGATATTTCTATAATGACAAAGAGATTGAAAAAGGAACTGTATCATACATTTTCATTGCTGCTCCTATAGGAGAACTGCCAACCAACTTGATAGGGTCAGCCAGAACAATCACCTTCAAACTCTTTATTCTGCCACGTGACATATTCGATACTACAGAACTACATTGAGGCCATACTTTTCAGCTCATGTAATAAAAACAATCGGTATCTTCTTCTTTCTTGATTAAAATATCTATCTTTGCATATTGTAACAAGGGGAAAAAGATATCCCGCATAATTGAAAATATCAAGTATGAAACCAACAGCGATACTACTGCTCCACTGCCCTGATGAACAAGGTATCATCTGTGAGATAACCAAGTTTATCACAGACAATCATGGCAATATTGTCTATCTTGACCAATATGTTGATTGTGAGGACAGCATGTTTTTTATGCGTTTGGAATGGGATTTGGAGAATTTCATGATACCAAGAGAGAAGATTGAGGATATCATAAACACGCTCTACAAAGTACGCTACAACATGAATTTCAATCTTTATTTTAATGATGAGAAGCCACGCATGGCTATCTTTGTCAGCAAGATGAGTCATTGTTTATACGATCTTTTGGCACGCTACAAGGCTGGTGAATGGAATGTAGAGATTCCATGTATCGTGAGCAACCACGAAGATTTGAGTTATGTTGCCAAGCAGTTCGGCATTCCTTATTATGTCTGGTCTATCAAGAAAGACCACAGCAATAAGGCCGAAGTGGAAGCTGCAGAGATGGAACTTCTGAAGAAGGAACGGGTGACATTTATCGTTTTGGCACGCTACATGCAGATCATCAGTGATGATATGATCAAGAGTTATCCCTATCATATCATCAATATTCACCATTCGTTCCTTCCAGCCTTCGTGGGCGCTAAGCCATATCATCAAGCCTGGGAACGGGGTGTCAAGATTATCGGGGCCACAAGCCACTATGTCACGGCAGAACTTGATGCAGGACCAATTATTGACCAAGATGTCACACGTATTTCCCATAAAGATACCCCCGAAAGTCTTGTGCTGAAAGGAAAAGATTTGGAAAAGATTGTATTAAGCCGTGCTGTGACAAAGCATATTGAACGAAAGATACTGGTTTACCACAACAAGACAATTATCTTTTCATAGGTTACAAGATTAAAAGACACACAAAATTACATGATAAAATAAAGCAATAATAATAAAATGAGTCTGATAGATTATAAAAACATAGACATATATCAAGGTGACAGTCTGATTCTCAGAAATGTAGACTTTCACGTTGACGAAGGTGAGTTCATGTATATCATCGGTACAGTCGGCTCGGGGAAATCGAGTCTACTCAAAACTTTTTATTGTGAACTTGACATCTACCATGAAGATGGTAATGAAGGAGAGAAAGCCGAAGTGCTTGGCCGTGATATAATCACCTTAAAACGCCATGACATACCCGCACTGCGCCGAGAAATGGGGATTATCTTCCAAGATTTCAAGCTTCTACACGAAAAATCTGTACGTAAAAACCTGGAGTTCGTGTTGAAATCTACTGGTTGGAAAGATAACAAAGAAATCAATGAGCGTATTGAAAGTGTGTTAACCGATGTCGGCATGCTCGATAAAATAGATAAACTGCCTCATGAACTTTCAGGAGGGGAACAACAACGTGTGGCCATTGCACGTGCCATTCTGAATAAGCCTAAAATCATCATCGCAGACGAACCTACAGGAAATCTCGACCCAGAGACCGCCTGCAAGATTATTAGCCTGCTGAAAAACATCACGACAACAGGCACGGCCGTCGTCATAACCACACACAATATTCCAATGCTCAACAAGTATCCTGGCATTGTCTACAGATGCAAAAATGGTGTAATTAATGATGTGACCACTGAATACAACAAAATGGATCTCAGTGAAGATGCAGCATACAATGACCAATGAAACAAATGTAAAACTCTGAAATCAAATATATTACTATCATGAAAGTAATGAAATTTGGGGGCACTTCCGTTGGTTCGCCAAAAAGGATAAAGGAAGTATCTTCTCTCATAACAGAAACTGGTGAGCCAACATTTATTGTTCTCTCGGCCATGAGCGGCACAACAAACTCTCTTGTCGAAATATCTAACTATCTCTACAAGAAAAATCCTGACGGTGCAAACGAGATAATCAACTGCCTTGAAAATAAATACATGCTTCATGTTGAGGAACTTTATACTACTGAAGTCTACAAGCAGAAGACACGTGAATTCCTACATGATGAATTTGATTATCTGCGCTCGTTCACCAAAAATCTCTTTACGAGTTTTGAAGAGAAAAGCATTGTCGCTCAGGGAGAAATCATGAGTACAAACATGGTGGTAAACTACCTGCAAGAGAATGGTGTCAAAGCCGTATTGCTCAATGCTCTCGACTTTATGCGAACTGACAAGAATGGAGAACCAGACCTACAGACCATCAAGGAAAAGCTATCTGAAATCATGAAAGCCAATGAAGGATATCAAATCTATCTTACTCAGGGTTTCATCTGCCGTAATGCCTATGGTGAGATTGACAATCTGCTGCGTGGAGGAAGTGACTATACTGCCTCTTTGGTTGGTGCTGCGCTTCCTGCAGAGGAAATTCAGATATGGACGGATATTGACGGCATGCACAACAACGACCCGAGGGTTGTTGAAGATACGGAGGCACTCCACCAATTAAACTTTGACGAAGCTGCAGAACTTGCCTATTTTGGTGCTAAAATCCTCCACCCTACTTGCGTCCTGCCTGCAAAGTATGCCAATATCCCCGTGAGATTAAAGAACACCATGGATCCTAAAGCCGAAGGAACACTTATCAATAACGTTGTTGTCAAAGGAAAATTCAAGGCCGTAGCTGCTAAAGATAATATTACTGCAGTGAAGATAAAGAGTAGCCGAATGTTATTGGCAACAGGTTTCCTTCGAAAAATATTTGAGATTTTCGAAAGCTATCAGACCCCTATTGATATGATTACCACCAGTGAAGTTGGCGTATCTATGAGCATAGACAACAATACGCATTTGGACGAAATCGTTAATGAACTAAAGAAGTACGGTACGGTGACTGTCGACACAGACATGTGCATTATCTGTGTTGTAGGCGATCTCGATTGGAACAATCTTGGCTTCGAAAGCCAAGCTCTTGATGCTATGAAGAATATCCCCGTGCGCATGATTTCATATGGCGGAAGCAATCATAACATCTCATTCCTGATTAGAGAAGCAGACAAAAAGCAAGCTCTTCAAAGCTTAAGTGCAATCCTCTTTGCCAACAAATAGAAGCATTCATGACGAAAGGAATTTTCAATATTGAGAAGTTTCAGAGGTTATCAACGCCTTTCTACTACTACGATACGGAGTTACTGCGAAGAACTTTGACAGAGATCAAGACCGAAGCCAACAAACACAGCAACTACATCGTACACTATGCTATCAAGGCAAATGCCAACACCAAGCTTCTCAAAATCATTCATGAGGCTGGTCTTGGGGCCGACTGTGTCAGCGGAGGCGAAATTAAAGCTGCACTTGAGGCTGGCTTCCCTGCCTCTGAAATTGTCTATGCCGGCGTGGGCAAAAGCGATTGGGAAATCAATCTTGGACTCGATAATGAAATATTCTGCTTCAATGTAGAAAGTATTCCCGAACTGGAAGTCATCAATGAACTGGCTGGAACCAAAGGGAAGATGGCTAATGTAGCTTTCAGAATAAACCCTGATGTAGGAGCACACACTCATTCAAACATTACGACAGGCTTGGCCGAAAACAAATTTGGCATTGCCATGCGTGATATGGAGAGCATCATCAATCGTGCTTTACATATGAAACATGTAAAATTCATAGGTCTACACTTCCATATCGGAAGTCAAATTCTTGACATGTCCGATTTCGTTGCACTTTGCAGACGCATCAATGATTTACAAAACCAATTGGAAAAACATGGTATATCCGTCAGACACATTAATGTCGGGGGTGGATTAGGCATTGACTATGAACACCCAGACAAATCAGCTATCCCCGATTTCAAAGCCTATTTCGACACTTATGCCAAATACTTGAAACTTCGGCATGGACAACAGCTACATTTCGAATTGGGACGTGCAGTCGTTGGACAATGTGGAAGTCTCATTACCCGAACACTCTATGTGAAACAGGGAGATACTAAGCAATTTGCTATCGTTGATGCTGGTATGACAGAGCTTATACGACCTGCTCTCTATCAGGCTGTTCATAAGATAGAAAATATCAGTAGTAATAGGCCCACCGAGATTTATGACGTTGTGGGGCCCATATGTGAGACCAGTGATGTCTTTGCCAAGGATGTTCTATTGAACAAAACATACCGCGGGGATCTACTTGCCATCCGAAGTGCTGGCGCTTATGGTGAGATTATGGCCAGCCAATACAACTGCCGAAAACTTCCCAAAGGATATACTACAGAGGATTTATAATTCCTCTGACGTGATACGAGAATAAATTTATGATAATAGATCAACTTACATTAATTTTAGGATTTTCCATTATCTTGCTGGCAATCATCGCATTGCTGACCAGTCCTTTTCTGTGCAAAATCAAGTCACAGAACAGAGAAAATATAGAAACAGAACTTCCTCCCATCAGCATCATCATCCCCACACACGACAATTTCTCAGAGCTACAACGCAATCTACCAATATTCTTACGTCAGCAATATGCAGGTAGCTATCAAGTGATAGTTGTGGCAGACAAAGGTGATCACGAGACAGAAAACCTCATGAAACGGCTGATGAGTGAGTATAATAATCTATATGCTACCTATCTGCCCGATTCTTCACGCTATATGAGCCGTATAAAATTAGCTATTACGCTTGGTGTAAAAGCCGCCAAGACTGATTGGATATCCATTACTGATCCAACCTGTAGGCCTGCCGATGAATCTTGGTTGACTTCATGGGGACAAAACATGACAGCCGACACAGACTTTGTCATGGGCTACGTGGCTCTCGACAATAAGACTCCCGCCACCTGGCGCTTTGAACATGCACTTAAAGCCAACAAATGTTTACGTGCCGGCCAGCGTGGAAAAACATGGGCAACCAACTGCCAGAATATCGCATTCCGAAAGAGTCACTTTATGAAAGGAGAAGGCTTCCGTGGCAATCTACAATTGATCCGCGGCGAATACGATTTCCTTGCCAACAAATATGGGCGAAACAATGCCACACGCATTGATATTCGTAGAAGTTCATGGCTGTATGAAGAAGATCCAAGCAAAAAGACATGGTACAATCGTAAAATCTATTTTCGCGCTTCCAAGCCATTACTCAAAGGCTATATGGGAAATCGCCTTTGTACCCTCTTTGAAAATATGACACTACATCTCAGTTTCCTTGCTTCTCTTACATGTGGCGTTTTTGCTGGCATTATGCAGAACTGGATATTGCTCGGATGCGCATTCTTTTCTCTATTACTCCTTATTACCGGACGCACAATCCTTGCCTCCAAAGCCATTTCTCACCTTGACGAAAACATCAGGAAAGGAAGCATGTTCTTCCTTGAGATGCTATTGGCATGGCGAAACCTCAGATATAAGTTCTGCTATATACACGCTGACAAAAGTGATTTCACAAGTCATAAATTATAGACAACAACATGCGCATCAGATTTTTTCATCCCCCGCTTGAAGCAAATAGACAACAGGCTGCATTCATAGAAGTATTGCAAAAGGCATGGGAAGCCAATCAAACAACGTTGGCGGATGACCAAAAATATGATCTTCTGCACGTCTTGGGAAGGCCTTCACATGAGGTTGTAGAAAAAATCCGTTGTGCAAAGAAGAAACGCATTCCCATTTTATATTCTCCATTGTCTGAGATTGCACCATGGAGTGAGAAACCTATTAATCACTCACTTGCCAAGCAACTGTTCATACACACCACAGGCAAAGCTGAATACGACTATATCAAGAAAAGATATTCCGATGCCAATGTCATCCTGATGAAGAATCCGGCTGTTACTGTTGATACCACACAGACGCTCTTCAATAGTGAATTGCAACAGTTATACCAGCAAATCCTGAAACAACATGATGAACAGGTTAAAGCTGATATCGATACCAGTATCACTAAACTGAAAACTCCTATCGACGATGAAATCATGCATGCTGTGCTCAAAGGTTTTCTCTATCTGCATTATAAATACGGTCGCCGTCAAATTCTCCAACAAGATATAGATGCTCAAAGTCAACTGATGCTCACCGCTGATTATGACGAAGATAAATTAGGGACTATTCTCAAAGAACTTAAGCTTTATAGATTTGTCTCCGGTTTAGAGACTGTCATGGAAAAAAAATCACAACTCACGGAGGGCTTCATGCCCATCCCTGCCACAAATGGTCGTTTAACTAAACATATTAACTCAGCAACATTATGAAGAAATACAACATTGAAAAAGATATGCGTTATCTGCAATTGTTGGCCAATTCTTTTCCAACAATAGCTAATGCAAGTACAGAAATCATCAACCTGCAGGCCATTCTCAACCTACCCAAGGGCACTGAACATTTTTTGGCCGACATACATGGTGAATATGAAGCTTTTCAACATGTATTGAAAAATGCATCTGGAAATATCAAACGAAAAGTGAACGAACTCTTCGGAAACACTCTTCGCGAACAAGAAAAACGGGAACTCTGCTCACTGATTTACTATCCAGAACAGAAACTCGAATTAGTCAAAGTCACAGAAGAGGATATCAACGACTGGTATCACATCACGCTTCATCAACTCGTAGCAGTCTGCCGGACTGTTTCCAGCAAATACACACGCTCAAAAGTAAGGAAGTCTCTACCTGCCGACTTTTCTTATATCATACAGGAATTGCTGCATGAACACACCGAGAACAATTCAAACAAGACTGCTTATGTCAACGTGATAGTTGATACCATCATTTCGACTGGGCGTGCAGATGACTTCATCATTGCCATATGTAACGTTATCCAAAGATTAGCTATCGACCAACTGCACATTCTGGGCGATATTTATGACCGTGGCCCGGGTGCACATATCATCATGGACACCATGGCTGGCTACCATAGTTGGGACATACAATGGGGTAATCACGATATTCTCTGGATGGGGGCTTGCGCAGGGAATGATGCCTGTATCTGTAATGTCATCCGTCTGAGCCTGCGCTATGCCAATCTCACAACCCTTGAAGAAGGATATGGCATCAATCTCGTCCCATTAGCCACATTCGCCATGGAAGTCTACAAGGACGATCCCTGTGAGGAGTTCATGCCGCGTCTCAGTGGCGGAGCAAAGCAGGTGGATGAGAAAACACTCCGCCTGACAGCCCAGATGCATAAGGCTATTGCCGTCATACAATTCAAGGAAGAAGCTCAACTCTTTGAAGCCCATCCCGAGTGGAAAATGCAAGACCGTGAACTTTTCAAGATGATAAACTACGAAAAAGGTACGATATTGCTTGACGGGAAGGAGTATCCTCTGACGAGCTGTAACTTCCCGACGATTGATCCCAAGCATCCCTGCGCACTCACATTCGAAGAAAAAACCTTGATGGGAAAACTGCATCATTCCTTCCGTGTCAGTGAGAAACTCCACAAACATATCCGTCTCATGTTACAACATGGATGCATGTATGCCATTCGCAATGACAACCTGCTGTTCCACGCCTCAATTCCTCTTAACGATGATGGAACACTGAAAGAAGTTGAAATTGAACCTGGAAGAAAATATAAAGGGCGTGAACTCATGCAACAGACAGGCATGCTCATACGCGCGGCTTTCCAAGACGACAGTACATTGGAAGAAAAAAAATATGCCATTGACTACTTCATTTACCTTTGGTGTGGCCCAAACAGTCCCCTTTTCGACAAGGATAAAATGGCTACCTTTGAACGCTATTTCATTGCCGACAAATCTACCCACAAAGAAGAAAAAGGGAACTATTTCCTATTGCGTGACAATGAAAAGATTGTAGACTATATCCTTGATGCTTTCGGTGTGAAGGGAGCCAACCGACATATCATCAACGGACATGTGCCCGTGCATGTGGCCAATGGTGAGAACCCCATTAAGGCTTCGGGGAAACTGATGGTCATCGATGGCGGTTTTTCCCAAGCCTACCACAAAGAAACGGGCATCGCCGGGTACACATTGGTTTATCACAGCCGCGGTTTCCAACTTGTACAGCACGAACCTTTCACGAGTGCAGCCGATGCCGTTCAGCGTGGAACAGATATCAAGTCTACGACCCAGATTGTTGAGATGAGCAGTCACAGAATGCTTGTTGCCGATACCGACAAGGGCATAGAACTCAAGAAACAGATTGAAGATCTTGAAGAACTTCTCTATGCCTACCGCCATGGTATCATCGGAGAAAAAGAAAGCAAGAAGTAAAATCTTTGTATATCCACAAAACAATCCTTCAGCTATCTCACTTTTATAGAGGTAGCTGAATAATTAATACGTGAGTTCGGCGTATCTCCTGTCTGCAAAAGCTTTCCGAAGATCCTATCCGCGAAAGGTTTCATATTTTATTTACCCTTTATGCTTAGACTTTGAAGAGTGCTTCTTATGGTCGAGCCACACAATCAACACGATAAGTCCACAGCAAGCCACGAAATCAAGCATCCAGCTCCAATTGATTGACAGTGCAGCCTCTTGGATAAGTGCTACTAACTCCGAAAAACTACCGCCCCGCTGGAGGAAAGAAAAGAACATCAGCCCGAATAATGCCAGAAAACTATTAAAGAAAACAGACACCATCATCTTTAATTTCCACTTAAAGGAAGCTTTCTCACCTCCTTCCTTAAAGTAGCCTTTTCCTATAAGGAAGATAGAATAACAGGCAGGGACAAGAATCAAGATGATTCCGCCAGGAATACGTCCAATATACCAGTTGAGTAAAAGTGTTTTTAGGGATAAATAATGTTCCGAAGCCACATAAAGCAAGAGTAATATCCCATAGGCAAACATCATTCCCAGCGAATATTTCCCAACTCCACTCTTTATCTTGTCTAAACAAAACTCTTTGAAGCCCAGTAATATCCCCACCCAAACGAGCAACAGCAGCCCACCAAGCAAAAAAGCAATCGTACGATTCATACTTTCTATTTGCGATTAAAAAGATACGTTTTCACTAAAACAAGTCCCTCTATCTGAAAGGAAACTCATATGTAAAGTTATGAAAAAGATTTCACCCCTACAACTTTTCCAGCTACTTTCATATACCGACTCACGTAATTAATAAATAATTCTCGTTCAAAAAATATCAGCTAAGACCGCCCCCTGTTTAGGATAAGATAAAATAAGGTACCATGACATGGCATTGTAATTTGTATTGAATCACCTCACAATTTAAGTCATTTCACCGTGTGATTTGAGTCAAAAAGCAGTGTAATCTCTATCAAATTACCATGCAAACTGATATGGATTACACTAATTGGGAATACATCTTTGCTCGTAATAGTTCCCATTGCGTATCCCAAACTTGGGAAAGATTGGGAGTTAAATCTTAAAACGGTTACGATGCTTGGCGCGCGACGGCGCCATATTATCAAGACTTCCACCGAAGCCTTTGAAACTATCCCCCGTAAATCCCCCTCCTGTAGAATGTGCAAAGCCACGGTATTGCGCCCACCTGTCCACGATACGGCTGACATAATCTACTGTTTCATGACCACGCATATAACCATACTTCACCACTGGATCATTATAATAAGGCGGAGTGCTCAGCCGCAAGACAAACTCCCGAACATCACTCCAAGAATAAGGATTGCGCCCATATTTACGTGCCAAAGCCATGGCATCTCGAATATGGAAGTAGCCTCCATTGTAACTGGCCAATACATAATAGCTCCGTTCTATCGGATTAGAAACATCAGAAAAGTGTTTAGACAATTCATAAATATACTTGGCAGCTGCAGCTATATTCCGTTCGGGATCATATATTTCTGTACGCGACAACCCCAGATGGTCTGCTGTCCGTGGCATAATCTGCATCAGTCCACAGGCTCCTGCCCATGAATGTGCCTGTGGGTCAAACGTTGACTCCTGATAACATTGAGCCGCCATTAGGCGCCAATCCCAGCCTGCCATGGGTGCATACTGCCTGAAATAAGGATCCCAACGGGAGATGATGCCTTCTGATCTATTCAACATCGGCGAATAAACATGACGTGTCACGCTACGCGTAGAAAGCAAGAAATTTTCTTCTTTCTTCAGAGCGGCTATCATCTGCGGACGAAACCAATGGTTCAGTGAGTCTGCTAATTCCGTGTTATCCAATTGCACAGCCCATTGTGCATGCAAAGAATCTATCTTTACGCCGCAATACTCTACATTCTTATAGCGTCGCGGTAAAGGGAAAGCGATGAGGTCTCCATCGCCAGCCTGTAATCTTCTCACCATCTCCATGGTATCCTTGCAGACCTCTACTCGAAGCGAGACTCCCATTTTCTGGGCAAACTTTTCTGCCAAAAGATATTGAAGCCCCATGCCTCTACCATGATAATCATAGTAGGTTTCGGGGCCAGACATGGTGAGCACTATAAGCTCTCCGTTACTCAGAATATCCGAAAGAGTGAAGTTTCCCTGCTTGGGCAGAGAGTCACCCTCACCGATAACCTCGCCCCAAGGAGTCACTATCTTTTCTTTTCGTTCTTTACAGGAAGCCAACAACACAAGCATCAGCAATCCTCTAAGGCATAAAGCATATAAATGGCGCATAAGCGTTGATACGTTCTTAATAATACAGAAGGCATGACAGCCTATGGTCACAAAATTACAACATAATTTGGAAATATCCATTAAAAAGCATATTTTTGCACGGTAATTCCTGTTATAAAAGGAATTATCAATACTCACGTCAGGCTTTCAGCATCTATATGATGCGGCCTCTATTTCGTGACATCAACACATTAAAAACAGCGAATCATGAAAGAAATCAAAGCACTCTGCCGTCAGAATATATGGAATTTACCTTCCTATACTGCTATTGAAAGCGAGCATTCAGAACAGCAGGACATGCTGCTCCTGAACGCAAATGAAAATCCGTATAACAAGCCATTCAACCGCTATCCCACTCCACAACAACAGGAACTCAAACTGTTGATTTCATCCGTAAAAGGCGTTCCTGCTGCTAATATCTTTTTGAGCAATGGAAGCAATGAGGCTATCGACATGACTTTCCGCATCTTTTGCGAGCCTGGGGTCGACAATGTTGTTGCCATTTCTCCTACTTACGATATGTACAGACGATGTGCTGAACTCAATAATATTGATTATCATTCTGTCCTGCTTGACGAGCACTACCAAACAACGGCCGACAACCTACTCGGTGCTTGCAATGAACACACTAAATTAATATGCATTTGTTCACCCAATAATCCTACGGGAAACACGATAGACCATACCGTAATTAAACAAGTTCTCTATTCTTTCCAAGGCATTGTCATCATCGATGAAGCCTATATTGACTTTGCAAACAGCCCTTCATTCGTCAAGGAACTGGCGCAATATCCAAACCTCATAGTGCTCAACACGATGAGCCACGCCTGGGGATTAGCCGCTATCCGATTAGGCATGGTCTTTGCCGATAAGCCCATTATAGATTTGTTCAATAAAGTTGCTATGCCCTACAACATAAACGCATTGACCCAACAGCAAGCTATTGAAGCACTGAAAGATCCTTTTGAAACCGCCAAACGGGTAAGTCTCATTCAACAAGAACGCGCGAGAATGCTGTCAGCTTTCCAGGCTCTTCCTTGCTGTAAAAAAGTCTATCCTACGGAAGCAAACTTCTTCTTGGCCCAGATGATTGATGCACAAGCCATATATGATTACTTGCTTCATCAAGGTATTGCAGTGCATAACTGCGCACACATTGAACATTGTGAAAACTGTCTCCGCATCACTATCGGTACGAAAACAGAAAACCAAGCATTGCTGGCTGCATTGAGAAAACTATAGACACGTGAAGTCTGTTTAAGCATCAATCTTTCTGCTTTCCCGTAGGGCGAGAAAGACGTTTTGAGGCTGTTTTTGTGTTTCTCGTAGGGCGTTAAAGCCGTTTTGAGGCTGTTTTTGTGTTTCCCGTAGGGCGAGAAAGCCATTTTGGGGGTGTTTTTGTGTTTCTCGTAGGGCGTTAAAGCCATTTTGAGGCTGTTTTTGCGTTTCCCGTAGGGCGAGAAAGTCGTTTTGAGGGTGTTTTTGCGTTTCTCGTAGGGTGAGAAAGCCGTTTTGAGGCTGTTTTTGCGTTTCCACGGGGTTGGAAATGTAATTCTCAGCGTTTTTTCAGTTTCGGCCGTGGCGGAAACGCAGTTTTTTTCATTTTTAAGCTTTCGGCCATGGCCGAAATGCAGTTTTCGCCGTTTTTCGTTTTTCGGCCGCAGCCGAAACGCTCTTTTTGCTGTTTTCTACTCTTCGGCCATGGCCGAAAGTCGATTTTCGCTGTTTTTTCAGTTTCGGCCGCGGCGGAAATACTGTTTTCACTGTTTTTTGCTCGTCCGCCGTGGCGGAAAGCCGATTTCCAACGTTTTCTCGCTTTCATCCACGGATGACGGGCATTTTTTTGCCTTTTTTTAGCTTTCATCCATGGATGACGAATGATTTTCAGCGTTTTTTCGCTTTCATCCACGGATAACGGGCATTTTTTGCCTCTTTTTCGTTTTCATCCACGGATGACGAATGATTTTCGGTAAATCCAGCATTTCGTCGACCGACGAAGAACGCTTTTCATCGTTTTTCGCATTTCGTCGGTCGACGATGAGCATTTTTCGCTGTTTTTCGCGTTTCGTCAACCGACGACGGGTGTTTTTTCGCGATTTTCGCATTTCGTCGACCGACGATGAGCATTTTCCAGCGATTTCAGTATTTCGTCGACCGACGACGAGCATTTTCCGCCATTTTTCGCGTTTCGTCGGCCGACGACAGGCTTCTCTTTGTAATACCTTTAATATAGAGGCATAAACCAACAGACCTGTCGAGTCACGAATGATTTTGTTATGACTAAGCAAGCAGACCAACAGAGAGTGGTATAACGCGATGTTGGTATTTTTTGCTTTTTAACCATTCTACTTTTTCCCTTTTTATTTTTTTTACTACCTTTGCAGGCAGAACTATTGCGTAATCGGCATTTGGTTACCTTTTTTGCATTATGACTATAAAAAATTAATTGATAAAAACTTATGAGTAAGCAAGTAGAAAAAATCAAGCAGCTTATTGCAAAACGCGAAGAGGCACGCCTTGGCGGTGGTCAGAAAGCTATCGACAAGCAGCACGAACGTGGTAAATACACTGCGCGCGAACGTATCGAAATGTTAGTTGATGAAGGCAGTTTCGAAGAATATGATATGTTCAAACTGCACCGTTGCCACAACTTCGGCATGGAAAAGAAGCAATTCTTAGGAGATGGTGTTGTTGCTGGTTCTGCAACCGTCAATGGTCGCTTGGTTTATCTTTATGCACAGGATTTTACAGTCAATGGCGGTTCATTGTCTGAAACAATGGCGCAGAAAATCTGTAAAGTCATGGACATGGCAATGAAGATGGGAGCGCCCGTTATCGGCATGAATGACTCTGGTGGTGCACGAATTCAAGAAGGAATTTCTGCATTGGCAGGCTTTGGTGAAATCTTCGAACGCAATATTCTTGCCAGCGGTGTAATCCCTCAGATCAGTGCAATCATGGGGCCATGCGCCGGTGGTGCTGTATATTCTCCGGCACTGACCGACTTCACAATCATGACAGAAGGAACTTCTTACATGTTCCTGACAGGGCCGAAGGTTGTTAAAACTGTTACGGGAGAAGAGATCGATGCCGAGCACTTAGGTGGTGCAAGCGTTCATGCAAGCAAGAGTGGTGTTACACATTTCACGGCAAAGACCGAAGAAGAGTGCATGGAACTCATCAAGACACTCCTCTCTTACATCCCTTCCAACAACACCGAAAATGCTCCTCGTGTTGAGTGCGACGACCCTATCGACCGCAAGGAAGACCTGCTCAACGAAATTATTCCGGAGGATCCCAACCAGGCATATGATATGTATAAGGTCATCAGCGCTGTTGTTGACAACGGAGAATTCTTCGAAATTCAGCCTAAGTTTGCCAAGAATATCATCACGGGCTTTGCGCGTTTCAACGGCCAGAGCGTTGGCATTGTTGCCAACCAACCTGCAGCTTATGCCGGTGTTCTTGACGTTAATGCCAGCCGCAAGGGTGCACGCTTCGTACGCTTCTGCGATGCTTTCAACATTCCAATCGTCAGTTTGGTAGACGTTCCGGGCTTCCTGCCGGGTACGGGACAGGAATATAACGCTGTCATTCTGCATGGAGCACAGTTGCTCTACGCTTATGGTGAAGCCACCGTTCCAAAGATTACAATCAATCTCCGCAAGAGCTATGGCGGTTCACACATTGTGATGGGCTGCAAACAACTCCGTTCCGACCTCAACTTCGCATGGCCATCAGCCGAGATTGCAGTAATGGGTGCAAGCGGCGCCGTAGCAATTCTCTGCGGTAAGGAAGCGAAGAAAATCAAAGAAGAAGGTGGTGATGTCAAGGCATTCCTTGCTGAAAAGGAGGAAGATTACACCGAGACTTTTGCCAATCCATATCAGGCTGCCCAGTATGGTTATATTGATGATGTCATCGAACCACGTAATACGCGCTTCCGCATTTGTCGTGGTCTGGCTCAACTCGCAACCAAGCGCCAGAATATTCCTGCCAAGAAGCATGCCTGCATGCCCATGTAATCCGGGTTGAAAACGAAAAACAATAACGTAACAAACGATGGATAAGAATATATATGCGGCTATTGCCATGGCACTCTATGAGTTTGAAGGCAATAATGTACACGACTATGAACCTGGCAAAATCACGATTGAGCCACACCATACGCTATGGAATGCCAAGTTCCTGTCATTAACCAAAAAACCATAACAGAATATGAAAGAGTTTAAATATACAATCGATGGTAAGGAATACAACGTAACCATCGGTGAAATCGATGAGAACAATGTTGCCCATGTAACTGTAAATGGCGACGATTTCAAGGTTCAGATGGAGAAGGAAGCAGAGCCTGAGAAGAAGAAAGTCGTATTGGGTAAACCTGCCCAGACCGAAGAGTCAGAAGCTGCTCCCGCCGCCAATGTCAATACCAATAACGCTGTCAAGGCTCCGCTTCCAGGCACGATTACAGCTATCAACGTAGAAGTAGGTCAGGAAGTAAAGGCCGGAGATGCAGTCGTCGTACTTGAGGCTATGAAAATGGCCAATAACATCGAAGCTGAAAAAGACGGAAAAATTACGGCAATCTGTGTCAAGATTGGCCAAACCGTGCTTGAAGAAGACCCGCTCATTGTTATCGAATAAATAAGAACAACTTTATTTATAAGAAAGAGGATATGCCTGAAAATCAAGTATATCCTCTTTTTTATCTGTCATTCAAAGCTGATATCAGCCATTCCTTATCTATAATTTAATCAATGTATAAAGCATGCCCTCTACTGAAAAAAATACAGAAAACCGAAAATCTATAATACTTTGATAGTCAACTTTAAGACTTGTTTTATCGAATTCTGTCTGCATCCCTGACTAATTTTTCGTCTGCAAGGATGGCATTACGCGCCATATGATGAAGGAAAAACGCAATAATGGGCAGACAAAAGGCAAAGCGAAGAGAGACGGATGCCGTTGATGTGAAATGGAAGAATGCAAAATAAGCATACCAAAGAACGATAAGAATCATATTAATCACACACAACTTTACCTGAAACAAACGCTGATGATACTTGAAAATAGCCCACAATGTGAGCGGACAAGTCAGCAACAACAGTGCAAAAAGTGGACTTACGAAGAATGAAATCCCTGCGTTGCTGCGTATCCAAAGATTAGTGACAATGCTGTCTGGCTCCATACCGGAAGCCTTCAAAGAGGCTATCGGAAGGCATAGACAGACAATAGTCACAATCAGAGCTGCCAATAAATACAGAGTCTGCTTACGCTGTATCATCTTATTCCTCTACGTTAGTTTCTTTCGAAGGATCGCGCCAATAGACGTTTCCTTCAATGAATTCCTCTGTTGCAAGCAGTGTTGGTTTCGGCAGTTTCTCGTAATAACGCGAGATTTCTATCTGCTCGCGGTTCTCGAAAACCTCCTCAAGAGAATCATTATAAGAAGCAAATTCAGCAAGTTTCTTATTCAAATCCTGCTTGATTTCAACAGAGATTTGATTAGAACGCTTAGAAATGATTGCTACACTCTCATAGATGTTACCGGTTTCCTTGCAGAGCTCCATGATATCACGAGTTACAGTATTAACCGGTGCTTTTGATTTCTTGTAATCCATTATTTATTTAATTGTTATTATTGTTGTCTGTAGAACTCTCTCCCGTATACTTCTTGCAACGGGCAATAAACTTCTCGGCGATGCTCTTATCCTTGGAGTCAGGGAACTGATTGATAAAGCCATAGCATTCGTCTTCAGCATCCTGATAGCGCTCCAAGCGTTTAGTTTCCACACTTTGCTCGGCAAGTTCAAACTTACTCTTCATCAACAACAGTGAAAATTCCTCACGCAAAGCAGTATAAGGATAATCTTTCAAGGCATTCTGGCAGGTGACGATACAAGCTTCATAGTTGTTACCGCCATCCGAACAGTTACCGAAATAAGGGCCAAGATTATAATAGAGTCGAGCTGAATAAAGCTCTTTCAAAACAAGCTTATCCTGCAATTCAAACAGATATTTCTGTGCCTCGGGCTTCAGTTTTGCATCGGGATAGAGATCAAGATAGGTCTGAAAAGCATTGATAGCAGATACTGTCATTGACTGATCAAGGCGCGGTTCCGGCGTACTTTTATAAAGACTCAACCCTTCATAATAATGAGCCATCTCCGCAAGATATCCTTTCGGATAAGACTGATAATAGCGTTTGAAAGCCTGGGCTGCCCCTTCATAGTCCATACTTCCATATTCGGCCATAGCCAACATATACAGACTTTCCTGTGCATTATCAGTTCCTTTCTGGATATTGATGAGGTCGGTCAGCAATGTAATAGCCTGCGTATATCTTCCTTTAGCATAGCACTCTTTAGCGAATTCATACTTGTACTGATAGTTGTCTGTCTTGTACACTTTATTGAATTCTTGGGCACAACTCGAGAAAAGTAACACCATGCATATAGGAAGTAAACCCTTTTTCTTCATATCAAACATTTTGAATTGCAAAGTTACGGACTTTTCTATGATTTGCAAAGTAAAAGATACACTTTTTCGTAAAATATTAACCTTTATAACGTATCAAGCAATATTATAATTCATTCCGACGAGTATTTTCTGATATTATAAGCCAAATAAAACTCAATCTGACACAGCTCTTTTGAGCTTGACAAAACAATACGACACCCGAAGCATGGCATTCTACAATGGTGCTTCCCATGATAAATTTAACAATAAGCATTTTATTCGGTCGCATAATTCCAAATAATAAAGTATAATTTATTTCTTTATAAATACCTTTACAAACTCTTTCATTTGCTCTGTATATTTGAAAAGCAAGTCTCCTTCATTCCAAATACGCCCTATTTTTTAGGGTTTTATAATCCTTTGACTGTCAGAAGATTATGGATTTCATTAGAAAATAAGATGCAAAATCATGCTGAAAAGCAGTGCAATTTGCATCAAAATACACTGTAATATGCCTCAGATTGGCACGCGTTTTGGCCCAAATAACGGTGTAATTCGCATCAAATTGCAACGCTTTATGAACGAAATCACCCATCAAATACTTTGGAGAGATAAAATAAAGCCTGTTTTTCAGCTTTTTCATTTCTATTTGCTCATCTCCCAAAGTGTTAAAACAGAGCATTATTATTTACACAAAAAATAAATATTTCTGCCTTTAACTGTTGTTCAGAATATGACTATCAAAATACGTTGTCTTATACTGTCAGTCTGCTATTTCTGTTCTTCATCATAATATTTTCATGAAACTGAAGAAAGATTTTACTTCGCATAAGATTGCATAATCATTGGGGATTTCGTAAATTTGCAGTTGAAACAAAGGATAATAAAGAATACATGGATTTCAAACTTACTTCAAAATACAGTCCTACCGGTGACCAACCCGAAGCCATTGAGCAATTGACAGAAGGCATCAAAGAAGGTATCCCTGCACAGGTTTTGTTGGGTGTTACCGGCTCAGGAAAGACATTTACTGTGGCCAATGTCATTGCAAACGCCAACAAGCCAACCTTGATTTTAAGTCATAACAAGACACTTGCAGCCCAGCTCTATGAGGAAATGAAGGGCTTTTTCCCTGATAATGCCGTGGAATATTATGTTTCATACTACGACTATTACCAACCCGAAGCCTATCTTCCGACCTCAGACACCTATATAGAGAAAGACCTTGCTATCAATGACGAGATAGATAAACTGCGATTAGGTGCCGTTTCTGCCCTGCTTTCCGGCCGCAAAGACGTGATTGTAGTATCGTCGGTTTCATGTATTTATGGTATGGGAGGGCCTGTTGCCATGCAGGAAAGTATCATCAAAATCAAGCGTGGACAGACACTCGACCGCAATGAGTTTTTGCGCAAACTCGTTGATGCGCTCTACGTAAGAAACGATATTGATTTGCAAAGGGGAACCTTTCGGGTGAAAGGCGACACGGTAGATATCTCCATGGCTTATAGCGACAATATCCTCCGTGTGACGTGGTGGGACGATGAAATTGACTGTATTGAGGAAGTGGACAGCGCGACTTTTCACAGCTTAGAGCGTTTTGAGACCTATGAAATCTATCCTGCAAATCTCTTCGTTACCTCGAAAGAACAGACCGAACGGGCTATCCGCATGATACAAGACGACTTGACAGAGCGCGTGGAATACTTTAACTCAATTGGTGATAACATTAAGGCTCAGCGAGTTAAAGAACGTGTGGAATATGACATGGAGATGATAAAAGAGTTGGGACATTGCAGTGGTATTGAGAACTACTCGCGCTATTTCGATGGCCGCCAGCCAGGAGAACGCCCCTATTGCCTGCTTGATTTCTTCCCAAAAGACTATCTGATGGTGATTGACGAAAGCCATGTGAGCGTGCCACAAATCAATGCAATGTACGGCGGAGACCGTGCCCGAAAGCAGAATCTCGTGGAATATGGTTTCCGATTGCCGGCAGCTTTCGACAACCGTCCATTGAGATTTGAGGAATTCCATTCACTGATTAACCAGATTATCTACGTCAGTGCAACACCGGCCAAATATGAAATAGAAGAGGCTGAGGGTGTTATTGTGGAACAGATTATCCGTCCTACCGGGCTGTTAGACCCCGAAATAGAGGTTCGTCCATCAGAAAATCAGATAGATGATCTCATGGATGAGATTCTAACACGCATTCACCGACAGGAAAGAGTGCTCGTAACAACGCTTACAAAGCGAATGGCAGAAGAACTAACAGAATATCTTTTGAACCATGAAATAAAGGCAAACTATATTCATAGTGACGTGGCAACACTCGACCGCGTGAAGATTATGAACGACCTGCGAGCCGGTGTTTTTGATGTTCTTGTTGGCGTAAACCTACTTCGCGAGGGTCTTGATTTGCCGGAAGTGTCGTTGGTTGCCATTCTCGACGCAGACAAAGAAGGTTTCTTGCGCAGTCATCGTAGCCTGACACAGACAGCAGGTCGCGCAGCAAGAAATGTCAATGGAAAGGTGATTATGTATGCCGATACTATCACGGAAAGCATGCAGAAAACTATAGACGAAACTGCACGTCGACGCAGTATACAGCTGAAATACAATGAAGATCACCATATCACACCTAAACAAATCAAGAAACAGATAGGCTCCTCATTAGCAAGTTTGTCTGTCGAAAGTAATGACAGAAAAAATGCAGCGACACAGAATGGCAAATATCCTGGCATTTATTTGGAGCCGGAGAGTGGTGCCTTTGCTGCTGATCCGATTGTAAAACGCATGTCAAAGGCAGAATTAGAGAAGAGCATTGCCAACACAACAGCTCTTATGAAGCAAGCAGCAAAAGACCTTGACTTTATTCAAGCCGCTCAATATCGCGATGAAATCATCCGCTTGCAGGAACAGTTGAAAGACAAAGTATAAAGCCCAGATGGGAGAATAGGATAGGAAAGCGATTTTTATTAATTATCGTTAAGTTTGGAAAATCAAGCGTAACGCCATCTGTTCTCTCGTCTTTTTTTAGTAATTTTGTCATATTATATTTGATTATCTTATGAAAAATCTATTCATTGCAATATGTTGTTTGGTGCCTGCTATAGGCATAGCACAGACAGTTACGCCTATTCCTGCGAACAAAGTTGAAATCTTAAAGGCCGAAGCTGCAAGGAAAGCAGCAGAAGCAAAAAAGGCAGCTGAAGAAGCAAAGCGTGCTGCTGAAGAAGCCTTGAAAGCAGCAGAAGAGGCAGAACAGGCCACACAAGCAACACAACAACAGAAAGACAGTTGGACGATACCCCAACAAACCAAGCAGCAATCTCAACCTGTTGTCTCCAAGACTACTAATCCTTACGAGGGTTATTTAGCTGGTGCTGTGCCTGAACAAGATGGGAAAGTAACTTTTGAACTCAGGAAGACTGCCACCAACATGAACGCATCTGAAATTTACAAACGCGTTTACAATGTTCTCAACAACTTAGCTCATGATGAACATCAGGCCGGGAACAGTCGCATAGCGTTGGTTAACGAAGCTGAGCATATGATTGCAGCAAAATATGAAGAATGGTTGGTTTTCTCTCAAAATCTGCTTTCTTTAGACCGTACTAAATTCAACTACACGATTGTTGCCAAGTGTCAGAACGGACAATTGGAACTGACTTTAAGTCGCATCAACTACAATTATGAAGAGGATAGGCCTTCAGGTTTCAAGGCCACAGCAGAAAATCTGATTGCTGACAGAGTAGCTCTTACCAAGAAAGGCACAAAGCTACAGCGCATGAATGCTAAGTTCAGAATGAAGACGGTAGACCGAGTGAATGAGATTTTCAACGAGATAAAACAAGCACTCAAATAAAAATATAATTCAATAAGATTATGAATCAGGAAGAAAAAACAAATATAAATGAGACGCAGTATGCCGTCAGACCGCATCACAAACAGAAGCGGTTAATAGACAACAACGATGACATGCTTAAATATCGCAACATACTTAACATCATTTTCATGGTGCTTGCCATTGTCGGTGTCATAGTATATACACAGACAGACTATAAAATTACAGCTACGATTATACTCATTGTAGCAGTAGTATTGAAGTTTATTGAGGTTGCATTACGAATGTTCCGCAAATGAAAAAAACATTCTTTTTTTTCATCTTCCTTCTTTCTACAGCACATGGTTATGCCCAGTTTGATGATGGTTTCAACCAAATAGATACTGACGGGAATACTATCCAACGTAACAACAAGAGTAAAAAAGATTCATTAGGGAGCAACAAGGAAATCCCAGAGGGTATCAAAGTATGGACTGTGGACACACGTTTCGGAGACCGAAAGGCAGCGGTTCCCGATACGATTTCACACATGTTCATGAACTCAATCTTTACAACAGGCTTACGGGGTGACTATACTACGACGGGGAATTTAGGTGCTCCACGCATAAACCGTATTGTGACTGACCGGCCTTTCGGGAGCCAGTTTATCTTCACACAGCCCTATGATTTCATCATTACCCCTATTGAACAGTTCCACTTCACGAATACTCTGTCGCCCTTTACCAATATCACTTATAACAATGCAGGCAACCGAACTAACGGCGAAGATCACCTTACAACGAAGTTTGGAGTAAATGCAGGAAAAAGGTTAGGTGTCGGCTTTAAATTCGATTATCTCTATGGAAGGGGGTATTATCAAGACCAGAGTACCGCACATTTCAACTATACCATGTATGGTTCTTACTTGGGAGACCATTATCAGGCTCACTTGTTAATGTCAACCAATCATCAAAAGGTTAGTGAGAATGGTGGTATCACTGATGACAACTATATCACGCATCCGGAAAGCTATAGTGACAAGTACTCTACGAATGAAATACCGACAGCTTTGTCGCAAAACTGGAACAGGAACGACAATCAACACATATTTCTAACGCATCGTTATAACCTCGGTTTCAGCAGGAAAGTGCCTATGACAGAAGAGGAAATCAAGGCAAAGAAGTTTGCTATGGCTTCGAAAAAGGAAAACGAAGCACAGAAACGAAAAGATAAGGCAACACAAGAGGGAAGACAGGATGACGACAAAACAGTTACCCTCCAGGGCCGTCCTGATGATGCAAAAATAATGGGGGCAGAGCCAATCTCACAGAAGAAAGATAATAATCGCGTAACCTTAGACAAACAGGCTGCAGACAGTTTGCTTGCTGCTGAAAAGAAAACGCAGGTTGACACAGCATGGATGAAGAAAGAATTTGTCCCTGCCACAAGTTTTATCCATACGCTCAAGTTCGACAACTATCGCCGTATCTATCAGGCATATAAGACTCCTACCGATTTCTATGCAAATACTTACACTGTAGATGAACCGCTAACCGGCGACTCTATCTATGATAAAACCCGCCACTATAGACTCAAAAATACATTCGCTTTATCCTTATTGGAAGGGTTTAACAAATGGGCTAAGGCGGGATTGAAAGCTTTCATTACACCGGAGTTGAGGCATTTTACGCTCCCAAGTGCTACAGGAACAGACACTTACAACGAGCACAACCTGAGTTTTGGAGCACAATTGAGTAAGAAACAAGGTAAGACTTTCCATTATGATGCCATTGCCGAGACATGGCTTACCGGTGAAGATGCCGGACAATTGAAAATCGATGGGTCAGCTGATCTCAATTTCAAACTGTTTGGAGATACTTTGACTTTAACAGCCAATGGGTTCTTCTATCGCCTAAATCCTACGTTCTATTATCGTCATTATCATAGTCGACATGCATGGTGGGACAATACAAACATGAGTAAAATCCTGCATTCAAGGATACAAGGCATTCTGAATTATCAAAAAACACGCACCACTTTACGCGTAGCAGTGGATGAAATCAAGAACTATACTTACTTTGCTTCATCCCATACAATAACAAGTGGAAAGCGTGTTAATCATGCTATTACAGTAAATCAGAACAGTGGAGCCATTCATCTGTTGACAGCATCTCTGTCGCAGGATTTCACGTTTGGACCACTTAATTGGGAGAGTGTAATTACCTATCAAAACTCAAGCAACAAGACTGTTTTGCCTGTTCCGACGCTCAATCTCTACAGTAACGTCTATCTTCGCTTTAAGATTGCTCACGTATTGCGATGTGATTTCGGGGCAGATGTGAGATATTTCACAAAGTATTATGCCCCCGATTACGTTCCAAGTTTGGGACAATATGCCGTGCAGACAAATACAAATACGACAGGAAGTGACAGCCGTGTTGAGATAGGAAACTATCCAGTAGTCAATGTTTACGCCAATTTCCACTTGAAACATACACGCTTTTTCATCATGATGAGCCATCTAAATGCAGGAACCGGCAAGAAGAATTATTTCTACACTCCACACTATCCACTCAATCAAAGCATACTTAGATTTGGATTAAGTTGGAATTTCTTCAACTGAAAATGAACGAAAACAAGATTGTCATAAATTCATTCAAAGCTTGGTTTCTGGCTTCGAGGCCAAAGACATTGACTGGGGCAGCAGTTCCCGTCATGATTGGTACCACGCTTGCCTTCAACCAAACAGGGATTGAGCAGTTTGCTGTTATCCCTGCTATACTTTGCTTTCTCTTTGCTTTCATCATGCAGATAGATGCCAATTTCATTAACGATTACTTCGATTGTCAAAAGGGAAACGACAAATCCGAGAATAGATTGGGGCCTAAAAGAGCATGCACTGAGGGTTGGATAACCTTACCTGCCATGAAAAAGGCAATTGTCATGACCACTATTCTGGCATGTGTCATTGGACTGCCACTTATTATATATGGTGGATACGGAATGCTTCTGATTGGCCTACTCTGTGTCCTCTTCTGCTTCCTCTATACGATAAAACTGTCTTATTTTGGGTTAGGCGATCTGTTGGTACTTATATTTTTCGGCATTATTCCTGTCTGCCTGACCTATTATGTCATCATGCCACAAGCAGAAAGAAATATTTCTTTAGAAGTCATTCTGGCTTCATTAGCCTGTGGTTTCGTTATCGATACTTTACTTATCGTCAATAACTATCGTGACAGAGACAACGATCGACGTGACGGGAAAATCACGCTCATTGTTCGAGTTGGTGAGAAATGGGGCACACGTCTTTATCTCTTATCGGGCCTGATTGGAGAAATCCTCATGCTATTCGTCAGTATAACCAATTCGGGAAGTACTTTTGCTCCCACCTTTTTGCTGGGATATCTGTTTCTTCACTTCTTTACTTATGAGAGAATGTTAAAGATACGGCAAGGTAAGGAACTCAATAAGGTCTTGGGAATGACAGCCCGCAACATGTTTATCTTCGGTATATTATCAACTCTGGCAATCTTAATTTAACATATGCAACAGGTATCTTTGGAAATCATGGAGTTTATTGAGCACCATATACTCCCTCGTTATACAGCTTTTGGAAAGAGTCATGGACTGCAACATGTCAATCGGGTTATCAAGAATTCCATTGAACTGGCCAATTATGTTGGTGCAGATATTAACATGGCATATGTTATTGCAGCCTATCATGACCTTGGTATGTCGGGACCACGTGCCATTCATCATCTCACCAGTGGTAAGATTTTAAGCAACGATGTACGTCTGAAGAAGTGGTTCAACAACGACCAGTTGAAAATCATGAAAGAAGCCGTTGAAGACCATCGAGCCAGTTCAAGCCACACTCCACGCACCATCTATGGCAAAATTGTAGCTGAAGCCGACCGCGATCTTGAGCCGGATGTTGTCTTCAGCCGAGCCATACAGTTTGGTCTTGAGAACTATCCTAAATTGGATAAAGAGGGACAATGGAAACGCTTTGAAAGCCACATGAATGAAAAATATTCACGAAACGGCTACATACATCTGTGGATTCCCGGAAGTCCCAATGCCAGAAAGCTCAAAGACATACAGGATACTATTGAAGATAAAGACCTGTTACGCATGAAATTTGACCTCTTATATTCAAAAGAAAATAATGAATAAATTTGGCTCTTCCAAAAAAATAATATACCTTTGCACCACGAAACACCGAAAAGCATGAGTCTCTATGCCGATATGGCTCAGTTGGTAGAGCAACGCATTCGTAATGCGTAGGTCCCGGGTTCGAGTCCCGGTATCGGCTCTCTTGCGGAATTAGCACATCGGTAGTGCGCGAGCTTCCCAAGCTTGAAAGGCGGGTTCGACTCCCGTATTCCGCTCAAATATCCCTCATAATTTAACGCTTCTCATTTGTTAAATTATTAAAAGCTGTTGTTTATTTATTCTTTATTTCAAACAACATAACGCTTCTTTTCGTATATTTGCAAGCATAATATAGTATTGGATGCTTATGAGGAACGTTATCCTGCTACTTTACCTATTCATCATGTCCACGGTTGTCTATGCACGACACAATGAAGAATTGAGTATCAACGGCAATCGGGCAGACAAGAATGTCATAGAAATCAGCTTCGAAGACTCTGCGGTTATCCTCCATTGGAGCGACAACACGACAACAAGTAACAAGATAGCTGATACAATGACTAAGCTTGCTTGCGTGGAAGGAATAGACAAAGCACATATTGCTTCAATAAGCGGCATCTACGAAAAAGAAATCCTTATCAGTGGCACAAAGCCTGGAACATCCATTAATATCTATGACATTGCAGGCAATAGGCTGCAAAACATTCTTTCTGTCAGCCCAACAACACCAATTGATATCAGC
The DNA here is from genome assembly GCF_900637655.1 of Segatella oris. Lineage (NCBI taxonomy): Bacteria > Pseudomonadati > Bacteroidota > Bacteroidia > Bacteroidales > Prevotellaceae > Segatella > Segatella oris. The sequence continues at coordinate 1,860,004 of NZ_LR134384.1, forward strand.
CACTTTAATACTGGTATCTATCTAATTCAAGACAAAAATACAGTTATCAAATTCGTGAAGAGGTAGCTCTAATAATTCAAACTATAGCTTCTGCCCTATTTTTTTGAAAAAAAACATTCTTTTATTTGGCTGTTTGATGAAAAGAATGTACCTTTGCACACGCAATTCGGAATTATATCTTCCGTGACAATATCGAATGCACCCTTAGCTCAGTTGGTAGAGCAACTGACTCTTAATCAGTGGGTCTAGGGTTCGAATCCCTAAGGGTGTACATTTGATAGACGTTGATAAATTGCACTTGCACCCTTAGCTCAGTTGGTAGAGCAACTGACTCTTAATCAGTGGGTCTAGGGTTCGAATCCCTAAGGGTGTACAAAGAGAGTTGGTCTTCCACCTCTCTTTTTTTCTTTATAGGCAAAATATCTTTTGCAATCAACAAGTAGCTAACTCTTGATTCTGTAAATATTACGGTCTACTTTTTAACACTTCAAGCTTCTATCATCTACAGAAAAAAAGCGGAAAATATAGGTTTACACATCAACATCATGGAAATCTAAATACAACATAACGTATGAAAAATCATAATATGACGCAAAATGCGTGGCAATTTAATGCTAAATACACTGTAATCAGCATCAAACGACACAGCAATCTAAGGCAGATTGTGCTGTAATCTGATGCTAATTACAGCACTTTTGAATATGATCTTATTTCACATTTTGCCTTCACTTCTATAATATTCTGATATTCAAGCTATTACAATATCCTAAAATACAGCACGTATTTCGAGCAAGGATGAGCTTCATTTCAAATACGCGAGTATAACGAAGGCTATTGTAAATATCCTTGAAGAAAATTAACCTATATTCCGCTTCATTGCATTATAACGCTCCAACAATGCTTAAAGAAGAACAAACTGAAATCAACTGAAAAACAATAAGCATCAAAGCGGTTCGTTTCTCACCTTTAAAAGCATCGGGATATGACGGCTTAAAAGTAACCGTTGAAAGCAAAAAGGATGTGTTATAAAATGCTATTAAATCCATTCTGCATTGAGATTAGCCCCCACTTGTTTTGTCCTGTCACCCTATAAAATCTCTGTCGCTTTGATATATATAAGAAAAAGTCATTACCTTTGTAGTCTAATGATAATTTAACATGAGAACCATTATTACTTTATTCTTTTGCCTCATCGCTGTCATTTCATCAGCCAATCCTATTGATAACCTTTTAGAACGGATTGATAAAGGGGCAAGCAAGAAGTTCAAAACCGAACTTATCCAAAGTCCTACTGACTTCTTTGAATTGTCACAAGAGGGAAATCGCATTGTCATTAAAGGCAATACGTGGGTGAATATTGCTGTGGGGCTAAACTGGTATCTTAAATATTACGCCAGTATTCACCTTACTTGGAATAACATGAACACGCATCTGCCGGCCTCACTCCCAAGGGTTACAAGTCCCGAACGCCACAAAACCGACCTCAAACTGCGCTATGATTTCAATTATTGTACTTTTTCTTATTCCATGGCTTTCTGGGATTGGAAACGCTGGCAGACGGAAATCGACTGGATAGCACTGCATGGTGTCAACCTCCCTTTAGCCATTGTGGGCGAAGAAGGAGAGTGTAAAGTAAACTGTGTCAGGCTACAATAAGAAACAGTCTTATACAGTTTATTTTTTATGGACAACAAAGAATTTGATTACAAGAGAGCTGCTGAACAGCTTTGTAAGGGTGAACCATTATTTAGTAAGGATGGTGCTTTGGCACCAATGTTGGAGCGTATTTAAATGCTGCTCTTGAAGGTGAGATGGATGCCCATCTCACTTCTGAAGAGCGTTCACAAGGCAATCGCCGTAATGGTAAAATGCCTAAGCAAGTACAAACTTGTTATGGTGCGGTCATTGTTGAGACACCTCGTGACCGTGACGGTTCCTTTGAACCGCAGACCGTCAAAAAGTGCGAGACAATCCTTGCAGAAGGTATGGCGGATCAGATTATAAACATGTATGCTTTTGGTACAAGTACCCGCGATATCAGCAAGTATTTTGAGCGTGAGTTTGATATCAGACTATCTGCAGAGACCATCAGTTCCATCACAGACAGAGTACTGCCGGAAATCAAGGCATGGCGTTCACGAATGCTTGACCCTGTATACGCAATATGCTGGCTGGATACCATCCATTATAAGGTGAAGGACGAAACCGGACGTGCGGTCTCACGCGCCATTTACAACGTCTTAGGCATCAACAAGGAAGGCCACAAGGAACTTCTTGGTATGTATATCTCCAAGAGTGAAGGTGCAAACTTCTGGTTAGAGGTTCTAAGTGACCTTCAAAACAGAGGTGTTCAGGATATATTGATATGCTGTATTGATGGTCTGAAAGGCTTCCCTGATGCTATACAGAGCGTATTCCCCAATACAAGTGTCCAACTCTGTATTGTCCATCAAATACGTAACTCTATCAAGTACGTTGGCAGTAAGCATCAAAAGGAGTTCCTCCGTGACCTTAAGACAGTATACGGTGCCGTTAGCAAAGAGACTGTAGAAACACAGTTAGACACACTCGAGAGCAAGTGGGGGAAATGTATCCCATCGTCATAAAATCATGGCGTGACAACTGGGAACGCCTCACGGAATACTTCCGGTATACACCTGCGATACATAAGCTGATATACACCACCAACACGGTTGAAGGCTACCATAGACAAGTACGTAAGGCAACAAAGAACAAAGGCGTCTTCCCATCCGATACTTCTCCCGAAAAGCTTGTGTATCCGGCATACCGGAACATACGTGAGAAGTGGACTATGCCACTTGCCAACTGGTCTCAGATATCACAGCAATTAGCAATAAAATTTGGAGAACGTTTTGAAATCATGTAACTTTACCTCGGAAGAAAGGTTCCTCATTTGGATGACACGATTAGAAATCGTGTCATCCAAAATGAGATGAAATATGAAGGATTAGAGCCTTGACACTGTTGAAATTACACAACTGTGATTAGGTTTGCATAACAAAAGTCTTTTATTCTATTTATCTTTTTGTTCATCCTCTTTTCACATGAAGGTACATAATTCTTTCTTGACGTGTAATTCCATTCATATTACCGTGCAACTTGATGCAAGTTACACAGTGATTTGATGCTAATTACAGCGTCTTTAGAAATAACTTGCGCAGCCCTTTGAACCAGAATGCATCACATCTTGACAGACAACAATTTGAAACTACAAGAACACAAAGCTCAATTGGAGTGAGGAAGAGTTTTTCACTCAATACAGACCGTTTCGAGATGTTGGCACGTTAAGCCCCTAAAAGAAACAATAAGAAGGAATAGACAGATGATTATTAAAGAGAGAAGTTGACTTATCATTAAATAAAAAAGAGAGGATATACAATTTCTTTATGCAAATCCTCTCCCTGCAACAAAGTAATAAATAATCGCTTAATAGCTTCTTGCTATGATGACACGACATTTAGCCGGCTTCCCGGAAACCATGTCAACACCCTCTGTCTGCTCATAATCAAAAGGCACACAACGAATGGTCGCCTGCGTGTCTTCCTTGATTTTGGCTTCTGTCTCAGCTGTACCATCCCAATGACAAAGGAAGAAACCGCCATCTTTCACACGCTCTTTGAACTCATCATAATTGTCACATTCGTAGACATGAGCATCACGATAAGCACGTGCTTTCTCAAACAAATTAGCCTGAATATCATCAAGAAGCGTCGTAACTCGCTCTACTATACCATCAAAACTTACACTTTCTTTCTCAAGCGTATCACGGCGCATGATTTCAATAGTGTTGTTTTCAAGGTCGCGCCCTCCCATGACGAGACGTACAGGTATGCCTTTCAACTCATAGTCTGCAAACTTAAATCCTGGGCGTTTGTTGTCTGAATCATCGTATTTCACACTGATGCCAAGCTCCTCAAGCTTATTGATGACAGGCTGCAACTTGTTGCTGATAGCCTTGAGTTGGTCGTCACCTTTGTAAATTGGAATTATGACAACTTGGATTGGAGCAAGTTTCGGTGGCAGCACAAGACCATTGTCGTCGCTATGCACCATAATGAGAGCGCCCATCAAACGGGTGCTGACCCCCCAAGAAGTTGCCCATACATATTCGGGCTTATTCTCTTTATTCAAGAACGTAACATCAAAGCTCTTGGCAAAGTTCTGACCGAGGAAATGGCTCGTTCCACTTTGCAATGCCTTCCCGTCCTGCATCATCGCTTCTATGGTATAGGTATCAAGTGCACCGGCAAAGCGTTCAGTCTCACTCTTTACTCCCTGAAAAACAGGCACTGCCATCCATTTCTCTGCAAAGTCAGCATATACCTTCAGCATCTTCTGAGCCTCCACTTCAGCCTCCTCCCGTGTAGCATGTGCTGTGTGACCTTCCTGCCAAAGGAATTCAGAAGTGCGCAGGAAAGGACGCGTACGCATTTCCCAGCGCATCACATTACACCATTGGTTACACATAATGGGCAGGTCTCTCCATGAATGAATCCAACCTTTATAAGTATTCCAGATGATAGTTTCTGACGTAGGACGGATAATCAATTCTTCCTCAAGCTTAGCTGAAGGATCAACCACAACACAGTTTCCTTCTTCACTTGATTTAAGGCGATAGTGAGTAACAACAGCGCATTCCTTGGCAAACCCCTTTACATGTTCAGCTTCCCTGCTGAGGAAACTCTTCGGTATTAACAGTGGAAAATAAGCATTCTGCACACCGGTTTTCTTGAATTCTTTGTCAAGCTGTGCCTGCATCTTTTCCCAAATAGCGTAACCGTAGGGCTTAATGACCATACAACCACGCACAGGACTCTGCTCTGCCAATTCAGCCTTGACTACCAAATCATTATACCACTGGCTGTAATTCTCAGCCCTTTTGGTAAGTTGCTTTAGTTCTTTTGCCATTATACTAATCTTTTTTCTTTAATCCGTATACATTGAAAAGTTTTAGGGAAACCCCTATTATGAATAGGTTATTTCCACTTTTTATGTCGTAAATATAGTGTAAATTTGCTGCAAAATTACAAAAAATAGTTGGTATTCAGCATATAATGTTGGAAAAACGACTATCTTTGCAGAAAATAAGTAACGAATTAAAGAAAGAGAAATTATGAAGAATTTGAAAATGGCAACAGTGGGACTCTGCGTTCTCTCTGTTTGCAGTTGTAGCACAAAACAAGGTACAGGCACGCTGATTGGTGCCGGTGGTGGAAGTGTTTTAGGTGCTATCGTTGGCAAGATTGCAGGAAACACAGCCGTAGGTGCAGCTATTGGTGGTGCCGTTGGCGCCGGTGCCGGTGCTTTGATTGGCCGACACATGGATAAAGTTGCAGCTCAAGCTGCCCAGATACGGAATGCAAAAGTTGAAGAAGTGACTGATGCAAACGGACTGAAAGCAGTCAAAGTTACTTTCGATAGTGGAATTCTCTTTGCAACAAATCAGGCAACACTCACTTCATCTTCAAAGAATGATTTGGCTAAATTTTCAAAAGTGCTGAAGGATAACAGTGATTGCCATGTAGATATCTATGGGCATACCGATACGACAGGCAATGATGGCATCAACATACCTCTAAGTAACAGACGTGCAGAGAGTGTTGTTAACTATCTTAAGCAATGTGGTGTTTCAGGCTCACAGTTCCAGAATGTTGTTGGAAAAGGTAGTGCTGAGCCTGTTGCAGACAACTCTACTGCTGCTGGCCGCAAGCAAAATCGCCGCGTAGAAGTTTATCTGTATGCTTCTCAGGCAATGGTAAATGCCGCCAAGAACGGCTCACTTTCAGAATAATCTGATTAAAACAATTTCATATCGGGAGTACACTGCCAAAACAGTGTGCCCCCATTTTTGCATTAATGAAAACCATAATCTGGAAAATTATCAGGTGGGGTTTTGCCCTGTTCTTTGCCTCTTCGATATTCGCAGTGGTTATTCTCCGCTTTGTTCCCGTATATTTCACTCCACTTATGTTTATCCGTTGCTTCCAACAAGTAGGCAATGGAGAGAGTATGACACTACATCATCATTGGATACCGCTTGAAGAAATCTCTCCTCATCTGCCTGTTGCTGTCATGGCAAGTGAAGATCAACGTTTTCTATTACATCATGGTTTTGATTACAATGCCATTCAGAAGGCGGCAAAACAGAATTTGAAAAGTGGAAAACAGAAAATGGGGGCAAGCACCATTAGCCAGCAAACAGCAAAGAACGTGTTCCTTTGGCCCGGTCGCTCTTGGACGCGAAAAGGTTTTGAAGTCTATTTTACGGCACTTATAGAACTGCTATGGAGCAAGCAACGCATTATGGAAGTTTACCTGAACTCCATAGAAATGGGCAACGGCATCTATGGGGCAGACGCTGTGGCTGAATATAATTTTGGGAAGAAAGCTGTCGATTTATCACGTGCAGATTGCGCCACTATAGCAGCTACATTGCCTAATCCCCGAAAGTTCAGCAGTAAGAATCCAGGCCCTTATGTCATTAAACGAAGAGGGCAGATTATGGCCAACATGCGTTTCATTCCCAGTTTTCCAAAAGAAGGAGAAGATTATAACCCTCACACTGCTGCAGGTGGTGTATATGCTCATTAATTAGCATGGATTTTGAATTAAACGAAGGACAGCGCGCTGCTGTCGAATATTGTGACGGGCCACAGTTAGTCATTGCTGGTGCAGGTTCAGGCAAAACGCGTGTACTCACCTATAAGATTGCTTATCTTATTGATGAGAAGCAGTTTGAACCATGGAGTATCTTGGCTTTAACCTTTACAAATAAGGCTGCGAATGAGATGCGTAGTCGTATTGGCAAGGTCGTGGGGCAGGACCGTACACACTATCTCTATATGGGTACATTCCATAGTATCTTTTCTCGTATCTTGCGCATCGAAGCTGAAAAGTTGGGCTATACCAAGCAATTTACAATATATGATGAAGCAGACAGTCGTTCGCTTTTGAAGAACATTATCAAGGAGATGAAACTGGATGATAAGGTGTATAAGCCTGCAGGTGTTCATGCAAAGATCAGTATGGCAAAGAACCATCTCATTCTTCCCGACTTATATGCCCAAGACCAAGCTGCCTTGAAGCGAGATTATCATAACCATCAACCAGAGATTTACAAAATCTATCAGACCTATCAACAACGTTGTCAGAAGGCCAATGCCATGGACTTTGACGATTTGCTTGTGCTTACTTGGCGACTCTTCAAAGAGCATGATGACATTCGAAAGAAATATGCCGAGCGGTTCAAGTATGTGTTGGTTGATGAGTATCAAGATACCAACTTTGTGCAGCAGTGTATCGTTCTGCAGCTTACTCAAGAGCATCGTCGTGTGTGTGTGGTTGGGGATGACGCCCAAAGTATCTATGGCTTCCGCGGTGCCAATATTGATAACATCCTCGATTTTCAAAAGATTTATCCCGAAACCCGGCTTTTCAAGTTAGAGCAAAACTATCGTTCTACTCAGCATATTGTGCAGGCAGCGAACAGTTTGATACAGCATAATAAACGACAAATTCCAAAAGATGTCTTCAGTTGCAACGATAAGGGGGAAAGATTAATCCTGCGCCCTGTCTACAGTGATAAGGAAGAAGCTGCAGTTGTTTGCCGTTATATTAAACGGCTTAAGCAGAAAGAAGATTTCAATTATGATAGCTATGCGATATTATATCGCACTAATTCCCAGAGCCGAAGTTTTGAAGAAGAGATGCGAAGGCAGAGCATACCTTATCGGATTTTCGGTGGTATGAGTTTCTATCAGCGCAAAGAGATTAAAGACATTCTGGCCTATTTCCGTATGGTTGCCAACCCTGAAGACGAGGAAGCAATCAGGAGAATCATCAATTATCCAACGCGAGGTATCGGTGATACAACGGTTGCAAAGATTGCAGCATGTGCTCAAGCAAACGATGTCAGCTTTTGGCAAATTGTCAATTCTCCTGTGAAATATGGACTGAATGTAACCAATAGCACTGTCAACAAATTACGTTCATTTGCCGAACTCATCTCTTCTTTCATTGAAAAATCAGCCTCAACGGATGCTTACCAATTAGGAACAGCCATTATTCAAGAGAGTAAAATCAATGCAGATATATTTTCATCCAACGATCCGGAAGCACTCTCTCGACAGGAAAATGTTGAAGAATTCCTCAGTGGTCTGCAGGATTTTGTTGAAGGAAGACGCGAAGAAGGCCAGGAAGAGTATACAGGGCTGACAGACTTTCTGCAAGAAGTTTCATTGCTTACCGATGTAGAAAGTGACGATGACAAAGACGGAAATAAGGTTAGTCTGATGACAATTCATTCAGCAAAAGGATTAGAGTTCCCCGTGGTTTTCATTGTAGGGATGGAAGAAAACATATTCCCCAGCCCTATGTCTACAAATAATCCACGCGAGCTTGAAGAAGAAAGGCGCTTGCTTTATGTGGCGATTACGCGTGCAGAGAAGTATTGCATCTTGACTTGTGCAAAGAACAGATGGCGTTTTGGCAAGTTGGAATTCGGTGCTCCAAGCCGTTTCTTACATGATATTGATCCGTCTTTCCTGCGGATTGAAAATGACAACTTAACTGATGATATCCTTTTCAAAAACTCTATTCCAAAGTCTGCAAAGCCGACTACCGGTATCCACTCAAGTCCTTTGCGCCCTGTAAGAGTGGGATCAATCGTGCCCAAGTCAATATCAAAAGAACCGAGCAAGACTCCTGTCTCGACTCCCGATGGATTGCACGTTGGCTGTATCATAGAACATCAGCGTTTCGGTATGGGCACTGTTATCAATCTTGAAGGGGAAGGAGAAAATCAGAAAGCCACCGTAACGTTCAAGAATACCGGCCAGAAAGTGCTTTTATTGAAGTTTGCCCGATACACGATTATTGAATAACGTTTGACAAAGGAAAGCCGACTACAGAGCAGAGAAAGTCTCACATGCAATATCCATCTTTCTTCTGCGTTAATCAAATAGATATGAAAGCAAGAATTTATTTGATAGTCCTCTTCTTTGTCTCTGTGTTTCATCTGCAAGCACAGAACTTCACGCTTCATGGCACAATCCTCGATACAGCAGGCAAACCGATTGAATTTGTAACTATCAGCAGCCAGGGAAAAGTAGTGTTTTCTTCATTGAAAGGAACTTTTTCCATGACTCTTCAAAGCACAGATTCTGTAGTCGTGAAGTTCTCTATGATTGGCTTCAAGACCAAGACCCGTGTATTGCGAAATCCCAAAGGCACACAAAAACTTATCATTTCGCTTGCCGAAAGCGAAAATACGCTTGGCACTGTTGACGTGAAAGGGCAAAAAATACAAACCGGACAGAACCAACAACTGAAACAAGAAGACCTGCAAAACATCCATGCGGCCAATGGAAATGCCGTTGAAAAGCTGGTGCAGATGCAAGCAGGCGTCTCTACCCACAGCGAACTTTCATCCCAATATAATGTCCGTGGCGGCGCATTTGACGAGAACAGCGTGTATATTAACGGCAATGAGATTTACCGTCCTTTCTTGGTTCGGAGCGGACAGCAAGAAGGATTGTCAGCTATCAATCCATATATGGTTGAGAAAATTGATTTCTCAACCGGAGGCTTCGCAGCTAAATATGGCGATCGAATGTCTTCTTCATTAGACATCACCTATAAGCAGCCCAAAGCCTTTGAAGCTACTATAGCCGCAAGCTTGATGTCGGCCGATGCGTATATCGGTTTTGGGAACAGCAAATTTTCATGGACCAATAGTTTCCGTTACAAGACCACTCGCAATCTGTTAGGGTCTTTGGAAACCACAGGAGAATATAAACCACGCTTTTTGGACTATCAGACTTATCTGCACTATGCCCCTGACCAGCGATGGACTATCGACGTTATTGGAAACATCAACCTAAGCCATTACGATTTCTACCCTACTTCAAGGGAAACGAGTTTCGGCACATTAAAGAACGTGAAATCGTTTCGTGTGTATTTCGACGGCCAGGAAAAGGATATTTTCAAAACCTATCTTGCCTCGGTTTCCCTAAGCCGTCATTTCGGAAAAAACACCCAACTTTCACTCATAGCCTCTGCTTTCAAAACCCATGAAAGAGAACAATATGATATTCAAGGGCAGTACTGGCTCACGCAAACCGAAACCAATAAAAACTTAGGCGTAGGCACTTATTTTGAACATGCACGCAACTATCTGAATACACATGTTGAGGCTTTAAAGCTGATGTTAAAGCATAAGACGGCGAAACACAACGTTGAGACGGCCCTATATTTCAAGAGAGAGCATATCGAAGCCAACAGCAACGAATATGAAATGCGCGACTCAAGCGGCTACAGCATACCGCACACGGGGAAAGAGCTCAATCTTATCTACTCGCTGCGCGCACAAAACAAGATTGATGCCAATCGCATTGAGAGTTATATTCAAGACACCTGGCACTTTGCAAGCAAGAGAGAGCACACCCATTTCACCCTAAACTACGGCATCCGTATGAGCCACTGGAGTTTCAATCGGGAAACCATCGTTTCGCCACGCCTGTCTTTAGGGATTGTTCCCGCATTCAATTCAAATGTTACCTTCCGCTTGGCTACAGGTCTTTACTATCAAGCTCCATTCTTCAAAGAACTGCGCGACACAACCACGATAAACCATATCACAGTGGCAAAGCTCAATAACAAGATACGCAGCCAGCGTTCCATTCATTTCATTGCAGGTTTTGATTATCAGTTCAAAATGGGCACACGCCCTTTCAAATTCACAGCTGAAGCCTATTATAAAATCCTCGGAAATCTCATTCCCTACTCTGTAAACAACGTGAAAGTGGTATATTATGGAACGAATGATGCCAAGGGACATACTGCAGGCATTGATTTCAAACTCTATGGAGAGTTTGTACCCAACACGAATTCATGGGTGAGTCTGTCGCTGATGAACACGCAGATGCGCTTCCACGGCATGGACATTCCATTGCCTACCGACCAGCGTTACGCCTTGAATATGTTTTTCACAGACTATTTCCCGGGCACTGACAAATGGAAAATGACCTTGGCCATGAGCTATGCAGACGGACTTCCCTTCTCTACTCCGCACGATGAACTCGGCAGGAATTCCTTCCGTGCACCGGCTTACAGGCGTGTTGACCTTGGCATGAGCTATCGTCTGCTTGACAACACAAAGAAAGCTAAGCCCATTATAAAGAATGTATGGCTCGGATTAGAATGTCTGAACCTCTTTGGCATCAACAATGTCAACAGCTATTACTGGATTACCGATGTCAGAAATGTGCAATATGCCGTACCCAATTACCTTACAGGGCGACTGCTAAATGCCCGCGTGACGATGGATTTATAAATATTCGGACCTTTCGGCCATGGCCGAAAGTCAGTTTTCGTCGTTTTTTGTTCATCGGCCATGGCCGAAAGCCAATTTTCAACGTTTTTCGTTCGTCGGCCACGGCCGAAACGCATTTTTTGTCATTTTCTGCATTTCGGCCACGGCCGAAACTCAGAATTTATCTGTTTTTGATTTTCCGTCGCGGCGGAAACACTGTTTTTCTCATTTTTTGCTTTTCAGCCGCGGCGGAAATGAAATTTTTGCTGTTTTTTACTCGTCCGCCGCGGCGGAAAGCCTATTTTCAGCATTTTCTCGCTTTCAGCCGTGGATGACGAACTATTTCCATGAAAATTGATGATTTACCCCTGTATTTGAACAGCTTTTTCTGAAAATCGACAATTTACTATCGTATTTGGATAGTCTTTCTTGAAAATCTGCAATTTACTATCGTATCTGAACAGATTTTTCTGAAAATTGATGATTTACTCCCGTATCTGAGTGTTTTTTTCCCGAAAATCGATAATATCCTCTCATATCTGGGTTATTTTCCTTAAGCTTCGTCAAGGCTCAACTGCACATCCGGAATTGGAGCATTAGCACTCTCTTTGGCGCCTAAAGCCTTGAGGTCATTAGCCTTTTGCACGATGCTCTGACGGCCTGTATAAGCTTTTTTGTAGGCTTCGTCGTAGTCTTTATGCAAAGTTTCGATATCCTTTCCAACTTTATCAAAGCGCTTTACGAAATCACCAACGCGCCGCAGCATTTCATCAGCAAGATCAAACACGCGCTTTTGGTTCTCGGTCTGTGCATACTGCCGCCATGCAATCTGTATAATCTTCAGGATTGCCATGAGGTTCTGCTGACTTGTTATAAAGACATGCTTCTCAAAAGCATCATGCCAAAGCTTGGGATCTGTCAACAAGGCCAATTGCAAAGCTCCCTCATAAGGCACATACATAATCACGAAATCTATGGCGCGACGCGGTGCCTTGATATACGAACTATAGTCTTTCTTGGCCAAAGAATTGAACTGCGAGCGAATGCTTCTCACTACATCATCTGCATATTTCTTCTTGACAACCTCCTCTTCTGCATTCATATAGTTGGCATAAGCATCGATGGTCATCTTTGAGTCGATGATAACATCCTCGTTATTAGGGTAATGCAGGATGACATCGGGTATCATCTTCCTGCCGCTATCTTCATTCATCAAGACGTTTCCTTTGTCATCTGTCAGCGTCTGTTGAATGTCATAGTCAATTCCCAAGCGCAGTCCCTGGCTGTCGAGCAGGTTCATCAGCGTAAGTTCTCCCCAATTGCCCTGCACCTTATTAGCCCCTTGCATGACATTCGTCAAACGCGTAGCAGAGGCATCTATCTTGGCTGTCTGCTCGGCCATAGACTTTAATTGTTCAGAAAGAGAAGCCGTATTTTTGGCCGTTTCATTATTCGTCTTATCAATAGCCAGCTGTAACTGTTCGATATTCTGTTTCAAAGGCTGTGTGATATGTGCTATCGACTCTACATTATCTGTCTTCAACTTCAGTGAAGTCTGTTCCAGAATTTTTGTCGCAAGGTTTTGAAACTGTTCCTGAACAGTTTCCAACTGCTGAGCGAACTGCTCCTGCCTAAGCTTCTGTTCACGTGAATTCTGCTCATCACGCAACACAGTTTCACGCTCATATTGCTCCTTAAGATGTTCTATATCCTTCTGATGCTGCTGCTTTTCTGCTTCTAATTGCGTCTGAAGATTAGCATTAGCCAACTTATTTTCATTCATCTTATTATTCAGAATGAAATATGAACCACCTGCACCCAAAAGAATTCCCACGAATATATATACCACTATCATATACTTGTAATTTTTAATTGAACACGATTTAGCAATAAACGCTGCACTATTCCCCGTACTGCCAGATATAGGATAAATGCCAACCAAAGTGCATGATTACCCAGCAAAGCTGATAATGAGAAATAAACGACAAAGAAACTGACCGCTGAAAGAAAGGAAGATATCAGCATATAGCGCGTCATGGTGGCCCCAATATAAATACCATCAAGTACAAATGCAAGGAAACCTGCCAAAGGAATGAACACCACCCAATAGAAATAAACTTCTGATGTGGCAAGCACACTACTGCTGTCGGTAATCAATTGCAGGAAAAGTCTTCCCCCGCCTATATATATAATGGTGGCAACAAGTGCTATTCCGATGCCCCATCTCAACAGACGGGAAGTAAAAAGACTGAATGACGGCAAGTCCTTCGCTCCATAACTCTTACCACATAAAGCCTCTGCTGCAAAGGCAAAGCCATCCATTACGTAGGAAAACATAGTAAAGAATGTCATCAGCAATGTGTTTGCAGAAAGGATAAGATCCCCTTGCCGTGCCCCTAAAGAGGTGAAAGACAAATTAACTGCAACCAAAAAGAGCGTACGAAGAAAGATATCTCTATTGACTAAAAACAAGCCTTTCCATTTCACAGGAGAGTGTAAAACAGTAGACTTCGTCTTCAATTCTACTATCTGCCTAAAGGCAAACCAGATTCCCAATAAAGCCCCACTCCATTGTGCAATGACTGTTCCTAAAGCCACTCCTTCTATTTTCATGCCGAGAACGATAACGAAGAAAAGGCTTAAAATGATATTGACCACATTCTGAAACAAGGCTATCATCATGGGAATACGCGTATTCTGAAGTCCGACAAACCAACCATTGAGCGCATAGAGAGCCAACATAGCAGGTGCTCCCCAAATACAAATGGAAAAATAAATGCGTGTGAGTCGCATCACCGATGACGATGGGTGCATCAGCCAAAGTGAAAATTCACACAAGGGAAACTGTAATATTATAAAGAGAAAACCTATTGAAAGCGCGATATACATAGAACGACGGAGCACTTGCAGCACAGCTTTATAATCTTTGCGCCCCAATGCCTGAGAAGCCATACCGCTATTTCCCATACGGAGGAAACCGAAAATCCAATAGATAACATTGAATATCATAGAACCAACAGCAATGGCTCCGATATACGTTTCCGACCCAATATGCCCTACAATAGCAAGGTCTACAAGGCCTAAAAGCGGCACTGTTATATTGGAAACAATGGAAGGAAGCGCCAATTTCAAGATTGCATTGTCTGTCACATTCATAGCTACAAAAGTAGTATAAAAAAGAAAGATAACAAAGGAAATAAAAAGAAAAAGGAGAATGTCTCACGACAAACTCCTTTCATAATTCTTACTAAAACTTAATTAATCACTAAAATAAATACTTTATTTAAGTTTAATTGCGACTCGGCCTGGATTTGCTTCGAGTTACTACTCACTACAAAGAGTGTGTAATTTCAGCTTCTCTCCAAACCGATGGATTCAGAAAAGTAATTGTGATACCTTAGAAGCGGTAGCCTAATGTCAACAGCAACTGATGACGTTTATTGTTTACCTTAGTTGCCGTAGCAATATTGTCTTCATTAGAAGGCGTTTTGCCCTCATAATAGTTAGCAAACGGGAAGTATTCTCCATTCTGTGCACTATACTGATAAGCAAGATCTACATTGAAGTTCTTATGAGCATATCCAACACCGCATGTAATGCGATTTGTAGCTTTCCAGTTCACAAAACTCGTTGAACTGGCATAATAAGAACCTGGGGAAGCGATTGTCCCGTTCTTTGCACCATTCTCATTAAACATGGCACTCAGGTAATTATAACCTAAACGAACTGACCATTCAGGCATAACCTTAAATTCAGCACCTAACTTCAGCGTATGAACACCTTTCAAAGTTTCTTGGGTATGCGCATTCATTGCTTTGTCTTTATGGCTGCTTTCATAGTAAGTACCATACCAGTTATCATAATAGCCTCCATCCTTGATACGCGTACTCATTGCACTATAATCCGCATATTCATATGTTGCTCCCAATGCAACAACATTATTGATCGTATGACCAAGGCTCAAACCGAATTTCCACGGGGTGTCAACTCTGAAATCATAAGACTCATGTGTAGGCACAGATGTAGTTCCATCAGTCATTGTAGAATAATTCGAAGTTGTCAAATCATACCATGTCGGCGTATTCATATACACACCTACACGAAATGCATTCGCATCAAATGGACGGAAAATTGCACCAAACTTGACATCATAACCAGTACCGGTAATCTCTCTGTTATCATTCAAAGTCAAACCAGGAATTTTATCTGCGTTGGCAACAAAGTTCTCGGTATATTCCGAATGATTGCGATAATGCACGTCATGCAAGCCAATTGTCATACCCAAATAAATACGATTGTTGATATTCCCGCTCAAACTGACATCATATTCGCCGATATAACCCATGTTCTCTTCATTATAAAGATAACCTGTAGCAGGATAATTATAATATTTTCCTGCGTTCTTATTATAAAGAAGATTATCCATATAAAGCCCGTCTATCTGGTTATATGTCATGCTTTTCTTGTCCGTAAAAACTTTATTACGATACTTCTGATAAGTCAATTTGTTCTGTGAAGCATTATTCAACGTGTTGGCTGCACCCAAAATCTGGTCGAAGTTGCGGCTCTTATGGTAATTAAAACCTATATTGAAACCTGAATTAGAACTTTTATTGAGCACATATACAAAACCTATCTGATCAAAACTGGCATTCGTTTTACCTAACGAATTGAACTTGGTTGCATCCTGCAGACTGACCAATCCGAAAGATAAATCGACCTTTGACTTACGGAACAAGCCGACACCTGCAGGGTTTGTACTCATCGTTGAGACATCAGCACCGAGTGCTTCCATAGCGCCACCCATACCAACATAACGGGCCGTACCATTCAAATCATTATCAACGAGTCTTGTGTTCTCATATGTTTCCTGAGCCATTGCAGACATGCCACATAGGGAGAGCACTGCAACGGAAATATATAACCTTTTCATAAGCTGTATTCTTTTTATTTTCATTACATGTTATCTACGACCTCCAAACGATCCACCTGAATGGAAACCACCGCCACCGGAGAAGCCACCACCAGAGTTACCGCCTGAGAAACCTCCGCCGGAATGCACACTTCCTCCAAAGGAAGAGCCTGAGTCGAAACCTCCTGAATTATAAGAACGACTTGGAACCGGATTATATGATTCGCGCGGAGGATTGTTGTTGTAAGAGCGTGAAGGTATTCCATTGTTACCAGTATTGTAAGAACGACTGCCTTCTACACTGCGAGAACCGCCAAACATACCGCTATTGCCAACACGAACTCCTGGAGCAGACGCACCGACAGAACGGCTTGTTCTTGCACTGACACGCGAACCTCCGAAAGTTCCTCTTGGGAATGATGAAGACTCTGCAGTATAACTATGGTTCATTGTGCCTGTCGGACGACTATAACTTACGTAGCCGCCATAATAAGGATAGCCGTAGTAGCCACCATAATACCATGGACTATACCAGCCTCCATACCAACCGGCATAACCGTAGTAAGGATATCTATAGCCATAATAACCACCATAGTACCATGGATCATACCATGGATCGTAGAACGGATCATACCAACCATAGCGCCAACGAGCGCCATATCCCCAATAAGGACCAAAGCCCCAAGAATAACTGTAATACCAAGGATCATAGTAACCATCCCAACGACTCATGCGACGAGTATATCTATAATCGTCATCATTGACCATAGTTTCGTAGTATTTTCCGACAAATGTCGTATCAATATACGTAGAATCAGGATAGACGCCATTACCCTTCGTGAACTGGACGATGTCGTTTCCTTTGTCGTCAGTACCTATTTTCTGATAATGGCTCCAATACTTTCCACGACGATTATACTCGTCTACATTACGGTCACTACCCGAATAATAAGTTGACTTCTCAACAACGGAGCTGGTTTCCGAACTCTTTTTCGGCGTGAAATAGAGGTCGTCGTCCTGTGCCATTATAGATAACGGCAACGCTCCTGCAAGGACTGTCATGAGAACAAGTTTTTTCATATGATTACTTTCTATTTTGTTTTACATTCTTTTTCTGATACAAAAATATCTATTCTTTTATTGCAAAAATAAGGAAATTCCCTAATCTGCAATAGGTTTTTCCCTATTTTTATATATATTTGCACTAAAATTAAGCAACATTATGAAGTATCTTGAAATAGATTTTTCGATAGAATGCGCCCCGGAGGTTATCGAGGACGCACGTGCATTGCTTGCCGACGCAGCCGGAGATGCAGGCTGTGAGTCGTTTGAAGACACGCCAAACGGACTAAAAGCCTTTGCACAGACCGACAATTGGAACGAAGAACAGATTGCAAAAGCTATTGACGATTTTCTTATTCCTGATGTAAACATCAGCTATACCATAAAGAATGCCGATGATAAAGACTGGAATAAAGAATGGGAAGAACAGGGATTTGAGCCTATCAATATTGACGACAAACTTCTGATTTGCGATGCAAAAAAGAGCCTTCCAGACACTAAAGATAAAAATATTGACCATATTTTCATTGATGCCAAGTTAGCTTTTGGCACCGGTACTCATGAGACAACCCGCATGATTGCTTCTACCCTATTGCATCTCGACCTCAAAGACAAACGCATACTTGATTGCGGTTGCGGAACGGGTATATTGGGAATTATTGCTGCAAAGTATGGTGCAAAGGCCGTTGTCAGTTATGATATAGATGAATGGAGCGTTGAAAACTCACAGCACAACATTGCAATTAACAATGTTGAGAATATTGAAATTTATCATGGCGACGCCCATGTGCTGAACCATATCTCGGGAGTTTTCGACATTGTTACAGCCAATATCAACCGCAATATCATCCTTAATGACATTGCTACATTCAAAAGTGTCATGAAGAAGGATAGCCTTTTAATCCTCAGCGGGTTTTATCAAGCCGATATTCCCATTATCTTAGAGCATGCAAAAGCATTGGGAATGGAAGAATATGGACGAAAGAACGACAACGATTGGGCTTGTTTAATCCTGACAACATAAGGAAACTTTCATAAGAACTCCAGTTGAATTACACCCTTTCTTTTGTAAACTTTATTGCCCATTTTTAACACATCAGAAGGTTATCAACCAGAGGAAAAAGAATAAGAAAATGGACTTTAGTTCACATTTTTGCAGGAGTCAGTGTGGGGTTTGATACAGAATGCGCTGTAATTTGATGCAGATTGCATGGCTATTTGACTCAAAACACACCATAATATAATATAGATTACAAGGTAATCAGACGCAAAACACAGTGCTTTTTTACATTATTTTCATCCCTGTTTTGCACATACTTCTATAACATTCTGACTATCAAAGGATTGCAAACTATTAGAAAACAAGCAATATTTGAAGTGAAAAGACCTTTTATTTTAAATATCCAAACTGAATAATGGATATTGTAAAGTTCCTTGAAAAGATTTAACATATAATTCGCTATCAAGCAAATCAGAAACCATTTCAACTGTAATACAACAGACTTAAAAGTGACTGACTACCACAAAGAAAACTAAATAAACTGCTTAAAAGTGTTAATTAGACACTCACAACATGAAAAATACCCTTAAGAAAGATACAAGTTATCAAGAAAAGTTGTAATTTTACACCAAAATATTAATTCACCTATAATAATCACTCATGTTTATGAGACACTTAAAAGGAATATTATTCGGAGCAGGAATGGCGACCATTCTGTTCTCTGCATGTGGCACTAAGGAGAATGCCCAGCTGACTGTATCAGGTCTTAACCCAACAGCTTTTGATTCAACAATCAATGGGAAGAAGACCGAGTTGATCACACTTACCAATCACAATGGCATGGAAGTTTGCCTGACAAACTACGGAGGGCGCGTGGTTTCGATTTCAGTGCCCGACAGAAACAGCAAACCTACCGA
The DNA here is from genome assembly GCF_900637655.1 of Segatella oris. Taxonomy (NCBI): domain Bacteria; kingdom Pseudomonadati; phylum Bacteroidota; class Bacteroidia; order Bacteroidales; family Prevotellaceae; genus Segatella; species Segatella oris. The sequence goes on from NZ_LR134384.1 coordinate 1,879,227, forward strand.
TGTTGTTTTAGGCTATGATAACATTGCACAATATGCTGATACCGTGAATTCTCCTTCAGATTACGGTTCAACTGTCGGTCGCTATGCCAATCGAATTAAGGATGCCAAGCTGACAGTCGACGGTAAAGAATACAAACTAAAAGCCAATGATAATGCAAATTGCCTTCATGGTGGGGGCAACAGTGGCTGGATTCACCAAATCTATGACGTGAAAGAGAAGACCGACTCGTCGGTAGTCTTTGCCATTACTGCTAAGGACGGAGAGAACGGTTTCCCTGGAACGGTCAAGGCTACTGCCACATATACTGTAAAAAGTAACAATACGCTCGACATTGTTTTCGAAGCTACCACCGACAAGGAAACAGTCGTCAACATGACCAACCATTGCTATTTTAACCTTAATGGCGACCTTTCCAATGAAGGCTTCAATCAGGTGATGTATATCAATGCCGATAAGTTTACTCCAAGTGATAAGTTCTATATCCCTACAGGAGAAATCAAAAATGTGGCTGGCACACCGATGGATTTCCGCAAACCTTCTGTCATCAGTGAGAAATACGATACCACTTTTGACCAGATCAAGAATGCAACGGGCTATGACCACAACTGGTGTCTGAACACCTATAAAGATAACAAAGGTGACGACAAAACTGTTGCAGCAAGCCTATATTCGCCAAAAACAGGCATCAGACTTGAAGTATTCACGAACGAACCTGGGCTTCAGGTATACACAGGCAACTTTCAAGGAACGGGGATTGCCTGTAAGCATGGCGTGAAATACCCCAAACACGTAAGCGTCTGCTTTGAAAGTCAGAAATATCCAGACTCTCCTACTAAGATCAAAGCAAAGACAAAAGGTTGGGAAATATCCAATCCTTATCTCAAACCAGGCGAAAAATACTACAGTCATTTGGCCTACAGGTTTTCCACATCAGAAACTCTTGAAAAATAATCTCATAACAAAAACCTAATAACAAATAAAATGAATAGTATTTCAGAAGCGATAAGTCAGTCGGGATTTAAATCCATCGACTTGATTATTCTCGTACTTTATCTTGTGCTGCTCGTTAGTCTTGGTCTTTTTCTCAGCCGCAATAAGGGAGGAAAAGAGAAGAGTGCCAACGACTACTTCCTTGCAGGCAACACGCTTACTTGGTGGGCTGTAGGTGCTTCATTGATTGCAGCCAACATTTCAGCAGAACAGTTTATCGGCATGTCGGGAACAGGTTTTCGCGACGGTATTGCCATTGCAGCCTACGAAGTAATGGCTGCTGTGACTTTAGTTGTCATTGGAAAGTTCCTTTTACCGGTGATGCTCGACCGCAAGATCTTTACAATTCCACAGTTTCTCCGTGAGCGTTACAATGATGGTGTAGGATTGGCGTTCTCCATTTTGTGGCTTTTCCTCTATGTATTTGTCAACCTCACTTCCGTGGCATGGCTTGGAGCATTGGCTATCGAGCAGATACTTGGTCTTCAAGGGCTATCCGTAAATATCTTCGGATTAACCATTTCCATGCGTATGCTGATTATTCTCTGTCTGTTTATCATTGCCGGTCTATATTCAATCTACGGTGGTTTGGCTTCTGTAGCATGGACTGATGTGATGCAGGTGACCTTCCTCGTCGGTGGTGGTTTAATTACTGCATACGTTGCTCTGAGCGAAATGGGCAAAGTGTTCGGCACAGATGCACTCGGCGCTTTAAGTCGCGTATATGCTGACCTGACGACAGGCACCCATGCAAATGATGTGCATTTCCACCTTGTCATTCAAGAAAGCCACAACGTGAACGCGTTCGAAAACGTACCGGGTATAGCTGCTGTTGTCGGCGGCGTATGGCTGACGAACTTAGGATATTGGGGATTTAATCAATATATCATTCAGAAAGGACTTGCAGCCAAGAGCATTGATGAAGCGAAGAAGGGTTTGGTCTTTGCTGGCTTCCTGAAGATTTTAATTCCATTCATCGTAGTATTGCCCGGCATCTGCGCCTACTATATCATGCAGGATCCGCAAGCTTTCTCAAGCATTCATCTTGCAGGCAGCATCAACAGAGCCGACGACGCTTATCCCTGGTTAATCAGAAACTTCACCCCGACAGGCATTAAAGGTCTCAGTTTCGCTGCTTTAGCTGCTGCGATCATTTCTTCATTGGCTTCCATGTTCAACTCTACTTCTACCCTTTTCACCATGGATATCTACAAAAAATATATCAATAAGGATGCAAAGGACAAGACATTGGTAAGCGTAGGCCGAATGGTTGCTGTGGGGGCACTGCTCATTGCCTTGGTTGCCGTAGAGCCTTTATTGGGCGGACTTGACCAAGCCTTCCAATATATTCAGGAATATTCAGGCTTCATCTATCCTGGAATTATCGTAGTTTTTGGCTTAGGGCTTCTCTGGAAACGTGCATCTTCCACAGCTGCTGTATGGACAGCCATCCTCACAATACCTATGGGCGTTTTGTTCAAAATACTGCTGCCGAATGTTGCATTCCAGTTCCGTGCAGGCTACATCTTCATCATTTTGTTCACATTCTTCGTTACTGTCACTTACCTTGACAAGAAGTATATCCGGTGTGAACTCCCTTCAGAAGCTGACCAGAAACAGATGCTGTTATGGGCTAAAGTTTTAGGGTTTGCCGGAGTGTTGATGATAATTGCAGCAGCTGTCGTCACTATTCTCGGTGTAATCAACCCTGGCGGCAATCCTGACACAAGTGTTATAGCCTACCTGAACGATATCGGTTTCCAAGCCTTTTTCTTCTTCGGAGTGCTCACCGGCTCATCAGCTGTCTGGCTTTACAGTAACTCTAAAGATAGCGTTCAAGACGTCAAGGCCCTGCCAATAAACCTGAAGCTCTTTGCAACCAACAGGGAATATACTTTAGGAACATGTGGCATTGTCCTTATTACTTTCCTCCTGTATGCCCTTCTGTGGTAAGGAGAATGTCGTAGGAACCTCATTTATAAAATTCGAGAATTCGGGGTAAGAATTAAGTTCGATAGGGGCAAGGGAGTAAAAAAGGTTTGTCCGAGGTCTCGGATGAACGAAAAACTGAAAAAAAACAGCTTTCCGAGGCCTCGGACGAACAAAAAACTGGAAAAAACGGCTTTCCGAGGCCTCGGACGAACGAAAAATGGGGAAAAATGGCTTTCCAACCCCTTGGATGAACAAAAAATAGGAAAAAATGGTTCTCCAACCCCTTGGATGAGCAAAAAATGGAAAAAAAATAGCTTTCCAACCCCTTAGATGAGCAAAAAATGGAAAAGATGGCTTTCCAACCCCTTGGAAGTGGAAAAATAGATGTTTGAACTGAATTCGCGTATAAAACTAAAGAGCAAAGGAGATGGCGAATATAACCATCTTCCTGCAGAAATAAAACAATAAAAATATGACAAACTTTTATGGTGAGCATACCAGACTGCTTGTATCCGTCGATTGTATCGTGTTTGGTTTTGAAAAAGGTAAATTGAAACTACTTCTCGGAAAAAGGAAAATGGATCCGGGACGTGGGGAACTTTCTCTCTACGGCGGCTTTGTGGGAGCAAAAGAAAGTCTTTCTGATGCAGCCAACAGAGTATTGCAAGATCTCACAGGTCTGCGTAATCTTTATATGAAACAGGTAGGTGCTTTCGGCAATATCGACCGTGATCCGGGCGAACGCGTCATCTCCATTACCTATTGTGCACTTATAAATGTCAAAGACTATGATGATAACCTCCGCATACAGCATGACTTGGAATGGGTTAATTTAGAAGAGCTCCCGAAGCTCTATTCCGACCATAACATCATGGTGAACAAGGCTATTACCATGCTCCGCAGACGTGTGAACACAGAGCCTTTGAGTTTCAATCTGCTTCCGGAGCTATTCACCTTGACCCAATTGCAACATGTCTATGAAGCAATCTTGGGTGAAGAAATCGATAAAAGAAACTTCAGAAAACGCATCAAACAGATTGACTTCATCGAGAAGACTGAACTCATAGACAAGATTACTTCGAAACGCGGTGCAGCCCTCTATCGCTTCAACAAGCGCGCATACGAAGACGATCCCAACTTTAAACTATAAAAAAGAAAAAATCATTCTATTGAAATATTATGTTAGAAGAATTGAAAGAAAAGGTCTTTAAGGCAAATCTTGACCTTGTGAAGCACCGGCTCGTCATCTTTACCTGGGGCAACGTTTCAGGCATTGATCGCGAAAAAGGGATGGTTGTCATCAAGCCCTCCGGTGTCAGCTATGAGACGATGAAAGCCTCAGACATGGTTGTTGTCAGCTTGCAGAGTGGAAAAGTTATTGAGGGAGAACTCAATCCGTCATCAGACACTCCCACTCACTTGGAACTCTATCGAAACTTTCCCGAGATCGGAGGTATTGTCCATACTCATTCTACCTATGCCACAGCATGGGCGCAGGCAGGCTGCAACATTCCTAACATCGGTACGACACACGCAGATTATTTCCATGATGCTATCCCCTGCACTGACGATATGGTAAAAGAGCAAATGAATGAATATGAACTGAATACAGGCGTGGTCATTGTAGAGAAATTCTATAAAAATCAAATCAACTATATGCACACACCTGGTGTGTTGGTAAAAAATCATGGCCCTTTTTCGTGGGGAAAAGACCCAGACAATGCTGTTTACAATGCTGTTGTCTTGGAACAAACAGCTAAAATGGCATTCATTTCTTTCAATATCAATCCACAGACAACCATGAATCCGTTGCTGATCGAAAAACATTTTAACCGTAAACATGGCCCCAATGCCTATTACGGACAGAAGAAGAAATAATCAGAAAAAACAAACTAAAAACATAAGACAATGATAAAAGCATTTGAGAATTTCGAGGTATGGTTTGTAACCGGTGCACAACTTCTTTATGGAGGAGACGCTGTAAAACAAGTTGATGCGCATTCAAAAGAAATGGTAGAAGGGCTTAACACATCCGGCCTGCTTCCTGTAAAGGTAGTTTATGCGGGGACAGCCAACTCTTCCCATGAAGTAGCAGATGTAATGTCGCGTGCCAACAACGACAAGAAGTGTATCGGTGTCATCACATGGATGCACACTTTCTCACCAGCCAAGATGTGGATTAAAGGCATGCAGATACTGCATAAGCCTCTGCTACATCTGCACACCCAATACAACCAGCAGATACCTTGGGAAACAATGGACATGGATTTCATGAACTTAAACCAGAGTGCACATGGTGACCGTGAGTTTGGTCACATCCTTTCACGCCTCCGCAAGAACCACAAAACCGTCGTTGGTTACTGGAAAGATGAGAAGACACAGAAGCATATTGCTGTATGGGAACGGGTCTGTGCAGGCTGGGCTGACGCACAGGATTGTCTGATACTCCGCTTCGGCGACCAGATGAACAATGTGGCTGTCACCGATGGTGATAAGGTTGCTTTTGAACAGGTGCTGGGATATCATGTAGACTATTGCCCATTCTCTGAAGTTCTTTCTTACTTCGATAAAATTCAAGATGCAGATGTAGACGAACTTGTAAAGGTGTACTTTAAGGAATATGCACATGATGCCAAACTTGAAGATAACAAGACTGAAGAATATAAAAAGATCTGGAATTCCGCAAAGGCAGAACTTACCCTTCGCGCCGTATTGAAAGCGTATGGCGCAAAAGGCTTCACGACAAACTTTGACGACCTTGGTGATGTAAATGTAGAAGAAACAGGCCATGGCTTTGACCAAATCCCTGGTTTAGCCTCACAACGTTTGATGAGTGAAGGTATCGGTTTCGGTGCAGAAGGTGACTGGAAGTCGGCTGCTCTCTACCGCACCACATGGTTTATGAGCCAAGGTCTGGAGGGAGGAACTTCTTTCCTTGAAGACTACACGCTGAACTTCGACGGCGAAAATACATCTATCCTTGAAGCTCACATGCTGGAAATCAATCCCGACATTGCTGAAGAGAAACCACGTTTGGAAGTACATTTCCTCGGTATAGGATATCGTAAGAGCAAGACTGCTCGCTTGGTTTTCACCAGCAAGCAGGGACATGGTGTTACTGCAACTATTGTAGATATGGGCAATCGCTTCCGCCTGATAGTTAATGATGTTAACCTCATCAAGTCGAAGCCGCTCCCAAAACTTCCTGTTGCCTCTGCACTTTGGGTTCCGGAGCCTTCATTCGAAGTTGGCGTAGGCTGTTGGATAAATGCAGGCGGCACACACCACTCTTGTTTCAGCTTCGGCCTTACAGACGAATACTGGCGAGACTTTGCAGAGATTGCCGACGTCGAAGCTTGTATCATCAACAAGGATACCGATTACGAACAATTCCGCAAAGAATTAAAGTTCAATGAAATATACTATATGTTGAACAAGGCTCTCCGCTAATTTATCTATCACGAATAAAATGAATGAAAAGAAAATAATAGAATCGGGCAAAGCCATTCTCGGTATTGAGTTTGGCTCTACCCGGATAAAAGCTGTTCTTATAGATCCAGAAAATCGCCCCATTTCACAAGGAAGCTTTGAATGGGAAAACAAATTAGTCGACGGACTGTGGACTTATAGTCTTGATGCTATATGGAATGGTTTACGGGAATGCTATGCCGACCTAAGGAAGAATGTAAAACAAACCTATGATGCAGAAATAGAGACATTGGCAGCTATCGGCATCAGCGCCATGATGCATGGCTACATGGCTTTCAATAAAAAAGAGGAAATACTTGTTCCTTTCCGCACATGGCGTAACACTAATACCGCAAAGGCTGCAAACGAACTCTCAAAACTGTTTAATTTCAACATTCCATTGCGTTGGAGCATTTCTCACCTCTACCAATGCATCCTTGACAAGGAAGAACACGTGCAGGATATAGACTTCCTAACCACATTGGCAGGCTATATTCACTGGCAACTTACAGGCGTAAAAGCACTTGGAGTCGGCGATGCTTCAGGTATGTTCCCCATTGATTCTGCAACCAAAGACTATGATGCTGCAATGATTGAAGAATTTAATCAACACATTGCTCATAATCATTTTCATTGGAACATACTTGATATACTTCCAAAAGTACTCTCAGCGGGTGAGAATGCCGGTGTATTAACCGAGAAAGGCGCCCTTCTGATAGACCCCTCCGGTCATCTTAAATCAGAGATTCCCGTCTGCCCGCCTGAAGGCGATGCGGGAACAGGCATGGTAGCTACCAACGCCATCAAGCAGCGTACCGGCAACGTTTCTGCCGGCACGTCCTCATTCTCAATGATTGTATTGGAGAAGAAACTTTCCAAACCCTACGAGATGATAGACATGGTGACTACGCCAGATGGCAGTCCTGTTGCAATGGTTCACTGCAACAACTGCACTTCAGATTTGAACTCCTGGGTAAACCTATTTAAAGAGTATCAGCAACTTATCGGCATTAAAGTCGACATGAATGAAGTGTTTGGGAAATTATATAACCATGCGCTTGAAGGAGATAAAGATTGCGGAGGCCTCATTGCATACAATTACATTTCTGGAGAACCCGTTACAGGATTGGCAGAAGGTCGTCCCCTATTCGTTCGTTCAGCCAATGACAAATTCAATCTGGCAAATTTCATGCGCGCCAATCTCTACGCATCAGTAGGCGTGCTTAAAATAGGCAATGACATTTTGTTTAACGAAGAAAAGATACGTGTTGACCGTATTACTGCACATGGAGGTTTATTCAAAACGAAAGGTGTGGGGCAACGCATCCTTGCTGCCGCTCTCAATTCTCCAATCTCCGTCATGGAAACAGCAGGAGAAGGTGGTGCGTGGGGAATTGCTCTTCTCGCGGGTTATCTCATCAACAAAGCCGTAAACCAATCTTTAGCTGACTATCTTGACGAAAAGGTCTTCATTGGAAATATCGGCACAGAAATCACACCAACTGCCGAGGAAGTTGAAGGATTCAACACCTATATTGAGAACTACAAAGTAGGATTACCCATTGAACAGGCTGCTGTCAAATTCAAAAAGTGAGTTCTACGTTTACATGCAATTAACAACCTAATAAAATTGATTGAATGGAGATATCAAAATCTCTATCTATTACATTATGACATGAATTCTGTTTAAGAAACGGCTATCCAACCCCTTGGAAATGCAGAAATCGCGAAAAAATGCCCGTCGTCGGCCGACGAAATGCTGAAATCGCTGAAAAATGCTCGTCGTCGGCCGACGAAACGCAGAAATCGCAGAAAAACGCTCATCGTCGGCCGACGAAATGCAGAAAACGCCGAAAAATGCTCGTCGTCGGCCGACGAAACGCAGAAAACGCGAAAAATAATCTTTCGTACCCCTACGATGAGCAGAAATCGCGAAAAACAGCCTTTCGTACCCCTACGATGAGCAGAAATCGCGAAAAACAACCTTTCGTACCCCTACGACGAGCAGAAAACGCGAAAAAACGCGTTTCGTAGGGGTACAATCAATAAAAAACGGCAAAAACAGCATTTCGTAGGGGTACGACGGGCAAAAAACGCTGAAAATCGGCTTTCCGCCATGGCCGACGAGTAGAAAACAGCAAAAAGAGCATTTCCGCCGTGGCTGAAACTGAAAAAACGCTGAAAATCGACTTTCCGCCGCGGCGGACGAGTAAAAAACGGTGAAAACAGCATTTCCGCCGCGGCTGAAAATGGAAAAACGCTGAAAATCGACTTTCCGCCGCGGCGGACGAGTAGAAAACTGCAAAAAGAGCATTTCGGCCGTGGCCGAAAAACGAAAAACGGTGAAAATCGGCTTTCGGCCGCGGCCGAAGAGTAGAAAACAACAAAAACAACATTTCGGCCGCAGCCGAAACTGAAAAAACAGCGAAAAACGGCTTTCTCACTATCGGGAAGCAGCAAGATTGACGTTTAAACCGAATTCACGTATATTATTATTAAAACCTATTAGTAGAAATGAAAAGACAATTGATAACTATTACTATGCTAGCATCAGCATTTAATCTGACGATGTCGGCACAAGATGCAAAGATTAGCATTCATACTAATCAAGTCAAAAACAAGATTAACAAAGAAATCTACGGACAGTTTGCAGAGCATTTAGGGTCGTGCATCTATGGTGGTTTATGGGTGGGCCCTGAATCAAAAATTCCAAACATCAACGGCTATAGAAAAGACGTTCTCTATGCTTTAAAAAATTTAAAAGTACCGGTTTTAAGATGGCCGGGCGGCTGTTTTGCTGATGAATATCACTGGATGGATGGTATCGGCCCGCGTAATCAGCGCCCCAAGATGCAGAATAACAATTGGGGAGGAACCATTGAAGACAATTCCTTCGGTACGCACGAATTTCTCAATCTGTGCGAACTCTTGGGAGCCGAACCGTATATCAGTGGTAATGTCGGTTCTGGAACAGTGGAAGAACTTGCTAAATGGGTTGAGTATATGACCAGCGACGGCGATACACCAATGGCTAATCTACGCAGGAAAAACGGACGCGAGAAATCATGGAACGTGAAATATCTCGGTGTAGGAAACGAGAGCTGGGGCTGTGGTGGCAATATGCGTCCTGAGTACTACAGCGATCTCTACCGCCGTTATTCCGTCTATTGCCGCAACTATGACAAGCACCAACTCTATAAGATTGCTTCAGGAGCAAGCGACTATGATTACAACTGGACAAGAGTGCTGATGGACAATGTGGGCAATCGCATGAATGGATTATCTCTACACTACTATACCGTAACAGGTTGGAACGGCAGCAAGGGATCAGCTACGAAGTTCTCGAACGAAGATTACTACTGGACAATAGGTAAATGCCTCGAAATTGAGGATGTCATAAAAAAGCACAGTGCCATCATGGACCAAAAAGATCCGGGAAAGAGAATCGGTCTTCTTGTTGATGAATGGGGAACATGGTGGGACGAAGAACCCGGCACTGTCAGAGGACATCTTTATCAACAGAATACCATGCGCGATGCCTTTGTTGCAGCGCTGTCGCTCAATGTTTTCCACCGCCATGCTGATCGCGTGAAAATGGCTAACATAGCCCAAGTAGTCAATGTACTTCAAAGCATGATACTGACAGACACAAAAGATGCTGGCCACATGGTATTGACTCCTACATATCACGTATTTCGCATGTATCAACCGTTCCAGGATGCAAAAGCACTTTCATTGGATGTGACATGTGATTCCATGAAAGTAAGGGACAATCGAACCATTCCGATGATTTCGACAAGTGCCGCCAAAACAAAAGAAGGCTATCTTGTTGTTTCGTTGGCAAACGTCAGTCTTGACAAGGCACAGGAAGTTGAATTCACAACCGATGGAATGACTGCAAAAACCGTTAAGGGAGAAATCCTAACCAGTAAGAATATTGCAGACTATAATGATTTCAACCACCCGGACACCGTAAAGCCTGTAGCTTTCAAGGATATAAAAATAAAGAAAAATACGATAAAAGCTAAAATTCCCGCAAAGTCTATCGTCGTTTTAAATATTAAATAGTATATTTGTAACAAATAAAAACACGATCATGAACGATATTAAAGTTATGAACCATGCTGCAGACAATATCCGTATTCTTGCTGCAGCAATGGTAGAGAAGGCAAACTCCGGGCATCCTGGTGGTGCAATGGGCGGAGCTGATTTTATCAACGTGCTCTTTGCCGAATATTTAGTCTACGACCCATCAGATCCGACATGGACCGGTCGGGACCGCTTCTTCCTTGATCCGGGACATATGAGTCCTATGCTGTATGCAGGGTTAGCGCTTCGCGGTTATTTTACTCTTGATGATCTCCAGCAATTTCGGCAGTGGGGTTCTGTTACGCCTGGACACCCGGAACTCGATATTACACGTGGCATAGAGAACTCATCCGGGCCGCTTGGCCAGGGACATGCCATGGCTGCTGGTGCTGCGATAGCAGAGAAATTCCTTGAAGCGCGTCTTGGAAAGACCATGATGCAACATAAAATCTATGCATACATCAGTGACGGAGGAATACAGGAAGAAATCTCACAGGGTGTGGGACGTATTGCCGGTAACTTAGGCTTAAACAATCTCATCATGTTCTATGACTCCAACGACATCCAGCTTTCTACAGAATGTGGCGTTGTAATGTCCGAAGATACAGAGATGAAATACAAGGCTTGGGGCTGGAATGTTCTTAAGATTAATGGCAACGATGTAGCTGAAATTCGCAAAGCCTTAGATATTGCACAAAATGAAAAAGAGCGCCCTACCCTTATCATTGGTAAGACAATCATGGGCAAAGGTGCATTGAAAGAAGATGGCAGCAACTATGAACACAATATCAAGACACACGGTGCACCGCTCGGCGGAGAAGCTTATATCAATACTATTAAAAACTTAGGTGGTGATCCTGACCATGCATTTGCTTTCTTCGATGATGTTAAAGAGTTGTATGCAAAACGTACAGAAGAACTGAAAAAGATTGTTGCAGAACGTAAGAGTGCTGAACAAGAATGGCGCAAAGCTAATCCCGAGAAGGCAGCCCGAATGAACGAATGGTTCAGTGGCAATGCTCCCAAGGTAGATTGGAGCAAAGTAAGTCAAAAGGAAGGTTCTGCCACACGTGTCGCCAGTGCAGCTTGTCTAAGTGTCTTAGCCGAGCAGGTGCCTAATATGATTTGTGCTTCTGCCGACCTAAGCAATTCCGATAAGACTGACGGATTCCTTAAAAAGACCAAGAGCTTTGTTCGCGGCGACTTCAGCGGAGCTTTCTTCCAAGCCGGAGTTGCAGAGCTTACCATGGCCGACATGTGTATCGGTATGATGCTGCATGGTGGTGTTGTCACAGCAATGGGTACATTCTTCGTATTCTCTGACTACATGAAACCAGCAGTACGCATGGCAGCATTGATGCAGGTTCCTGTAAAGTTCATTTGGACACACGATGCATTCCGCGTAGGTGAAGATGGACCAACACACGAACCTGTTGAACAGGAAGCACAAATCCGACTAATGGAAAAACTGAAGAACCATTCAGGTAAGGATAGCGTACGCGTGTTCCGTCCTGCAGATGCTGATGAGACTACGGTTTGCTGGAAGTTGGCTATGGAAAACACGGCTACTCCTACAGCGCTGATACTCTCACGCCAAGGCATTGCCAAACTGCCTGCAGGAAACGATTACGAACAAGCTGCAAAGGGTGCTTATATTGTCGAGGGATCGGATGAAAACCCAGATGTAATTCTCGTGGCAAGTGGTTCCGAAGTTTCTACTTTGGTTTCCGGATGCGAAGCACTGCGCAAGGAAGGCATTAAAGTCCGCATTGTCAGTGCCCCCTCTGAAGGTTTGTTCCGCACACAGAGCAAGGAATACCAAGAAGCAATATTGCCTTATGGCATCAAGAAATTCGGTATGACGGCCGGCCTGCCGGTTACTCTTGAGGGACTTGTCGGTATTGGCCCCAACAGTAAAATCTTCGGTTTATCAAGCTTTGGCTTCTCTGCTCCTTACAAGGTGTTGGATGAGAAACTGGGATACACAGGTGAAAACGTCTACAAGCAGGTGAAAGCCTTCCTTGCAGAATAATTGAAATAAACGATTATCGGGGAAAGGGTCAACAGACTTTTTCCCTTATCCTTTTAACCTTTAACACAGATTTGCCTATGGAAGTTAAAACAGTAGGTCTTGCCTGCGATCATGCAGGCTTTCCTTTGAAACAGTTTGTACTCGAGTATCTTGAAAAGAAAGGGTATCAAGTAAAAGACTTTGGCACATACAGTAGTGAGAGCGTTGATTATCCCGACTTTGCCCATCCATTAGCAGAGGCAGTAGAGAATGGCGACGTTTATCCCGGTATCGGCATATGTGGCAGCGGCGAAGGCATGGCCATTACGCTCAACAAACACCAGGGAGTGCGTGCAGGCCTTGCATGGAATAAAGACATTGCTCAATTGATCAGACAGCATAACGATGCCAATGTCATTGTTTTGCCCGGACGCTTCATTGACAACAAAACCGCAGAAAAAATTCTTGATGCATTCTTCACAGCCACGTTTGAAGGTGGTCGCCACGAGCGCCGAGTGAAGAAAATACCACTAAAAGAGTAAGAAGCAAATAAAAAAGGAAAGTCTAAATAGGCTTTCCTTTTTTATCATTCTATAGCATCAAATGATTATGCTTCTTTCTTATTCTTCCGTTCTTTAGCAATCTCCCGCCCCGAAGTTTCGGGGAGATGGAACTGGTAATTTTCATTAAACACCTCTCCGACTTTATTAATCTCAAGGAATGAGGTTCCCCCACCCTCACCGAAACTGCCGCTCAGATAGGCAACCTTATCCTCATCTTTGATATATCCTTTCTGCCGAAGCATGCGCAAAGCAGCAAAGAACATGTATTGAGAACTGACCTCTTCGTGCTGATATATCGGGATAACTCCATAGCTGAGGTTCAGCCAGCGCTGCGTCTTTTCATTATAACATATAGCCAATACAGGTACAGGCCCACGGAAAGCCGCCAGATTGCGTGCCGTCTGACCAGTCTCACTGTCGGTGATAATTCCCGCAACCCCAAGCTTTCGGGTAGCATCAATCGCTGCATGAGCTAAGAATGCACGCTGATCCAAATCACCATTTGACCATGGAGCCTCTATTTCTTCCCGTCGGGAATTGTCCTTCTCTGCCTGTTCTGCAATACGTGCCATGGTCTGAACAGCCTCAAGCGGATATTTGCCACTGGCCGTCTCGCCGCTCAACATCAAGGCATCTGTACGATAATAGATTGCATTAGCTATATCCGTTACCTCTGCACGCGTTGGCCGAGGATTGTTAATCATCGTATGAAGCATTTGTGTTGCCACAATAACAGGCTTACACTTGGCCACGCATTTGCGGATAATATTTCGCTGAATGCCAGGAATACGCTCAATAGGGACTTCAATACCAAGGTCACCACGCGCAATCATCACACCATATGAGGCATCTATAATCTCATCGATATTGTCTACACCCTCTTGATTTTCAATCTTTGAGATAATCTTTATGTCACTGTGATGCTCATCTAAGATATCCTGGACTTCCTTCACGTCAGCAGCATTTCTGACAAAAGAATGGGCAATGAAATCAATGTCAAGTTCTATGGCTAACAAGATATTACGTCTATCTTTTTCTGTAAGTGCAGGCAAATCAATATGTTCTCCCGGGATATTCACACTCTTGTGAGCACCCAGAACGCCATCATTCTGTACCTGTGCTACCAGCATCGGGCCACTATTCTCTATGACGCGCATATCAAGTTCGCCGTCATCAAACAGCAAATCATCACCCACTTTCACATCCTTTGTGATATCGCGATAAGAAACATTGATGATATCATGCGAGCTGTCCATCTCCGGACGACCGAATACTTTCACCATATCACCGGCCTTATATTGCAAGGGAATTTCCACTCCCGTGGTACGAACTTCCGGCCCTTTCGTATCAATCATGATACCGATATGTGGCGAAACAGCGCGCACATTCTTTACAATCGTCCGTATACCCTCTGGCGTTGCATGAGCGGTATTCATTCGAACCACATTCATTCCTGCGAAGAAAAGCTTGCGAATAAAATCCTGATCACATCTCCGATCACTTATCGAGGCAACTATTTTTGTTTGTTTCATATAGCTATCTTGAATTTTCCTGCAAAGTTAAGGCAAATCTTACATAATTCAAAGTATTTGCTCTTGTTTTATCTCTTTTTGCATATTTCACTGAAAGAGAACCGTGCTTCAGCCTTTCACAGACACCCATTACCCCATAACACAACATGGGATAATCACCAAGATGACCTCTGATGGCGCAGATGCACAAAGTACACACACCACGCCACAGAGCCTATCATCTGCAGTAAAACAGCATGAAGCATAAAGATTAGCTATTCCTCATTTCCTGAAGCAGCTGTTTCTGGCGCTCGCTTAGTCCTGTAGGCAGCTTCACATTATAAACGATTATCAAATCGCCATATGTTCCATTGCCTCGGCTGTAGCCTCGTCCACGCACACGCACTTTCGTTCCATTCTGAGTTTCGGGCTTTACTTTCAGTTTTATCTTCTGCCCATTACTAAGCTGTATAAGCACTTCTCCACCTAACAAAGCTGTGTACATATCAATGCTGACCTTTGCTTCCATCTGTCCACTGCTCTGTTGTTGCTGGGCACCAAAGCCAGACGAGCGAAAACGACCACCTCCAAACAAATCTTGGAAGAAACTGGAGAAACCTCCACCTCCACTTCCATAGCCACTGAAGTCGAAGCCTTCGAAAGGATTACCGCCGCTAAAACCTTCGGTATCATTACCTTGAAAGGCATCAGCCTGCCTCCACTGTTCGCCATATTTGTCATACTTGGCCCGCTTTTCCGGGTCACTAATCACGTCATAGGCCTCATTCAAAGCCTGAAACTTCGCCTTTGCTTTCGGATCATTTGGGTGTAAATCGGGATGAAACAGCTTTGCACGCTTCCGATAGGCCGCCCTAACATCCTTCTGTGGAATGTTCCGGTCGACACCAAGAATTTTATAATAGTCAATAAATGCCATAATTATTTTCCTCCATATTAATTGTTTATCTTTTGTCCTTTGATATTAGTACAGCAAAAATCATGCCCAACCCAAGCCTCTTGATGATATCTTTCATCCACCAATTGAAATACAAACAGACGACTATCTGGTATATAAATAACCTTATAAACAAGTTAAATAATTATACACCAGATTAATAATATACTACTATTCAAGTTTATCTACAAAATATTCTCATTCACACTAATCCTCAAAGACACTTACAAGCGAAAGCTAAGAAAACCAAATCCGATGTAAACTTTCCGATTGGCATATTATGTTTCCATTGAACGTTCATCATCACATGAAGCTACTTTTCCCATAAATCTTCTCAACCTATGTGATGAGAATAAAGATAAGTCTACCACTTTTGATATCACCTTGAACACCTATCATTAGAAAACAGGCAGTATTTAGTCCGCATTGAATTAATTATATTACTGCTGACAAATTATATGTTAAAACACATCAAGGATGTTTACAATTTACATCATAGGATTTACTTATTTGAGAGAAAGACTCTCTTTACTCCAAATAAGCTCTGTTTTTCAAGAAGTTATAATGCATTAACAGTCAAAGTGTTACGAACTCCGATACAATTCGCAGCATAATTTCACGCTGAAAAACCTTACGATATGCGTCAAATCAGGCTGCA
This sequence comes from Segatella oris, assembly GCF_900637655.1. Lineage (NCBI taxonomy): Bacteria > Pseudomonadati > Bacteroidota > Bacteroidia > Bacteroidales > Prevotellaceae > Segatella > Segatella oris. The sequence goes on from NZ_LR134384.1 coordinate 1,895,405, forward strand.
ATCTGTATGAGATTACAGCTTCTTCTGACTCAAATAGCAATGTAATCTGCATCAAATTACAATCTGTGATGAATGAGATTGCACACCCAATTGACAGAAAATATAAAATAATGCCTGTTTTCTTGATTTCCATTTTCTATTTGGTGACACTCAAAAGTGTTAAAATCGTGATATAAAATTGACAATAAACAGAGACAAAAGAAAGTATAGAACTGTTGTTCAGCATAAGTAACAGAGGACTCCTTTGCTGTAAATATTGTGCATCTATGCTTGTAAACATATGGAAAATCAAGCCTCGTTTATCCAAACAGAGTTACTTTCCACCTCATAATATGACGAATATTCGAATATTATTTGTAATTTTGCGGCGTAAAATTAAAAAGGAAATAAAAAGGTTGAAATCATGGAACTTGCAAGTAAATATGATCCACAAGCAGTAGAGTCAAAATGGTATGAATACTGGCTCAATAACAAATTGTTCAGCAGCAAACCTGATGGGCGCGAGCCCTACACGATAGTTATCCCACCACCAAACGTAACAGGGGTACTTCACATGGGGCACATGCTTAACAATACTATTCAAGATATTCTTGTGCGTCGTGCCCGCATGGAGGGCAAGAATGCCTGTTGGGTGCCGGGAACCGACCATGCCAGTATTGCCACGGAAGCTAAGGTTGTGGGTAAATTGGCTGAAAAAGGAATAAAGAAAACCGATCTCAGCCGTGAAGAGTTCCTTGAACATGCCTGGGATTGGACGCATGAACATGGTGGAATTATTCTGAAACAATTGCGCAAATTAGGTTGTTCATGCGATTGGGATCGCACAGCATTTACAATGGATGAGACCCGAAGCAAAGGGGTTATCAAGGTGTTCTGCGATCTCTATGAAAAGGGACTGATCTATCGTGGCGTGCGTATGGTCAACTGGGATCCCAAAGCACAGACTGCACTTTCTGATGAAGAAGTAATCTATAAGGATGAACATTCCAAACTTTACTATCTGAAATACCGCGTAGTAGAAACCGATTGCAAGCAGGTGGAAGAAGGAAATGTGATGCACAAAGACGACAAAGGATACTATGCTGTCGTTGCAACCACCCGTCCTGAAACTATTATGGGTGACACTGCAATGTGTATTAATCCTGCTGATGTAAAGAATACATGGCTCAAGGGGAAGCATGTCATCGTTCCACTCGTTGGTCGTGAAATTCCAGTTATAGAAGATGAATATGTTGATATTCAGTTTGGTACGGGTTGTTTGAAAGTAACTCCTGCACATGATATCAACGACCATGCACTGGGTATAAAGCATGGATTGGAAACCATCGATATCTTCAATGATAACGGAACTATCAGCAAAGCAGCCGGTCTCTATGTAGGTCAAGACCGAATGGACGTCCGCAAGCAGATAGCCAAGGATTTGGAAGCAGCCGGACTAATGGAAAAGATTGAGGATTATGACAATAAAGTGGGCTTCTCCGAGCGTACCAACGTGCCTATTGAACCAAAACTTTCTACACAATGGTTCCTCAAAATGCAGCACTTTGCAGACCTTGCACTCGGCCCAGTGATGTCTGACGAGATTGAATTCTATCCCAAGAAATACAAAAACACCTATCGCCATTGGCTTGAAAACATCAAGGATTGGTGTATTTCACGCCAATTGTGGTGGGGACATCGCATACCCGCTTACTACTTTACAAATACAGACGGCAAGCGCGACTTTGTTGTTGCTGCCACCATTGAGGAAGCTTTGGCAAAGGCCAAAACCAAGAACTCAACGCTTACAGTCAATGACCTTGAGCAGGAGAGTGACAGCCTTGACACATGGTTCTCTTCATGGTTATGGCCGATTTCTGTTTTTGATGGGGTCAATCATCCCGACAATAAGGAGATAAACTACTATTATCCAACCTCTGATCTCGTAACAGCACCCGACATTATTTTCTTCTGGGTGGCACGCATGATTATGGCTGGCTATGAGTATCGCAAGACCTATCCATTCAAACATGTGTACTTTACGGGCATTGTTCGCGACAAGTTAGGCCGCAAGATGAGCAAGAGTCTCGGCAATTCCCCCGACCCTATCATGCTCATAGAGAAGTATGGTGCAGACGGTGTACGCATGGGTATGATGCTCAGTGCACCTGCAGGCAACGACATTCTCTTTGACGAAACGCTCTGCGAGCAAGGTCGCAATTTCAACAATAAGATTTGGAATGCATTCAGATTGGTAAAGGGTTGGCAGACTGCGGATATCGAACAGCCCACTTGTAACAAGTTGGCAGTAGAATGGTTTGCTGCAAAACTCAAGGAAGTGAATGCTGAATTGCAGGACCAGTTCAAGCAGTATCGCATCTCTGAAGCTTTGATGACTGTCTATAAACTATTCTGGGATGAATTCTCCAGCTGGTATTTGGAGATGGTGAAACCTGCATACATCAATGGCGAGGCACAGCCTATCGACCAAAAGACCTATGATGCAACGATTGGTTTCTTTGACAATCTGCTCAAGATGCTGCATCCGTTCATGCCTTTCATCACAGAAGAATTATGGCAGCACATAACAGACCGTAAGGAAGGCGAAAGCATTATGCTGGCAACCTTGCAGATGGATGCTCCTTCAGCAAATGAGATAAAACTCATCAATGATATTGAAATTGTCAAGCAGATTGTAGGCGGTGTGCGCACCGTTCGCAACCAAAAGAACATTGCTCCCAAGGAACAGCTTGTGCTTCAAGCTATCGGTGAGAACAAGATGACTGATTACAACAGCATCATTCTCAAGATGGCCAATCTCAAGAGCATTGATATTGCAACAGAAAAGAGCAACGATGCAAGCAGTTTCATGGTCGGAACTGATGAATATGCAGTGCCATTGGGTGATCTCATTGACATTGCTGCCGAAATTGAAAAAGCAGAAAAAGAACTACAACATTTAGAGGGTTTCCTCATGGGCATCCGCAAGAAACTCGGCAACGAAAACTTCGTGGCACACGCTCCCGAAGCTGTTGTAGCCCGTGAACGCAAGAAGGAAAGCGACTCTGTGGAAAAGATTGCTGCCTTGAAGCAGACTATCGAAGAGTTGAAGAAAAAATAAAAGAAGGCATAACCTCACTTTGTATATAGCTTACAAGCTATGACAAAGTGAGGTCGGCTTTATCAACACGCAACACTAAACAAGAATACGCAAGCTTATGATGAGGAAATATTGTTCAGGATTAATCATTATGATATTGGCATTGGCATTATCCTCATGCCATGATGACATTCCGATTTATGATTCGTATGAAACAACCACGCAAACGCTGTTCGTGTATATGCCGTGGACGGGGTCAACAATTTCTTCAGCAGGCAATTTGAATTATTACTTTGATAAAAATATTGCAGGTATGAAGGCATATATTGATAATTCAAAGGGCATCAAAGGTACTGATATCATTGTTTTCAAAGCTAACAGTCAGAGCCAAAGTGTTATTTTCCGCATGAAATATAACATAACACAGCAACGCTGCGAATTCGATACTCTCAGAACAAATGCCGGTTTTGTGTCAGTATCTGAAGCTAACTTGGAAAGCCTCCTGAACCTTGTCACTTCATACAGCACTACAGGAAAGTACAGTCTGCTGATTGGTTGTCATGGAAGCGGTTGGACTCCACGAGGCAGTGACAATACCATGCCGCGTGCTTCAAGCCGCGCTTTCGGCGGTACAGAGCAGGCTACACAATACAATATCAGCGACCTTCGGGATGCCATTGCACAATCTCAGATGAAAAAGGTGAGATTTATATGTTTTGACGACTGCTATATGGCCAACGTAGAGACCGCTTATGCCTTGAAAGATGTTACCGATTATCTTGTAGGCTCAACAAGCGAAGTGCTGGCAGACGGCATCCCATACAGTGAGGTTTTTGGCCACATCATAGGGCAACCCGACTACGGGAAATGGATTGACGGCTTCTATCAGCATTATTCAAGCCCCCCCCTGCCCTATGGTTCACTCTCTGCCATACGCTGTGGAAAATATATTGAAGACATGGCTACTGTCATGAAAGCGATTAATCAGACTTATACATTCAACACGAGTAATCTGAACAACGTGCAGTTTCTCGACGGATACGACAATCACGTCTTTTTCGACCTAAGTTCTTATATCGACGAACTCGGCGTTCTGCCGCCACTTCGTGCAAACTTTGATCAGGCATTAAAAGATTTGGTTCCTCACAAGGCATGCACCCCTTATCTATATACGATATATACAAACCCTTATCGTCCGGGGGATGCCCAATATTCTGCAAACACGTATAAGGTCAGTAAGTTCTGCGGCATTACGATTAGTGACCCGACAAGAAACTCTACTGTTTACTACACCAAACAGCAAACGGATTGGTGGAAAGCCACGCATTGAAATGCTCGTCTGAGGGCTCGGATGAATGAAAAATGGGAAAAATCGCTCATCCAAGGGCTTGGATGAATGAAAAACGAAAAAAATTACCCGTCCAAGGGGTTGGATGAATGAAAAATAGAAAAAATCGCTCGTCCAAGGGGTTGGAAAAGCTCCCAACAATATTTTTTGTTCTTCCAAGGGTTGGGAAATGCAGCCTTTGAGATTTTTTATTCTTCCCAAGTTTGGGAAAGCATTTTTTCGACGTTTTTCGATCTTCCCAATATTGGGACAGCCATTTTCTTCCGCTTTTTGTTCTTCCCAAGCTTGGGAAATCCGATTTTCCACATTTTCTCGTCTTCCCAATTTTGGGAAAGTATCTTCCGCTGATTTTTGGTTTTCCCTCACGAGGGAAATCCGTTTTTTGCTGTTTTCTTGTTTTCCCCCGTGAGGGAAAGCCGGTTTTCGCTAATTTCTTGTTTTCCCCCATGAGGGAAAGTTAATTTTCACTGTTTTCTTCTTTTCCCTCGTGAAGGAAAGACGTTTTTCGCTGTTTCCCTGTTCATCGTACCCCCTACGAAGCGTGATTTTTCGTGTTTTTTCGCTCATCGTAGGGGTACGAAGCCTTGTTTTCTGCGTTTCTCATCAATCGTACCTCTACGAAAGCCTCTTTCTTCTGTTTTTCGTTGATTGTACCCCATATCTAAACAAGTTTCCCGAAAATCGACAATTTACTCCCGTATCTGGACAGAATTTCCTGAAAATTGATGATTTACTCCTACATATAGACAGATTTTCCCGAAAAATGATGATTTACTCCCGTATCCGAGCTGTTTTTCATGAAAACGTGAAGAACTACAGGCCTTCCACATAGAGAGCAGCCATTTCTGCACACCGTTCTCCGTCAATTCCCGCCGACACAATACCGCCCGCATAGCCCGCACCCTCACCGCAAGGAAACAGCCCCTGCAAGCGCACGTGCTGCAATGTGGCTCTGTCGCGGATTATCCTTACGGGGCTTGACGTTCTTGTTTCGGCTGCAATCATCACCGCCTCGTTCGTCAGAAAACCGTGGGCATTCTTTCCAAAGACCTTGAATGCCGCCTGCAATCGCTTGCTTACAAAGGCAGGGAACCAGAAATGAAGCGGACTGCTGATAAGCCCGGGGGCGTATGAACTCTTGGGAAGGTCGTAACTCAGACGGCCACTGACAAAGTCTGCCATTCGTTGTGCAGGCGCAGTCTGCTTCATATTCCCCTGCTGCCAACACGTTTTCTCCAATTCTTCTTGAAAACGCATCACGCTCAAAGCATCCTCTTTATCTTCACCAACGATCTTCATGCAATCCTCCGGATGCATCTCTACAACCATACCACTGTTACTCCATGCCGTTCCACGATTGCTCGGACTCATGCCATTGACAACAATCTGCTCTCTATCTGTAGCTGCAGGAATGACAAAACCACCTGGGCACATGCAAAAACTATACACCCCACGACCATCAACTTGCGTCACAAAGGAATATTCTGCAGCCGGAAGATACTTTCCCCGGCCATTCTTATTATGATATTGTATCTGATCTATCAATTCACTCGGGTGTTCCAAACGTACACCAACAGCTATTCCCTTAGCCTCTATCTCAACCTTTGCTTCATTAAGATAGCGATAAACATCACGTGCGCTATGGCCAGTGGCAAGAATAACAGGACCACGAAACTCCAACTGACATTGTTTCTGCAAATCAATAGCCTCAACACCTACTACCCTATTCTCAACCATAAGTAATCGAGTCATCTTTGTCAAGAAATGAACCTCACCACCACTCTTGAGAATAGTATTGCGCATATTCTCTATCACACGAGGCAGTTTGTCAGTGCCAATATGCGGGTGAGCATCAGCCAATATCGACGCAGAAGCCCCATGCTGACAAAACACATTGAGAATCTTTTCCACGCTGCCACGCTTCTTGCTCCGTGTATAAAGTTTACCGTCACTATAAGCACCTGCACCTCCTTCGCCAAAACTATAATTGCTTTGTTCGTCAACTTTCTGCGTTTTCGTAATCAGAGCCAAATCTTTCTTGCGCTCACGTACGTTCTTGCCACGCTCCAAAACTATCGGACGCAGACCTTTTTCTATCAAACGAAGTGCAGCAAAGAGTCCGCCTGGCCCCTCACCAACGACAATAACAGGCTTGCCTCTTTCCACATTTGGGTAGTCCGTACGTACGAATTCCTCTTCTTGTGGAAACTCATTGATGTATGCACGCACTTTCAAGTTGACAAAAATTTGTCGTTGACGCGCATCTATACTACGCTTCAACACCCGCACTTGATAGAGTGTGCGAACGTCAAGACCTTTCTCCTCAGCTATATATTGCTTGATATTCTCTTCTGTGTAGGCCACCTGGGGCAATACACGAATTTGATATTCTTGTGTCATATTTGCAAAGTTACCCAAATTTGATGACAAATAGAAAAATATCATTCATTTTGTTGGTCACAATAATAAATCTTTGTATTTTTGCGCTTAGATTTGATTAAACTGTAAGTTTCATACTGCATTTTGTTATCATTTCCCACTTTTGTATGGTCGGTAAAAGAGAACGAAATATGTAAGAAAGCTATCCGTTTAACACATCTACAGCAAGAAAAGCCACTATTGTTGAGTGGTTGCACAAACCCAAAACTGTTATAAAATGAAAGTATTGAAATTTGGCGGGACATCTGTTGGTTCCGTAAAAAGCATTCTCAGCTTAAAGAAAATCGTAGAGAACGAGGCAAAGAGTGAAGACATTATCGTTGTTGTCAGTGCCCTTGGAGGTATTACCGACAAACTCATTACCACCGCACAATTAGCCCTTAGGCATGATGGAAAATGGAAAGAAGAATTCAACATCATGGTCGATCGTCATCACAAGATGATAGACACCATCATTACCGATACCAAGAAACGTGTTATTTTATTTAATAAAGTAGATGCTCTTTTTGAACAATTGAAGAGCATTTACTTTGGCGTTTACCTCATTCATGACCTCAGTGAAAAGACCGAGAATGCTATTGTGAGCTATGGAGAACAACTTTCAAGTGTCATTGTTGCTACGCTAATCAGAGGAGCAAAATGGTATGAAAGCCGTGATTTCATCAAAACAGAACGGAAAAATAATAAGAATACGCTTGACAGTGAACTAACCAATAAGCTTGTACGAGATACTTTCAGCGATCTTCCACACATATCACTTGTGCCCGGTTTCATCAGTCGAGATCGAGATACTGACGAAACAACGAACCTCGGGCGTGGCGGGAGCGACTACACAGCAGCCATCCTTGCAGCAGCCCTCAATGCAAGTGCATTGGAAATATGGACTGATGTAGACGGTTTTATGACAGCAGATCCCCGTGTTATCAAGTCTGCTTATACCATCAATGAGCTGAGTTACATTGAAGCCATGGAGCTTTGTAACTTCGGTGCAAAGGTCATTTATCCTCCGACGATCTATCCAGTATGCGTAAAAAACATACCTATCAAGGTTAAGAATACCTTTAACCCGAATTATCCCGGCACTACCATTAAAAATAAAATTGATGATGACAACAAACTCATCAAGGGTATCAGTTCCATAAACGGCACAGCACTCATCACGGTTACAGGCTTGTCTATGGTTGGAGTTATCGGAGTAAACCGACGCATTTTCACGGCACTTGCCGATGAAGGTATCAGTGTATTCATGGTTTCTCAAGCCTCTTCAGAGAATTCTACAAGTATCGGTGTCAAGGAAGAAGATGCCGATGAAGCTGTCAAAGTGCTGAATAAAGAGTTTTCTGCAGAGATAGAAGACGGTGCCATGTTTCCTATGCATGCCAAGAAAGGATTGGCAACAGTCGCCATTGTTGGTGACAACATGAAACATGCCGCGGGTATATCGGGAAAGCTTTTCGGCACATTAGGCCGAAGCGGTATAAGCGTTATCGCCTGTGCCCAGGGTGCCAGTGAGACGAATATTTCCTTTGTTGTCAAGAGTGAATATCTTCGGAAGTCTCTTAATGTGCTCCACGATTCTTTCTTCCTCTCTGAATATAAAGTGCTCAATCTATTCATCTGTGGAATTGGAACTGTAGGAAGTAAACTGATAGAACAAATCCGTAAACAATATAATGAACTTAAGGAACGCAATCAGTTGAAGCTGAATGTCGTGGGAATAGCAAGTTCTAAGAATGCAATTTTCAACCGAGACGGACTTAATCTGTCCAACTACCGCGAGACCTTGAAAAGTTCTGAGCCGAGTTCTCCAGAGAAGTTACGCGATCACATTGTGGAGATGAACATTTTCAACAGTGTCTTTGTTGATTGTACAGCAAGCAAGGAGATAGCTTCACTCTATCAAAATTTCCTCGAACATAATATTAGTGTCATTGCAGCTAATAAACTTGCAGCCAGCGGAGAGTATGACAAATATGCACAACTCAAGAAAACTGCCCTCCGCCGTGGTGTCAAATTCAGATTTGAAACCAATGTCGGGGCTGGTCTTCCAATTATTGGAACCATCAACGACCTACGCAATTCGGGGGATAAAATACTGAAAATTGAAGCGGTGTTAAGCGGTACACTTAACTTTATTTTTAATGAAATCAGTGCCACAGTTCCTTTCTCTGAAACTGTCAGAAGAGCCAAAGAGCAGGGCTATAGCGAGCCAGATCCGCGCATAGATCTTAGTGGAACAGATGTTGTCCGCAAGCTCGTTATCTTGGCACGCGAGGCTGGATATCGAGTAGAACAAGCTGATGTAGAGAAGCATCTATTCGTTCCGCAGAAATATTTTGAGGGAAGTGTTGAAGAATTCTGGAAGCGTTTGCCCGACTTGGACACTGATTTTGAAAATAAACGAAAGGCTTTGGAGAAAGAAGATAAGCGTTGGCGTTTTGTAGCAACACTTGATGGAAACCACACAAGCGTAGAACTTAAGGCCATTGATCGAAATCATCCGTTCTATAATCTCGAAGGAAGCAACAACATTGTATTGCTTACCACCGAGCGCTACAAGGAGTATCCAATGTTAATACAAGGCTATGGAGCCGGTGCAAGCGTAACTGCAGCCGGTGTATTTGCCAACATCATGTCTATTGCAAACATTTAATTCCGTATGAAACATATCATCATCTTAGGAGATGGCATGGCCGACCATGCCATTGACCGATTGGGAGGAAAGACACCTCTCCAATACGCAGATACACCATACATGAACTTCCTGGCCAAGCAAGGAAAGACAGGAATGCTCAACACTATACCTGATGGATTTCTCCCCGGTTCTGAAGTTGCCAACACTGCAATCCTGGGTTACGACCTCAATAAGGTCTATGAAGGACGCGGCCCATTAGAAGCTGCCTCCATTGGATATGAGATGCAACCCAATGATATGGCAATACGATGCAACATCATCGAACTGGCAAACGGACGTATCAAGAACCATCACGGAGGGCATCTGACTACAGAAGAAGGCGATCTACTTATTAAGTTCTTAGACAAGGAGCTTGGTAATGACCAAGTGAAGTTCATCACCGGCATTCAATATCGCCATTTACTTGTCATCAAGAATGGCAATAAACACATCACTTGTGCCCCACCACACGATCATCCTAACGAGGAATGGAAACCGCTTCTCGTTAAACCTGAAGAGGGATATACCGAATACAATAGCGACAGAATGACTCCACAGGCTACGGCCGACCTGCTTAATGATCTCATCATCAAGAGCCAATCACTGCTTGCAAACCACCCTTTTAACCGGCAACGCACAGAGAAAGCCAACAGCATCTGGCCTTGGAGCGGAGGTTATCGCCCGTCTATGTCGACGCTGATGCAACGCTATCCGGAGATCAAAAGCGGAAGTGTCATTTCGGCAGTCGACCTCATTCGCGGTATCGGTCACTATGCCGGACTTGATATTATCAAGGTTCCCGGTGCAACCGGACTGGCTAATACCAACTATGAAGGAAAGGCATCAGCAGCTATTGAGGCGCTGAAGAAACAAGATTTCGTGTTTCTACATATAGAAGCAAGTGATGAAGCTGGGCATGACGGAGACCTTGATTTGAAACTCCAGACTATCCGCAATCTTGACGCCCGCATCGTTAAACCCGTCTATGAAGCCGTAAGTGAGTGGGAAGAACCTGTATGTATCGCCCTACTTCCCGATCACCCAACGCCTGTAGAGATACGCACTCACGTCAAAGAACCCGTTCCTTTTGCCATCTGGCACAGAGATATCCAACCCGACAAGGTAACAACCTACGATGAAAAGAGTTGCACTCATGGAGAATATGGACTGCTCTCACTGCAACAGTTTATGGAAACTTTCATGAAAATCAAATAAACAATGAAATATTACAGCACTAACAAAAAGGCACCTACAGCCACGCTTGAAGAGGCTGTCATCAAGGGATTAGCTCCCGACCGTGGGCTATACATGCCTGAACATATCCAAAAACTGCCGGCAACTTTCTTCAACCAAATTGAGAAACTAAGTTTTCAGGAGATAGCTTTCGAAGTATCCAAGGCCTTCTTTGGTGGCGACATTGAGATTGAGGCTTTGCGAAACATCGTCTATGATACGTTATCTTTTGATGTTCCCGCCGTTCACATAGAAGATAATATCTATTCGCTTGAACTCTTCCATGGCCCCACGTTAGCTTTTAAAGATGTTGGAGCTCGCTTCATGGCCCGCTTGCTTCAGTATTTCATTCAACGCGAAGGCCAACAGCAAATCAACGTTCTCGTGGCAACAAGTGGCGACACCGGATCGGCCGTTGCCAACGGTTTTCTTGGTGTCAACGGTATCCATGTCTATGTACTCTACCCTAAAGACAAGGTGAGTCATATACAGGAAAGCCAGTTTACCACCTTAGGTCAAAACATCACTGCACTGGAAGTAGATGGCGTATTTGATGATTGTCAGGCTATGATCAAGCAGGCTTTCATGGATGAAACACTCAATCATCACATGAAACTCACCTCTGCCAACAGCATCAATGTGGCTCGTTTTCTTCCACAGGCATTCTATTACTTCTATGCATATGCCCAACTTAAACGGTTAGGTAAGGCCGACAAACTGGTAATATCAGTTCCAAGTGGAAATTTCGGGAACCTCTGTGCCGGACTCTTCGCCTATAAAATGGGACTTCCCGTCAATAGGTTTATTGCTGCAAACAATGCCAATGATGTCTTCTTCCATTATTTAAGAACCGGTGAATATATGCCTCAACCCAGCAAACAGACCTTGGCTAATGCCATGGATGTAGGCAATCCTTCAAACTTCGCCCGCATCTATACGCTGTTCAATGGCAGTCATCAGGCTATTACTGAACTCATCAGCGGAGCGACTTACACTGATGACATGATACGCAAAACCATGCAAGAATGCTATGCATCAACAGATTATATTCTCGATCCTCATGGTGCCTGTGGCTATAAGGCACTGAAAGAACAGTTGCAACCAAGAGAAACCGGCCTCTTTCTTGAAACGGCACATCCTGCAAAATTCAAGGATAAAGTAGATGAAATCTTGTCTACAGAGATTGCTGTTCCAGAGCGTTTGGCAGCCTTCATGAAAGGAACAAAGCAAAGCATTCCTATGGATAAGCAGTTCGAAACATTCAAGCAGTTCCTTATGGACACATAAAAGCCAAGCCCTGAACATTGCTTTCATGGATTAAAGTCAATCGGCTTCTCTTGCAGATTGGCTTTAATTCGTTTTCCAATATGCTGTCATACGCACTACATTTCCATTTATCGTCTGTGCCAAACATATCAACTTCGCCCGCATAATTCCTGTAAACCAATTATGTGTTAATTCTATTCAAATATATTTACGATTGCCCTCACATATCTCGTCTATTTGAAACGAGTCTCTCCTACACGCTCGAAAAGAGGTGTTTTTCAATAAATCGTAACATACTCACAATCAACACATTACGAAATATAAAGCAAATTACAGAATGAAATCACGCTGAAAAATCATGCAATTTGCATCAAATTACGCCATAACTTGCACCAGTTTGTCCCATGTTTTGAGTCAAATAGCCATGTAATCTGCATCAAATTACAATGCAAAACGAATGGAATTGCAAACAGAGAGCATTGGAATCGAAAAATAACACTCACTTTTCCTATTCTTCTTTTCTGTTTAGTGAAGATTTTAAGTGTTAAAAACATGGTGATATCTTTACAAATTCAAGAAGGTATCTGATGTTAAAACATCTCTTTTATACAGTGGTTATGAAAATATATTTCTACGCAGAACCCCAATTTTCTCATTGAAGTATAAAGATGCCTTGCTTCTTCTTATGCAACCAATCAAAGGCACTTATAAAGCTACTGAAACCACATTATAAAGCCATATTATACGATATAATTGCGAAATTAGCAGGCTGTACATCGTAAATACAAAGTTTTTTGATTACCTTTGCACCAGATTTCATTTATAAGGTAAAAGACAAAATGATAACATTAACCAATCTTGCTATCCAATTTGGAAAGAGAGTGCTTTACAAAGACGTAAATATCAAGTTTACCCGTGGCAACATCTATGGTGTCATTGGAGCCAATGGCGCAGGTAAGTCAACCCTGCTGCGTGCCATAAGTGGCGACTTGGAACCCAACCATGGAAGTGTAGAGCTCGGGCCGGGCGAACGTCTTTCTGTTTTGGAGCAAGATCACTTCAAATACGATGAGTATCGTGTTATGGACACGGTACTCATGGGACATCAGCCTCTTTGGGAGAACATGAAAGAGCGAGAACGCCTCTATTCAAAGGCAGAAATGACCGAAGAAGACGGTAATCGCGCAGCAGAATTGGAAGAGAAATTTGCTGAAATGAATGGTTGGGAAGCAGAAAGTGAGGCTGCCCAACTGTTGCAGAACTTAGGAGTTAAGGAAGAATTACACCAGAAAATGGTAAGCGAACTGAGCAATACAGAGAAAGTTCGCGTGATGTTGGCAAAGGCCTTGTTTGGTAAACCGGATAATCTTCTGCTTGATGAGCCTACCAATGACCTTGATCTGGACACCGTTGAATGGCTTGAAGACTATTTAGGAGAAATTGATGAAAGCCAGACTGTACTCGTTGTGAGCCACGACCGACACTTCCTTGATGCGGTTTCTACACAGACGATTGACATTGATTATGGTAAAGTTACCGTTTTTTCCGGTAACTATTCATTCTGGTATGAGAGTTCACAGCTGGCACTTCGTCAGGCACAGAACCAGAAACTGAAAGCTGAAGAGAAAAAGAAACAGTTGGAAGAATTTATCCGTCGTTTCTCTGCCAACGTTGCCAAGAGCAAGCAGACTACATCAAGAAAGAAGATGCTTGAAAAGCTGAATATTGAAGAGATCAAGCCATCAAGCCGTAAATATCCAGGCATCATTTTCCAGATGGAACGTGAACCCGGCAACCAAATTCTTGAAGTTGAGGGATTGAAAGCTGTTGATACTGATGGCACTGTGCTTTTTGATAATATCAATTTCAATATTGAAAAGGGGCAGAAAGTTGTTTTTCTGAGCCACAACCCTAAAGCCATGACAGCACTTTTCGAAATCATCAATGGTAATCGTGAGGCTGATGCCGGAACTTATAAATGGGGAGTAACCATTACAACGGCTTATCTCCCACTTGACAACACAGAGTTCTTCAACAGCGACTTGAACTTGGTAGATTGGTTAGGGCAATATGGTGTAGGTAATGAGGTCATGATGAAAGGCTACTTAGGCAGAATGCTATTCAGTGGCGAAGAAGTACTGAAAAAGGTCAATGTACTTTCGGGAGGCGAGAAGATGCGTTGTATGATTGCCCGCATGCAACTGCAGAATGCCAATTGCCTAATCCTCGATACACCCACCAACCACCTTGACTTGGAAAGTATTCAAGCCTTCAATAACAACTTGACACTCTTCAAAGGCAACATTCTTTTCTCAAGTCATGACCACGAATTCATTGAAACTGTGGCCGACAGGATTATTGAATTGACACCTAATGGAGCGATTGACAAATTGATGCCTTACGATGAATACATTCACGATGAGACCATCAAGGAACAGAAAGCAAAGATGTATTGCTAAACCATATCATGCCTGAAAGCTGTAAAGCAGTTATCAATTGCGATATATGTCTGCTGCTTTCAGGCATTGTTTTGGCATGCTTTTTGCAATAACTCACAGAAAATTAGATATGATGAAAAAAGAAGAAGACATAAAGCAAGACGTAAACATGTCAGCTGAAAAATCAGAGAACACTGCATCAGAACATGCTCAGACAGAACAGGAAACTGTCAATGAGACAGAGAAAGAACCTGAAGAAGAAAGTGCAGGCAAGGAGGAAAAGGATCCGATGGAAGCTCTGAAAGAAGAAAACAGCAAACTTAAAGAGCAACTGTTACGTACGATTGCGGAGTTTGACAACTTCAGAAAGCGTACCAATAAAGAGAAAGCCGAACTCCTTCTGAATGGCGGAAGAAAAACTGTTACAAGCATTCTGCCCATACTTGACGACTTCGAGCGTGCACTGAGTGACAAGAGTGAAGATGCTGTTGCCATTAAAAAAGGTATGCAGATGATTTTCAATAAATTTATAAAGACCCTTGAAAGCATGGGAGTAAAGAAGATTGAGACTGACGAAGCAGACTTCAATACCGACTTTCATGAGGCTATAGCCATGGTTCCGGGTATGGGTGACGACAAGAAAGGGAAAGTAATTGATTGCGTTCAAACAGGCTATACAATGAACGATCAAGTAATCAGACACGCAAAAGTAGCTGTAGGACAATAATAAGGCAGAACAGATTATGGCTGAGAAGAGAGATTACTACGAGGTACTTGGTGTTGAGAAAACTGCCACTGACAATGAAATAAAAATGGCTTATCGCAAGATAGCCATCAAATTTCATCCTGACAGAAACCCTGGGAACAAAGAAGCTGAAGAGAAATTCAAAGAAGCTGCTGAAGCTTACGATGTGCTCCGAGATCCACAGAAACGTCAACAATATGACCAGTTTGGGTTCAATGGGCCTCAAGGCGCAGGCGGATTTGGTGGAGGTTTCAGCGGAGGTATGGACATGGATGATATATTCTCTATGTTCGGAGATATCTTCGGAGGTCATAGTGGAGGCTTCGGTGGATTTGGAGGTTTTGGCAATGGGGGTGGCTCACGACAGCCCCAATATCGTGGTGCAGACCTTCGACTGAAGGTTAGTCTCACTTTAAAGGAGATTGCTACAGGCGTAACTAAGAAATTCAAGGTACGAAAAGATGTAGAATGTAAACATTGTCATGGCAGTGGTGCAGAGGCAGGAAGCAGTAGTGAGACTTGTCCTAAATGTGGTGGACGTGGTGTTGTCATGAAAACCGTACGCACTATGCTTGGCATGATGCAGACACAAACAGAGTGTCCCGAATGTCATGGCGAAGGAACTATCATCAAAAACAAGTGTAAGGAATGTGGTGGTACTGGAGTTGTTAAGGGTGAAGAAGTCGTTGAGATCCAGATTCCGGCAGGCGTTGCACAAGGAATGGTTGTCAATGTTCCCGGAAAGGGTAATGCAGGTATGCGCAATGGCGTCACAGGCAATATTCAAGTTCTGATTGAAGAAGAGCCTAATGACACCTTTGTTAGAGATGGACAGGACGTGATTTACAACCTCCTACTCGACTTCCCGACTGCTGCTCTTGGTGGTGAAGTAGAGATACCTACTATCCAAGGTACCCAAGTCAAGATTAAAATTGACGCAGGAACACAGCCTGGAAAAACGCTACGTCTACGTGGTAAGGGACTTCCTGCCGTACAAGGATATGGTAACGGAATGGGCGATTTGGTTGTTAACATCAGTGTTTACATCCCTAAGACACTTGATAAAGACGAGAAAATAGCCATTGAAAAATTCAAGAATAGTGATAATTTCAAAGGGGATATAACAACCAAACAGACTATCTTCCAGAAATTTAAGAACTATTTCAATTGAGATGATGAATTATAAAGAGACCACAGAATATCTTTTCAATAGCACCCCTGTTTTCGAACATGTGGGTGCTTCTGCATATAAAGAGGGGCTACATAATATACAAGTTTTGGACGAGCACTTTGGATTTCCTCATCGTTTATACAAGACTATCCACGTAGCAGGCACAAACGGTAAAGGATCTTGTTCACATTCACTGGCTTCAATGCTGCAAAAGAAAGGCTATAAAGTGGGACTTTACACCTCTCCTCACATTATAGATTTCCGAGAACGAATAAGAGTTAATGGCCAATGTATCAGTGAAAAGGCCGTTATTGATTTTGTAGAAAAAGAACGAAACTTTTTTGAACCACTCCATCCAAGCTTCTTTGAACTTACAACAGCATTAGCTTTCAAATATTTTGCTGAGCAAAAGGTTGATATTGCTGTTATCGAAGTGGGATTAGGAGGACGGCTTGACTCTACTAATATCATAACTCCCATCTTATCAATCATTACGAATATCAGTTTTGATCATACACAGTTTCTCGGCAATACACTGCCTCAAATCGCATATGAAAAGGCTGGTATTATCAAGAAAGGTATTCCAGTAATTATCGGAGAGTACACCAAAGAAACACGACCTATATTCGAAAGCAAAGCAAAAGAAAAGAGCTGTCCGATATGTTTTGCACAAGATAATCAAGAAATCATCTATAGTGAAGCTGATAAAACAGGCGGACGAACATACAAAACAACACACTTTGGTTCTTTTCATGCCGAACTTGCAGGTGATTATCAAGTTAAGAACATGAATACTCTGCTGAATGCGGTCAATGTGTTAAAAGCGCAAGGCATTGATTTAAGCGATGAAATCTGTGCCTTAGACCATGTTACAACATTGACACATTTAATAGGTCGGTGGATGGAAGTGAACCGTTTACCGAAAGCTATATGCGATACAGGGCATAATGTTGGTGGATGGCAATATTTAGTTCCACAGATAAAGGCACAACCTTGCAAACAACTTAGAATTGTGTTCGGTATGGTTGACGACAAAGATATTGATACGGTGATGGGTATGCTCCCTAAACAGGCTATTTATTATTGGACACAAGCAACCACTAAGCGAGCAGTACCTGCAGACAAAGTTTCAGATAAAGCCTTGCTGTATGGTTTGAGTGGCCATATATACAAGAGTGTAAAGGAAGCCTATAGTCATGCACTTGCAGAGGCTGACAATGCAGACTTCATATTTATAGGTGGTTCAAGTTATATTGTTGCAGATTTGCTTTCCTCTGTTGAAAAATAATCAAAAAAGGAATAAGTTTTTTACTTTTTCATTTGGGAAACTCGTTATTTTTTATTTACTTTGCAATAAATATATCAGTAACTAAAAACTTAAAGATATTATGAACACAGTTCCAAATGAAAACATTTGTGGTCTGAAACGTGAGGATTTTCAGACCACAGTGAACGGAAAGAAAACCGATTTATTTATCCTTCGCAACGCCTTGGGAAACGAAGTCGCTATAACCAATTATGGCGGTGCAGTAGTAGCCATCATGGTTCCAGACAGAGAGGGGAACTATGCCAATGTTATCCAAGGTCATGATAATATCAATGATGTTATCAACTCCCCAGAACCGTATCTAAGTCGACTGATAGGACGATACGGTAACCGTATTGCTAACGGGAGATTTCAACTTCATGGCAAGGAATATTACTTGCCTATAAACAATGGTCCAAACTCTTTGCATGGTGGAAAGAAAGGCTTTAATGTCAAGGTTTGGGATGCAGAGCTGATGAATAATCAGTCTCTTGTGCTCCATTACGTTTCATCTTATGGTGAAGAAGGTTTCTCCGGAGAACTTAAGACTACAGTTATCTATACATTTAATGATGATAATGAATTCATTATAGATTATTTAGCGTGCACCAATAAAAAAACGATTATCAACTTAACTCACCACGCTTTCTTCTCATTAACAGGTATAGCCAACCCCACTCCAACGGTTGACAATCTTGAATGTGAAATCAATGCAGACTTCTATTTACCAATAGACTCAACCAGTATACCTACAGGTGAAATCCTCAAAGTTGAGGGCACTCCATTTGACTTCCGCAAACCTGTAGCAATTGGCAAACGAATCAATGACGACGACAATGAGCAACTGAAGAATGGTTCTGGCTATGATCATTGCTACGTACTTAACAAAAAGGAAGAAGGAGAACTGAGTTTCGCCGTTAAAGTCACAGAACCCAACAGTGGCCGTACAATGGAAATGTACACTACAGAACCTGGTGTTCAACTCTATACTGGTAACTTTGAAGATGGCATGAAAGGCACGCATGGAGCAACTTATCCTCGTCGCTCTGCTGTTTGCTTTGAAGCTCAGCACTTCCCTGACAGTCCAAACCGTCCCTATTTCCCATCTGTTGTGCTAAATCCAGGGGAACAATATAAGCAAAAAACTATCTACAAATTCGGAGTAGACAAATAATTCACATAAATCAATGGAAAAAAACACTAAACAACAAGGAAACATCATTGCCATTATTACAATGATGTTTCTCTTTGCGATGATTTCTTTCGTTACAAACCTCGCAGCTCCTATTGGTGTAATCTGGAAAAACGTGTTCGACGGAACAGGTAGTGAGAACATGATAGGTATGCTGGGCAATGCGATGAATTTCCTCGCTTACCTCTTCATGGGTATTCCTGCTGGCAAGTTACTCACCAAGATTGGCTACAAGAATACAGCTTTGACTGGTATTGCAACAGGCTTTGTAGGCGTACTTATTCAGTTTATTTCAGGCAAATTTGGTGCTGATATCAGTGGCTTTGCCGTCTATCTGTTCGGTGCATTCATCAGCGGTTTTGCTGTATGTATTCTCAACACGGTGGTTAATCCCATGCTGAACCTGCTTGGTGGTGGTGGTAATCGTGGTAATCAGCTGAACCTCATTGGAGGCACGCTCAACTCTTTATCTGGAACCTTGACTCCTATGTTGGTCGGTGCCCTTATTGGAACAGTTACAGCTACGACGAAGATGGCCGATGTTAATTTAGTCCTCTTCATTGCTTTAGGCGTATTCGCTACAGCCTTTATCGTACTTATGTTCATTCCTATTGCAGACCCGGAAATGGGCAAGACGACAAGCAAGACCGTCTTTGAACATAGCCCATGGGCCTTCCGTCACTTCGTACTTGGCACCATCGCCATCTTTGTTTATGTCGGTGTTGAGGTTGGCATCCCTGGAACATTAAACTTTTACATCAGTGATACATCAGCGAAGGGTGCTGGATTATTAGAGAATGCTGCCGCTATCGGAGGCTTTGTTGCCGGTACCTACTGGTTCCTTATGCTGGTTGGCCGCTTCATCGGCAGCTTCATTGGCGGTAGGGTTTCAAGCCGTTCGATGATGATAATCACAACCGTTGCAGGAATGATACTCATCATTCTGGCCATGATTCTCGGTAAATCGACAACAGTTTCTATGCCGGTATTCACCGGTACATCATTCAAGATGGTTATTGTTCCTATTGCAGCCCTATTGTTAGTGCTTTGCGGTTTATGCACATCTATCATGTGGAGTTGCATTTTCAATCTTGCAACAGAAGGTCTTGGGAAATACTCAGCAGCTGCATCCGGCATCTTTATGATGATGGTTGTTGGCGGAGGTCTACTACCATTGCTACAGAACTTCATTGCTGATTATTCATCATATATGTTCTCTTACATTGTTCCTCTCATTGCATTAGCTTTCATGTGCTTCTATGCTGTGATTGGAAGCAAGAATGTCAACAAGGATATCCCCGTAGACTAATATCTAATCAAAGCTCTCATATTGTAAAGTCAAGATGAGAGCTTTATACTTTTACCCCTCAAAAGCAATCTAAAATCTATTAAATTATGGATATTGAAAAAGTAAGAAGTCGCTTCATCAAGCATTTTGATGGCAAGACAGGAAGCATCTATATGTCTCCAGGAAGAATCAATCTTATTGGTGAGCACACCGACTACAATGGTGGTTTTGTATTTCCCGGAGCTGTAGATAAAGGTATCATGGCTGAAATTCGCCCTAATGGAACCGAAACCGTCATGCTCTATTCTATTGACCTCAAGGATCGTGTTGAATTCAAAGTCAACGACCCACAAGGACCTCGTGCAAGCTGGGCACGCTATATTTATGGTGTTGTACAGGAAATGAAGAGCCTTGGTGTTGATGTCAAAGGCTTTAATGCAGCTTTCTATGGTGACGTTCCTTTGGGGGCAGGTATGTCTTCGAGTGCAGCACTTGAAAGTTGTTTTGCTTTCGCTCTGAACGATCTTTTTGGTGACAATAAAGTTTCAAAATGGGATATGGTACTTGCCGGACAAGCTACCGAACACAAATATATCGGTGTAAACTGCGGTATCATGGACCAGTTTGCAAGCGTCTTCGGCCAGGAAGGTAAACTGATGCGTTTGGACTGCCGCAGCCGTGAATTCGAATATTTCCCATTCAATCCACAAGGATATCGACTTGTTCTCGTAAATTCAAAGGTAAAGCATGAACTTGCAGGAAGCCCCTATAACGATCGTCGCAACAGCTGTGAGAATGTGGTAAAGCACATTGCTGCCAAACATCCGGAGGCTAAATTTGAAACACTTCGTGACTGTACATGGGACCAATTGGAAGAGGTTAGAGCCGAAGTCGGCGAAGAAGATTACAAGCGTGCACATTTTGTTCTCGGCGAGAAAGACCGCGTACTTGCTGTCTGCGATGCACTTGAGAAAGGCGATTACGAAACCGTTGGGCAGAAGATGTTCGAGACTCATGAAGGTCTGAGCAAAGAATATGAAGTATCTTGTGAAGAACTTGACTTCCTCAATGACATCGCAAGAGAAAATGGCGTGACAGGAAGTCGTATCATGGGTGGCGGTTTTGGAGGTTGCACCATTAATCTTGTCAAAGATGAACTCTATGACAAGTTCATCGCCGATGCCAAAGTTAAGTTCGCAGCCAAGTATGGTCATGAGCCGGAAGTCTATCCAGTTGTGATTAGCGAAGGTTCACACAAAGTGTGCTAATCCCCATACTTTACTTCTAAAAAAAAAAGGGGGGACATCATAATGATGCCCTCCTTTCGTGTAAATAAGATAAGAGGATATACCTCAATTTCTATTATAAATAGGTATTCCCTACAACAAACGACATCTCGACTTCAGAGGATTGACAATTTTAGTTCATATCAAAGAGGGATGCAATATGCATCAAATCACCCTGCAATCTGCGTCATCTTACGTGGTAAACTGACGCAGATTACCGCGTAACTAAAGCCAAATTACAAAGCTGTATGAGGCATATTATTCATAAAGATCGATAAAATGATTATTTCGACTCTGTTCAGCAATCATTCAAGCCCTTAAAATATAATATTTAAAAGTGTAGAATTCATGTTCTTTGTATTTATAGAAAATGTTATAAGAAAGATCGAGGAAAACTATAATTCCATTCCCATTATATTCTTCCAATATTGAATTCATACAGCAATCTTTCAGACTAAACCAAACTAATAAACTCCTCTCATCACCCAAATAGCACCAAACAATACAAATAAAGCCTTGATTAACAGCAGCACAAGAAACAAAATTCCAATTCCAAGTAACACTCTTGCCAGCATTCTCCGCTGTGCCATTTCTACTAAAAATGCAAAGGCAGAAACAAGAAAAAGAAAGTAACCGCCGAAGATACCAAATAGCCAAAGAAACGGAACTGCCGCCATCCAAGGGGCTGAATAAGGCTGTCCTGCAGGATGATTCATGACAAGCACATAGCTGACAACGGCTATTACGAAGCAAAATATATTACAGAAATAGATGTATCTGAACAATTGTTTTCGATGCACATACGCCATGATTGCCAAAAGAATTGTCAAGACTAAAGGCACATAAAGCCTAAATAAAATATAGTCATCGTGTAACATGATTACTTTATCTAAGTTTTTTATTCTTTAATTCTATAATAATAACAAGGTTCATTAAATTCTATTCACCACTTGATATTCTTGAGCAGTAATGATTAATGTTTTTAATTCATTTCTCTAAACCCATTCTCAAAACAATGAGGAATATAGTTAGAAGAATGTTTGCTTTACTTGGAAAACGGACAAACTCACCCAGTATTGTGCAGAATTCTGTATTTTATTAGGTTGAAAGCTTGTTGGAAAACAAAAATCAAAAGCTGCCGTTATCTCAAGTACAGAATAGTGATTTTCTAACTAAAGTGCATCCCCTTGTCGGATATTATGCTCTTTCATATAACGATGAAGAAGGTTAGTGAATTCATAGTTCTTCAGGCCCCACTTCGGTGCTATCAACAGATGGGCAGGCGACTGACTGACGAAACGTTCCAGCACAAGCGAGGGACGGAGATGCGAAATATAGGTCGCAACGAGCTTGATATAGTCATCTACAGAATAAACAGGGAAGGGATTGCGGAGATATTCGGCAGCCAACTGCGTGCCACGAATAATCTGCATCTGATGTATTTTCAGGATATCAAGAGGCAAGGAAGATATTATCTCTGCCTGACGGATGCTTTCATCAGCATCTTCCCCCGGCAGTCCAAGAATAACATGAGCACCACACAAAATGCCGCGTGCATGTGTTTTCTCAACAGCTAAGCGGCAACAAGCAAAATCATGTCCACGATTTATCCTCTTCAACGTAATATCATTAGCACTTTCAATGCCATATTCGATCAGCACAAACGTGTGTCTCTGCAAAGCAGCAAGATAGTCGAGCAATTCATCGTTGATGCAATCGGGCCGAGTACCTATGACTATTCCTACAATATCTTCCACCTGAAGCGCCTCTTCATAGCGTGCTTTCAGCTGTTCCAGCGGGGCATAAGTGTTGGAAAAAGCTTGGAAATAGGCTAAGAATTTCATGTCAGGATATTTATGGGAAAAGAAGCGTTTGCCTTCTTCCAATTGTTGGGAAACGCGCTTATGACGGTCACAATAGTTTGGATTAAAAGTTCGGTTATCGCAATACGTGCACCCACCTAAACCGATTTTCCCGTCACGATTGGGACAGGAAAAGCCTGCATCAATACTTAATTTCTGGACTCTGAACGGGAATTTCGCTCTAATCCACGAAGAAAAATCATTGTAAAAAGCATTCATCACATGCAAAGTTATGAAAAAAGCAGGCAAACGGCAAACGGTTTTCAGGGCTTTTTCGTAACTTTGTCAACATAACATTAAATTTTCACCAATATGAACAAACTATTTGTTATGTGCATAATGATGCTTTTAGCCACATCAAATGTATCAGCTGACAATAAGATTACACTGAAAGATGTTACGGGAAAAACATTCACTCCTAAATATATCACAGGTGTTGATCCCATAAAAGGAACCGACCGATATGCCAGCATAAGCAACGACGGCAGACAGATTATTGAATATGCTTTTAAGACAGGTAATCAGACACGTGTGCTTTTTGACATTGCCAACACACATGGGGAAAGCATCAAACAACTCGACGGATACACGCTTTCTCCCGATGGAAAGCGCATGCTTATACAGACAAATACACACAAAATCTATCGCCGTTCGTTCACGGCTGACTATTATATTTACACCATTCAGAGCAGGAAACTTGAAAAACTCTCGACAGGTGGACCACAACAGATACCTACATGGTCACCCGACGGCAATCAGATTGCTTTCGTCAGAGATAATAATATCTTTCTCGTAAAACTGCTCTATGATAATGCAGAGAGCCAAATTACAAAGGATGGCAAGTTTAATGAAATCATCAATGGAGTTCCCGATTGGGTTTATGAGGAAGAGTTTTCAACCAATCGCTCGCTCTGTTTCACTGCAGACAGCCGTATGTTATGTTGGATAAAATATGATGAAAGAAAGGTAAAAGAGTATTCTTTGCAGCTCTTTATGGGCAGCCACCCTACCATGAAAGCGAATGAGGTTTATCCGGGAACCTATACTTATAAATATCCTAAAGCTGGAGAAGACAACTCGATCGTATCCGTGTGGAGCTATGAAATACAGACTCACAAGACTAACCGCCTGCAAGTGCCTCTTGAAGGTGACGGATACATACCCAGAATAAAGTCAACCAACGATGCTAACCGCATTATCGTATTCACCATGAACCGTCATCAAGACGTACTTAATCTCTATGCAGTCAATCCTCGCACTACTCTTTCACAGCTACTTATCAAGGAACAAGGAGATAAATACGTGAAAGAAGAGGCCATGGAAGGCATCGCTATCGGGCAGAACAGCATTCTGCATCCAAGCGACCGCGACGGTTACATGCACCTCTATCTCTATAATATGAATGGTAGTCTCATCCGTAAAATCGGTGACGGGAACTATGACATCACGAGCATTTATGGCTATGATGAGACGACAGGAGATGTATATTATCAGGCAGCAGGTATCAATCCACACGACCGCCAAGTGTTTGTCAGCCACAAGACCGGTAAAACAGAACGGCTTACGGATACAAATGGTTGGAATAAGGCCATTTTCTCAGGTGACTACAAATATTTCCTTAACACATGGAGCAACTATAATACGCCCTACGTATTTACTATTCGCGACAACAAAGGCAAGGTGCTTTCAACTCCTGTAGATAATAAAGAACTCAAAGAAAAAGTAAAAACATACAGCTTTAATGGTCGAGAAACTTTCTCATTCACTACTTCTGAAGGTGTGAAGCTTGATGGTTGGATGGTTAAACCTAAAGATTTTGATACCAATAAAAAGTATCCTGTCATCCTTTTTCAATACAGTGGACCAGGAAGTCAACAGGTAATCGATGCATGGAATGCAGGTTCTATGGGCAACGGTGGAGCTTTCGACTACTATCTTGCACAGCAAGGTTTCATCGTAGTCTGTGTTGATGGGCGAGGTACAGGCGGGCGAGGTGCAGCGTTTGAGAAATGCACTTATCTAAGAATTGGTGAACTTGAGTCACGCGATCAGATTGAAACAGCATTATGGTTGGGCAAGCAAAGCTACATTGATAAGGAGCGTATAGGCATTTGGGGCTGGAGTTTTGGTGGTTTTAACACCTTGATGAGCATGAGCGAAGGACGCCCTGTGTTCAAAGCAGGTGTGGCAGTTGCGCCACCAACCAATTGGAGATACTATGACACTATCTATACAGAGCGCTACATGCGCACACCAAAAGAAAATGGAAGTGGCTATGCCACCAACCCCATTCAGCGTGCGAATGCTCTTCATGGCGCCCTGCTTATATGCCATGGCATGGCTGATGACAATGTGCAGCCACAGAATACAATGGAATATACAGAAGCTTTGATACAGGCAGATAAGGATTTTAAGGAGAACATCTATACCAACCGAAATCATGGTATCTATGGTGGCAACACGCGCACCCACTTATTACGCCAGATTTCCAACTGGTTTATTGAGCATTTAAAATAAAGAAATACATATAAATAGCATTCGCCCCGACACACAACAAAAGAGGACTTGCATCTTTATAAAACAGGAACATATGGTTGCCTCCATTTGTTCCTGTTACTTTAAAAACATTACTAATAAAATCCCCTGCCCTATTTGCGGGGCAAACATCAAGCAAAATTGAAGATAATTTCAAAAAAAGCACGAAAAAGTTTTGGATGTATAAGAAACTTTTCATACCTTTGCACCGCATTTAAGAATAATGCTTGGCGTATCGGATACAATCCATCAATGGAAGGATGGGTGAGTGGCTGAAACCAGCAGTTTGCTAAACTGCCGTACGAGTTCTCGTACCGGGGGTTCGAATCCCCCTCCTTCCGCACGCAAAGTTTTAAGAGAATGCAAGCTAACTGGTCGGTTCATCTAACGGTTAGGATACAAGATTCTCAATCTTGGCATACGAGTTCGATTCTCGTACCGACTACAATAGAGTCCTGCAAATCACAGATTTGTGGGACTTTTTGCTTTAAGAAAGTTCGCATATGGAGTCAATCAAAGAAATATTTCGAATAGGTAAAGGCCCTTCGAGCAGTCACACTATGGGTCCACAGAAAGCTGCAAAAATATTCACAGAGCGCCACCAAGATGCTTCTTCGTTTCAAGTAATCCTCTATGGCTCGCTGGCTGCAACAGGAAAAGGACATATGACAGACATCGCTATCGAAGAAGTTATGCGCCCAACAGCACCTGTTGAAATCATATGGCAACCGCAAACATTCCTCCCCTTCCACCCCAATGGCATGAAATTCATTGCTCTGGATATTGACGAGAAACCCTTAGACGAATGGACTGTATATAGTATTGGGGGCGGTGCCCTGTCTGAAGGTAAGGGTATTAGTGACTATTTTGCAACCCAAGAAGTTTATCCTCTCAATTCACTTCACGACATCATGAAGTGGTGTAACGATAACGGATGCAGCTATTGGGAATACGTAAAGAAGTATGAAGACAATGATATCTGGGACTATCTACTAAACGTTTGGGAGGTTATGAAGCAGTCGGTAAAAGCAGGGTTGGCGCATGAAGGAGTTCTTCCCGGCCCACTCCACCTGCCAAGAAAGGCTGCAACCTACTATGTAAAAGCCAGTGGTTACAAGCCATCCCTGCAGAGTCGCGGACTAGTCTATTCATATGCACTGGCTGTTAGTGAGGAAAATGCCTCTGGGGGCACTATTGTCACAGCACCAACCTGCGGGGCCTGTGGAGTTGTTCCAGCGGTTTTATATCACTTATACAAATCACACAACTTCAGCAATGAGCGTATTGCACGTGCCTTGGCCACTGCGGGACTCTTCGGAAGCATTGTCAAGAAGAATGCATCTATCAGCGGTGCTGAGGTAGGATGCCAAGGAGAAGTAGGTGTAGCCTGTGCAATGGCATCCGCTGCAAGCTGTCAACTCTTCGGTGGAAGTCCCTCACAGATAGAATATTCTGCCGAAATGGGCTTGGAACACCATTTGGGAATGACCTGCGATCCTGTCTGCGGACTCGTTCAGATCCCATGTATCGAACGGAATGCCTTTGCAGCAACCCGTGCACTTGATGCCCAACTATACGCTTCTTTTGGCGATGGAAGCCACCGTGTAAGCTTCGACCGCGTGGTCAACGTGATGAAACAAACTGGTCATGACTTACCTTCTCTCTACAAAGAGACCAGTGAGGGTGGCCTTGCCAAAGGCTATAATCTGGAATAAAGAAGATCTTTTTCCATATGAAAACAAGGAGAAAGCCTTATTAATATAGGAAGGGAAAGCAATAAAACCAAGTGATGTTTGCTTTCCCTTTTTACATTTAATATGTTATCTAACCTCTGTTCGAAATAAGCAATTGGAACTATTACAAACAAAGATTAATCTCCAGAGAATGTAATTCATATCAGTTTGCATGGCAACTTGACATAGATTACACTGCATTTTGACGCAAGTTACATGGTAACTTGAGGCAGATTGCACGATGATTTGACGCAAAACATAAAGTTACTTGAGTCATAACACATAATGACATGATAATCAAAAACTTGAAAGCTGTTGTAAAACGAAGCGCATGTTGAGGAAAGAATACGCAAGTATGGCTTTGTTTGAGATTTACAACTTAATCTTCAAAGAGGCCTTACTGTCTATGAGTAGAAATATGAAAAAGCCACATCCGACTTTGTAAAAAGTCAGACATGGCTTATATTTTCAAACTCCTTCTTTTACAAGAACGGGGTTCTCAGAATTGGCATTGCGGAGACTACTTGAAAAATCTCTTATAAAGACCGGCGAAACCAGCTGCATGGCGAGCCTCATCCTTAGCCATTTCGTGGATAGTGTCATGGAGAGTGTCGTTGCCTTCAGCCTTAGCCTTCTTTGCAAACTCAAACTTTTCAGCACATGCACCCTGTTCAGCTGCAATACGAGCTTCAAGGTTTGCCTTTGTATCGGCAAGCACTTCACCTAACAGTTCTGCATAACGGCTTGCGTGGTTAGCCTCTTCGTAAGCATAATGTTCATAGGCACGGGCAATCTCAGGATAGCCTTCTCGATCAGCTTGGCGTGCCATAGCAAGATACATACCAACCTCACTGCACTCGCCTGCAAATGTTTCCTTGCAATGCTGAATCAATTCTTCAGAAACGCCTTCTTTGTAAGCTGCGCCAAGATAATGAACGGTTGCAAACTTCAATTCGCCGTCAGTAGCCTCCATTTCCTTAAACTTACTCTTGTCAGCCTTACAGATTGGACACTGCTCCGGAGCCTCAGTACCTTCATGAATATAACCACATACCGTACAAATAAATTTCTTCTTCATAATGTTTTTGTTTTTTAATTTTACGTGTTTTGTATTACCATTAATCCTGTTCTTGTTTGCAAAGATAGCGCAAAACATGCTAAAAGCAAAATACTTCGCCTGTAAACATCAAATGTTTAAGCTTTTTTCACCATATATCTTTAGCGATATATCTTCGCCTGCCCATATAACGTCATTTTCAAACTCTTGTCAGACAGTTCTTTTGTCCCTTTCCACTGGCCATCCATGACAAGCACATGATAGGTTCCTTTCGCTGGCTTATGGGAGAGAGCACTGTCTAAAGAAAAGTAATTGCCTCGCCCACGAGTTGAAACGACAGCATCATAATGCCTGATATAAGGCTTCAATTCCGGTATCTGTTCACCTATGGCTTCTGCCAATGCATTAGCAACCGTAAAGGCACCATATATATTATAATGTGTATTGTCTTTCCTTCCTTGCGGGATGGAAGCACTTTCTCCCGGCTTCAGCCATACGTGTAACTTCCTACTTCCGACAACACCATGACGTTGTTCTATTTGAGAAGTAATGGCATTAGCATCAATATAGCATACCTTCAGCTTTTGGGCAACTCGTCGTGCAACCCAACGATAGGCACCATGAGTGTCGACAAGAGTGTCACTATTTGTCTGTTCGTCTCCATAGGCCACAGTTCTCAACTTTTCATCGTCAATGATTCTGTCAGGCAGCTTATAAAAACACCTACGTGCAACAGGGCTCATCAATATAGGAACTGCCCCTTTTGCTTTGGTTTCCAGAGCATAGCGTTCAAGATTTTCTGCAAAAGTTGTATTCGGTTCTGTGTGCCGTTCTACGTCAGGTTTTGAGTCATTATGCCCAAATTGAATAATTACATAGTCACCAGGCTTCAGGCTTTCAAGTATTTTCTGCCACCGTCCTTCATCACGAAAACTCTTGCTCGATCTGCCATTGACTGCATGATTGCTCACGATAACATCCTCCGTAAAGCACCCTTGCAACATCATCCCCCACCCTCTTTCTGGATTTCCAAGCGGATTATTCTTCTCTGCCGCAGTTGAATCACCAATAATATAAACAACAGGTTTATGCTTATCGGTTGCTATCAAAACAACAAGTAAGAATGCAATTAAGAAATAAAGAGAGTGTTTCATATGACAATTATTAAGTAGTTAGATTATATTTATAAAGGGTAGAAATAGTCTCTGCCATTTCTACCCTATTAAAGTTTTACTTAGAAACAGTAGCAATCAGCTCATCAATTGTAATCAATGTCTGTTCGCCTGTCTGCATATCCTTCAGCATAAGCTTTCCTTCATTGATTTCATTTTCACCTGCAAGCACCACGTAAGGAATATTCTTGGCATTTGCATAGCTCATTTGCTTTTTCATCTTTGCCTTGTCTGGGAATATTTCCGTACGAATACCAGCCTTTCGAGCCTTGGCAACAAAAGGAAGACAATAAGCAGTCTCTTTCTCACCAAAGTTGATAAATAAGACTTGTGTAGCATTAACTGCCTCTTTGGGATAGAGGTCGAGTGCATTCAAAACATCATAAATTCGGTCTGCACCAAACGAGATACCGACACCACTCAAGCCCGGCATGCCGAAGATACCTGTAAGATTATCGTAACGACCACCACCTGTGATACTTCCCATTGGTGTATCAAGTGCTTTCACCTCAAAGATAGCTCCCGTATAGTAGTTGAGTCCACGGGCCAGTGTCAAATCGAGTTGTATTTCGTTGTTCAATCCTGTAACCTTCAAGGCATCAAGGATGAACTTCGTTTCTTCAACACCTTTCAGTCCTACATCAGAACCTTCAAGCACTTTAGCAATGGTATTGAGTTTATTCTCATTCGTTCCTTCCAAAGAAATGATAGGCTGAAGCTTCTCTATAGCCTCGTCACTGATACCATCAGCCTTCAGCTCTGCATTGACATTATCGAGACCTATTTTGTCGAGTTTATCAATAGCGACTGTTATATCAACGATCTTGTCAGCTTCTCCGATAACCTCAGCAATGCCCGTAAGTATCTTTCGGTTATTAATCTTTATCTGAACTCTTACACCGAATTTCGTAAAGACAGTGTCAACAATCTGCATCAGTTCAACCTCGTTCAACAAGGAATCAGAACCAACAACATCTGCATCACACTGGTAGAATTCACGATAACGTCCTTTCTGTGGACGGTCTGCACGCCACACAGGTTGTATCTGATAGCGTTTGAAGGGCAATTGAAGTTCTTCACGGTGCATCACAACATAGCGCGCAAAAGGAACTGTCAAATCATAACGAAGTCCTTTCTCACATAGTTTTGAGGCCAAGTGAAGCGGATTACGTTCGCTTAGCTCTTCATCTGTAACCTTATTCAGATAATCACCGGAATTCAGTATTTTGAAAAGCAGTTTATCACCTTCTTCACCATACTTTCCCATGAGCGTCTGTAAGGTTTCCATTGCAGGCGTTTCTATCTGCTGAAAACCATAAAGGGCATAAACATCCTTTATAGTATTGAAAATATAATTTCTTTTTGCCATTTCCTCCGGCCCGAAATCCCGGGTTCCCTTTGGAATGGAAGGTTTTTGTGCCATATATTCTTCTATTTTTTTATAAAATAACAGTCTGTTCTCTGTCAGGCCCTATAGAGACTATCTTTATGGGTGTCTCCAGGAAATCCTCTAAAAACTTAATGTAATTATGGAACGCCTGTGGGAATTGTGATTGTTCAGTAAACTTAGTCATATCCGTCTTCCAACCAGGGAACTCCTTATAGACAGGTTCAACACCTTCAAGTTCGTAAGGCAATTCCTTCGTAAGGCTTCCATCTTTCA
Source organism: Segatella oris (assembly GCF_900637655.1). Lineage (NCBI taxonomy): Bacteria > Pseudomonadati > Bacteroidota > Bacteroidia > Bacteroidales > Prevotellaceae > Segatella > Segatella oris. The sequence goes on from NZ_LR134384.1 coordinate 1,926,892, forward strand.
GTTTATACGCCACGCATGCCTTGATTGTTTCAAAGGAATCAAGCACATCACTCTTCATGAGTATCAGCTGGGTAACACCATTAATCATAATAGAATAACGCAATTGAATGAGGTCTACCCAACCACAACGGCGTTCACGTCCTGTCACAGCACCATATTCATGGCCAAGGTCACGAAGCATTTTGCCTGTTTCATCAAAAAGCTCTGTAGGGAAAGGGCCTGCACCAACACGAGTGCAATAAGCCTTCATGATGCCATAAACTTCGCCTATTTTGTTAGGACCTATTCCCAAACCGGTGCAGGCTCCCGCACAAACGGTATTGGAGGATGTAACGAATGGGTAAGAGCCAAAATCCACGTCAAGCATGGTTCCCTGAGCACCTTCACACAGAATGCTTTTCCCTGAACGCAGGATATTGTTGATTTCGTGCTCAGAATCAACAAAATGGAACTGGCACATATAATCAACTCCTTCCATCCACGTCTTTTCAACCTCATCGAGACCTTCGAAGTCTATCCAGCCCAGCGCTTCCAGCATCTTCATGTGACGCGCCTTGTGAGCAGCATATTTTTCTTGAAAGTTCTCAATAATATCCCCTACTCTCAAACCATTACGGCTTATCTTATCAGTGTAAGTCGGGCCTATTCCTTTCCCCGTAGTACCCACTTTAGCCTTTCCCTTAGCTGCTTCATAGGCACGGTCTAAAAGGCGATGTGTCGGCATAATGAGGTGAGCTTTCTTAGATATATGCAGACGCTCTTTCAAAGGATGACCACTTTTCTCCAAGTCCTTGGCTTCTCCCATAAACAAATCAGGGGCAAGCACAACTCCATTGCCAATGATATTTACCTTACCACCTTGGAAGATACCTGAAGGAATTGAGCGAAGCACATATTTCTGGCCTTCAAACTCTAATGTGTGGCCTGCATTAGGACCACCCTGAAAGCGCGCTACAACATCATAGTTCGGTGTCAAGACATCAACTACTTTCCCTTTTCCTTCATCCCCCCACTGCAAACCGAGCAGGACATCAACTTTACCTGTTGTATTCATTTTATCCTATAGATTATTGCTTTTTGACTTCATATTGACTTCATATGTGTTTTAACGTATCTTTTTTGATTGACATTTACCACAAACTCCATATAAATAGAGCGTGAAATTATCTTTACGAAAACGGCTGATTTTCATTTCTCCAATTGTTTTCTCAAGTTCCAGGTTCTTCAGTTCCGTAACCCTTCCACACATCCGGCAAATCAGCCGAACATACCCCTGTGCAGAGAATGCCGCCTCATAGACTATGGCATCCTGAAGATGATGCCTGACTACGAGCCCTAACTTCAGGAATAAATTCATACAATTATAAAGAGTTGCCCTGCTCACCCTAAATCTTTTTTCATTCAAAGCCTCATTTAAGGCATCCATAGTGAAAAGGCTATCCATACTGTAGATAGCATCCAACACTGCATAACGTTCAGGAGTTTTGCGGTGATTATCCGATTTCAGAAACTTATTCAGAACATCGTAAGCCCGTTGGGTTTCCTCTCTTGCCATTGAATAATTGTTTGAAACAATTCAACATACAAAATTAGTAATTTTATATCAGATTGAGAAATATAATAACATAATTTTCACTTTAAATCTCAACAACGCCATGCAAGGCCTTCCTGACAATCATTTCATAGTCATTCCCCAACTCCGCGAAACTCAAAATGGCGTTCATAGCAGCATGTTTAACACCCATATTTTCATTACTCAGTGCTACAGCTGCTTGATCCAAGAATTCATTAATACCACGTTCATTGGGTTCCAGCCCCTTTCCAAACAATCTACCCAAAAGATTGAAACCACAAATCTGATAGAGATTATTCTCTGAAGCAATACATTCAAAAGCAAGAACAGAGGCATAATCCACATGTTGGAAAAGATTCATGGCCAACATTTCGGCAATTTCCTGTGTGCGGGTCTGTTCCAACCAAACTTCAGCCAAATCAGCCTCCATTCTATCGGCTGGCATAATCAATGTGGCAAGAATCTTGCATTCACGCACATTCTCCTTAAACAAAGCAATGGCAAGTTCATAATCCTTTCCATATTCCTTGGCCATTTCATGAAGGTTTATCAATGGCACACCCCAATTGACATTGTAATTCAGTCCCTTCTCACGCATAGACTGAGAAGCAGGCCCATTCATATAAAGTCTGAAGCTTTGCTTGATTTTCTTCAACTTATCATTCAATTCCATATACATTCTCACTTTACATTAATATTCACTTGAATAACGCATCATCTGATGTGCATAGCTTTCTGTATAATCCAACTTGATATCCACAATATTGCCATTTTCATCGTATTCAGGCTTCATCCACGGGTTCAAAAAACCTTTATAAGGGGCTATCCCCAACTTTTCATAGCGTTCAAGAATCTCCCGATGCAACTGAGAGTCTATGTGAACGGCATATTTTTCAACCAATGCCCGAGCTGCATTGAAATCACCTTCACTCTTGATACGTTGTATTTCGCCCAACTGACGGGCAAAAATTCCTCTCAAGCCATCGTAATCCTTCACTGACACATAATGCTTTCCGCCATGCATCTCTAATGCTACTATCTGCTGTTCTACATCCATATCGAGTGCCCAATTGGCTATCAATGCCCGATTTCTCATGTGTGCCTCTTCGATGTCATTACCCAATTCTATCCTTACGGCCTGTGTCAGCAGACCATTTTGCATATAAGTATAATATTGGCTTTTATAGGCTTCCCTATCTGGGGTCAGTCCCAATTCTACCAACTTGTCATCAGCCAGATAATACAGTCCAAACAAATCGGCACGCGCCTCTTCTATCGTATTTCCGTAAGCTTTCAGTGCATCGGGATCCGTTTCCTTCAACAACTGACCACTGCCATGTCCAAGACACTCATGCAAATCCGTATGAAGTTCATCACACAAGTCTCCATATCTATCAATGAGCGCCCGCGTTTCATCATCAATGACAAACTCCTGCATGAAACCATTCCCTCGCGAAGCCTTACTATAGGCATCTGTGAGGTTTCCAATGGTGACACTTTTAGAACCATGCTCTGCTCTAATCCAGTCGGCATTCGGAAGATTTATACCTATAGCTGTAGAGGGATATTCGTCTCCTCCGAGCATTGCCGCACAAATGACATTTGCCGTCACGCCCCGAACAGTCTTTTTCTTAAACCTCCTGTCCACAGGGGAATGGTCTTCAAACCACTGCGCATTCTCGCTGATCAGACGAGTACGCTTTGTTGCCTCAGCATCCTTATACTCAATAATCCCCTCCCACGAGCCTTTCAATCCCAAGGGGTCACCATAAACTTCTATGAAGCCATTGATGAAATCAACTTGTCCATCCTGCTCTTTCAACCACTCAATAGAATACTCGTCAAAGTATTTAAGGTCGCCCGTCTGATAATACTTTATCAAAATGGCTATAACCTTCTTCTGCTGTTCGTTTTCAGCATATTGAGAAGCCTTCGCCAGCCAATGGATGATTTGACGGATTTTATTGCCATACATGCCATTTGCCTTATAGACAAGCTCTGTCAACTTCCCGTTTTGCTTGGTCAACTTAGAATTAAGTCCATAGGAAACAGGACGAGCATCTCCCTCCACCTTCATGCCATTATAAAAACTTTCAACCTCACTTTGCGAAACATCTTCATAGAAGTTGCAGGCAGACGTCTTGATGAGGTCTACGCCTTCAGCCTTGTTAACACGCTTTGGCAAATAGTCAGCATCAAAGATAACCGACAGAATTTCATTCAGCAAATTGTTCTTTTCTTCCTCTGACCCTAATGCCAACTGTTCATAGGAAAGGCTATTGTAGGCATCACAAAAAAAGTCCTTACTGAATTCAGGTTTGAATTTATCACACCCATAGTGATGATAGATACCATTTGAGAACCACACTCGTTTCAAATAGACTGTCAACGCCTGAAAGTCATGAGTGTCACGGCTGCCGTTGTAAAGAAGGAAAATACTTTCAAGCACCTTGCGAATGCTAAGATTATATTTTCCAAATTGGTCAAACGTGATGTCTCTGCCTGAAAGAACAGCCTTCGACAGATAATATATATATATTTTCTGTTGAAGCCTCAGAGCTTCAAAACCTTCCAATTTATACCTCAACAACTGGATGTCGGCAAACTTTTCATCTATATAGTTCATGTATTATATCATTTAATTCAACAATAAAGCCCACAGAAAGACACATTCATCTTCCTGTGGACTTCATCATATCAGAGAAATTCATTCTACACTCAATGCCTTTGTAACATTTTTCGAACCAGGCTTTCTTCCCCGTTTCTTCGGCACCTCTGTCTGTACAGCGTTCTGCTGGAAATGACGAAGCTTGTAGTCGCGTGGCGTACAACCATTCAGTTTGAAAAATGAAGCATAAAAAGACTGACGATTAGAGAAACCTACCATGTCGGAAATATCTTCCATGTTCAGTTCCTTGTAGCGTTTGTCAGCCAGAAGTGTCATCGCTTCTTCTATTCGATATTTATTAACGAAAGAAGTATAGTTCATGTGAAACTTTACGTTTACAACAGCTGAAATATAACGCGTGTTTGTACCTAACTCGTCAGCGAGCTTCTTGGCAGAGTAATCCTTATCCTTATATTTCTTCTGAATAAGAATAATATCAAGGATTTTTTCTTTCAATTCATCCATCAGACCGGGCCTGACAAGAGTACGGTATACCGCCTCCTTTTCCCGCTTCTCCGTAATGTTATACTTTGCCATAATACTAAAAAAATTAATTATTTTCCTCCTTTCCGTTGCAAATTTAAATATAATAAATTAATTTATCAAGTCTTTCGACATTTATTTTATAAAAAAGGCTATCTTTGTGATATCAAATCACTTAAATAACAAAAGACATGAAGAAAATACTTACCATCCTGCTCATCTTTTTCTTTACAACTCCATGCTTGGCACGTAAAGATTTTTATACCATTATCGTTTCTCTTGATGGTTGCCGTTGGGACTATCCCGAATGGTATGAGACGCCTTTCTTAAACTATATGGCTGAGAATGGTGTCAAATCGGGACTGATTCCCTCCTATCCCTCCAAAACTTTCCCTAATCATTATACACTTGCAACAGGACTTTATCCCGACCACCATGGCATTATAGCAAACTCATTTGTCAACAGAAAGGACGGACAGATATTTTCTCTCGGCAACCCCAAGACTAAAACTGACAGCAGATTCTACGGAGGAGAACCGATATGGGTTACTGCCAAAAAACAAGGCAAACGCGTTTTCACCTATCATTGGCCCGGAAGTGATGTCAAAGTGAAGAACCTCTATCCCGATGTGTGGTTCAACTACAATCAGCATCATCTCACCGTGAGCGAACGCATCACATTAGCTTCACAAGCCATCAACGCAAAAAGCGCCCCCGACCTCATCATGATTTATTTCGAGGAGCCTGACCACCAAGGCCACGACTTCGGCCCACAGAGCCCACACACCAAGGATGCACTCAGAAACATGGATGCTCACTTACAGGACTTATGGGAAAACATCCAGCAAGGACCGCGCAAAGACAGTGTCAACCTCATTGTTGTCTCCGACCACGGCATGACATTGGTGAGCCCCGAGCGAAAAATAGAATGCAAAAAATATCTTAACCCGAAATGGTATGAACGCGTTGAAGGCAACCTGCCCGCACAAATCTATTGCAAGAAAGGCTATGTAGACTCGGTTTACAATGCCTTGAAAGACCTGCCGCATCAGCGGGTATGGCGCAAGAAAGACATTCCGGCTTACCTGCATTATGGAACACACGTGAACATCGGCGATATCGTTGTAGACCCGCAAGAGGGGTGGCTGGTAACCGACGACAAGGTCAAAACAGGCGGCATGCACGGCTACGACCCTACCTATAGCGACATGCAAGCCATTTTCAGAGCCATGGGCCCGAGTTTCCGACATATCACTTACCCACACTTCCAAAATGTCAATGTCTACGCCCTTCTGTGCCACCTCATCGGGATAACTCCCGCGCCCAACGACGGAAACTTCCAGGAAGTGAGCCCCCTGCTGAACTAAACAAAACCGCATTGCTTTCACACCGACCACAGCCCTACAATTACAGCGACAGACAGCCACACATCTCCATTCACATCCAATGACAAAGATAATAAAAAAAATCTGAAAAACCAAATAATCGGGGATGTGTGGCAGTCAAAAAAAGATAAATTTTCTGAAGACTAAGATTGCATGTGGTTTCGGCACATATCCAGATACGCTCAGACTTAATGTAACACGCAAAATGTTACATGTAACATGTAATATGTAATTTTTTTTGGGGACACAAAATGAGAAATATTCAATGAGAAATCAGGAAAAGAGAACCATCATAAATCTAAAATATTACATATTACATATTACATGTAACGTTTAGCACCATATGCTAATTCACAATGCATAATTGCGCATGATACATAAGAGAGAGAATGAATGCTTACAGATTGATAGTTTTATAGTGGATTATATATAATAATTATTATCATTATTATATTATTATAATATATAATAATATTATATATTATAATAAACTATCTCTCTCCCCCCAATTCTCAAAGCAGTGAATCGACCTAAACGTTACATGTAATATGTAATATGTAATATTTTGGAATACAGCAGAGGATATCTAACATGGCTTTAGAAACCGACAAGCACTTTGAAACGGCCTTGCAGACAGACTGTTTGACACGGCAAATCGCCTCTTTTGAGGGTTTAACATCCATTAACGTGCCGCAATCGCGCTTTTCCATGGCTTTCGGCCTGTCATGTATTATCTTTGCAAAAGACAGACAACAGTGCACCACACATCCTGAAAGACAAACAACAGCCCCGGCAACCACAAAACTATCCCTGAGAGAGAGGGATTTCTGACAAGCGTAGTGATTACGTTCTGAGAGAGACTGACGCCCACACACCCTATCATCTGCAACCACAGACCGCTGCGAAGCGTACACCCGGCAGGCAACATGCTACACCAAGCCTTTGAACAAAGCTTTGAAAAAATTACAATATTACATATTACATGTAACATTAACCCCAAAACATACATGATGCACATTGACACCAGACGCAGGCAGAAGCGGATAAAAAAAGCAAGAGCGGCGAATAGGAGAATGAGCGTAAACCTTTACGTTGCTTTTCTGTGCAGACAGCATGCAAGTTATCAACAAATTTGATTACCTTTGTGATTAGAAACATATTCATCTAATAAACGAATAACAAAAAAACTAATCATGAATGAATTAAAATCCTTGAACAAGCGTACAGCCCCCAAAAGCACTATGCCTGAGAGAATCATCCAGTTTGGAGAAGGTAATTTTCTCCGTGCCTTTGTTGACTGGATTGTCTTCAACATGAATCAGAAGACAGACTTCAACGCTTCTGTCGTTGTCGTTCAACCTATCGAACACGGCATGATTGACTGGCTCAACGGACAGGATTGCCTCTATCATCTGAATCTGCAAGGCAAAGAAAATGGTCAGTCTGTCAACACGCTGACACGCATTGATGCCATTAGCCGCGCCCTCAACCCCTACACACAACACCAGGCTTTCATGGCTCTGGCAGAGCAACCCGAAATGCGATTTATTATTTCCAACACCACCGAAGCTGGTATTGCCTTTGATGAAACCTGCAAGTTTGCAGACAAGCCTGCATCCAGCTATCCCGGCAAGCTGGTTCAACTCCTGTTCCACCGTTACCAATATTTCCATGGAGCCCCCAACAAGGGAATGATTATCATGCCGTGTGAACTGATTTTCCTCAATGGGCATCGGCTGAAAGAGTGTATCTATCAATACATAGAACTGTGGAAAGACGACCTCGGAAGTGACTATAAAGGCTTCAAGGATTGGTTTACCGACAATTGCTTCGTCTGTGCAACGCTTGTCGACAGAATTGTTCCAGGCTTCCCTCGTGAAAACATCAGCGAAATCCAACAGCAAATCTGCTATAAGGACAATCTTGTGGTCAAGGCCGAGACTTTCCACCTGTGGGTTATCGAAAAAGCTGAAAACATGACCGTAGAGCAGCTGCAGGAAGAGTTTCCCGCGCACAAGGCAGGCCTGCACGTGCTTATCACCGACAACGAGAAACCCTATCATGCGCGCAAGGTGACACTGCTCAACGGTCCCCACACAGTGCTTTCTCCTGTAGCCTACCTGAGTGGTGTAGACATTGTCCGTGATGCATGCGAGCACCCAGTGATAGGCAAGTATATTCATAAAGTTCAGTTTGAAGAACTCATGCAGACATTGGACTTGCCCCAAGACGAACTCCAACAGTTTGCCTCTGATGTGCTCGAGCGCTTTGAAAATCCCTTTGTCGATCATCAGGTCACTTCTATCATGCTCAACTCTTTCCCAAAATATGAAACACGCGACCTACCCGGACTGAAAATATATCTGGAAAGGAAAGGCACCCTTCCTCAAGGACTTGTATTTGGCTTGGCAGCCATTATCACTTATTATAAAGGTGGCAACCGTGAAGATGGAACAGCCATTGTTCCAAACGATGACCCTAAAATCATGGATAAACTGACAGAACTCTGGAACACGGCAGACACACGAAAGGTGGCAGAAGGCGTCCTTGCACTCAAAGAGGTATGGCATGAAAACCTCAACAAGACCGTACCTGGACTTACAGAAATGCTCAAGAAACATCTCGACCTCATCCAAGCCAAAGGTATGCTCGAGGCGGTCAAGGAAATTATCTGACACACTTTGAATTGTCACTATACCCTTTATTATCCCTATGACAACGGATAATAAAGGGGTTTCTGAAAAACATGGACAGAAAAATAAAAAAAACACTTGAGAAGGCGGCACTGCAATATGAAACAGAGACGTTCCTCTTTGACGATCCCTCTTTTTTCATGCACATACCGGCAGACAATCACGACAAGGAAATCATAGCATTTATAGCCTCCTGCCTAAGCTATGGCCGACGGGAATTATTCTTTCCCAAGATTCAATACATTCTCGATAGTTCTGAAGGAAAACTAAGCAGCTGGCTTCTTTCAGACGCATTCAAAGAAAATATTCCCGACAATCAACAAACGTTCTACAGACTATACACCAACCACACAGTTCATCTGTTCCTCGACAACCTGAAAAATCTGCTCGTGGCCTATGGCTCCATGGAAAACTTTGCAAGACTTCACACCTGCAATCATCAGGCTATCACGCTGATAGAGGCGCTCTGCACATTCTTCAACACAGGAGAACATTCACACATCGTACCGCGCAACACACTGTCAAGTTGCAAAAGACTCTGCATGTTTCTGCGTTGGATGGTACGCAACGACTCCCCTGTCGACCTCGGTCTGTGGAGTGAAATTATTGATAAGCGAACGCTCATCATGCCACTTGACACCCATGTCATTCAAGAGGCCAACCGATTAGGACTTATCACATCAAAAAGCACAAGCATGAAAGCAGCCAACAAACTTACTGCCATCATGCTTGACATATTTCCCGAAGACCCTCTGAAAGGTGACTTCGCACTTTTCGGCTATGGCGTAAACTACTGACCGCGCCTTAATAAACTCTCAACACGTCACCAACTCTTATCTGATAGTCAGGCGAAAGATGATTCATCTTGTAGAGGCTCTTCAATCTGATTCCATACATCTGCGCAATACTATACATGCTTTCATTGGGCCTCACAATATGTGGACGCCCCTTATAAGCCTTGTCTGCCCTCTTCTGTTTCTTTTTCAGATAGATAACCTCACCCGGCTGAAGCATATCATCCTTATTACGCTCATTATATCTGGCAATTCGACGATAAGAAATATCAATCTCCTTTCCAATACCCTTGAAAGTATCACCGGCACGTGCAATGATATAATAATTCTGATTATAAATCTTAATGGGATGCAGGGGCATACCCTTTGAAACAGGCTTATCATAACCGCCACGCTTTGCCATGAACTTGTCATACCCAGTGGCCCGGTCGAGTTCATAGAGTTTATAAAGTTCAATGAGTTCTATCAATTTATCCGCATACAGAGGGTTGGTGGCATATCCACAGGCTTTCAAGCCACGAGCCCACCCACGGTAATCTGTACGCCGAAGCGAGAACAAACTACGGTATCTTACGTTATTCCGAAGAAAGTTACTGTGATCCTCATAACTTTGCATCGCATTATCGTATGCCCTAAAGCATTCATTACGTTCATCATCATCATGATAAATAGTGTTTCCAAGCCAATCATGACACTTTATTCCAAAATGATTGTTTCCCTTGACGGTAAGCTCACTTCTGCCAGCCCCACTTTCAAAGACTCCCTGAGCCAAAGTGATACTTGCAGGAATGTTATAGCGAAGCATTTCTTCGATGGCAAGGTTCTTGTACTGGTCTATGTATCCCTGATATACAGAATTCCAACGCATCTGTGCAGTCATATTCGATGCCGCAAACAGACAAAGAAACAAGAATATCGACATTTTTTTCATCATGGCAACAAATTTACGAAATATAAGAAAAAACCACAAAGAAAAATAGTGGCTTTTATTAATTATTAGTATTTTTGCAACATGTCTTACGATAAACAGATAATCATGGCTTTGGGGTCTAATCATAATCCTCTGCAAAACATATCCCATGCAGAAGTGATATTGAAACAGTTGTTCCCAGACATCACTTTTTCCAAACGACTGTGGACAAATCCCATAGGCATGACTTCTCCCCAATTTCTCAACACACTTGCCATTTGCTCTACGAAAGAGAGTCTCAAAGAAACACTCCATGATATCAAACACATCGAACTTCTATGCGGTGACACGCAGTCTCAGCGTAAGGAAAAGATTGTCGCCATGGACATCGACATCCTTAAATATGGAAGCCAGAAGCTTCATGAAAACGATTGGAATCGTCCCTATATCCAGCAACTCCTTAAAGAAATGAAACTAAAATGAAAAAACTCTTTTTGATTTTAGCACTCTTCACGAGTCTTTATGCCGAAGCACAACACTTCGATGATTACTTTACAAATGCAACGCTCCGCATTGATTACATTTTCTCGGGCAACGCCAAGCATCAGGAAATCTCATTAGATAAGCTCAATCGTTCGCCGCGATGGTATGGAAAGCACAAAAGACTGGCAGAAATTCCAGTAGAGGGAAATGGGCAAATCACAGTGCGCCACCACCATACGGGTAACGTGATTTATAGAAATTCATTTTCAACGCTCTTCCAGGAATGGCTCTCTTATGACGAAGCAAAAACTACTTCAAGAAGTTTTGAAAACGTTTTTCTCGTACCTATGCCCAAAGATACCGTAGACATCACTATCGATTTACGCAACAACAGACGAGAGGTTACGACAAGCTTTACCCACCAGGTGGTTCCCTCTGACATTCTTATCCGAAAGATTGGGTACAACAAACGCACGCCATTTATACAGATGCTCGCTCCAAAAGATACAAGCAACTGTATTCACATTGCCTATATTGCAGAAGGATATCAGCCCGCAGAGATGCCGACATTTATCAGCGATGTAAACAATGCCATGGAAGCATTATTTGCCCATGAACCTTTCAAAAGCATGAAAGACCGCTTTTCTGTTGTAGCCGTTGAAGCTCCTTCAAAAGACAGTGGAACCAGCGAACCCTCTAAAGGTATCTGGAAAAACACAGCATTAAGCAGCCACTTCGATACATTCTATAGTGACCGATATCTAACTACGCTCAATATCAAGGATTTACATGATTGGCTCTCAGGTATTCCCTACGAGCATATTATCGTTCTTGTAAACACAGACCATTATGGAGGAGGTGGTATTCTGAATTCCTACAATCTTTCCATGGCTCACCATCGACTGACACGCCCTGTCGTGGTTCATGAGTTTGGACATAGCTTTGCAGGCCTTGCTGATGAATATGGCTATGAATATGAACAAATTCCCATGTATCCACACGATATTGAACCATGGGAACCAAACATTACGACCCTGGTCGACTTCCATGGCAAATGGGAAGACCTCATCCAAAAGAAAACACCAATACCGACTCCACCTACAGCAGCCAACCGACATCATGTTGGCGTTTATGAGGGTGCTGGCTATGCCCTTAAAGGCGTCTACCGTCCAACGATGGATTGCCGAATGCGCACAAATGAAAACCCAGAATTCTGTCCTGCATGCCAAAGAGCTATTACCCGTCTGATTGAATTCTATACAAAATAGAAAACTTAAACATATAGGCAATATCATCATTAGAACACCAATGTTCAAAGTCTAATTCTTTGTCGCAACGAAAAAAATTAGTAACTTTGCGCAAATAATAGAATACAATAAATTAAAAGATAAGCTATGCTTACACTTAAACTCATCAGTGAGGAAACTGAACGTGTGATTAAAGGCCTGGAGAAAAAGCACTTTGAAGGTGCTCGTGAGGCTGTAGAAAAAGTTTTAGAATACGACAAAATCCGTCGTGAGGCTCAGCAGAAGCTTGACTCCAATAAACAACAACAAAATCAACTGGCTAAGCAGATTGGTGGTTTGATGAAAGAAGGCAAGAAAGAAGAAGCCGAAAAAATCAAGAACACTGTTGCTGAATTGAAAGCTACCGACAAGGCACTCCAAGAAATCATGGACAAGGCACAGGGGGATATGACGCAGACACTCCTTGACATTCCAAACATTCCAAACGACAGAGTTCCGGAAGGCAAAGATGCAAGTAGCAATGTTGTTATCAAAGAAGATATCACTAACATGCCTCAATTGGGCGATGATGCCCTCTGCCATTGGGACTTGTTGAAGAAATATAATCTCGTAAACTTCGACCTCGGGGTGAAGATTACGGGGGCAGGTTTCCCAGTATATATCGGCAAAATGGCACGTTTCCAGCGTGCACTCGAAGCTTTCTTCCTTGATGAAGCACGCAAATCAGGCTATGTAGAAATCCAACCTCCTTATGTTGTCAATGAAGCTTCGGGCTTGGGCACAGGTCAGCTTCCTGACAAGGAAGGTCAGATGTATCATGCCAATCTCGACAACCTTTTCTTGATCCCTACAGCTGAAGTCCCCGTGACCAATATCTTCAGAGACGAGATTCTTGACGAGAAAGATCTGCCTATCAAGCATTGTGCCTACTCTGCTTGTTTCCGTCGTGAAGCAGGAAGCTATGGTAAAGATGTGCGTGGACTGAACCGTCTACATCAGTTTGACAAGGTTGAGATTGTTCGTATCGATACTCCCGAACATTCTTATCAGTCATGGCAGGAGATGCTCGATCATGTGGAAGGTTTGCTGAAAAAACTTGAATTACCTTACCACTTGCTTCTACTTTGTGGCGGTGATATGAGTTTCACATCAAGCATCTGCGTAGATTTTGAAACCTATTCAGCAGCCCAGCACCGCTGGTTGGAGGTTTCATCGGTTTCAAACTTTGAGAGCTATCAGGCTAACCGCCTGCATTGTCGCTATCGTCATGCAGAGGACAAGAAGATTGAACTCTGTCACACACTGAATGGTTCGGCTCTTGCTTTACCACGTATTGTTGCTACAATTCTGGAGAACAACCAGACCCCACAAGGTATTCGTGTGCCCAGAGTGCTCGTACCTTATTGTGGTTTCGAATATCTTGATGACAAGAACGATTAATACATAAGGAAATCAGTATTGTTGAGTGTAACAGCTTTTCAATACTGATTTTCTACCTTTCAGGCGAACTATTACACACAAAAACATTATCTAATCTTCCATGAACAAAATCATTTCAAAAAGACAGTTTTCCGAGAAGGTGTTCTGTTTCGACATTGAAGCACCACTGATAGCCCAGAGCCGACGCGCAGGAAACTTTGTTATTGTCAGAGTAGACAAGAACAGTGAGCGTATGCCTTTAACCATTGCTGACGCTGATAAAGTGCGGGGAACTATCAAACTTGTTGTACAGAAAGTTGGACTTTCATCTACCAAACTTTGCAACCTCAATGAAGGTGATGATGTGGCCGATGTGGTAGGACCATTAGGAAATCCCACACATATTGAGAATTTCGGTACAGTCATCTGTGCAGGAGGTGGTGTTGGCGTGGCCCCCATGCTTCCTATTATCCGTGCATTGAAGGAGGCAGGCAACCGTGTTCTATCTGTTTTGGCAGGTCGTAATAAAGACTTGATTATACTCGAAGACGAAGTAAGGGCTTCAAGTGACCAAACGATAATCATGACCGATGATGGAAGTTATGGTGAGAAAGGTGTTGTTACTGTGGGTATCGAGAAACTGATACAACAGGAACATATTGATAAAGCATTTGCCATCGGTCCACCCATCATGATGAAGTTCTGCTGTCTTCTCACTCAGAAATACAATATCCCAACCGATGTTTCACTGAATACCATCATGGTTGACGGTACAGGTATGTGTGGCGCTTGCCGTCTGACAATTGGAGGAAAGACAAAATTTGTCTGTATAGATGGGCCTGAATTTGACGGTGCATTGGTCGACTGGGATGAGATGTTCAAGCGCATGGGCACTTTCAAAGCCGTGGAAAAGGAAGAAATGGAGCATTATCAAGAACATCTCTGCCTACCTGAGATAGAGCCTTCTACCCAATCAGCATCTCCTATCCCTCTCCCCAAGCACACTCCTCTGCCCCAGCAGGAACCTCTCAAAGCTAAGGACCGGGTGAAAATTCCACGTGTCCGTATGCCCGAACTCGACCCAGCTTATCGTGCAACAACACGATTAGAAGAGGTCAATCAAGGTTTGACTGCAGAAATGGCTATGCGCGAAGCCCAACGATGTCTCGACTGTAAGCACCCAAGCTGTGTGGAAGGCTGCCCCGTAAACATAAACATACCAGGCTTTATCAAGCAGATTGAAAAGGGCGAATTTATTGAGGCAGCCCGCATTCTCAAGCAAACTTCTGCCCTTCCAGCTGTTTGTGGTCGAGTATGTCCACAGGAAAAGCAGTGTGAAAGTCGATGCATACACCACAAAATGAATAGCCAACCTGTTGCCATTGGATATTTGGAACGCTTTGCCGCAGACTACGAACGCGAGAGTGGACAAACTGTTTTGCCGGAAATGGTAGCCTCAAACGGCATCAAAGTGGCTGTAGTTGGCTCGGGCCCATCAGGACTTAGCTTTGCCGGTGACATGGCAAAGAATGGTTTTGACGTTTATGTGTTCGAGGCTCTGCACGAGATTGGCGGCGTATTGAAATATGGCATCCCCGAATTCCGTCTGCCCAACCGCATCGTAGAGGCAGAGATTGACAATCTTCGCAAGATGGGTGTACACTTCCAAACAGATATTATCATAGGTAAAACTATCAGTATAGCCGAACTGAAAGCCAAAGGTTTCCAAGGAATCTTTGTTGGTTCAGGGGCTGGATTGCCTAATTTCATGGACATTCCTGGCGAGAACGCGCTGAATATCATGTCGAGCAATGAATATCTGACTCGTGTAAACCTCATGGATGCAGCCAATCCTCATACCGACACTCCTATCAACTTAGGCAAGAAAGTCCTCGTTGTGGGTGGCGGAAATACAGCCATGGACTCCTGCCGTACAGCTAAACGATTAGGCGCTGATGTCACTTTGGTCTACCGGCGCAGTGAAGCTGAGATGCCAGCCCGCATTGAAGAGGTGAAACATGCCAAGGAGGAAGGCATTCAATTCCTTACACTTCACAATCCGAAAGAATATCTGACAGATGACAATGGAGCCGTAAAAGCAGCCATTCTTGATGTCATGCAACTCGGAGAACCCGATCAAAGTGGACGCAGAAGGCCAGAAACAACAGGGCAAACAATCACGATAGCATGTGACCAAGTGATAGTAGCAGTGGGCGTTTCGCCTAATCCTTTAGTACCGCAAAGTATGGAAGGGCTGGCGCTCGGTCGTAAGAATACGATTGCTGTCAACGAACAGATGCAGTCTAACCTGCCCGAAATCTATGCGGGTGGTGACATTGTTCGTGGTGGAGCCACGGTTATTTTAGCCATGGGTGATGGCCGACGTGCAGCTGAAAACATGGCCAAACAACTGACAAAGAGCTAAAATAAGAATACCATAAAGGCCAAAAAGACTTGAAAAGCAGTCTTTTCCAAAAGAATAAAACAAAATAAAACTCAAGGAAAATATAACTTTTCAAGTCGCTCTATTGATAAAACCTCTCTAAAATACCAAGGGGCAGACAAACAACCATATCGTATAACTTCTTTTTATATTTGAACAAGTAAGAGATTATAAACAAAAGAAAGTTGCAAGGCAAGCAGGAGCTATGAAAAGAAGACTTCTCCTATTGCCTTAACACACAAAACTTCCTATGTAAAAAAAATCACTATTTTTAGGGATTGTATATCCTGACTGTCTTCCATACCTTTGCTCAATAGAAAGATATTCATTCTTTTGTACACTCTATGATACTGTGTATTTCTTTTCGCTTAAAGATATAGATGAATAATTCCCACTTTCCACATTGACAACAATAAAATAGAATATATGGTTAAAAGTAAACTTACAAATGTATCTGAGACCATGCTGATAACGCTATGGGCAAAGGCTGAAGAAACCAAACGTGCGGATGCTCTGCTGCATGATGAAAAGGCAGTAGAAATTATGGAGAAAATAGAATATGATTTTTCCAAGTTCAACAAGGCAAAATTCTCACAGGCAGGATGCTGTGTCAGGGCGAGCCTAATTGATGCAGAAATCCGAGATTTCCTCTATAATCATCCAGACGCAGTAGTTATCCAACTGGGAGCCGGTATAGATGCACGGTATGAACGACTTCATCGTCCGTCAGTAACACACTGGTACGACTTGGATATTGAGGATGCTATCAGACTACGTCGCCAGTTGTTGTCTGAAAGTGAACGAAACACCTATATAACATCTTCCATGTTTGATTATGGTTGGACAGAAATCGTGAAATCCCATGAAAAACCAATCCTCATCATCATTGAAGGTGTATTGATGTACTTTGAACCAGAAAAGATAAAGGCCTTTTTTCGTGAACTTTGCACCCGCTTCGACAATGCTACCATAGTGTTCGACATGTTAGCTTTCGCTTTGGTTGGCCATTCCAGACAGCATGATTCTCTACGGAAAGTAGATAAAGACATAGAATTCAAATGGTCACTGCTAAACACAAGGGATATGGAAGCATGGAATCCAAAGATAAAGCTCGAAAAAGAATTCTACATGAGCAAATACGATCATGGGCGTTTTCCTTTCATTTTCAGAATGCTCTATAAAATTCCTTATTTCTTCCGCCATTACAACCAGCGTGTGATAAAACTGGTCATTAAGACATGAGTTTAATATAAACTCTATACTATTGTCTTTCTTTTGTCAATGATATCACATATCCATTGACAGTCTCTTAGTAGTATTTGTATATTTCTTTATTGATTACAAAATGTTTTGTACAACATGGTATTGTGGGAATATATTCTTTTTACTACCTTTGCAGACTGTAAACAATATAATTCAAAAACATGACACAAATTTTCAAAAAATCAATCCTTTCTGCCATTCTGCTCATCCAGACAGGCCTGATGATGGCACAAGATGTTCCGGAAAAGCTACTTGGTGTTTATAAAGGAAAAGCTACCACTACACTAATTATCAACGAAGGAGAAACTAAAAAGCAAGAAGCAGAGAAAGTCTTTGATGTAGAAATTATCAAGACTGGAAATGACACGAAGTTAGTACTGAAAGACTTTAAATTAGGAGATGATGAATTCAAAGAAATTCCATTCCATGGATTAGGATGCTACTATGAAGAAGGGAAAAAGCGTTGGAATATTTTTACCGAGTCCCCTCTCTCTGGTGAAAAGCTTGAGACAAAAGCCAAAAAGCAGGTAACGCTTGGGGGATTTATAGACGATAACTACAGTTTTGTATACGAAGATGGTAGGATTGAACTAACCTTTGAAATCTTCTCCGATAAGGCAAAGATATACAAACAGGAATTCAAAGGCAAGAATACGACAACAAATATCAAGAGCCTCCGTGCCAAGAAGCTTACCAATAGTATAGTCTATGATCTTTCTGGCCGACGTGTACACCAGCCGAAAAAAGGCTTATACATCATCAATGGCAAGAAGATTGTCAAATAATCCCTTCCCTATTGATAGGCAGAAAAAACGTTCTACCTATTACTTCATAAGAGTTGGCTCCACCTACCTCTACAATATTGATGGGCCAACTCTATTATTAAAGAGACTTAACAAACCTCTCTAAAGATACTTTCTATAAGTATTTTCAAGCAATACTTCATAGAATTCTAAAAAGAAGAACTCATCTAACCAATGCAAATACACAAAATAGAGGCATGACTTATGAATTCGACTCTTCGCCATTCCACCTTCTGATATAATCCCTGCATTCTTCCATGAGCCATTTAGGTGTGCTCGTTGCACCGCAGATACCGACGGTCTTTGCGCCATTGAACCATTGCATATCAATTTCATCAGCACTTTCTACCTGATGACTGTTGGCATTGACACTCTGACATTCTTTAAAAAGCACCTTGCCATTTGAACTTTTCCTTCCTGCCACAAACACCACAACATCGTGCTTACTGGCGAAATTCGCTATATTAGGCATACGATTAGCCACCTGCCGGCAGATGGTATCAAAGCTCTTGAACTCGGCTTCGGGCGAGATATGCGACTGTATATAGTCAATGATATGATGAAATTCGTCAAGGCTCTTCGTCGTCTGTGAGTAGAGATAGATGCTGCGATTGAAGTCGAGTTTCTTCACATCATCAAACTTTTCTATCACAATGGCTCTGCTATGTGTCTGCCCGACAAGGCCAAGAACCTCGGCATGACCATTCTTTCCGAAGATCACAATCTGCCTGTCTGCATCTTCTTTATGTTCTGGAATATCAGTTCCTTCTTCGTATTGCTTCTTGATACGTTTCTGAAGCTGTAATACCACAGGGCATGTGGCATCGATAATCTCAATGTTATTCCTACGCGCCAGTTCGTAAGTTTCAGGCGGTTCACCATGTGCACGCAACAACACTTTCACGTCATGAAGCTCGCGCAATTGGTCATGATTAATGGTAACGAGTCCGTTTTCGTGGAGTCTTTCCACCTCCATGCTGTTGTGTACAATGTCTCCAAGACAGTAGAGTGTACCCCCTTTGGCCAATTCTTCCTCGGCTTTCTTGATGGCTGTGGTCACGCCAAAACAGAAACCACTGCCATTGTCAATTTCTATCTGTAGCATTTACCTTACATTAATTTTAATAACCACCTTGCCCCTATCGGGATCATTGGTAATCATGAGTATTCGAAGAGTACGCTTGGGCTCCTTAATTTGGTCGGCAATGGCTGTCACCTTGAGTTTAGCCTGCCCGCCTGGTTCTATCTTCGTCTTGTTCAACGAAATTTCCAAACCATTGGAGAACATCTGCAAATTGCGCACTTCCAAAGGTGAGCGCCCCGTGTTAGTAAGTTCTATCTCTCCTTTAATTCGCTTTCGCCCATTGAAACTTCCCAAATCGAGACTGTCTGCAGAGAGTCTCAGCTTGGGGGCAAGTGCCAGCTCTTGTTCTGTCATACGCCGGAAAGCAGGAAGCAAAATGGTTGAAACCTGAAGTTGTTTCTGTTCAGAAACCTTATCCCCCGGTGCAAAACCAAGGTAGATATTGGTTTGAGTCAGTCCGAAATCACGTAGATTTCGTGAGTCAAGATGAAGCACAGCCGTCCCCGAATGATGCGGAGCAATACGCGAAGGCGACATCTCTGCGGTCAGATAACTCGGCAAATGCATGAATACAGGCTGTGCCACTTGATTGGAATTGTTGAAGATATGTATCTTCTTCAACGGTCGGTCACCACGGTTCACATCGTCAAACTCAATATCGTTTACATCTACTTTCAGGTCACCGAGCGTAAAATCATACGTCCCCATGAAATCCTTAATCTCGCTGACCACTACACCTTGCATCGTCAGCACAAGCGGTTCTTTGCCCACATTACTGTATATGGCTACCTGCTTATGGAAATGTCCGAGTGTCTGGGCATCATAAACAGCACTCACCGTGAAGTCCTTACCTACCCCGACTGTCTCCGGAAAAGAAGCCGTCGTACACCCACAACTTGTCTTTACATCTTGAATTCGCAAGGTCTTAAAGCCTTTATTCTTCAGTTTGAACTCTGCCTTGACAGGCTGTTTGAAGAGCACTTGCCCCACATTAATAACTTTCTGGTTGGCATTGATACGCTGGGCATGTGCAGAAAGCGTTGCACTGAACAGCATGCAGCCTATTAAAATCTTATTTTTCATTATTCAATTTAATCGCTTTGTCACGTCCGCCAAACTCAGGACTATATGTGCAGCGTGCAGTGCAAGTGCCACTCATATATGAGCCTTCGCGGTCAATATAATATTCTGTTTCAATCGTATGAGTTCCTTTTGAAAGGCAATCGAAGTAGTAACTCGTCGTGCGGTCGCCGGGAGCATAGTAATATTCCCAGCCATAACCACTAACTTGATTGACGGGTTCAAGACAAGCAGGGCGTTTATCAGTGACTTCAACAAAGTCATAATCGCGGTCGGCTTTAAGCGTGATACGCACTTTAACCTTGTCACCCACTTTGAATTTACGAGCATTGACAACCTTTCCATTGGCATCAACAAGCTGACGGACTACGCTAAGTTGTGTAGACTGACTGTCAATGTCCTTGATATTCTGGTCATATTCAGCATAAACGGCTCCCCAACTGATGTTGGTCGAAGTCTTCTCCGCAGTCAACACACCAAACTTCTTACCACTCTTTTCTGCCTCCACAAGGGCACGTCCGGCTGTAGCCTCTGTTGTGTTAAGTTTTTCGCCATTGAGTTTCAGCACCGTATTGGCACCATAGTTCGTGAGACTTTCCTTTGTTTCACCTTGCATGAAGGCATAAACAGCATTCACACAATTAATCGGAGTGTCCCAACTTTGTGTGCGTTTGCTCTGCAACAACCAGCGTTGCATCTCGCTGATAGTTTGTTTGTCATCGGGAGTAACGGTTTTCA
Organism: Segatella oris; assembly: GCF_900637655.1. Classification (NCBI taxonomy): domain Bacteria; kingdom Pseudomonadati; phylum Bacteroidota; class Bacteroidia; order Bacteroidales; family Prevotellaceae; genus Segatella; species Segatella oris. Next base: position 1,947,958 of record NZ_LR134384.1, read on the forward strand.
GTGCCTCTATGACAGCCACCTCTGTCGGTATGCGATAGTCAAACCATGAATAATGTGCACGCTGTGTATCAAAATAACGCCCCATTTCGTCAGAGTAGACGGTGTATTGTTTAAGGCTTTCAAGGTGTTCCTTGGCTAATTTCATATTTCCGCTACGACTCAGAATGACACTCATCATAGCCTTTCCATAGATGCTGAACAGCGTATGATGCTTCTCAACAAGCCCTAATAGATATCTGTTGTCGGCATTATTGAGATTCTCTTTTCTCAGAGCACATATATAAAGATATTGCATGTCGGTCTCAGACGGCAGCAGGTTTCTATAGCCTTTGGTCTCCATTTTCTTGAGTTCAACAACATGTTTCCTTATTTCTCCGGCCATGAACTTCATACTGTTGTCTAACAATTTCTTTGTCGCCTGCTGCTCTCCTATCATCATATTGAGACGTTGCAGCGTTTCAGCTACGCCCACGGTGATATACAACGAACCTCGCATTCCTGGCCACCAAGAAAACGAACCATCGGCAAGCTGCAACTGACGCAGTGCGAAAAGAGCCTCTTCCTTATAGCTGTTCATCACGGCTACAGAGTCTTGTTGCCCTGCCAACTGCATCAAGTGAGCCGACAAACTGTTGGCATAATACTTGGCTGCAAGGCTGATGGCATCCTTTGTCGATGCATGGGCAACTGTTGGAAGAGCCTCTATCATCATCCATGCAGGATTGTTCGTATAACTTATTTTCAGTTTATTCTTCTCTTCCTTGACAGGGAATAGCTTATCAACATCAATGGTCTTCGTGCCCGGTTCGTTCTGACTGAATGCCAAAGTGGTTACCACGTGCTCCTTATCAGAAAGAATGGGCAACAGATGTTGTTCGCCATCACTGAAAGACTGACCATTAACCACCATGCGACAAACCACAGCATCAAGATCGCAGCCCATGGTACGAAGCTGCAAAGGCTCAAAAGTAAAGGCAACTGATGCCGTGGCATTGGGGGCCAACGTCAGTTTCTTTGCCTCAGAGAAAAGTTGCTTTCCTGTCTTTGGATCAAGTATCAGCATCTCTACCTGTCCACTTTGCACTTTGCCCGTGGTGTTAACAACACGATTAGAAAGCATTGCCTGGTCGCCCATTCTGACGAAACGAGGCATGTTGGGCATAATCATTACACTCTTCTTTGCCACAGCTGTAGCTTCAAGCTCAGCGTTATTCATTTCTTTATCGTGTGCCAATCCCAGCAGACGCCATGTTGTTACACTCTCCGGAAGCGTGAACTTCAGACTCACATTCCCCTTATTATCGGTCTGCAGTGCAGGGAAGAAAAATGCCGTTTCATTGAAATTCTTGCGCAGAGATGTCTGCTTCTGTACAGATTGTTGCGTTTCCCTGTGTTTCTTCGGAACACTATATCCTGTAGTGACAACCTCGTTAAGAACTGCACTTAGACTTCCACAAAGCGCATTAGCCACTTCTTCCTTGGCAAGAACCATGCTGCCTGTCATGGAAGACTTTTGCACGGCACGTGATCCACGCACATAAACCGTGGGACGAATATAACCGTTGAGCACATAATGTGTAAAGTCGAAAGAACGCACATAGAGTTGTTTCAGTGGCATTTCACCATAGAGACTCATCGCCGCAAAACTGTTTCCACGCCATTGCATATAAGGTAAATACCAATTGAAACGTACATCTAAGTCCCAATTGTGTGCATAAATATCGTCAAGGCTCATGTCATACATCGTTGCCATGAGTTGTGCACGAGCGGGCTTGCCCATTTTATCTGTAATCTGAAGCGTCCATGTTTCCTGTTGTCCCGGCATGAGTTTGTCGCGGAAAGTAATCCATTTCGTGTGAAGTTCCAATTTCGGTTCGGGACGACGAACAGTTATATCATGGCTATGGAGCACACCATCTTTCACCCAAGCATAAGCCAATGTGATGCCGTCATGATATTCTTCCTTATATTTCAAGGCACGTGTGCGCAGTTCATCATTCAGCGTAAAAGTGCCACTTTCAAGCACCTTGCTGCCCGAAAGCATGCTATAGTACACCATGACATCATGCCTGCTCGAACCTATCTGCACATAGACAGGCTTGCCATCTTCTCTGAAATGGTCACTGCTCGCATAGAACCAATCCTCTGCTTCGTCAGCAGGCTTCTTGTCTTTCAACGAGAATACCGTAAACGAACAGTGCAGCGTATCCTCGCCACAGATAGCTTCCAAAGTGTGACGACCACTCTTCAGCTTCCCAAGATCAAACGTAACAGACTCGTTAGCATTGGCCTGATATACCGTATTGTCTACCTTATAGTCTATCTTTGCAGCTATATTCTGACCGGAAAGGTTCTTATAATCAAAGGTGAAATGCAGCATACTGTCGCGCTCTATGCGTTCGGGCAACCGACAATAGAAATAAGTAGAACGGTTACTGAGCGGGAGATTGAGGCTCCCCTCATGGCTTTCGCCGGCACCATCGGTGACCGTTGCACTCACTTCAACGATATAATAACGCGACATGTTGTTCTTAGCTTCGGGCATAGTGAGTACTACCGGCACATGAAAATGCCCCTCCTCGTCTGTCTTAATGGTGTCTGTCTTGAGTGTCTTCTGATATTCATTGTCACCTCTCCACCAATACCAATTCGGCCGACGGGTCACAGTATAGACCACCTGGGCACCCTGCACAGGAACCCCGGCATAGCTTTTGGCCGTGCCCTCCACATGGATTGTGTCACCATTCTGATAAGCCTTTGCATAAGGAGTGAAGTCAACGGTAAACGTAGGACGCTTGTATTCCTCAACATGAAAATCTGTTTGGTAATCTTCGTTGGCTTCAATCGAAAACGAACCTGTCTTTCCCGATTTCGGAAGGTCAAACGTTGCATTGGCCGTTCCATAGGCATCGGTGAGCACTTTCTTCGTTGCTATCTCGTTATCTTCAGTATCATAGAGTTTCAATGTGATGCTGTCTGCTACATTGACAGAAGCCTTTTTCGTCTGGTTATTCTTCTTAAAGTCAATCAAGCTCACGTGGACTTGTTGTCCGGGACGGTAGAGACGACGGTCAGTGAAAAGCTGGATATCATTCTCTATGAAATCATCTTCATCGTCCTTAGCATAGTCTTCACCCGCTGAATAGTAGGAATTATCAGCATGCCGCAGGCAGAATTTATCGTCAGGAGTGAAAGCCTGATAGAGAACCACGGATGCATTGCTATGCGGCTGATAGACAGTTTCTCCGTGTTTATCCACATCAAGCGTAGCCCGTAATTTGATTTCGTTCTCGTTATAGTTACGCGTAAAGACATTGATTTTGGCATCTGCAATGGGCTTTCCTGTGGTGGCACTCATAGCAACGAGTTTCGTAATCCCTCCGGGAAGGCCGGTTTGCAGCACATACATATCTGAAATGTGGAGCAATGTGCGCTCGGGTTTGATGTCTTTGTTATCTGTTGTGAATTCAACAAGATAGACGCCTTTCTGCAATGGAGCAATCGTCATAGAGTCACAGCTCACCTTATAGGCCGGAAGTCCCACGTAACGATGGGTCACCGAAGTAGCCGTAGGCAGCAGCAACAGCTTTTCAAGCTTGACATATTCCTGCTTTTCGTTTGGGTTGAGCATCAGATATTCCTGCGTATTCAACCGTATAACAGTCATCGTGAGGTTCTGAATATTTGTCAGCTGACGTATCTTTACTCTGATTTGCCTATTGGGTAACTGTACTGTCGGGCCACAATCAACGATGAAACTCGGAAGCGTGAGGCGACTCTGTGCATTGCGAAGTATGTTCATACGAGGCCAGGTGCCCCATTTGGAGAGTGCATAGTTGAGATAGTTCATCTTTTCAGCAGCCGTCACATCATTGGCCTGATCCATGAAATTATAACGGGCAATGGCCAATTCGCCAGCAATAGGCAAATCCTGATAGCGTGTGATGAGCGAGTCAAGGCATTGCAGATATTTTGATTTCTTCAGTTCGTATTTATCGTTGCAGTGCTGCTCCTCAACTAACTTAAAGGCACAATAGCAGGCTGCACTGCGGTTGTTGTGAGCCTCATACCATTGAAGAAGCGTCTTATAGTCACCGGCAGCAAAGCCAAGGACATGCAAAAGATCGTTGTAGAAAATATGACTGTCGATACCTTCTATCATCAATGGTGCATAGTTCTCGGCCTTTACAGCAGCCAAGAGTGCAGGGTTCTGCATGGAACGGCGCATGAACTTCTTGCTCACCTCCATGGAGTCGGCTACATATCTGAACTCCTTTTGATAGATTCTCCCCAGCACACTGTAGTAGATTGCTGCTGCAGCACGGTCGTCTTTCTCGGCTTTCATGGCAGAAAGGCTCAACCGTTGTAACTGTGGTTGCAGGGAGTCGCCTGACAGGTCTTGCCAGTTGACCACTTGCTCAAGCTCGGCCTTGATGAGCTGACCATAGGCTTTGTCTGCCCGTGCCTTAGCACTGATCTGATTGAGGATGCCGATAGCCGAACGCGGTTGGTTCTTTTTCTGCACCTGTTCGTATTGTTTCCACAACGAATTATAGCTGTCTGCCATGATAGCGAAAGGCATCATCAACAGCAGGGCAAGAGAAAACATCACCTTTTTCATACGATTTGCTTTTATGTTTTTTGTCTGCAAGACCTATCAAGAATATCCATACACGCTTTGCAAAGATAATGATTTTTTTACAGTAATACCGATTTCCCGTCATTTTTTATCAATGATTACCCTTTGGAAGCAATAAAGAAATCCCTCTGTTTTGTAAAGATTATCAGCAGAAATTTAACATCTTTTGGCCACACCAAATAGAAATAAAAAACCATTCTCAACGCATGAGCAAAGTCATTTCAGAACTTCAACTGTCTCGTTTTTATTTCTTTTGCATGCAACTCCATTCATAATAAGCTGTGATTTGAGGCAGATCAGACAACAACTTGAGTCAGAATACACAACGAAATGAGGCAAATTGCAAGGTAATTTGATGCAAATTGCAATGCTTTTTAGCGTGATGTAGCATTGTCGTTTGCCCCGAATTTCATAACTATCTGACTGTCAAAACATTGCAATTCATCGAAAAACAAACCTTATTTAGGGCGAGGAAAAGTCTCTTTTCAAATACGCGAGTATAGCGAGGGCAATTGTAAAGAAATTTAAGAAGTATTTTCTGAACATCTTTATTGATAAAGCAACGGAGAGGAAGAGCTTTCTCAAAAGACAGAACGAAAAGGAGATATTGGTGAATACAAATGGCTTGATTGAACGCATAAAATCGAAAAAGGCATGCCGAATGACTTCCGGCATGCCTCTTCCTGATATAACTTTCCGACTGACTAACCGAAGTTATCATACATGATTGCATCTTGATCAACGCCAAGACTGTCCAGATAATCGGTCACTGTCTTGATAAGCATTGGAGGACCACAGAGATAATACTCGCAATCTTCAGGTGCCTCATGATCTTTCAAGTAGGTATCACGGATACAGTTAACTGCAAAACCTGTATAATACTTCACACCTGCTGCATCGGCTTTCGGGTCTGCACGGTCGAGCGAAAGGTGGAAATGGAAGTTTGGATATTCCTTTTCAAGCTCCCAGAAGTCCTCAAGGAAGAAAGCCTCACCCAAGGCTCGTGCACCATAGAAGAAGTGCATTTCGCGGTCGGTTGTATGCAACGTCTTTGTCATGTGCATGATTTGTGCACGCAACGGTGCCATACCCGCTCCACCACCAATCCAAATCATCTCCTTACCGGAAGTGAAATTCGGGTGGAAGTCGCCATAAGGCCCACTCATCATCACCTTATCTCCAGGCTTGAGAGAGAAGATATAAGAGGATCCGATACCTGTAGGCACGTTTTGGAAACCTATTTGCGGACGTGGAAGGAAAGGCGTTGTAGCAATACGGACGGTAAGCGTAATGATGTCGCCCTCGGCAGGATAGTTGGCCATGGAATAAGCGCGAACGGTAGGTTCGGGGTTACGTGCTTTGAGAGAGAAGATATTAAACTTCTTCCATGCACCTATATATTCCTCGCCAATGAGTGCCTTATCGAAATCTTTATCATAGTCGATGCAGTCATATGCAGGGATTTTAATCTGTGCATACGAGCCGGGGATGAAGTCCATATGCTCTCCGGGGGGCAATGACACCTTGAATTCCTTGATGAAAGAACTTACATTCTGATTGGAAATGACAGTACACTCCCACTCTTTTACGCCCATGACACTCTCGGGAACTTTGACTTTCAAGTCGCCTTTCACTTTGCACTGACAACCCAATCGCCAGTGATCCTTTATCTGCTTACGCGTGAAGTGAGGCTTTTCAGAATCGAGGATTTCACCACCACCTTCAAGCACCTGCAACTTGCATTGCCCACAGCTGGCCTTACCACCGCAGGCAGAAGGCAGGAAAATACCATTCTCGTTGAGGGTCGCCATCACGCTGCTGCCCTGTGGCACCTCTATCGTTTTATCGCCATTGATTTCTATTTTTACGTTACCGCTTGGGCTGAGATATTTCTTGGCTACAAGCAGCATAACGACGAGAAGGAGTATGATGATGAGGAATACCCCTATGCTTGATAAAATGAACTGTTCCATATACCTTATTATATTTTAAGTCCGCTGAACACCATCATGGCCATTGCCATGAGTCCAACGGTGATAAACGTGATGCCAAGCCCTTGCAGTGGCTTTGGAACATCACTATACTGCATCTTTTCACGAATGGCACCCATGAGCACAATAGCTAATGTCCAGCCGAGTCCGGAACCGACAGCATAGACGACAGCATCAGCCACATTGCCGATATACTGCGTGTTGCTTGGATCAAGATTGATGCGCTGCTGCATGAAAAGAGACGCTCCCATGATAGCACAGTTGACGGCAATCAAAGGCAAGAAAATACCTAAAGCTGAATAAAGTGACGGCGAATACTTTTCAACTGTCATCTCTACCAACTGCGTAATGCCGGCGATAACAGCAATGAAGAGAATGAAACTCAAATAGGAAAGGTCGACTCCTTCAATCAAACAGTTGGGCCCAAGCACCTTCGTTTGGAGCAGATAATCAACCGGAACCGTTACGAACAGCACAAAGGTTACAGCCATACCAAGCCCAAAGGAAGTCTTTACATTCTTGCTTACGGCAAGGAATGAACACATGCCGAGGAAGAAAGCAAAGATCATGTTGTCGACAAATATCGAACGGAAAAACAATGAAATGATATGTTCCATCTTATTTCTACTTTATTTATTTCTCTTTATAAAAATAGGCACGATGTACCCAAATGACACAACCTACAAGGATTAAGGCCATGGCCGGCATCGTCATCATACCATTATTCATATAACCTGCATCGTAGACTGACTGCGGTATCAATTGGAAACCAAGCAGACTGCCACGTCCCAACAGTTCGCGGACTGCACCTACAATTACTAAAATCAACGCATACCCTAAACCATTGCCTACTCCATCAAGGAAACTTGGCCAAGGTTTATTCATCATTGCAAAAGCCTCAAGACGCCCCATGAGAATACAGTTGGTGATAATCAGACCGACATAGACCGACAACTGCACGCTGACATCATAAGCTACAGCCTTCAATATCTGACTGACAATTGTTACCAAAGCAGCAACGACCACCAATTGAACAATGATACGGATGCGCATTGGAATGGTTTTGCGGATAGAAGCAATGATAACATTAGAGAAAGCCGTAATGATTGTAACGGCAAGTCCCATGACAATAGCTGGCTTCAGCTGTGAAGTGACAGCCAACGCACTGCAGATACCAAGCACTTGAACTAAGATTGGGTTATCAAGGTTCAGCGGGTTGATAAATGCTTCTTTATTTTGTTTACTGAATAAACTCATCTTCTGCTGTTATTATAAGGATTATTTATCATTCAAGAATGTCAGATACTTGCCCAAAGCTTCATGCAACATGTCACGCACACCATTACTGGTCAGTGTGGCACCTGTTACGGCATCAACCTGTGTTGCAGGGTCGGTGACATTCTTTTCAACTCCAAGTGCAATAGTTTTATCGTCACCTGACGTAAAAACTTTCTTGCCTTGGAACTTTTCCTGCCAAGCAACGTTGTCCTTGATTTCTGCACCTAAGCCTGCAGTCTCACTTTCATGATTGAAATAGGCACCGTAGACCGTAGCCCTATCTTCATTTAAAGCGATATACCCACTGATAGGCCCCCAGAGTCCCATACCATAAACAGGGATTACATATTTGCGAGAACCGTTGACTTTGCAGATATACAAAGCCAACTTACCTGCCTTATAATCCTTGCTTTCGAGCTTGAAACCGGCTTTTTCACCGCCTTGCGTTCCAGCCTCAACAACCTTTCCTTTTTCATCAATCACTTCATCGGCAATGACCACTTCCTTATATTTGGCGTCGGCTTCTTCATTGCTAAGGTCACGAATGTTGAGTGAATTCAGTATCTGCTTCTTCTTATCAAGTGCCACATTAGCATCCTGCATTGGTTTCAAAGCCTGAAACACGAAAGCCAAAAGGAAAGCAACAATGACTACGATAACGGCAGAATAGATAATCGTATATGAATTTGAATTTGTCTTCATAATCAATCTCTTATTTATTTTTCATTCGTTACACGTTTTGCACGACGAGAGATGTTGCGCTGAACAACGCAATAGTCGATGAGTGGAGCAATCATATTGCCGAAGAAAATCGCTAACATCATGCCCTCGGGAAAACCAGGATTCATTACGCGGACTATCACAGCAAGTGCACCGATGAAGAAACCATAGTAGTATTTTCCCGTCTCTGTACGAGCAGAAGTGACAGGATCGGTAGCCATAAACACTGCACCAAAGCAGAAACCACCCAACACAATATGCTCATACCATTGTATAGGTGTCATACCCAAAGCATGGAACAACACTGCTATCACAATACCACCGGCAAATACAGAGCCCATGGTTTTCCAGCTGGCAATGCCTGTCCATAACAAAATAAAAGCTCCGATGGCAATAGCAATAACGCTGGTTTCACCTATTGAACCTGGTATAAAGCCAATGATCATATCAGCCAATGATGCATCAGGCATACTACCTGTTGCCAATTGGCCAAGCGGAGTAGCTGCGGTAAAGGCATCAGGAAGAGTATTACCCAGGCCAAAAATGGAGTTAGTAGCTACCCATACGCGGTCACCTGTCATTGCACTTGAATAAGAGAAGAACAGGAACATACGGGCAGCAACTGCGACATTGAAGATGTTCATACCTGTTCCACCGAAGATTTCCTTAACGAAAATCACAGAAAAAGCACACGCCAAAGCCAACATCCACAAAGGACAGCTGACAGGAACTATCATTGGAATGATGATACCTGAAACCAAATAGCCTTCTTGGATTTCTTCTCCTTTCCACTGCGCCCATGCAAATTCAAAGCCTAAACCAACAACATAGCTGACAATCAGCTTGGGGAGAACGGCCAAAAAGCCAAACATGAACATGTTCCAGAAAGAAGCTTCTGCCAATTTTCCTGCTGCAGCAAAGTTCTGATAGCCTATATTATACATTCCAAAGAGCAAAGCTGGAAGCAAAGCTATCACAACAAAGCTCATGATACGCTTCGAATCAATCGCATCATGGATATTGGTTCCACTCACTGATGTGGTATTAGGCACATACAGAAATGTCTCCAATCCGTCAAACACACTTCGAAAAGCATAGAGTTTACCACCCTTTTCAAATGTAGGTTTGATGTTATCAAGATATTTTCTTAGACTCATAATTCTTTTTATCCTTAAATATTAAGCATTCTCTTTACGAAGCATATCAAGACCATTGCGTACTATCTTTTGCAATTCCAACTTGGAAGAGTCAACGAATTCAGCCACAGCAAAGTCTTCCGGGCTTACTTCATAAATACCCAACTGCTCCATCTTGTCGATGTCTTCTGCAATGATGGCCTTGATAAGATATTCTCCATAGATATCCATTGGAAGCACTTTATCGTACTCTCCGCTCATAATCATGTGACGTTCACCACCCTTTATGCGTGCATCAAGGTTGTATTCTTTCTTACCCAAGAGCCAAGAAAGATAACTACGTGAAGCAGAGAATTGATTGAGACGTGGAAGTATCCAACCGAAAAGTTCATGCCTTTCATCACCTTCCGGGATTACTGTAACCTCAGATGTATGAGCACCTATATAATCTTCAAGCGTAGACTTGTGACCTGTCAGTGGGTTTCCATTGATGATACGCACATGTTCTGTAGCATTCAATTGGCTTTCAAGCATTGCAGAAAGTGGAGTTCCCACCAATGTTTCAACATAAGATGGAGTCTTAACTTCGCTACCGGCAACGGCAATAACACGTCGAAGGTCCACTTTTCCCGTATTAAACAAGCGGCCAAAAAAGATTACAGCTGCAGGATCTACTGTCCAAACAACCTCTCCCTTATTGACAGGAGCAACATGATTGACTTGTACACCGACATTTCCTGCAGGGCATTTTCCCTCGAAGATATTGATTTCAACATCCTTTGCGCTGATAAGTGCAGATGAAGTTTGCTGCTTACTTACCCCCAAGTAAGTCTTCTGTATCTTTGAAAGAGCCGTCAATCCCGTCTGAAAATCTTTCTCATTACCTCTTAGTTCTATTTCAAAGTCTGAAGCCAAAGGCATATCTCTAAATGCAGAAACAAAGATTGCTTTCGGCTTTGTGTCGGGAGTTGTAGCCACTGCATAAGGCAACTGCTGAATATAACCAAACAAACCAGCTTCTAAAAGCGCCGCTCTGACAGCATCACCCTCAAGTTTAACAACATCCTTTGTCCCAAAATCAACATATTGCTGGGTGTCATCAGCCTTCACTTTGACACAGAGAACCTTGCGGCGTTCACCTCTCACGACTGCTTCCACAGTACCACTGACAGGAGATGCGAACTTCACTTCAGGATATTTCTTGTCCACAAACAGAGCGTCCCCTACCTTGACACAGTCACCTTCATGCACAACAACCTTTGGTGTAACGCCTCCGAAACTATCCGGCACAAGCGCATATTCAGCACTTTTAATCGGTTTTATAATTTCGCCATTGGCCCTACCTCTCAGGTTAATGTCTAAGCCCTTACGTAACTTAACTACATTTGCCATAACTATTTTATATATGAATACTTCTTTTACCTTAAGAAAGAACAGGTGTAAAACAACGGATGCAAAATTAAAGAAAAATAAGCATAAAAGAAAGAAAAAAATGCAATTTATTCCCTCATAAATTAAAATTGATGTATTTTTGCAAGGTAAATGCGTTAGAGAGGACAAACTGAAAAGACTCAAACATATTGTCAATGCCTTAATATGGACCTTGGCAGGGCTATATTTTGCACTTATTATATTGCTGCACATCCCAGCAGTTAAAGGGTTTATTGGTCAAGAAGCAAGCCTTGTCTTAGCAGAGAAATTAGGCACTAAAGTTGAGATTGGGAAGATTGATCTCGGCTTTCTCAATCGCTTGATAATTGATGACATTTTGGTTTATGACCAGTATGGACAGAAACTGCTTAGCTCTTCGCGTGCTTCTGTCAAAATAGAAATACTCCCTTTACTTGAAGGTCGTATTTCTGTATCATCTGCCCAGCTGTTTGGTGCCATGGTAAATACCTATCGCCACACAGCTGAAACAAAGCCTAACTACCAGTTTGTGCTCGATTCGCTCGCATCAAAAGACAAGAGTTCCCAAAGCAAACTCGATTTGCATGTGGGGGCACTCATCATTCGTAACAGTCGATTAAAATACAACCAACAGGACACAAAGAGCTGTACAGGAAAATTAGACACAAGACATCTGAACGTGTCAGATATCAGTGCACATATTATTCTCAACGCACTTACGAACGACAGTATCAACCTTGTCATCAAAAAACTATCACTCAAAGAAGCAAGCGGTCTACAGCTTGTTTCGCTCTCAACCAAGTTCATTGCCAACAAACAACAGGCAAAGTTGGATTTTTTCACCATTCAACTGCCTGGCACACAGGTAAACATCAAGGATGGAGAAGCAAGCTATTCTTTTGAGGACGGCAAGTTACAGCTACCTTCTATTCAATATTCTGCAACGCTCAACCACTCTGTCATCCGCCCTTCAGATTTGGCTTTCATGCTTCCTGAACTCAAAAACTTCAAGAAAAAAATCGACCTCTCCTTGTCTGTCAACGGCACGGGCACGACAGCTCGCATCGCATCTCTATTAGTAAATAGTCACAGTATCTATCTTTCGGCCAATGGTTCTGTAAGCAACTGGCAGGCAAAAACACGCTGGGCTGCAGACATCAACAGTTTAAGAATGCGAGGAGATGGCATCAAATTCATCAGTGACAATTTAGGGCAACGCCTGAATATTCCCATTGAAGTTACACGCTTGGGCAACATCCAGTTCAAAGGAAACTTGGGGGGGTATGAGAAAGACATCGCCATGAAAGGCATGCTCCACACTGATGCCGGCAATGCAAACCTAAGAGTTGGCCTGCACGGAAAGAATTTCAATGGACGCATTGAAACTGCTGGTGTAAACTTAGGAAAGATTATTGACAATCAACAATTGGGCATCATAGCTGCCAAACTCTATGCCAAAGGCAATGCAGAAGGGAAAAACTTCAAGGTTGATGCACAAGGAACGATTGACCATGTAGACTGTAATCACTACACCTATCATAATATCGACATCAACGGTATCATTCAAAAGCGCGACCATCAACAGAGCTTTAAGGGTAAACTCAATATCAACGATCCCAATGGAAAAGTGCAAATCAATGGTGATTTCAGTAATATCAGACGAAATCTCAAGTTGAACCTCACGGGCCACATTGCGAATTTCAATCCACATGCTCTGAAACTGACCGACAATTTTCCTGCAACAACTTTCTCCATGGAGTTCAATGCCAACATCAGCGGACGCAATCTGAACACGGCCAACGGCACTATCACCATGAATAACTTTGAGATGCAGGCGCCCAACAATAGCTACCGACTGAACGAACTGAAGTTGCAGGCTGGTCAGGAAAACGACCAACACGTTGTCACCTTACAGAGTGATTTTGCACAAATGCAGCTTGTCGGCCATTACAACTATGCTACTTTACCTAACAGTATCACAAATATTCTGGCCAGCAAATTGCCTACTCTTCCCGGCCTGCCACGCATGAAACACACCGATAGCAACGACTTCGTGTTGAATGCCAATATCAAGAAGAGCGATTGGCTACAGAAACTTTTCGGCGCAGACATTAATTTTGAGAGACCAATTCAGCTGTCTGCCAAAGTCAACGACCGCCAACGACAGATGAATCTGACTGCTCAACTGCCTTCATTCAGCTATGCAGGTAATCATTTTGAACAGGGCTATATCAAGATAGATGCACCCTCAGACACGTTGAAAGCCAACATCCATGCCCGAAAACTCTCTGAAGATGGAAAAGGAATATATTGGAACATTCAGGCCAAAGCTGCTGACAACAAACTGAATTCCGTGCTCACTTGGAAGAACCTCAAAGGTCAGGACATTCACGGTTCCCTACACACAGAGACCGATTTCTTCAAGATACAAGGTAAGGATGCAGCCCATATCAATGTGCATTCATCCAAGGTCTTTGTTAATGGAACCACATGGACCATACAGCCCAGCGACATTGTCTATCACGCAAAAGACCTGACGATAGACCACTTTGCCGTTACCCACGGCAACGAGCATATCATCATTGACGGTCGTGCAACGCCTAATCCGAAAGACTCTATCATTGCAGAACTCAGGAATGTTGACATTGCCTATATACTCAATCTCGTGAATTTCCATGCCGTGGAATTCAGTGGAAAAGCTACAGGAAAGGCTTATGTTGCTTCGGCTTTCGGCAAACCATCGGCTTCCGCAAAACTGAAGGTTAACGATTTCCGCTTTGAGGATGGGCGCATGGGAACCTTATATGCTGATGCAAAGTGGAACGACAAGGAAGGCCAGATAGATATTGACGCAACGGCTAAAGACACGGTTTCCAATCATGTTACCAACACGGTCACACCTATAGAAACCGTAATCTTAGGCTATGTGTCACCACGAAAAGACAATATTGAACTGAACATTGCAGCCAAAGGCACACGTATAGAGTTTCTCAAAAGCTTCTGCAGCAGTTTCATTGATAACGTGGATGCCTATGCCAACGGTAACATACAGGTGGCAGGCCCACTCAGCAGCATCAACCTTACCGGTGATGTCACAGCTAACGGCAATCTTCATCTAAGCCCCCTCAACACAACCTACAGGTTGAAAGACGCTCACATCCATGCCGTTCCCAATGAAATCCGCCTCGTCAATGATACGGTTTATGATCGGGATGCTCATTTGGGAATTGTCAACGGTACGCTCTATCACCAGCATCTCACTAAGCTAAACTACGATATTCATGTCGCAGCACATAACCTCCTCGCCTATGATACCCACTCTTTCAACAACAACACCTTTTACGGCACGGCCTATGTCACGGGAAAATGTGACATTCGTGGCAAGAGTGGTGAGGTCACTATTGATGTCAATGCCACGCCCAACCATGGCAGTCAGATAGTCTACAACGTATCCAGCCCGACAGCAATCTCAAAGCAGGAGTTCATTCATTGGAATAACCGCGACAGCTTGATACTACGTGCCCTCCATCCCAAAGAAAAGAAAACAGAAGTGCACAATGTAGAAATCCCCACCGACATGCACATCAACTTCTTAGTCAATGTCACGCCGGAGATGACGCTCAAGCTGCTCATGGATCCAACAACCGGTGACTATATTGCCCTGAATGGCAGCGGAGGACTGCGTGCCACCTATTATAACAAAGGCAACTTCGACCTCTATGGCAACTATCTCATTGATCATGGTGTCTATAAACTGACTATTCAGAATGCAATAAAGAAAGACTTCCAGTTTGTTCCTGGTGGCAGCATCAGTTTTGGTGGCGACCCCTATGCTGCAGCACTGAACCTCAAGGCACAATATACGGTACAGGGAGTCAGCCTGGGTGACTTACACATTGGACGCAGTTTCTCCAACAATAACATCCGTGTGAACTGCCTGATGAACATCACCGGGACGCCGGCCTCGCCCAAGATTGATTTCGGATTAGACTTGCCAACGGTCAACAACGATGCCAAACAAATGGTGTTCAGCCTCATCAACAGTGAAGAGGAAATGAACCAACAGGTGCTTTATCTGTTGGCCATCGGACGTTTCTATACGCAGGGAAATAACAATTCAACGGCAGAGACAGGACAGAGTCAGACGAGTTTAGCCATGCAGAGCCTGCTCAGCGGCACCGTGAGCCAACAGATTAATAACGTATTAAGCAATGTAGTTAACAACTCAAACTGGAACTTCGGAGCCAACATCTCTACCGGTGACGAAGGTTGGAACAATGCAGAATACGAGGGTATACTAAGTGGACGCCTGCTCAACAACCGCCTTCTGTTCAACGGACAGTTTGGATATCGCGACAACACGAATGCAACAACGAGCTTCATCGGTGATTTCGACCTGCGCTATCTCCTCTTTCCGAATGGCAATTTCGCTATACGGATGTACAATCAAACCAATGACCGCTACTTCACGCACAACAGCTTGAACACTCAAGGAATAGGTCTTATCCTGAAAAAAGATTTCAACAACTTCAGAGATTTATTCAGAAAGAAAAAGAAGAAAGTGAGCATAAACAAGGTAAAATAAGCAATAAAGCCTCCCTACTCATTGAAACATATTCATGCTCTCCATGATAAGGATGGCCTAAAACACATGGAAAAGTTTCTGACTACAGGCCAATAGCTTTCAAAAGCTCAGGGAGTTTTGAACAGCTAAATAGCATTCAACTGCAAAAAACTAAGTTTCTTTGTAACTCATTGATAATGAGTAGATATAAAATAGAAAACAAGAAAAGGGTTACGAATTGGTTACTACTCAAATTCCCCGAACTTCCTTGATTTGCTGTCGTTTCAAACAACTCTTGTTATTGATGCAAAGATAAACAAAATGTGCTGTACGACCAAAGAAAACATTTGTTTTTTCTTGTCGGATAGACTTTTCTATTATCATTTCGATAATTTAATTGTCTTGCTGAAATCCTTCTCATCTTCGGCAGAAACAAGTTATGCCCTCGCTTCGTAAACTTCGCTATCGGCATAACCTATTCCTACCTTTGGTATGGCCGACGAAAAGAGGCAGGGAGCAGACTGTCGAAAGAGCTTCGGCAATTCTGCTTCCTGCCATTTTTCTATATGTCGGTCATACTTCTAAGGTATGGATTTCAGCAAGACAATTTTTCAGCACTTTTCTCTTTTGGTATTTTCTTTTCTGAAGCGGTTGCAAAAGCCGCATTGTTTGTCGTCGAAGAAGTCGGAGCTATTCAGATGATGATAAATCCCCCACCCGTTTACCTCCGACACCTTCGACTTGTCTGCCAAAGCCGTAGGAAAAGTACACGCCTGCCTGTCGCAGCAAGCTCGAAAGACAGACTTCGTACCTTATCTTCTTCCGTCTTTTCTTCTTAGGTGGCTTTTATACGACCGCTTCATTACGCTTTTTACTATCTGATTGTATGGCATGCAATCAGATTTTTTACTTTTTTATCCGAATCTGTCTCTTTGCCGTTTACCTCCATTTGGATGCGGTTTTCATCGTATCGCATCCGTTGGTTGTCCCCGTTCAGGCGCAAAGGTAATTCCGGGATGCTACGCTGCTGCAAGGTCAGTGCCTTCAGTTTTGGAGAAAATCTCCACGCCTGCGCTCCACTGCGTTTTGCTCCGGGTAGTATTTTCCCTCAAAACCTTGCATTCGCTCATCCCTACCTTTGTGGGGGCACCTGAAACGAAAACGACCGATGCGACAGGAAGACGCATTAAAAAAAATGTCGGATAAACGAGAGACAGATAAGCAGTGAAACTCAACTCCCTTAAGCTCTTGGATCCGCATTAAACATTAAAACTCGAACAAAAATAGAAAAGTCAATCAATATTCACCGAGCTTTGCGCACAACCCTCCACCTGCTGCTCACAAGCGTTATAAGCATCGTTTTTGGGGTGGTCGGTGTGGTTGTCGGTTTACTTGCGGAACTCATCGCAGGCGTGCTCCGCATCTTTTGGGCAATAGTGCTCTCGGTAATGATGTCGCCCTTTGCTGCACTTCAACTCGCGGTAAACGGTGCTGCAATGTACATTTATCGTATCTGCGATGTCTTTTACCGACATATTCTTTTTCAGCAATACAGAAATCTTTGTGCTAAGGTTAATTAATGATATTTCATACACAACACAAAGTTGATTAATCTCGGGTAGATTTTGGTCTCTCTTTGCTCTTTTTTGTATTGCTACTGAAATCTTTCGTCTCATTGAGGCTTTCAGCCCCTTGCCAACGGCGCTCCCCGAGAGTTTTTCATAATCTCCTTTTTAATAGAAGATACTATTTACACTTCTTGGTGGAACCTATGAACTATAAACATTCAAGATAGAAGTGCAATTTTTGTAAAATTAAAATTTTAAGCGCATGGCAAATAGAAAAATTGGTTTTTATTTTTTGTCTTTACGACAAAGAGATTTTGAATTTCCAATTAAAGACAACTTAATACAACTTCTTAATTACTTGCAAGAGAGAGCCAGATTAGAACGCAAACAAGATATAGGAGAAGATAAAATAGTTTTTTTAGATTCTTGTACTCAAGAAGGTGATGATAACCTTCTAAAACTTCTTTTCAAAAATGCAAAACATAGCTATAGAGCTCCTCTTATCAATAAGAACACGGTTGAAGAACGTGAAAATCCAAAAAAGATAGATGAGGGCGAGCAAATGAAAACGCATGCACTTGTTAAGTTCAAAGATGGAGACGCCATCCTATTCTTAGAAACAGGCGGGGGAATGCTTTCATATCATGGACTTGCGGAATATCTCAATAGGATGTTAGCACTTTACAATGGGCAATTTACCAATGATGAAGGAAAAATATTAGGTCACTTCTGTATAGATATGATTCCTCGTGATGATTTCCGTGAAGTTCTAAACAGTATGAATCGCGTCTCTTGTGCAACCATTTTCACTGATAAACGTATACTAGGGTCTGAAGCTCTTAATTACTCTGAGCCATCTGAAGAATTAAAAGAAGAAGTCGTTATTGAATTAAAGGCTAAACGTGGTAAAAATATTATGCAGCATATCTACGACTTTTTAGATAGAGCTAATGGAGCTAATTCTGAGATTCGTAGAATTAGAGTGAAAGTAAAACTCCCAAACAATAATGAGGGTATAATAGATACGGGGTTTATCATTAAGAAAGAATATGTAGATGCGCAACAAAATGAGGATACAGGAGAATACAACACTGCATACATGTTTTCACAGCTTGTCAGCCTTTCAAGAGATTACTAAATAATGTATTTAGAATTCCTTTATGTCATTCTTGATTATTTTTCTGTCTTAACAAAGAAAGAGAAGAGGTTTGAATGGGGGCTTCCTATCTTGTTAGGTGGTATCAGCTTGTATCTGTATGTTGGTGATTCTATGCAGTACAATTTCATAAAAAACATAATAGAATTTATAGGAGTGCTACTGGGCTTTACCCTTACTGCACTTACGCTTATATTATCAAGGGAACGTATAAAGTCTAACACACAAAAACACCCTACAGATAGAAATATCAGAGGAAAAACCGTTTCGTTATATCGTTTGATTGTTGTTTCATTCACCTACTTAATAACTATGGAATCTTTATTGTGTCTATTCTTTTATATAGGTTCACTCTTCTCTAGTATATCATTAGGTATGTGGGCTGTTATTCCTAACACTTTATTTATAATACTCTCTTTGAATATCATTTTGTCTACGGTTCGAGCGACAACCATGCTATATTTTATAGTTATCCGTTAATTAAGTCATATTGTCAAGCCATTTTCAGGTATTCATATAAAAAATGGAATTATTGGTCATTTATATCTCCGTATTTCACCTCTCTACTTTCTACGATTATAGCTACCCCCCTCCCCTCGTCTTCCCATTCCCAAGACAAACCATGAACAGTGTTTTTGCCACAATCATTATCCCCTCGACTTCTGATGTACCTAATTTGGGGATAATGCACGAGCACCGTAAACCTCCGTTCTTCCCTCGTCAGCACACCTATTATTAGTATAATGACGGTAACTACAAAACAAATTCCTATGGATGCTGTACTGGGGGAAGTCGCAGTCGATGACGGCGACGTCATATCCTTTTACATAATGCAGGTAGCTTGCCACGAGCACCGTGAGCGTCGTCTTGCCTGCCCCTCCTTTTTGGGTGGAGAATGCCACATACTTGGTTTCTTTCATACGTTTATTGATTTGATTGATGATGTTGTCGATAACTCATACCTGTTTATTTTCATTCTCATTCCATATTTTACTTAGGGCGTATTGCCATTCATACGTATTGCCATCCATACCCTACTTTATAATTCCTTTATGTTGCGTCCATCTGTGTATGCGACCAGTCGCAATGCTTTGCGAATGAATGGATGTCTGCATTTGCAACTCTTCATGGGTGAGTATTCATGAAAAGATATTCATATAGAACTGCCTATATTCATTTACAAATACCTGCTGATGAGAGGCCGTTCGGATAAATGCACATGCAAAATAAAGTATTTGCTTGCATACCTGCACCATATTCTTAGCAACTGGCAGCCTTTGGCACAGGGTGGCATAGGTTGGCACAGGCAAATAGTCTTTTCCCGTCTTCTTTTTCACTCTAATTTTGCACCCGGACGACGAGGTCTGTCGGTCGGTATTCACCCTGACTGCTCTTGAAGGTAACTCTCTCATCCGTGAGAAGGCGGATGTTTGTGTCCTCGAAGACACAGCAAGATGTCCTTTGAGTAACTCAAAGGCTTTCGGGTAACTCCCGAAAGGTGCCCTCTCAACATAAGGAGAGGGAGGATTTTCTCCGAAGTCGGAAATCCTTTGAAGGGCAGTTCTGCCTATATAGGGGAACAACCGGCACGGCGGCCGAGTCGCAAAACCACTTAATCCACAGAAATATGAAAAAGGAAAACGAAAACAGGGGTGGTATTGACAGCCCCAAGTGGGGCAAGCACCCCAAGGAAACAAGAAAAATGCACTGTGTCATGGTACGCTTCGATGACGAGGAATGGCTTAAATTTCTCTCCATGTACGACCAATCTTGTGTCTATGCCCGTGCGGTTTTCATCAAAGCCCGTGTCTTCTCACAGCCTTTCCGCGTGATAAAAACAGATAAGACGCTGCTTGATTATTACACCAAGCTTTCGTCTTTTCATGCGCAATACCGCGCCGTGGACAACAACTGTGCGGTCCAAGACGATGCGATGGCAAGCTATTTAGGACGTGTTCTTTCAAAATAATCTATCATCAATAGACGTATCTGAGAGGAAAGCCGGACAAGGAGTATAGCATGTCGGTATAAACTTTAAGACAATTGGTTGCTAAATTGCGACTGCATAGGGTGATGAAAAAGACAGACACATGGATAAAGTCCAGATTGATTGAATGGTAGCCCAAACGGTATCAGCCGAAACTGCGATATTGAATAACTATACTCGTCATACCGTGGTTGAGTAAAATCTTGTATATGGCGAAAGAGAGAATCTAATAAATAATTAAAATTGCTCGTTCCGTACCGTCAATTACTGTGAGATGGCCATTCGAGCATCATTACCAAGAAAGCCGTATTATCGGCTGTTGTCAGTGGTCAGAACTAGTTGATGATTGGTAAAATCCAAATAATATGTCTCATTACTATTTGATGAATAACAGCTTGATGACCAATAATAATGCTGGGCTAAAGGGTTTTGTCTACCATATAGAGATCCCACACTGGGAAAAATAATCTGCAGTATTAATGCGATTTCAGCATAAGAAAAGTCTTTAAAGTTGTCGGAGTAAACCAAGGAGAGGATTCATGTGGGACAGGATAGAAGGAGACAAAAAAGTTCTTTTCTCTGAGGATGATATATTATATCACTGCGAATCTTTTTACCTATTTTTAAGTATTGGCTATTTAAAATAAAAGTTATATTTTCGCACCCAAATTTAAATAAAAACTGTATCTTTTGCATGAGAAAGAAAGAGTAGTCCTTGTTATGAACAACGTTGCTTGAAAGAGAAATATAGGCGTATTGACTTGGTCAATTTAAATACCATTTGGTACATTTTATACTGTTTATAAATGGATACAGATTGTATTTCTGAGTTAGAATACGAAGATAAAAACGATGTATTTCACGATTAGAGAATCTCACTTAGTAAGTGGTTTTACCTATGAGTGTTTTTTATGGAAATAAATATATACATTGTAAACAATAATAATGAGAATTTATGCATCTTGATTGTAGATCTTCACAACAAAAAAACTGCGTTTGGAATAGCTGCTTTTGGATGAACGAGTGTCTGTTTGTTTTGTCATTGTTGTTTCTATTTGCTTGTAGAATGTGGGCAACAGACTGTAACGAGCATCGGATGACAAATAAAGATAGTGACACGCATATTACATTTGTCATATTAAGTGAGAAAACACGTGAACCAATTATCGGTGCTACCGTTCGTTGTGAGGGGGCTATCACCCCTGTTGTAACTGATATGAATGGTCGATGTATCATCATATTTAAAGGTTCGATAAATAAGATAAAAGTAGACGTTACCTATGTAGGATATAAAAAAATATCGAAGACTTTAACAATTGTGTCCGGCAAAACTGTCACCTTACAGATGCAAGATGATGCAAAGATGATAGACAATGTTGTGGTGATGGCGCAGAAACATCAGACTACGGCGCTGCAACAGTCGGCTACCATTGGACTGGATGCCATGGAGAAAGTAGGAACCACGTCATTGGCTAAATTGCTGGAGGTTGTACCTGGCGTGAGTTCTATCAGTACGGGTAACACTATTGCCAAGCCTGTCATACAAGGTATGCATAGCAGTCGTATCCTTCTTCTTAACGAAGGTGTGCGTTTGGAAAGTCAAAGTTGGGGCGAAGACCATGCACCAGAGATAGACTACAGTGGCACTAACATGATAGAAGTGGTGAAGGGAGCCGAATCTATACGCTATGGTTATGGGGCTATGGGGGGCGTGGTGCTACTCAATCAAGCAACTCTTCCTTATGGGCAACAGCATCTCAAGACTCGAGGAACAGTGAATATGGGTTATGAGTCCAATGCCAAGGGATATAATGGATCTGGAACTTTGGAGATGGGATATAAACATGTGGGATTGCGTCTGCATGGTATGTATCAGCGAGGCGGAGATTATTCCACGGCTGAGTATATTCTGAACAATACCGGTTTCAATAATATCAGCATGTCAGCTTTGGCCGGTTATCAGAACAAAAATATCACAGCAACTCTGTATACTAGTCTTTACTATTCGCGAAGCGGTATCTATTATGCAAGTAGAATCTCGGATATCGACCAGTTATTGGCACGCTTTGCAGCAGGAAGACCGGATAACAATACGCTCAAACCATTCTCCTACAACATCAAACCGCCTTTCCAACAAACACAGCACTTCACCTTAAAAGGTGATATCAAATGGGAAATCAACAAGAATCACAAACTGTCGCTCATTCTTTCTTATCAAGACAACCTAAGATGGGAGTTTGACAACAGGAAACAAGACAAATATAGTTGGATACCGGTGCAAGACCTTATCCTTACGACTTACAAAACAGACTTATTGTGGAATGCAAAGTGGAAGTGTTGGAACATGACGACTGAAGCAGGACTCTCGGGCAGTTATCAGTCCAACTATAATTATCCGGGTACTAAGCAGCCGGCTTTCATCCCCAACTATGCAGCCCTTACCATGGGAGGGTTCTTTCTACAACAAGCAAAAATAGGCCGATTTCAATGTTCTCTCGGCATGCGCTACGATTTTAGGGCAATGGATGTGGATGGTTATACCAGTCTGAAGAGCTACAAATACTATAAAGATTTCAAAGTATACAGCAACTTCACGACTAGTCTGGCTGCCCACTATCAACTCTCAGACCGATGGGATATGCGGGCCAATATCGGATGGTCGTGGCGCCCCCCTGACATCAACGAACTTTATGCTACGGGCTTACATCACGGTACTCATTGGGTGGTGGGAAATCGAAAATTAACTAGTGAGCATGGATACAAAGCTGTGTTCGGTACGAGATACCGCACGGACTGGTATTCCATAGAACCGAGTTTCTTTTATCAACGTGTACACAATTATATCTATGATGCCATCGGAAAAGGATTGAATAGGTTCCATAACCATCCTAGCGGCAAATATCCGAAGTTTATTTTTGGGCAAGATAATGTGGTACTGACAGGAGGTGACATTACGGCAACGATTACTCCACTTACCAGTCTTACCATTATGGCAAAAGGCGAATGGATTTATGCCCGTAATCTTACACAAAAAGAGTGGTTGCCTTTTATGCCTTCCGACCGCTATGGTTTGTCAGGCAGTTATCATTGGACGTTTGACCGTATGGGAAAATACAACGCCTCTGTATCACTATCAGGTATTTACGTGACCAAAAAAACACATTTTGATCCAGACAAGGATTTGGTACCCGACTCCCCGCCCGCCTATGTCTTGTTCAACGGAACAGCAGAATGGAGTATGAAATTATCAGGACAGAGAGAATTGAAACTGATGATGATAGGTGACAATATATTTAACACACTGTATAAAGAATACACTGACCGCTTTAGGTATTATGCCCATGCGCGAGGCTCAAACATAACATTTAAAACAATAGTAAAGTTCTAAATAAAATGAAAAATAATATCCATATTGTATTAGGTATGCTTTGTGCACTATTGTTTCTGAGCGGTTGCTCCGAAGAGAGTGCAGATAACTTTTTGAAAAAGATAGTCAAAGCCCCACCATCATCGATAGAACGGGACGTGAAAGGACATGAGCAAATCTATTCGGTACAACTGATCTTGAGGCTAGCTCGTAAGTCTGATTATAAATTAGGCAATAGGGACGAAACATATGTGGCTTTTGAAGGTGGTAGCAAACCCACCCCAATCCCTCTTGTTCAGGAGATAGCATTATCGAAAGACGAAAATGGGAACATCACGGTTACATCCGATAGGAAGGTTTTTGATGTTGTCAAATCGGATAAGTTCTGCTATGGCCTTGAGCTAAAGTACTATGATGTCAATGGTATGCTTATCAACCACCAGTTCTCAAATTATTATTCCGATGACGAAGACAATTCCACCTTATTGGTACATCAACACTTCTTTACCATTCAGAATTATTCTCTGAATGGTCGGCAGTTGGTTTACCCCATGTCTTTGGACAGTGTTTATTATAGCAAATACGCTTTTGCTGAAAATGCGAATGGGAAAAGAATAGCAGCATCTAGGATATCTCCTTCAAATATCTATGCGCCCGATGACGACAATCAGGTTGATGGTGTGAGATATAGTCTTGGATTGGCAGAGAAGTCTATTGAAAACTCCATGAAACCTTCCGCAACAGAACCCTACGACGATCCTGTCACAGGCAAACGATACAGGCTCTATCAGACTATTAATAACTTCAATTTGAATGAGAGGGTTCCTGAAGTCTTCAGCTATGAGTATCGTGATACTGACCCTGTAGAGGAGGAACTTGGAAAAGATTTGACCGATTATGACGATATGAACCGACTCCGTGCTGGCAGTACAGTGATACGTCTCAGGGAAAAGAGGTCTCTGGATGACGGTGCGCCCTATGATGCTTTGGGTTTCAAAGGTATGCTCTGTTTCAAAAAACACGATATCGCATTCCAAATGAGGGTCTGCATCTGTCATATTCTGAATAGAGTATCCATCCCTGCAAATGAGAATCAGTTGGGAAAATATGGCTACACCGGTAATAATGTTAGTGGTGGCGTCTATGAATACAACATGCTCCAAACGGCATGGAACAGTTTCGACATCGACTATCCCATTGCTTTCAGAGTGATTGCGGACCTTGATGGAGACAAGGAGAAGTGTATGAATGATGTCCAACGTTTCTACCCCAAGGCTGAAAAGACCGATATGCAAGCCATGTTCTGGGGCGGCGACAGTTTCTTCAATCGTATTCCCAAGATAACGATGTAAACATTCTAAATCATCTGATATGAGAAGAATCATTCAAGCAGTCATGCTGACTTTCACCGTTGCAGTATTATGTACATCATGTGACAAATTTATATTCGGCGACGTCAAGGTAGACTATAAAGACAATGCCCTGACACGAAAGAAAATGCCGCAATCGGCTGCCGACTTGTATAAACCACCCATCGTTACGGAGGCAGGGTTAGCCAATCCCGACCCAGATGGTGCACTCAAGGATTGGGCCACGTGTCTCGTTATGTTCAAAGAAGGACATCCACATGGAGGAGGTAAATTCCATGGTA
The DNA here is from genome assembly GCF_900637655.1 of Segatella oris. NCBI lineage: Bacteria > Pseudomonadati > Bacteroidota > Bacteroidia > Bacteroidales > Prevotellaceae > Segatella > Segatella oris. Next base: position 1,973,425 of record NZ_LR134384.1, read on the forward strand.
ACTTCATCTATGAGAAAGCTCCTTGGAAACAAGAGGAGTTCGTTATTATCCACAATACCTCGAAAGGAATAGGCGTGGAGGTGGACACTGCGAGTACGGTGACCTATTTGGAAAAACTTTCCGGAAAGAAGGGACCGCAGTATGTCCGTATCATAGGCGGTTCTACCAAGCTTTGGGGACTGTGCCTGTTCTTTTATGACCGCAATGGAAAGCTTATCAACGACCGTATTTTGGAGCATTCAGACCAATATCAGGTCTTTATTTCAATCAGTGACGTCGACGACAAAGGCCAACCGTTCACAGTAAAAGACGTTCGCTATCGAGGGAAGAACAAATCGGATATGGTAGAGTCGACATATTTCAAGATTCAAGACAGCTTTGACAAATTGAGATTATCGACCCCAAAGCTGTTCGAGTATACTTATCGCGATACATGGACCACCGAAGACATGGCCGACGGTGTGCGTGAATTGTTCAATCAAAAGCTGCTTCCACCGTTCCGGAGGTTCCATACCGATGGTGCCATGGCGCCATACGACCAAGACTGGGTGGGGCTGAAAGGGCACATAAAGTTTAATATTGCCGAAGAAGTCGACCCCATCTACGATGGCTGGCCTGTGCCGTTGAGGAACGGTGCTACCTACAGTCGGAGCAGCAACCTGTTACCCTATTTCTATTTGGCCGTCAGAATTATGAAATGTGATAAAGGCAAGAAGACGCTTACCCCAATGCCTCTCGGCAGTGACGGCCGGCCTTTGGGTGCAAGCAAGTACGTGTGTGCACCTTATTATAACCCTAATCCGCAATCGGGGTGGAAGGAAATGATACGTTTCAACATTCCGCTCAAGGTATATACCAACACCTATGATACCGACCCGACAAACCCCGACCCCTATGAGCCGTATTACTATCATTTGGGGAAAGAGATCGGACTGACACCACAAGAGGCATATGATGCTATCCTCAACGTGACGACCCACGGAAACGGAGGGTTCGGTGCATGGTTCCTGTAAGAGACAAACATTTTTCACTAATTAAATCATACAACAATGAGAAGTTTTTTAAGAAGCGGGCTGTTGCTCGCAGCAATTGGGCTAACCGTATTTACAAGCTGCCGCAGAGACGGTGACGAGAACGGACAAACCTCTGAGACGAAGATTGACCATCTCCTGATACAGGAAGTGTATTATGGCGGTACCTATTTCACCCGGACCTATAGCGGAAAAGTGTACAATGAGACTTACGATGACGACAAGTACATAAAGATTTACAACCCCACTTCCAAGACTATCTATCTGGACAATTATGCTTTGGCCGTACACCTGTTTGACCCTTGCGACAGAATAGACCTCAAAGATGAGTATAACTTCATCAAAACCCACTTCGGGGTGTCTACGCTCGTGCTCTTCGGCGGAAACGGCACTCAGCATCCATTGGCTGCCGGAGCCTCTGTCGTTATCGCCAAGAAAGCAATCAATCACAGAGTCGACAAGGAAAAATACTTGAAGGAAAACGGCGAAGATCTGAAGAATTACCAAAGACTGGACCAACTCTTGGATTTAAGTAAGGCTGACTATCAGTGGATACCGAAAGACGAGGTCAAGGGCGTGGGAAGCAATGTGCGTGAAATGACACTGTGGTATTCTCAGGGAGATTGGAAGAAAGAGGAAATGAGCAATTTCGACGTGTCCAACAAAACGGCCATAGCCTTGATCAAACTGGGTGACACACCCGAAAACATCAAGCAAACGTTCCTCAAAGAGTTAGGTTACACGAAAGCAGAAGACATCGCCAAGAGGAAATACTGCAAGAACATTGCTTACCAGAGCAACGGACATCACAGTCAGGAAGCCACGTTGCTGATTATGCCTTACGACTGGGTGATAGACGTCGTGACCATCTGTCCCAACACGGAATTCAAATGGTCATTGGTAGCCGCAGAGGTAGACAAAGGTCATAAGGGCGTGCAAGAGACGACGAACGACAAGATTGAAAAGCATGCAGGAAAAGCCTTGATAAGAAGGTTCGACGGAAACAAGTTTGTCGACAACAACAACTCTACCTCAGACTTTGAAGTTGTAGAGGCATCCCTATTCTCTAAAAAAAAGTAAAGAACTTGTATATTGTCCAACAAAACAGCAGGCTATATCTTTTAGTGGTTTATCTTTGTGCACAAATACAAGATGAAAATAAATACTGATTGACAGGATAGTAAAACTTTCCTGCAAAGTCTATTACAAGCAAAGTCCTCCTTCGGCATCTTTACCGTTGGAGGGCTTATTCCTCCTTATTTTTATTATCTATTTTATCTATGTTTGCTGTGCTAATTGACACATGCTGTATCAAGACAGAAGATAATGGATGTTTCTGGCTTTCGACAGATGCTCTCTGTGGCTTTCTTGCGCAATTGCTGGGCGGCAGAGCTGTCGATGCGGTAGGCAAGAGCAAGCAATAAGTCAAGATTGTAAACATCATCGTAGTTGCCGTTTTCTAACACTACAAACTGTGTTGTGTGGCACGGTAACAGCACGTCCGAGCGATATATCGCCCGAATAATATGCCTGATATGTGTCGCCGTGGTGTTGAACAGTTCGGCAATTTCAGCAAGGGTCATCCATATCTCTCCCTGCGGAATATAAAGAACGGGAGGCTCAAAGGTAATTATATTGCGTTTCATTGTCTTTTCTCCTTTTTCGTTAAATGAGGGTTGCTGCGGCATGATTGCTGATGTCGGTCAGTTTTGTGGAAAGAGTATCCATTTCCCTACCTAATTTTTCGTTGGTTATCTTGGCGTATATCTGTGTACTGGTGATACATTTGTGTCCCAACAGACTGCTAACCGATTCGATGGGCATGCCGTTAGACAAGCATACAACCGTTGCCATGGTATGCCGGGCTACGTGCCACGTTACATGTTTGTCGATGCCGCATTTCTTCATGATGGTTTTAAGTTGGTTGTAGCAGTAGACATGCGAGGGAATGGGGAAGAAATATTCATTGCGGCTGAGTCCGCTATACTTGTCGAGGATTTGCAGAGGAATATCAAGCAGTTTAACATTTACTTCCACATTCGTCTTTTGTCGGCGGGTACGTATCCACACATCGCCGTCGAGCGGACTGCGGACGATATTCTCTTCACGAAGGTTCTTCAAGTCGATGTAGGCAACTCCCGTAAAAGTGCAGAAGAGAAACATATCGCGAATAAAAGTTTGTGCGGGTGTGAGTTTTGGGGCATCTATGAGCAGTCTGATTTCTTCCTTTGTCAAGAATACCCGCTCGGGTCTTTGCTGGCTTATGTTGTAATCGGAAAAGGGATAGCGAACCAGCCAGCCGTTCTCTACGGCTCGGTGCATGAGCATCCGCACGGGAAAACTGTAAAGCCAAACGGTGTTATGACTCAAATGGCAATAAGTGAGCAGAAATGTTTCGAAGTCGGTGGCAAAAGTGGGTTGGATTTCTTTTAAGGCGATATCGCTGAGATGGTGTCTGGTTTGCAGGAAGCTTTTCAGATGCTTATACACGGCATGATACTTTTGCAGGGTTCGCTTGGACTTTAAACCGCATTCCACCTTTTGCGTGTAATCTATCAGGAAGTCGTCGTAGAGGGTGATGAGGGTATGTTTGCGGTATTCCAAGCCTTGAAAGGCATTGCGCACCTTTTCGGCGGTGATGAAGTTGTCGCGCTCCATGATTTCCTGATAATGTTTTGTGATGACGGCACGCAACTTATCGAGCGCACGATTGACGTCGCGTGCCGTGATGCTTTTGCCTGTGGCTCGTCCGCCTTTTGTGCCCCAGAGTTTCGCTTCGATGGAAACCTTGCAGCTGAACTGTGCCTGTGTGCCGTCCACGGTGATGCGTCCCATGATGGGCGAGATGCCGTCTTTCTTTACCTTGTTCTTCTTTAAGTAGAAGATGACTGAAAATGTACTCTTCATTGTGTTTCTTTCTTTGTTTGCAAAATTATTCAATGCAGAGTCATTCGTCACTACGCAAATCGCGGAGGATTACAGAAATCGAAGCGGGAGAGGAAGAATTTCCATTGGTTATCTCTTTTCTATCTCATACTCATACCTCTATCATATTGCTATTTCCCCGTCTTTCCCCTCTTTCCCCTCTTTGCCACCATCGCAAAAGAGGTTACGAATTGGCAACTGAACGGTGGCTGTAAGTTGCCTTTTCGTGGTATAGCATGACTTTTTATCACTTCTTAATTTCCCGCCTAAGAACTTGATTCACAACTCAATCGCTACATTTTTCCTGTTTTCTGATTTTATAGAAGCATTTGCAATGCTAAAACATACCTTATGATCTCGTTTGTTTTAATTAACGTGAGTTCGACGAATTATAAGCACCTATAGATGCGGTGATTAGCGAAATTTGTTGTAATCTTAAGGTATTGATATATATAGAGAGAATTACAAGCAAAATCGCTATGTTCACCGAGAACAAAGTTACTGAAACATTTTGTATGGCAGATGACTCCTGCAAGTTTCTTGATGCAATGACAGCAAAATATACTCTAAAACCTATTGGAAAAAGAAAATATCATCGAAATTCTACAATGTCAAAGGCAGAAGTTATGCTGATAATGATTCTTTTCCACGATTCTGATTATCGTTACTTTAAACATTTCTATCTTGAAAAAGTATGCAAGCCTCTTCGCCATCTGTTTCCCAATGTTGTTTCTTATAATCGTTTAGTAGAATTGGAAAGGGATGTAGCCATACCATTAACCTTGTTTATCAAGAAGGTCCTGTTGGGCAAATGTACGGGTATAAGTTTCGTTAACAGCACACCACTGCGTGTCTGCAAGAATCAAAGAATACATATTCACAAAGTTTTCAAAGGCATAGCTCAAAGAGGAAAATGCTCTATGGGTTGGTTCTTCGGTTTCAAGTTGTATTTGATTTGTAATGAGAAAGAAGAACTCCTCAACTTTACGATAACGCCGGGAGATATTGATGACCGTAAGCCTTTGGAGTACAAAGCATTCATAGATTTTAATATATGGTAAGCTATTCGGTGACAAGGGCTATATCGGCAAGAACCTCTTTCAAAGGCTTTTCATTGACGGAATACAGCTTATTACCAAATTGAAAAGTAACATGAAAGGAGCTTTAATGAGTGTTTCAGACAGGCTTTTACTCTGAAAAAGAGCCATTATAGAAACTGTGAATGATGAACTTAAGAGCATTGCACAAATGGAACACTCCAGATATAGATGCTTTGACAATTTCATCGTCAACTTATTAGGTGCCATTACAGCCTTTTGCCTGTTTCCAAAGAAGCCGTGCATCAATGTACAAAGGACTATTGATACACAGCTTACATTGTTCTGAATTCGTCGAACTCACGTTAATTAGTAAATGCGACAGTCTCCGGTGATAAATAGTTTACAAAGAACTATGAAAAACACCGAGGGGGTACCCAGCGGCGGGGGTCTCAGCCCCCGAGAGCGAAACAGAAGATTACGATTAAACATATATTAAACAAAAGGGAGCCCACGGTCTCCCCAAGATTAATTAATTTAATTTTGTATTATGAAGTTCCATCAATTAACCTCGGAACAAAGATACACAATTTCTGTCTTACTCCAAAAAGAAATGTCCAAAAAAGCAATTGCAGAAGCAATAGGCGTTCACAGAAGTACAGTATACCGTGAGATAGAGCGTAACTCCTCTGAATATACGGGTAAATACACCTATACGGTTGCCGTCAGGAGAGCAAGAAGGCGCAAGCGACGCTATCAGAGACCTCGCAAGATGACGCCTGAGATGTGGCGGAACATCAGTAAATATCTGAGGATGGGATGGTCTGCACAGCAGATATGTGGGCGCATGAAGGCACTTGGCAGGAAGTGTGTGTCTCACACGACCATATACAAGTACATCTGGCGGGACCGTAATGCTGGTGGAGACATCTATAGGTACTGTCGTTTCCAGTTCAAATACAGGAACCACTGGCTTAAAAGAGACCAAAAGTCACTCTCGGGGAATCGGAAAAGCATAGACGAACGTCCTGCCTGTGCTGACGGAAAGCGGTTCGGGGACTGGAAGATGGATCTGATCATCGGCCCGGGAAACTCATCGGCATTAACCATGGTGGAGAGAAGTACCAATCTTGGAATTATCAGAAAGTTAGCAAAATACAAGACGGCCCGGGAGGTTTCCAAGGCCGTAACAGAGGCTTTGAGACCCATAAAGGATGCCGTACATACCATAACTACCGACAACGGACCGGAGGTTATGCAGTATGAGGACATTGAAAAATCTTTAGGATGCAGCGTATATTATGCACATCCACACTGCCCCTGGCAGAAGGGAGCTGTAGAAAATCGGAACATGTTAATCAGGCAGTATATCGATAAAAGATGTAATACAAACAAACTCTCAACGCAGTATATTGCCGCAATGGAAGCCAAATTAAATGACAGACCCAGGAAGAAACTTAACTTTAGAACACCGAAATTTGTTTTTTACAAAAAACTTAAGTAAATTCGTATTTGGTAGTTGAATCTGCCGTCAATTTATAAAATTATCAGAGCGACAGCTAGAGAGTGTAAAGTAAACAGTGTCAGACTACAATAAGAAATAGTTTTATACAGTTTATTTTTTATGGACAACAACGAAATTGATTATAAGAGAGCTGCGAAACAGCTTCGTAACGGAGAACCGTTATTTGGTAAGGATAGTGCTTTGGCATCAATGTTGGAGCGCATTTTGAATGCTGCCTTTGAAGGTGAGATGATCAGCAAGCATTTTGAGCGTGAATTTGGTACCAGACTATCTGCAGAAACCATCAGTTCCATCACAGACAGAGTACTGCCGGAAATCAAGGCATGGCGTTCACGAATGCTTGACCCTGTATACGCAATATGCTGGCTGGATGCCATCCATTATAAGGTGAAGGAAGAAACCGGACGTGCGGTCTCACGTGCCATTTACAACGTCTTAGGCATCAACAAGGAAGGCCACAAGGAACTTCTTGGTATGTATATCTCCAAGAGTGAAGGTGCAAACTTCTGGTTAGAGGTTCTAAGCGACCTTCAAAACAGAGGTGTTCAGGATATATTGATATGCTGTATTGATGGTCTGAAAGGCTTCCCTGATGCTATACAGAGCGTATTCCCCAATACAAGTGTCCAACTCTGTATTGTCCATCAAATACGTAACTCTATCAAGTACGTTGGCAGTAAGCATCAAAAGGAGTTTCTCTGGGACCTTAAGACTGTATATGGTGCCGTTAGCAAAGAGACTGCAGAAACACAGTTAGACACACTCGAAGGTAAGTGGGGGGGGACGTATTCCATCGTCATAAAATCATAGCGTGACAACTGGGAACGCCTCACGGGATACTTCCGGTATACACCTGCGATACGTAAGCTGATATACACTACCAACACCGTTGAAGGCTACCACAGGCAAGTACGCAAGGTAACAAAGAACAAAGGAGTCTTCCCGTCCGATACTTCTCCCGAAAAGCTTGTATATATGGCATACCGGAACATACGTGAGAAGTGGACTATGCCACTTGCCAACTGGTCTCAGATATCACAACAATTAGCAATAAAATCTGGAGAACGTTTTGAAATCATGTAACTTTTCCTCGGACGAAAGATTCCTCATCTGGCCAACACGATTAAAAATCCTGTCATCCAGATGAGGTGAAATATGAAGGATTAGATCCTTGACACAGTTGAAATTATACAACCTTAAGTATATTACGAGATAAATCACCAGATTAATCAAGCACTATAGCACCATCTTTCCCCACTTTCAGTTTTGTTTTCGGGGTTTCTTTAGGTTTAGGAGCAACCTGTGATTGAGGATGTTTAGACTTCACTTGCTTTCTTCTATGAGACTGTCTCTCCTCCCGGAACTCTACTTTTGCCTTCTTGTAAGGAGTAAAATCTGTTACCTCTTTATATCTGAAACCTTCAGGATCTGTTGGATCTGTAACACGACGCATCGTTGTTATATATATCCCGTTATACTCATAAGCCGTATCGGTCAACATTGTACCTGCTTCATACCGTCTTCGATGTAGGATTTTCCCATTGGATTCATAAATATATTCCATACCTTCCTGTTGTCCATCGCGATAAAAAGCACGAACATAAAGCGGTAATACACCTTTCTTGTTGGGAGAATCATGATATTGTAAGTAAGGCCCATCAAGCAGTCCATCACGATAGGTCTGCATAACGGCTACACGACCTTCGTCATCATATTCATAATAACGCCCGTCTTTCTCTCCGTTTTTGTAGTCTACTTCACTGATTTTCCGCCCATTTCTCCCGTATTCTACCCAATGACCAACTTTCTTTTCAGTCTTTTTGTCAATATAACCCAACACACGTAATCTGCCATCAGCATCGTGTTCCATATATTTTTCTTGAGCAGTTGCTGCAATAGAGGTAAGAAAAAGCAGGCCTATAAATAGAGTCTTATTCATATTCACAATACATCATTAATCCTATTCTACTCAATTTTTATACTATATTCTTGAGACATTTGCGCTCCTTGCGCCCACTTTCCCGTATTGATATCAAAGCTATAGCTATGTATGTCATCATATCCGGAGCGACGACTTCTTTGTCCCAAGAACCAAATCTTATTGCCATAGCAGGCTCCAACACTTACACTTGAGAATCTTCTTAGAGCCTGCGTCCAAAGCACATTTCCTTCTTTGTCACGCATTTGGAATACAGAATTAGCATCCGGAGCCATGGAAGGATAGAATGTTATCAATAGTCTTTGGGCATCTTGATAAACTACACCGCCGTTAAAACCAATAAACCAATTTGTAACAGGAGTTGCACTAACCAATCGATTACCTGGATCATAAGAGAAAGTCTGACTTATCCAATTATAGAAACTAAAGTCTTGAGGATCGCCCAAATGATATTTTGCATGTACTTTCCATAGGCGCAGGAGACCACCTGCACTGCTTGTTTCTTCGCTTATATTTTTCTTATGCATTTCCCAATATGTAGTATCACGCACTTCACCATTCAGTTCTGATGGTGGAAGTCGCTTTGCAAACTTAAATGCCTCCTCCGAGTAAAGACGATTAGAAGCAGGGAAATAATAATAGGTTTCAGCTAAATTATTGTGCACTTCAAAGCCTTCACCATAATCACTATCAATGAATGTAATGGATGAAATACCAGTACTCATAGCCTGTTTTCCCTTAAAAAGTGACTTGGAGACATCCTTTATAACCAATGATTTAGGTTCTATCTCAAAGACATAACGCTTACCTATAATAAGAAACCAACGGTGAGCTTGCTGAAGATAGGATATACTTGTATTTGAAATAGAAGAGACAGACTCATCACGTGCATCCTCTTCAGACATGAAAAGCTGGTCCACGAGCACCTTACCTGTCGTTGCATCACGAAATCCAAGATAATAACCATTCACATATTTTGACTCATCCTGACCAAAACTTACAGTATAATCACGATCTGTCATATAAAAAACACATGCCTTTCCATCATGAATCATCGGAATCATTTCTTCGAAAGTCTCTCTCACACTCACAGAATCTTTTCCACCTGATGCAACACTACTTTCCCCAGTTTGAAACAAGAAAAATACAAATATGAATACAACAGCCAGTGGAATCAACAAAGCGACAATTCCAAGTTTCATTCCAATTCCCAGATCACTGCCGAAAGTTGATGACGACTGAAAGTCGTAATGATGATTTACATTAATATTAATGTCATCATCATCCAAGAAGAATTCCGTCCCGCAATTCAAGCATCTATAGCGTTTCTTATCTATCTGCTCATGCTTTTCACTACCGCATTGTGGACATTTAACAGCTTTTAATTTCGTTGCCATATATCAGATTAAACCTCTTTTGAATAATATACCGCCAAGAATAGCAGTATGGACTGCACTGCAGTCAGAATGATTGTGCATAGCAACCACCAGTTGTTGGTCCATTGTTCAGGTGCAAAGAAACCTGTAATAAATTCGAGGGCGCCAACACCTGCAAATACAAAACCCAGGCTCAAACGGTGAGTACTCTCTGCACGCCCTACGAAAGCAAATGCAAGCAACATTGTGTTAATGACAATCGCCATACTCGTGAAAAGCAAATTCAGAGGAGAATAGGCTGTAATCACAAGTCCTGCAAGCAGGTTTGCAACAAGTATGATAATGGAGATAATTAAGATTCTTTTCATAACTTCTCAAGGATTTCGTTCTTTTTCTTGTTATATTCTTCTTCGGTGATGAGTTGTTCATCCATAAGTTGCTTCAATTGTTTCAACCGAGCACTAACATCTGATGGCGCAGCTTCAGTTGAAGTTGCAGTGTTTTCCTTTGTACTGAAGAATTCTTTAGCCAGTTGAACACCTGCACCTACCTGCAATCCAGCACCTGCAAGACCTCCTTCCGTGCGCACAGCATCACGTAAAGCAGCCAGTTTCTGTACTCCGGCATAATCAAGATCAACTTCGGCTGCTGCCTGTTTCTCTGCAGTCATGTCCGCAATCTTACCGATGCGCGACAGCGTATCATCGTCAAAAGTGACAGAATCAACACGAAAATCGGTCAATACCAGCCCTAATCGCTGCAATTCTTCAGCTGTACAAGTCTGAAGATCTGCCGATAATTCCAACAAATGTTTATCCACTTCCGTGTAAGGGTAAGCTTTTTCTGCAAGAAAAGAGGTCAAAGGAGCGACGATACGTGACGACACAAGTTCACGGACTTCGCGGGAAGTATAATCACTTATTGAACCTAAAAGCGTGCTGAACATGGTTGCAGCATTATCAATCTTCACCGAGAAGTTACCACAAGCTCCCAAAGCTACCGGTATCTTATAGTTCGGTTCCATGTATTTCACAGGAGTCGCTGTGCCCCAAAGCACATTCACCATCTCTGCCGTTCGAAAGAAATAGAAGCGCATCTTGTGCTCACTCTCCATACTCTGTGCCAGATTGAGCAACGTTGTGATAAACGGATGATTGTCCGTTGCAAGTTCATAAGTGTCAGGTTCTGTCAGAGTAGCCTTCACTTTTCCATCATAAACAAGGAGACAACCCTGGCCGGGAGCAACGATGAGTTTACTCGAATTTTTAATTTCATCAGTAGTTGTTTCCATACAATGAAACAGGATATGCACATCTTGTTCTTTCCATTCTATGACGGAACGCAACTGTCGTTTGAAGAGATTTTTAATTTTCATAGATGTTGGTGTTAAATTAAAAGCGCACACATAACATGCACCCTATCCTTAAAAGTCTGCTACAAAATTAACTAATTTATTCCTAAACATTCTATAAAACCCTTTATTTTTTATCATTTCCTTCGCCACTTCCCCTATTTTCTCTATTTTCGTGAAGAAAGAAAATCTCAAAGAATGGGATGTATGTGGTATATAACTATCTGGCATAAAGCCTGTTCGGGCAATCAAGAAACACAGAGGAAACGAACCCTTCACCGTTCATTCAACCGACTGGACAGACAGCTTTGAGGAGCTTTGGGATTACCTTGTGCCTTCAGAAGACCATGCGCCGCCTGTCCAAGGCGAAGTAATCCACAGCTGTGGAAAGATAAGTCGCGAGCTTCTTGGCAATGGCTCATGCAACTGGAGCCATGAATATAAAAGACTACCACAGGTTCTCCCCGACTATTTTTCCATGGGAAACCCTATTCCTGCATCTGCCTTTTCTTCATCTCTGCAACCAAATCAGCAACAAGATGAAAACAAAGAATTAGCAGCCTTGGCTAAAAGTATTCATGCAGACAGCACGGAAGAAGACCTATACCGACTGACAGAACTGACTGTCAAATGGGTGATTGCCAACCCACAACCCATAAAACTGAAGCAAGTAAACTATCAAAAATAACAAAACAAGACAGGAGTTTCATTCAAAAGACATCACCGTGCAGTGCAAAAAGGAAACACTTGGCAAGCCATTGGTTCACTCTTTGATACATAGATAAACGGAGAAAGCAACACGCATAGCGTCAACTTTTCCTTTCAAGACATAGATTTCATTAGGAATAGGAATGCCACCGTTTAGCAAAATCAAAGGTCTCAAAGGAGACAAAGCTGTGTGAACAAGTCATATCTTGGAATATATCAAACAGAAACATCACCTCTAAAACGTCTTGCTTTCTGTAAAGATTATATCCATTTTTTAACACTTCCAGACCTCACCAAATAGAAATGAAAACTCACTTTCAATGTCTGTGCAAAGCCATTTTATGACTTCGACACCCTCGCTTTTATCACTTTGCCTTGTAACATCGGTCATTTCGTCTTGCTTTCTGTATCACTTTACCGTCTAAAGTGACTGAAAACATCACGCATTTTGATGCAGATTGCGAGGTAATTCAATAGAAAACGCAATGCTTTTCAGCATGGCATCACACTACAATCTACCTTGTATTTTGCAACACATTGATTGTCAACACATTATGATTTCCTCAAAAACAGGGCATATTTTGAATGAAAGAGCATTCCATTTCAAATACACGAGCATTGCAACGACAATCGTAAATGTTTTTCAAAAGAGTGGTTTTTACTTCCTTATTTGCAACTATACGAAACAACTCCTTTGATTTTGTGAACAACGTTTCTATCTGTCACCTGCCCACACCATGCTATCCATAGAGTATTGTGGCCTAATTCGTAGGACAGCATCTCTTCTGTTCCACCTGAAGAGCATATTAAAGTTTGTTTCCCTCCTTTGGGAAAACAACTATAGGCGTATAGTTCTTGGCCTCTTCGAAATCCATAAGAGCATAGGCAATGATGATAACGACGTCACCGACCTGGACTTTACGCGCAGCAGCACCATTCAAACAGATACAGCCGGAGCCACGTTCTCCCTTGATGATGTAGGTTTCAAACCGTTCACCATTATTGTTGTTGACAATCTGAACCTTCTCTCCTGCAATCAAATGGGCAGCATCCAATAAATCCTCATCTATCGTAATACTCCCCATATACTTCAGATTGGCTTCCGTAACCGTAACACAATGAAGCTTACTTTTTAATACTTCTATCATCATCTTATCTGTTCTCCCTATATCTGATATGATCAATGAGACGGATTGGAGTCTTGCCACAATAGACCGTGACACAGCCAACAACACCATCACACGCATTCCAATTATCAACCGTTTGAAGGCTATCGCCATCCACTATCTCAAAATATTCGACCTCAAGTCCGTTGACTGCGTTAATCTGTTCAACGACTTTATCGTGAGTTTCCTTGACAGTATGCGACTGTGAGAAGTCTACACTGTCTTTCAATGCTTGATATATTGCCGGAGCGATTGCGCGTTCCTCATCAGTCAGCAAACAGTTGCGGCTACTCATAGCCAAGCCATCTGCTTCACGGACAATCGGACATTCTACAATCTGTACATTACTATTAATGAACTTCACAAGTTGCTTGATGACCGCAATCTGCTGCCAATCTTTCTCTCCGAAATAGGCTTTATCCGGCTTTACAATATAAAACAAACGGCTGACAACCTGACACACGCCATTGAAATGGCCCGGACGACGCGCGCCTTCCATGACTGTTGAGACAGGAGGAAACTCAAAATGACGCATATCCGGAGTCGGATAAATCTCCTCTACGCTTGGGGCAAACAGATAATCTGCACCACAAGCTTCTGCCAACTGACAATCGGCTTCCAATGTACGAGGATAACGCTCAAGATCATTTTTATCATTAAACTGGGTAGGATTGAGGAACACAGAAACCACTGTCACTTCATTATCCTTCACACTGCGCCTGATCAAAGAAGCATGTCCCTCATGCAATGCTCCCATTGTAGGCACTAAACCAATCTTCTTCCCTTCTTTACGAGCACAGAAAAGCTCATTCTGAAGTTCAACTGTCTTTCTGAAAACTTTCATTCTATTTATTCAAATCGAACCGCAAAATAACAACTTTTTTCTTAAATAAGAAAGAATATTTTTAAAAATATGCCAATAAACACCCCTATTCCTGGCTTTATACGCATTTTTCTCACATTATTCGCATTTTTTTTATACCTTTGTAGCACTCAAATTTGAAAATTGACATGGCAAAGAAAGTATTATTCATCAATCAAGAAATTACTCCGTACGTTCCTGAAACGAATATGTCAATCATGGGACGTGACTTACCACAGAAAGCACAGGAGGCCGGACTTGAGATCAGAACGTTTATGCCCAAATGGGGTAATATCAATGAACGGCGTGGCCAACTGCATGAAGTGATTAGGCTTTCAGGTATGAATCTCATCATTGATGATACCGACCACCCTCTGATTATCAAGGTAGCGTCTATCCCACAATCAAGGATTCAGGTCTATTTTATAGATAATGATGATTATTTTACCAAGCGTCAGATGACAACAGATGAAGCAGGTGAAGAGTATGCTGATAATGGAGAGCGTGCCATTTTCTTTGCGCGAGGCGTCTTGGAGACAGTAAAGAAACTGCGATGGACTCCAGATATCATTCATTGTCAAGGCTGGATGAGTGCCGTTGTGCCTTTCTATATCAAGAAAGCCTACCACGAAGAGCCTTCATTTGCAAATACTAAGATAGTAACTTCGCTTTTCTCTGAGCAACTGAAAGGCGATTTAGGAAGTAAATTCAAATCAACCGTAGCTTTCAGAGATGCCAAGAAAGAATTGGTAGCAGGCTATAATGAGAAGTTTGACTTCTTTGAATTAGGGAAACTTGCAATCGACTACAGTGACGGTATCATTGAAGCTCGCCCCAAAGTCAATAAGAACCTGTTGGATTATGCAGCTGAAAAGAAATTGCCAGTTCTTAATTATCCAGGTGAAGATTTCATGAAGTCATATATAGACTTCTATGAAAAGATATGCCCATCAGGTGAAGAATAATCATATAAAACATTCATCAAAATGAAACTGAAAACGCTTACAAGCCTTTTACTTGTATCTCTGATTATAATTTCTTGTGACGATTCTACAGATGGTATCGGTACAACTCTCACAAATAAACGTGATCAGTTGGACATTACTACAGATACTTTCAATGTTACGACGAAATCTATTGCGGCCAATGCCGTACTGTCAAGGAACATCAGTGGCTATATTGGTAAATTCAAAGACCCCGAGACCGAAACAGATATTACAGCTGATTTCATGACACAGTTTGGTGTACTTGAGAACTTCTACCTCCCTGAATTCAAGAACATTGTGTCTAAGGAAAACGGTCTTGTCTATGCAGATTCATGTGAGATTAGACTGTATAACGAAGATACTGTCGGCGACTCTTTGGCGCCAATGCATTTGAAGATGTATGAATTAAGTAAGCCTGTCAGCGACAGTAAAGACTACTATACAAACTTTGATCCCGTTCAGGAGAACTATATTCGCAATGGAGGTCTCACCGTTGAAAAGGCATATACCTTAGCAGACGTAACGAGTTCGGACAAGGAAAAGAAAGCAAAAGGTTACAGTCCGAGCATTCGTATACCACTCAATAAGCCTTATACTGACAATAATGGAAAGACTTATAAGAACTATGGTACTTATATCATGCAGAAATATTACAGTCCGGATTCTGTAAATTTCAAGAATTCATATAAGCTGATTCATAACATCATGCCAGGCTTCTACTTCAAGTCTGTTGGGGGTTCTGGCTCTATCGGTAAGATTTTCAACTCTATTTTATTTGTCTACTTCCGCATGCAGTATAAGGATTCTGTGTATACAAGAGCTGCCACATTCGGTGGTACACAGGAAGTTATGCAGACTACTCACATCGTCAACGACGGCAATGCACTTCAGCAGTTGATAAATAATCAAAGCGACACTTATCTCAAAACACCAGCTGGTATCTTTACCCAGATGACTCTTCCTGTTGAGGAAATCGTTGCTGGACATGAGAAAGACAGCATCAATAGTGCTAAGATTACATTGCAGCGAATTAATAATTCATCAACAAACAACTATGCATTGGAAGCTCCCAAACAAGTGCTGATGATTCCTGTTGACAGCATACAAACATTCTTTGAACATCATAATTACACGAATTACAAGAACTCTTTTGTGGCAAAATTGAACCAAAACGGTTATACTTTCAACAATATCAGTTCTATTATTCGCACGATGTATGAGAGTAAGAAAAATGGAACTGCATCGCCAAACTGGAACCAAGTGGTTGTCATTCCAGTGACAACAACCAGCATGAGCATTCAAAACGGAGGATATACTTCGACCTATCAAACCGGAGTCTATCACGACATGTCGATAAAGAGCACCAAGATAGAGGGGGGGAATACACCTGTCAAGCTCACGGTGATATACAGTAAATTCAAATAGATCATCCAACATGGCTGATAATTTTCTTGAACGTCAACGTCAGAGTTACGAGGAACGCAAACAGCAATGGCTGAAAAACAAGAAACATCTCACCAAGATTAAAAGGCCTCGCCCTGAAAAACCCGAAGACGAAGCATTGTAGATAAATATAGATAAAGCCGAGACCACGTTACAAGTCTCGGCTTTATGTCCTGATTAACATAAATACAATTATGAAAAAACTCTTTTCAATCCTCCTTTTGACGGCATTAAGTATCGCTTCTTATGCAACAGAAAAGACCGTCTCACTTAGATTTATTGAGACCAGTGACGTACATGGAAGCTTCTTTCCTTACGACTTCACAAACCGTAAACCACGGCAAGGTTCAATGGCACGAGTAAGCAGTTATGTTAAACAACTGCGTAAACAATATGGCAATAACGTTGTCTTGCTTGACAATGGCGACATCTTGCAAGGACAACCTACCAGCTATTTCTACAACTATGTAGCCACTAATGACATCAATATTGCTGCAGAGGTCATCAATTATTTAGGCTATTCTGCCCAGACTATCGGCAACCATGACATCGAGCCGGGACATGCCGTATATGACAAATGGATTAAAGAAGTGAAATGCCCGGTTATTGCTTGCAATGTAATCAATAAGAAAACAGGCAAGCCCTACACACAACCTTACGCCATTCTGAAACGCAATGGCGTAAAGATAGCCGTTCTCGGCATGCTGACACCGGCTATTCCAAACTGGCTGACAGAAAATATTTGGAAAGGACTACGCTTTGAAGACATGGTCACTTCAGCAAAAAAATGGATGAAGATTATTCAAGAGAAAGAGCATCCTGACGTTGTTGTAGGCCTATTCCACAGTGGACGTGAAGGCGGAATCACAACAAGTGAATACCAAGAAGATGCGAGTTGCGCTGTAGCTAAGCAGGTTCCAGGCTTCGATGTCATTATGTTCGGTCATGACCACACGCGTTTCAACCAGAAGATAAAGAATATTGAGGGCAAGGAAGTGCTCTGTATAGACCCGGCCAACAATGCAATGACAGTGGCTCAAGCCGATGTTACACTCACGCTTCATAATGGGAAAGTAACTAAAAAGCAGGTTACAGGCACCTTAGTTGACGTTACCCAGATGCAAGTAGATGAAGAATACATGGCACATTTCAAGCCGCAGATTGCCAAAGTGAACAACTTTGTAGACCGAGTTATCGGTAATTTCACCAATACAATTTACACTCGTGACAGCTATTTCGGTTCAAGTGCGTTCAATGACTTTATCCTTAATCTTGAATTACAAATCACCAAGGCCGATATTGCCTTTAATGCCCCACTCCAATTCAATGCATCTATCAAGGCAGGTCCCGTGAGAGTGGCCGACATGTTCAATCTTTATAGGTTTGAAAATCAGCTTTACGTCATGCGGCTGACAGGTGAAGAAATCAGAAAACACCTTGAAATGAGCTATGACCTTTGGGTCAACACGATGAAATCTCCCGATGACCATCTTCTCCTTTTAGCTGATACACGCGGTGATGCCCAGCGTTTAGGCTTCAAGAACTTCACCTTCAACTTTGATTCAGCAGCAGGAATTGACTATATTGTCGACGTGACAAAGCCCGACGGCCAAAAGGTAAAGATACTGCAAATGTCAAACGGGCAGCCCTTTGACGAGCACAAATGGTACACTGTTGCTATTAATAGTTATCGTGGAAACGGCGGTGGAGAGTTGCTTACGAAAGGAGCAGGCATTCCAAAAGACAGTCTCAACAGCAGGATTATCTACCGCAGTCCACGCGACCAAAGATATTATCTGATGCAGGAAATTGAGAAGATGGGGACAGTGACTCCAAAGGCAAACAACAACTGGAAGTTTGTTCCGGAGAACTGGACCAAGCCTGCAGCAACACGCGACAGCTTGCTGTTGTTTGGTTATACGCCTAATCCTAAAGACGAAAAATAATGCAACGCCTTTGGTTTATATTCTGTAAAGGAGACATCATGCTTGAGAAACTCCCCGATGGAAGCTATACAATTCCAGAAGGGGAGCAAGCTCCTCTACCGACAAAAGAATGGACACACATTCTGAATGTCACGCCGATGGACAACGGAGAAGAGGTTAAAACCTTCATGATTGATAATCCTGTCAGCAACCATCCACGCTATGAGATGTGCGGCCTCCGCAAGAGTTTCTATTATCTATCCAACGAACTATATCTCAAGGCTGGTAAATGTCAGGAACTCCTTTACTGGGATCAAAACACAAAGTTCTGTGGAGTTTGCGGTGCACCGATGAAGATGCACACTGATATCAGCAAGCGTTGTATCAACTGTGGAAAGGAAGTGTGGCCTTCTTTGGCTACAGCTATCATCGTACTCATCCAAAGGAACGATGAAGTATTGCTTGTTCACGCCCGCAACTTCAAAGGCGACTTCTATGGACTCGTAGCAGGTTTTGTAGAAACTGGTGAGACTTTGGAAGAAGCCGTGCATCGCGAAGTGTTGGAAGAAACAGGAATAACCATTGAAAATCTCCATTATTTCGGCAGTCAGCCATGGCCCTATCCCAGCGGATTGATGATTGGTTTTACAGCCGATTACGTCAGTGGAAACATTCATCTGCAAAAAGAAGAATTGTCAAAAGGGGCATGGTTCACTAAAGATAATCTTCCCAATATTCCCGAAAAACTGAGTATTGCAAGAAGAATGCTTGATGACTGGATAATCAAATAAGCTGTCAAGCAAAACAACACGTAGGCCATTATTACTCTATCCAATGTAAACAACCTAAACATCTGCATGAGTCCACCATTCAACAGCAAACATCATTTAGGGCTGTAAACCTATAAACGAAATTTATGTTAATTTTCATCATATAAGTTTACAAATGCTTTCACGAGCTTTGCATATTTGAAACGAAAGGCTGTTTCGCTTAAAAAACACACTAACTTTTAACAACAAGCAAAACATTGACTATCAGAACATTACGGTTATTCCCACAAAATCAAACACAATATAACATCAAAAAGTGATGTCATTTGCGTCAAATCGCCATGTAACTTGCCACAGATTATCGCATGATATGACTCAAATAGCCATGCAATCTGCATCAAAACACAGCGTATCATGAATGATATTGCACACTAACCTCTTTGAAACAAAAAGATTACACCTATTTTTCTGCTATTCTTCTTCTATCTATGTCTGCCCTAAAGTGTTAAAAATGAGCAGCTAATTTTACAAAAATACAATTTGAATATCATATTATCTGAAGAAATCCACAACTGAAAGTAAGATATCTGAAGCCGTAAACTATTCTCCTTCTCTACACATAAAGACACAAAAGAAAACAGAAAGTAAAGGAGCTATCCATTCAAGATCAGAAAATGACAGAAGCAAAAGGCCTCGAAAGTTATTTTATAACAAACTCTCAAAGCTTTCCTTATTCTTTCTCACCTCTGAGAATTGGAAGCGAAATGTGGAATTTCACAGTAACAAAACGTATAAGGCATATTACAAGGAATGTGATGATTGCCGTAACGCCAACATTGAAACCGAAAGATACCAACAGCCAATAGACAAGACCTCCGCCCACACTTGCCATGGCATAAATATCCTTTTGGAAGATTACAGGCTCTTGATTGAGAAGCACATCTCTGATGATTCCGCCTGCAACTCCCGTAATACAGCCCATGATAATAGCCACCCAAAAGGGATGATCATACTGTAACGTCTTCTGCAGTCCTGCTATCGTGAACATGGCAAGCCCAAAAGTATCAGAAACAAGCCACGCATTTTCCATGCGATTGAGCCATTTTGCAAAGAGGATAACCACAAGCAATGCAAAGACCGTACAGGTGAAATAAATGCTTGAAGTCATCCAGAAAGGCGTTGCACCAAGCATCACATCACGTATGGTTCCACCACCAATGGCAACTGCAAAACCGCAAACGAAACCTCCAAACCAATCAAAATGCTTGGCTGCAGCCATGCGGATGCCCGAAATGGCAAAAGCAAAAGTACCGATAAATTCAATCAGTTGAAGTACCGTACGGGCTACTTCGGGATTAGGGCTTATCATAATTCCACGGCTTACTTATTGACAACATTCTGCGGATGGCCCTCTATGAAAGCCTTCACATTCTCTACACACATCTCCAACAAGCGCGAACGCGCCTCCTTTGTAGCCCAGGCTATATGCGGAGTAATGAATGCATTGGGTTGAGAAAACAGCGGATTATCGGCCGAAGGAGGCTCAATGCACATGACGTCTGCCCCATAACCGCCTAAATGACCACACTTCAAGGCCGCTGCAACATCGGCTTCATTGACTAATTGTCCGCGTCCCGTGTTAACCAACAAGGCCCCTTTCTTCATCTTCTTCAGTGCATCCTTATTTATCAACTCATATGTATCAGGAGTCAGAGGACAATGCAAAGAGAGAATATCACTCACAGCAAACAAACCATCAAGCGTTGTTTTCTGAATGCCTTCGGGTAAATCGGCCGAATTCTTACTGGTAAAAGCAAAGACATCCATACCGAAATCTTTTGCTATTCTCGCAACCTTACATCCGATGTTTCCCAATCCGACAATACCTAACACCTTGCCACTGATTTCAGGAAGTGGCGTATCCCAATAGCAGAAATCGGGGTTCTGACTCCACCGTCCCTCACGGTTCAGCTGTGCATAGTGTTCAATGCGATTGGTCATATTCAGAATATGAGCGAATGTCATCTGTGCAACACTGTCCGTACTATAAGCTGGAATATTTGAAACAACAATGCCATGAGCCTTTGCCGCAGCTATATCAACCACATTATAACCCGTGGCTAATACACCGATATATTTCAGTTTAGGCAATTGTTCGATAACTCCTTTCGTCACATTTACTTTATTTACGAGGATAATATCTGCATCTTTTGCTCTCTGAACCACGTCTTCCGGAGCCGTACGGTCGTTAAGAACGAACTCTCCCAACGCTTTCATAGCATCCCAACTCAAATCTCCGGGATTAGCTGCATATCCATCTAATTCGACAATCTTCATGTTTTCAACAATTTAGTTCTTATTCTTTGAAACGATCTCCCCAACAGTTTTCCATCTGTTTGTTGAGTTTCTCTTCGACAACACTGTGCTGCCCATGCCAGAAGCGAGTCTCTTTCAGCTCATCAGGCAGATACTGTTGTTCCGTGAAATGCCCGGGATAGTCGTGGGGATACTTATAACCGTCATGATAACCGAGTTCAGCCATCAGCTTAGTTGGGGCATTTCGTAAAGGAAGTGGAACAGGAAGATTCCCTGTTTCGCGTACCTTTGCCAATGCACTATCAATGGCAAGATAGGCAGAATTGCTTTTCTGACTCGTAGCCAAATAGACCGTAGCCTCTGCCAAAGGTATTCTTCCCTCGGGCCAGCCTATCTTCATGACAGCATCAAAAGCTGCATTGGCCATTAATAAGGCATTAGGATTGGCCAATCCCACGTCTTCTGCAGCACTGATAACAAGCCTGCGAGCAATGAACTGTGGATCTTCTCCACCCTCTATCATGCGCGCCAACCAGTAAAGGGCCGCATCAGGATCACTCCCGCGAATACTTTTAATGAAAGCCGAAATGATGTCGTAGTGCATCTCCCCATCCTTATCATAGGCTAAAGGATTTGTTTGTAGCCGACTTTCCACAAGCTTATCTGTTATGACAACCTCACTTTCGGAGGCCTCAACCACGAGTTCAAGAATGTTCAACAGCTTTCGGGCATCTCCCCCACTGTAACGTAACAGCGCCCCACTCTCTCTCAATTCAATATGCTTCTTCTTCAGTTCTACATCTGTGGTAATGGCTCTGTTGACCAATTGCAACATGTCCTCCTTATCAAGTGACTTCAAAACATAAAGCTGACAACGTGAGAGCAGAGGACGTATAACCTCAAAAGAAGGATTTTCTGTCGTTGCGCCAATTAAAGTAACGACACCACGCTCAACAGCACCCAACAGAGAATCCTGCTGCGACTTGCTGAAACGATGAATTTCATCAATAAAAAGAATCGGTGAGGCAGTATTGAAAAAGCGATTATTCTTTGCCTTTTCTATCACGTCGCGCACATCTTTTACTCCACTTGTCACAGCACTTAATGTGTAGAACGGAGTTTCAAGTTTGTTGGCAATGATTTGTGCGAGCGTGGTTTTTCCTACTCCTGGGGGACCCCATAATATAAAAGAAGAAATGCGTCCGGCGTCAATCATCTTGCGCAAGACGGCACCTCGTCCGACAAGATGCTGCTGACCAACATATTCATCGAGCGAATGAGGCCGCATTCTTTCTGCCAAAGGTTCACTCATAATTGTATGCAAAAATAAAAATTTCACATGAGATAGCAAAAAAATCTATGCTAAAAGTTTGTGAATATGATGCAAAGTATATACTTTTGCAACAAAGAAATAACGTATATATGAGACAGCAAAAAGTTCTAACACTAAAGACACTAAACAAAAGCAATGTGTGGGATATTCAGGAAAATGATGTATACAGAATGTGGAACGCAGCTGAAAAGGAAGCTGATTTGAAAGATAATGTACGCCAATATGTTGATATCCTCCGCAGTGCTTTTGACATTGAAGAAGTTAAAATCGACAGACCTGAAGTCATTTCCAAATATGAAGCACGTGGTTTCAAAGTCGGTTTCGTTAAGATCGATGACAGCACAAAAGTGAAATGGGCTATCAAAAAGCGTCCTATTCTTCGCGTAACCGACCTTACTTACGAAAATATTCACCACATCTCTGCAGCTAAATTGCTTGAAGTTCTTGAGCGTAATTTTGGCGGAGGATGGGAAAGTCTGTCACAGAGTATTCAAGACATCATCGAACAAGGCTTTGACATCAGCACCACCACCCTACCCAAAGATCGTCTTCATAAGCCGGGAGGCATGTACGAGAGGAAGGTGAACGATGGCTATGAAGTTCTTGAAATTGAAAAAGGGACATGGGTTGAAGCTATCTTTGCCAAGGAAAAACCAGAGATGTATAGAACTAAGATTAAGTTTGAGCCCAGCGATGAAATAACAGAAGAAGATATGCCCAAGTCACAGGAAGACGAAGAAGATGATGTTATTGTAGAAGATCACTACAATGATATTGAAGAAGATGACGACACATTTGATGAGGATAAATTGACCGAAGAAAGCTATCGTACAACTTATGATGAAGACCCGGAATCACTTGATCTGCAAGCATCAGAAATGAGTGATGACGAAGAATATTAATTCTATATCTTGAAGTTTGAATATTGAATATAAAGGACGTATCACTCAAAATAAACATTTTATTGAGTGATACGTCTCTTTTAAAATACAATTATGCGCCATCTTTCACAGAAAGATGACGCATAATGAAAATATAAATCAAAAATTTAACCTTTAGATAATCTTTCTTTCAGGAATATTATAGGGAAAACAAATGCTGTTTTGAAATACCTATAACGTGTATGTGGTTCTTTATACATCCGGTAAATAAAACGTAAACCATGCCTATCAATCCATTCTGGATAATATTCAGCTTTATCCTTTGCAATCTGATGGATAAAGCCACCACAAGTAAAGCCAACTCCGAGATACCCCGCATCTTTAACTTTTAGCAAAAAATCTTCCTGTTTTACAATTCCCATCCCCACAATCAAGAAATCAGGTTTTAATAAAACGATCTTATGCACTGTATCCATCTTTTCTTCATTGGTATTAAAATAGCCATTACGAAAATACAGTATGGACAATTTTGGATATTTCGCAATTAAAATCTTTACAGCTTGTTCTATACTCTCTTGTTTTGATGCAACTATAGCAATACTTTTCCCATTATCTTGTGCATAATCAAACAATACAGGCGCTAAAGATGTCATATCAAAACTCCGTCTTTGAATAGTCTTGCCATAGAAGAACTTTACTGCCTTAACTAGCAATCCTCCATCTGCAAAAATACCATCATATTGAGTGAAAAGCTCCTTATGTTTTATGGCATCAAGATAAGAAACAGGATTAAGGAAAGTGTAAATACTACCCTTCTGAAGAGAATTAAATCTAAGAAAACGCTCATCCGAGCGTATCAAACAAGAAACAAGCTTATCTTTCATTTCAATAATTGGAAATAAATTGTTGTTTAGCTAAAGGATAACATTTTATCCACCGTACTTTGAAGTCAGTGGAGACAGAAACTCTATGGATTACCGGGACACTTACATTGTAACAGAAATGAATATAAAAGCTGTAACTAATATAGAAATAATCCATCACAACATTATTCCAAATTAATCAACATATAATTTACTGAGTTCAACTATACGCTTACAACTGTCAGCATCATGATATTTGTAAATAAGCTTACTTAATCTTCGGCGCTTCTCGGCATAGACATCTTTTCCTGCAATAAAATCATCAAGGAAATTCCAAAACTCAATTTTCCTCTTTATGATATGCCCACCCATATAATTTTCAATATCAGGGAAATTAAAACCACGCTTCTCTCCGTATTCATCAATATCTGGTACAACATAGGCTTGTGGTTTATCCGTTAATAAATATTGCATTGAGGCAGAGGAATAATCACCAACTAAACCGTCAACTTGAGCCATCATTGGAAATAAAGAATAACCTGCCTTTTGAAATTCATCATTTGTATAAATATCAAGATGTGAAAAATGTCTTTGCTTATTTCCTAAATTCTTTTGCGCAGGATGTATCTTGACAATAAGCTTAATATTCCGCTTTTTAAGCTGTTCGTTCAAAAAAGGGTAATCATTTTCAGAGAATAACGGCAGCAAATTCTCCATCAGAGAATCGTCATAACCAAGATAATCTGATTGACGGAAAGTAGGCATCCAAAGAAGAACTTTATTAAATGACTTAAAATCATACAAGTTATGTGGACTTGTTAAAAGTTGGTCTACCATTGGATCACCAAGAACCTTAATATTTTCTTCCTTGCAAGCATACTCCTTTACCATAATCGGGACGAAGACATCGGAGGAGGCTATCATATAGGTGAAATAGAACTCTTGACCATTATTAATCTTTGTATTTAATCCCATCGTCTTAAAATTTGAATTTCCATGCTGAAGATGAATGACAATCTGGGGTTTCGAGGGTTTTATTGGTATCTGCCCCGCTGAATAAAATACATGCTTTGAGCGTAAAAAGGTCCATATAACTTTGGTCTTACTAACAAATTCCCAAGGACCTTCATCCTTATACTTCAGACTTTCTATTCCACATATAATACGATATTTCTGACCAAATCCCTGATTCTGCAAATATTGACGAAGAGGTATCAAACTATGCCCTATTCCCTTGTTAGCAGAGTAAATTAAGATCTTCTTATCACTCTTAGGAACAAATTTATTTAATAATGAGAAGATTGGGAAAAAGTTCGTCTTCAATATCTTCTTCAAGAACACATTACGAAACATAAACGTCTATTATAATTTTAAAATTCTAATTTAATAACACTTACTGCCTAAAGATTTTTTTAGACATGATTTAATTATTTCCAATAAGTTACACAGATATCATTTTTCGAGATTTAATTTTGTACTTTTGTAAACCGTATTGCAAAAAGTAGAATTCATAAACCTGGGAAAGACGTACTCAGTCAGACTATGTCGCTTATACTCAGATATAAGTTCGACAAGTGCATAAAGAGTTTCAATGGCAACAGGATGCTTTCGGGCTAAAAATGTAGAAACCAACTGAAATTGAACCTGTACAGCTTGTCATATTATAATCTCATAATATATAAGCATCACACTTAGTATATTCATCTTCAATCAATGCACAAACCCGATTCGCCATTGTGAACCTATTTCCACCAATAACACCCATTACAACTTTTTAATTTATTTGTTGTAAAATTCTATAAGTCTTTGACCTTCATTATAAATATCATATCCTGCTAATTCTATAAGATTCTTATTTTGCTGTGCGCGATGAAACCTATCACCTACAGGAAACTGTTTCAAACAATTAGCCCAAAAATCTTTTCCCTTTTCTAATGGAAGTCTAAAAATATCTTTCCCAATACAAACTGCATCAGTAATAACATCTGAAACAAAACAGGGAAGACCAGAACATTGGGCCTCCACAACAGAAAGAGGCATACCTTCATACAAAGAAGGGAAAAGGAAGATATCCATTACTTGTAGAAAATCTTGAGCATTCGACTTTAGCCCTGTCAATATCACTACATTTGAGATATTAAGTCGATTACATTTTTCTTCGATCTCTTTACGCAACACTCCATCACCCACAAGTAATAACTTTGACGCTGGATTCAATAAATGATAATCCGCAAAAACATCCAATAAAAAAGAATGATTTTTTGGTTCATAAAACTTACCTACATGCCCAATAACCAAGTCAGTATCATCTATTCCATATTGCTTACGCAGGCAATTACGTATTCCCTCATTAAAAAAATATCTCTTGATATCAATTGCATTCTTAAGAATTTTAAAATTTGAATGATAAAGCCATTCACCCGCTTCTTTTGAACATGCAATAGCACTTGTGTATAACTTTCTATAAAAAGGCAATAAAAAGAAATTTAGTATTGGATGAAGTGTTCTACTTGTATGGTTATGTACGATTCTATTTCGAACACCTGCCTGCTTAGCAGCTAAAAGTTCTAACGATGCCGTAGCGCTATTTGCATTAATATGAACAACATCATATTGCCTACATAACTGTCTTAATGATATAAAATATCTAATAATATTTTCCCGTTTGGGTAATTGAAAATAATAACTTCCGTTCTGATGAAGTTCATCCAACAATACTTTTTGAGCTACGTTTGAGCTACAAAAATCTATTTGATAAGTATTGTGAGGTAAGACACGATAATAATTCATCATAACTGTGGTTAAACCTCCTGTAGGAGTGAAAGCAGTTGTAATAACTATCAAAACTTTCTTCATTTTTAACTCTTTTGATTTGACATTTTTTTTCTAAAAATCCTGCAAAGATCACTTTGTCTGACACGTTAGTCAACAACATACTTCCTGCAGCTATAGTAATATTGTTTCCCATCTTATAGAACAAAGAATAGTTATCCTCACTCCTATATAACAGCTATCACCTTATCATATATAAAGGTCTACACTCCACCATCAGTCTTTATTTTTGAAATATTCTAACCAAAGATGATTTACTATGTTCCCTTAATCATGTTGTTCTATACCATATCAACATTTTCTATATAGGATTTTTATATTCATAATCCAAAAGCTTTCTGAAATATACTCTCTCAAATCTACAAATTATAGTATCATGCTAAAATCTTATATAAAAATTGCCAAAAAGAACGTTTAATATATAAAATCAAACGAACGCGCCAATCTAAAAAACATAGCTTATCTTTATGACTTAGCAATTTTTCAACTAATGAATTATAAAATTCATCATGTCCATCGACATAACACCAATGTTTAAGATTCCAACCTAAAATTTTTATTTCAGCAAATTCTATTTCAGATAAATACCTTACATCATTTCGTTTAAAAAAACATCTTAAAATATCTAATGTCTGAAATGTCTGCAGATCATTTTCCTCTTTGTGGCAATTTGTATATGAACCATCATTTTCTTTATTATAATAATAATAAGTATTATAGATCCAAGAAACAGAATGAGCAAAATATAACAGCTGAGGAAAAACCTGATAATCCTCACTGTTATTTACACCTGGAACATTATGAATACCATTTTCTGTGTATAATGATTTACGTATCAGTCTTCCCCAAATCCGTGAAGAAATACTTCTATTAATAATTTTTGCTAAATATTCTTCTTTATCTGATATAACATTTTCTGCTGATAGTACCTTTCTTTTGCTATAAACATAAAACGCAGGACAAGTAATAATATCTGCAGAAGATTTCAATTGTTCTTTGACAAGAAACTCTACTAAATTCTTGTCAATATAATCGTCTGAGTCTATATGCAAAATGAAATCTCCTAATGCATTATTTATAGCACTATTCCGAGCTGCAGCTAATCCACGATTACTTTTATGCCTGATAATACGCACCTGTTCCTTACGAAAATCATAATTATCTAATACTCCTAAAATGATATCAACACTTTCATCGGGACTACAATCATCAATAAATATGTATTCTATATTTTTATAGGTTTGTTTAAATAAAGATTCACAACATCTCTTTATAAATTTCTTTACGCCATATACAGGTACACAAATTGATACTTTTAGCTGTTCCATAAAGATCACTTGATTGTTGAAGTTAGAACCTTATTAAACATCTCCCGGTATGATTTTACAATTTTATTTATAGAGTATTTTCTCTCAACAAATCGTTCAATATTTGCTACTAATTTCTTATAATCTGTATCTGTATTATCAATACATTTTTTTAGAACATTCGCTAAACTATCTACATCATTATTTTTAAAGACATAGCCATTATAACCATCCTCAATATCATATGTAAATCCGGGCAAATCACTTACTATTACTGGTTTTTTATAATTCAAAGCAACCTTAACGACTCCGCTCTGCCCAGACTGTTTATAGGGAAAAACAGCATACCAGTTTGAAGCAAAGATATCAGGAATTTCCGAGTTATCTATAAATCTTAAATCCTTCTCAAAAAGTTCTTCATGGGATATTAGAGGTTGATAATTCTCATGCCAATCTATACACCTTCCTTTAATAACAACTTTAAAATTACGATAACCCTCTGTGTAAATTTTTTCCGCAGCTCTAATTAATAACAGGACATTTTTATCACTATTAATATTGCCAAAAGATATAAACGATATACAATCTGTTCTTAATGTAGAATGTGATTTTCCAAAATCTTTCACGGCAAGTGGTATAACAAAAATATTCTTTCCTTCTCTCTTCTTCTTAAAGATTTCAGCTTCATTTGGTGAGAATAATTGTACATACTGTTTTGGATTATAAGCCAAATCAAAACACTTTTCTGCTAATTTTCTAAAATGGAAAGATGGTTTAACACAACCATCATGAGCTGTAACTATTGTTTTCACAGCAGGTAACCACCGATATAAAGGTAATATTATTGGTCCAGAAGGAACAATATTAAAATAAATCACATCAGGATCACTCCTTTTAATTATTTTTTTTATTTTCCAGTTGTAGTATAAGTTCCGAAAATCAAGTCCGTAATACTTATAATGTATGAATTTAATGGAAATATGAGAATGTGTTCGTCTAATTAGGTCAAAGTCCGCTTCCTTAAAACGATTATTTCTCCATGGGAAAACAATAATCCATATTATATCATATTCATTTGATAGATGTGGTACGATAGGAATATCAACATCAACAAACCAATCTGGGGTTATCCAACATAATTTCTTTGTCATATACTAAAGAGTTTTAGATTTGAGGGAAGGCTTTAATTGAATTTTCTCCTGTCTAAAAGCATTTATCATATAAAGAGCATAGATAAAAGGAATAATATTATCATTACCTTCTATTTGCCCCGATGCTATATTCATAAGAATATAAGCTACCATAAAGTATCTAAGATATTGAAGATGTTTAGGAACAGGAATCATAAGTGACGAGATCATCAAAAAGATCACCAATAAAAGTGCTATTAATCCATGGTTATAATAAAATCCAGAATATCCCAAATCTTCCCGATAAATACCTGTAATTTGACTAAAATAATCGAAACTATTTCCATATTTACTTTTACCAAAAGACGGAATTCCCATACCAAAGAGAACTTGATTGATATTACGAGGTGCAAGCGTCAAATAATAGAAAGCAACAACACGTATATCTGCTTTATGAGTATTTGCAGACACTTGTTCTGTAGTTGCACTTGTCAATTTTTGAAAAAGAGATATTCTAGGAAGAATTACAAAAAAGGAGAATACTAATATACCAGAAAAAATAATCTTCTTGCATAAACTTAATCTTCTAAAAATCAACAACCCTCCTAATAACAAAGACACGCCAATAACTTGTCGAGTTACTGTTGCGACAATCGAAACAAAACATAAAAATGCAAACAAACGATTTCCTTTTCTATTCACACCTTCAAGATACTTATTGATGGCCATTAAAAAACATAGCACAACCCAAGTCAACCCTAACAGACGAAAACGCACTCCCCCTCTATCTGTATCCATAGCCCATGTTCCAAATAAAGGATAGATACGATCTATGATTGATACAATAATAAATAAAATACCAAATAACCGTATTACCTTTTCTGCATAACGTAGGGTAAGTTTAGACTTAACTAACCCCAAATAAACAATAAACCCAAAACCTTGAAATGTAGCTATAATTCCTACAATCAAGGGTTGGTCGAGAAATATATAAGCATTATAAGCAGAGACTAACTGACATAAAAGAATAGCAATAATAACTTTTGAGTATAGGCGTTTCCCAACAGCCTTTCTTTTACTAACATAAAACAAAAAGAATGTTACAGAAATATATAGTAAATACTTAGAAATTAAGGTGATTTCTGGTATAAAAACTGGAATATAGAAAGATAAAGAGGACAGTATAATAAATATAATCCACCTATACATCAATTTCAAATGCCATTTTTTTCTATTCAGCATTACTTCTTTTCTGTTTATATAAACGATCTCCCTCATGAAAAGAATCTAATATCAACTTATTTTTATCTACGGAGTTTATACTCCTTTGTTTCAAATAAAACCTTAGATAAACATAAATCAAACTCACCCATTTATGAAAACGGCCAAAATTCTTCTTTATAAAGAAAATCTGATTTCTATTAGAATACTTAATTGAGAATGGTGATTCTGATCCACCTGTAGATACGCTGACTTTATGGTATAAGGTTGAAGTTGGGACATAAATCAACTTTTTATGATGTTTCCTAACCCTCCACAAGAAATCAGAATCATCATAATAAACAAAATATACTTCATCCATATAGCCAATCTCCTTGAATATCTTACTTTTTATTAGCATAAAACATGTAGGAGCATATTCAATGACTTTTAACTGATTAAATTTGGCAGAATCAGGTTGTCTGAAGCCAAAATGTAAAGTTGTTCCTTGTAACCATCTAAACTTTCCTCCAGCCATCCACAATAATTTATTCGTATTCCAAAAATAGATTTTTGGCACAGCTAAATCAGCTTTATATGAAACTATACCAGAAAGGAGATTTTCAATGGTATTTGAGTTCAATACTATATCATTATTAGAGAGCAAAATATAGTTACAGCCATCTTTCAATGCAGCCTTGATTCCTATATTATTTCCCTTTGCAACACCAAAATTCTGGTCATTTTCGATATAAACACACTCAAAATCTACTTTTTCTCCTAAAGATTTTGCTCTTGATAAAGAATTATCAGGAGAAAGATTATCCACAATATAAAGAATAAAATTCTTAAAAGTTTGATGGGATAAACTTTCAAAAAAATCGTCTAAGACAGCCTCACTGTTATAGAGAATTGTTACAATGCCTATTTTATTATCCATTCTTCAAAATCTCATTAATTTTTGTAGCATCTCCATAGATGATGGGAGAATCATAAGAACGATCAGGATACTTTCCATAATCTAACTTTATACGCAAATGGTGTTCCTTGATATATTGTTCCACTCTGTCAGCAAGACTAACAGGATTACCACTACAACAATTGATAATACCAACAATCTTTTCTTGTGTTGAAGCCATTGATATCATCTTAGCGAGTTCATCTACAGTAATAAAATCGTACATTGTTCTTCCTGTCGTAAAAGGGAATGTGTCTTGTCCTGCTTTGGCAGCCTCAAGTATTTTTGTAAAAATACTATGATTTCTAATATCATCACCAAGAATATAATATGCCCGAAGCCATTGCAAAACACACTTATTCTGTTCACATAATAAAAGTATTGAACGACGTAAGGCATCTTTAGCTATACCGTACATTGAAAGAGGATTACATGGAGTGTTTTCATTAACCTTTCCCTCCCAATATCCTACTTCATGCATTGTTCCCATAACCGCTAAATGTTTCAGTCCCCCAGCTATCATTGCAGACAAAAATCTAAAATGACCAGACAAATCACCAATGTGATTCGCACTATTATGTACAAAGCCATCACGCCATGCCATGTGAATACAGACATCGGGACTTCCCAAACGATTATAGATATCCGTAAGATCATCAAACAGATTCGCCTCTATAGCAGTAACACGCTCATCTACCCCCGTCATATGAAGATCACAAGCAAAAACTTCATACTCACGATTTAATAATTCATTAACAACATGTTTTCCAATATAGCCATTGGCACCAGTAACTAAAACTTTCATATCAACAATTATTTGTAAAGCCCTTTAGCTTTCATTTCTGCAATTGAAGCCTCATATTTATCTTCTTTTACCTCTTGCGTATTCACCCATTTGCAAAATTCTGATATGCCTTGCTCAAAAGTCCACTTTGGAGAGAAACCCAATATTTGCTTTGCTAAAGATATATCAGCGAAATTATGACGAATATCACCTAAACGATAATCACCAGATATACAAATAGGCACATCAATTCCATAATTCTTTACTAATGCCTTAGCTACTGCTAAGACATCTGTAGCTACGCCTGTACCGATATTAAATACATGCCTACTTGCAGCAGAAATCTCCAACCCTAAAATAGTTGCATCAACAACATCATCTATATAAACAAAATCGCGTGTTTCTTTTCCATCTTCGAAAATATTTAATCCATGATGATTTTTTATCTGTGTAGAAAAGATTGAGAGGATTCCCGTATAAGGATTAGAAAGAGATTGACCTGGCCCATATACATTCTGATATCGAAAAGATACGCTATCTATACCGATTGCAGAACACACCATATGAACAAGTTGTCCCTGCACCTGCTTTGTAACACCATAAACCGATGTAGGATGAATTAAAGAATCCTCAGTTGTAGAAACTAATTTTAGCTTAAAATGGTCATCATCATAAATTTCGAATTCTCCATGCTGCATATCAATAGCCTCACGCGCTTCAGGGTAAACGTACGACCTTCTATTCTCAGACCAATATCTACCCTCACCATAGACAGCTCTTGACTCAGCAACAAGCACACGCTTTACATGATTTGGGACATTAGTTAGAATATCTAACATAAGGGCTGTCCCACCAATATTAACAGAAACATATTTTTCTATTTCATACATAGATTGCCCCGTACCAGT
This sequence comes from Segatella oris, assembly GCF_900637655.1. Classification (NCBI taxonomy): domain Bacteria; kingdom Pseudomonadati; phylum Bacteroidota; class Bacteroidia; order Bacteroidales; family Prevotellaceae; genus Segatella; species Segatella oris. The sequence goes on from NZ_LR134384.1 coordinate 2,006,981, forward strand.
CTCTGCCGCAAGATGAATTATGGCATCTTGATCATAAAGTGCCTTTCTCCAATCAGCTTTATTAGTTACCGAACCTTTTATAAACTTAACTTTACCTAAGATTGACCTATATAAGGGAGAAGTTTCCTCAGGATGTTCACCATGTATCTGTTCAGACAAGTTATCAAGAACTGTTACACGATACCCTTTGTCTACTAATTTCAAGGAAAGGTTTGAGCCTATAAAGCCAGCACCACCTGTAACTAATATATTTTTTATACTTTTATCCATTTATTTAAATTGAAATCGTATTTTTTTATGACTATAGCAGGACTCCCCACAGCAACGGAATAATCAGGAATATCACGTGTTACAACACTATTAGCACCTATCACACAATGTTTCCCAACAGAGGCTCCAATTACACATACATGTTCACCTAACCAACTTCCCTCACCAATATTGACTTTTGCGAGCTGTCTTATAGGCTGTTTGCAAATAGGAACATTTGGGTTCTCATAATTATGTAAATTATCTGATATATAAACATTATTTGCAGTCAATACGTTCTGCCCTATGTTGATACTATTTGTTGCCCAAATATGATTATTATCGCCTATAATACAACCATCATCTATCTTTAATGATGATCTTATTTCATTATCTGTTAATGGTAGACATCCAAGCCAAATATTCTTATGAATACCGACACCATTTCCTATTGAAATATTCTCTGCTCCTTGTAATCTTAGTATCGTTTCAATATATGAACCTTTCCCAAAGGAATTAAATGATTTATAAATCTCCTTTCGATAAATATAATTGATACATTTACTGAAAAAGCAAATGATATAAAAAAGAAATTTCATATACTACATCATTGAGAAACTCCCTTTACCCCAAAATCAGTAAATCTTTTTTTTACTTCTTCTATAGATAAATTCCACCACTTACTATCTTGCAATCTCTGTATAGTCATCCTATCAAATCTATATTTTATGATTTTTGCAGGCACACCACCCACAACCGCATAATCAGGGACATCATGAGTAACTACTGCACCAGCAGCTATAACCGCACCATCACCTATTCTTATTCCGCCTAAAAGTAAAGAATGACTACCTATCCAAACATCATTCCCTATTACAACACTATACTGTGTTTCACCTAAAGGATATTTAATCGTACCTCTGTAAAGAGAGCTACCTGTATGAAAGCTATAACCTATTTGTTTTGAGGTATCATAATAAAAAGCAGGGTGTGTAGACATGAAATGAAGAGGATGATTACCTACACATGAAAAAACATGATCTGCAATACTGCAATATTTTCCCAATTTTGTCATATATAATTCCGAAGATCTCCCTATATACGTAGCATAACCTAAACAACAATTAAAGAGTTTCGATTCATCTGAAACCGAATTCAAACCTTCAAACGAACAATTATGGATTTTACAATGTAATCCTAATTTTGAAAGACCTCTATATTTCTTTCGCAAAAAGAAATTTCTTAGACTAAATATATTCATTTAAGAGTTGAAAAAATATAGAACCGAAATATCATCATTCTAACCAAATTCCACTAGCTTTCCCTTTTAATATTTTGCTTACCTGAATATGGAATATTAAACCATAAAATAGATTAATCAAAATCATTGAAATCAAAACTCCATAAGCCGAATAAAACTTTCCCAAAAATAGTGAAAGAGGTATATGAACAATCATTCCTATACAAACTATAATTGTTTCAACCTTTATTGTTCCCATCCCTACAACAAGCGTTCCATTCAGATTCATCCAAGAATAGGCCATTACATAAAGACCAACCAAACATGTCATAAGTAAAGGAATATGAGTTTTGTCTCCTACCCACAGATTATAAAACCATGGCGATAGAAGAATCATAGTAATACAAGCGAAGACCATGACTCCATACACACTAAACATTTTCTGACGTATTCGCCTCATCCACTCAAAATCTTTCCTCGTATAAGCATCTGTATAAGCAGGCCAAAGTGGTGCAAATATTATAGTGCAGACCATCATTGCAAGATTCAAATATTTATAAGCTATATTGTATGAAGTAACTTGCAATGGAGATGACAAATTAGCAATTAAAAAATTAGTAGACTGGTATAATACAACTACTTGAATATTAATAACAAAGAATTTATATCCCAAAGAAAAAAGTTCAGGAATTTTCTTAAAATCAACAGATTGCCATGATGGGGAAACTTCTTTGTAACTTTTACCATATAAAATGAACGAAGCAACTAAAGTGATAAGAACAGGCATAGCAGAAATAGCAAACACAAGCACATCCAATGATGGTTTTACAAAGTGAATACAAAAATAAATTGCACCTAAAGCTAAGATTTGCCCAAACGCACTGAAAGAATTTGAAAGTGCAACTTGCTGAAAAGCTGCAACTATAGAATCCAATACATTCAATATCATATTCATACAAAAGAAAACAACTAAGATTTGAACAGTCTTAATGATTTCTAACTGATACGCCACATTGACATTCAATAACTTTGTCCAATCTACTAAAGGAATAATGAGTTCTAAAAACAAACATAGAGGGACAAAAATCAAAATCATCATAAAATAGGTAGTTGAAACCAATGATTTTGCTCTGTCCCATTGATTAAGTGCTATCGCTTCTGTCACTTTATTCTTCATTCCTTGTGTAAAACCGATATCAAGGAAAACCAACCAAGTCATAATTGATGATAAAGTCATCCATACACCATATAAATCAGGAGAAATATATCCTATTGTAAGGGGCACAAGTAGAAAAGAGGCTAAAAGACTCATTCCTCTAACTCCAAAAGAAGCTATGATATTTCTTTTTACTTTAACAGAACGTCCATCTCCTGAAAAGAAAGTCTTAACTTTATCTATATAAAACATGAATCAATTTTAAAAGTACTTTAATTAAAAGCAAAATAATAAATCACTTCCTCCTACCTACTCCAATCAGAATAAGCAGTAAAAGAAAAATCCACATATAACCAAACCGTTTAAAAGAGAAGGCAATAGGAATAAAGAAAAGTAAAACGAAAGTCGTGCAGACTCTCATTGGGTTTACTTAAAATAGTCACCTCTAAGTTTCTAACTCCTATCAAGTAAATGGGCCTCAGAATTGTCCCATTACTCCCTATCTTACAGTCTGATTAACAGTCAATCCATTATTACTATGCAAAAGTACAAAATTAATTGATTAAGTTACTATAATTTGATAACATTTTTCATATATCATAAAAACTCCCCCAATCAAATCAGCCTCATGTGAAAGAATTTTATTTCCATTCGAAGACTGCTTTCCATTTTCATCATATCTTAGAATGGCACAGGATCACCATTATCCATCGGAGGAGGAAACGAACCTTCTATTGGAGGCATATCCCCTTCATTCATCTTAGATTCCATGATTTCACCACTACCAGCGTTAGAACTATAGGTTTCTTCGGGATTGCGAAAGCTTGTAAACTCACCCTTGAATGTCAAGAGTACATCTCGTGTAGCTCCTTTGCGATGCTTAGCAATGATTATCTGAGCCATACCATGGAGATCATTACCTTTCTCATCCTGATAGATATGATAGTATTCGGGGCGATGCACAAACAAAACCATATCGGCATCCTGCTCAATAGCTCCAGATTCTCGCAGGTCACTCAACTGTGGCCGCTTACCCTCAAGACCATCTCGGTTTTCAACCGTACGATTCAACTGCGACAACGCAAGAATAGGGATATCAAGTTCCTTGGCAAGCCCCTTTAAAGAACGCGAAATTGTTGATACTTCTTCCTGGCGGCTACCAAACTTCATACCGTTGGCATTCATCAGCTGAAGGTAGTCTATCATAATAATCTTTACTCCCTTTTCGCGAACCAGACGACGAGCTTTCGTACGAAGTTCAAATACCGAAAGACCGGGCGTATCATCTATATAGACAGGAGAACCTGTTAATTTCGTCAGATTCTTATCCAGTCTATCCCATTCATCAGGTGTCAACTGACCATTCAATATCTTACTACCAGCAATCTCACAAGTATTTGAAATCAAACGATTCACAAGTTGAACATTGTTCATTTCAAGTGAGAAGAAAGCAATAGGTACTTGATAATCTACAGCAATATTCTTAGCCAAACTCAATGCAAAAGATGTTTTACCCATGGCCGGGCGACCGGCAATAATCACAAGGTCACTCTTTTGCCAACCACTCGTCACTTCATCTAAATCTGTATATCCTGTAGGAATTCCTGTCAATCCTCCGGTATTGGCTGATGCTTTCTGAAGAATATCTATTGCCTGCCGAATAACAGGATCAATCTGCGTGTAATCCTGTTTCATGTTCTTTTGAGATATTTCAAACAACGAACCTTCAGCTTCTTGCATAAGCACATCCACATCAACGGTATCATCAAAAGCTTTCTCTTCTACTCTACTGGCAAACTGTATAAGTTGCCGAGCAAGAAACTTCTGTGCAAGAATATGGGCATGATACTCAACATTGGCCGACGATGCCACACGATCACTGATATCAAGCAAATAACCAGGCCCTCCAATGTCATCTATTGTACCCTCTGTTTTCAGCTGCTCTGTTACAGTCATGATATCAACAGGGCGTTCACTCATATTGAGATTCTGAATAGCCTGATAGATTTTCTGGTTACGAGGCTCATAAAATGTCTCTGGACGAATAATCTCTGAAATCAGAGAAAAAGCATCCTTATCTATCATCAGAGCACCGATAACCGCCCGCTCTATGTCAGTAGCTTGTGGCTGTAGATGACCATAGGCATTATCTACATTAGCCGATGATTTCCGACGCCTTACCGTATTACTGTTATTCTCTGCCATGGGAATTTGATTTTCGGCAAAGGTAATCAATTTTTTGTTTATATAAGTTGATGATTATTAGATTTTTTGTATTTTTGCAATACATATATTTAATATACAAACAATGATTACGTTCCCTTGTGCCAAGATTAATCTTGGACTCAATATTGTAGCGAAACGAGACGACGGCTACCATAACATAGAAACCGTCTTCTACCCTATTCCGCTTTACGATGCACTTGAAATCAAGTATATGGGAGAAGAGTTTCCCTCTGATGTAAATTGTGATTTAAAGGTAACGGGCAATGCCATAGACTGCAATGAGACTGAAAATCTTGTTATCAAGGCCTACAATCTGCTGGCGAAAGATTATAAAATTCCACGTGTGCATACTCACCTTTATAAACGAATACCATCTCAAGCCGGTCTTGGAGGTGGCTCAAGTGATGCAGCCTACATGATCAGATTACTTGACGAACGCTTCAGACTGAATATCGGCAACGCAGAAATGGAACGCTATGCAGCAAAGTTAGGCGCGGATTGTGCTTTCTTCATCAACAGTGAACCTGCATTTGCCACGGGCATTGGCAATGAGTTTATGCCTGTAGGTGAGCCTGAAGGCAACTTGAATGGCTATCATATTGCTGTTGTAAAGCCCTCCATAGCTGTTTCAACCAAAGAAGCATACGCCAACATTGTGCCCAAGAAACCTAAGATTTGTTGTTGGGATATCGTAAGACAACCTGTTGAAAGCTGGAAGGGGCTATTGGTAAACGACTTCGAAGCACCGGTCTTCAATAAATATCCTCAATTGGCAGAAATCAAGAATAAGCTCTATGAAAAAGGAGCTGTCTACGCAGCTATGAGCGGTAGTGGCAGCAGTATATTCGGCATTTTTAAAGAAAGTCCATCTCATCTTGATAACAGCTTTGCTGATTGTTTCACTTTTACTACACAACTTTAGCCCATGAGAGACAACGAAAAAGAAATGTTTCCTCTCGTTTTAGAAAATGGAGATATCATAGGAGCCATCAGTAGGAAGGAGGCACATAATGGCTCCAAACAACTCCACCCTGTAGTTCATCTCCATGTTTTCAATAGTAAAGGTGAACTTTATTTACAGAAACGCCCAGATTGGAAAGATATCCAACCTGGCAAATGGGACACGGCTTGTGGCGGACATATAGACCTCGGAGAGAATATAGAGATTGCTCTAAAGCGTGAAGTACAGGAGGAGTTAGGAATTACAGACTACATTCCGAAACGCATAGGCCAATATGTTTTTGAAAGTAATTGCGAAAAAGAACTTATTTATGTTCACAAAACAACATACAACAAAGTTCTCCATCCCAATCAAGAGGAACTCAACGGAGGACGTTTCTGGACATCGGAGGAAATCAAGAGTAACCTTGGCAAGAATATTTTCACTCCTAATTTTGAAAGTGAATATATTCGATTTTTCAGTAATAGAGAATAAATTCTTACCAAAAATAAAGAAGGTTGCAATAAAGATTGCAACCTTCTTTCATCTATAGTCTTAGGAAAATTATTTCTTAAAGAAATCTTTCACAGCCTCATTAGGTACCATCTGCTCATCAAAAACATAAGCACCGGTCTTTGGGCTCTTAACCATCTTAATTACTTTTGAATATGCGCGACCATCCGTAGAACCTTCATGGAGGGTAGCGACCGCTTTCTTTGCCATATCTTATGTGCTTTTTAAAAGGGTTATTACTTAATCTCCTTATGAAGAGTCATCTTCTTCAGGATTGGGTTGTACTTCTTCAGTTCAAGACGCTCAGGAGTATTCTTACGATTCTTTGTTGTCACGTAACGGCTTGTTCCTGGCAGTCCGCTATTCTTCATCTCAGTGCATTCGAGAACTACCTGCACTCTATTACCTTTAGCTTTTTTTGCCATGATGATTATTCTCCTATTACTTTAATGTCTTTCCAGTCGCAGAAGCCCTTAGAAACGGCCTGCTTCAGAGCTGCGTCAAGACCAACTTTATTAATGAGACGAAGACCAGCAGCACTGATCTTAAGGCTAATCCAGCAACCCTCCTCTACATAGTAGAATTTCTTGCTGAAGAGGTTTACGTCAAAGCTTCTCTTTGTACGATGCTTTGAGTGAGACACATTACAACCTATTTGCGCCTTCTTTCCTGTAATCTGACAAATCTTAGACATTGCTATCTTTAATTTTTGTTTTCGTTTTTTGATACTTATTCCAAACAGGGTGCAAAATTACAAATATTTTTGAATTACACAAAATATTTCCTCAAAGAATAAAGGTAATTAAGCATTTTTTTGCTTTATCCTATTCTTTTACCTGTTTCCCTTTAATATAATCAAGAAACATACGCAGTGACTGATTAGTAGCAATGGCAAGGTTAATGTCGCGTCCGAAATCCTTATCAAGCTTCATCGTACGGATATCATCTTTGCTTCCACATGCCAACCAAATTGTTCCTACCGGTATTTCCGGCGTACCACCAGTTGGGCCCGCAATGCCTGTTGCAGCAATAGCATAATCAACATGCAAGGTTTCACAAGCTCCGGCAACCATCTGTTGAGCAACCTCTTCACAAACAGCAGTCTTCTCTTCCAAAACCTCATGACTCACATGAAGCAGGTTTTCCTTTACCTCATTCGTATAAGACACGATTCCCCCCTTGAAATATTCACTTGCTCCGGGCACGGCGATGATAGCTTCTGCTATACGGCCTCCCGTGCAACTCTCGGCAGTTCCAATTGTCAAGCTGTTGTCATAGAGATATTGTTGTAACTCTTTACTCAACACTTTAGTTTCCAGTTCCATATATTTTTATTTAAAAGTTACTTTTGAAAATGCGGGGGCATCAATGCGTCCAAAGTCATGATCCATATACTTTGATTGCCCTACAATGGCTATCATTGCTGCATTATCCGTCGTGTAGCTGAATTTAGGAATATAAATGGTCCAGCCATACTTATCTGCATGCTCACGGAAAGCATTGCGCAAACCGTTGTTGGCAGACACACCTCCAGCCACAGCCACATGCTTAATGCCCGTCTCTTTCACTGCCTTGCGCAGCTTATTCATCAGGATATCCACTATTGTATGCTCCAGACTTGCAGCCAAATCTTTCTTATGATGTTCTATGAAATCAGGGTCTTCCTTTATCCAATCACGCAGACTGTAAAGGAAAGATGTCTTCAATCCAGAGAATGAATAGTCGAAACCGGGAATATGCGGCTCGGCAAATTTATACGCCAACGGGTTGCCCTGACGTGCCAACCGGTCGATAATCGGCCCTCCCGGATAGCCTAACCCCATCACCTTCGAACATTTATCAATAGCCTCACCTGCCGCATCATCAATTGTCTGTCCCAACACCTGCATGTCGTTATAGGCATTGACCTTGACAATCTGAGAGTTGCCTCCCGACACCAAAAGACAGATAAAAGGGAAAGGAGGCGCACTAGTATCATCGTCAGTCTCCTTTATAAAATGCGCCATGACATGGCCTTGCAGGTGATTGACATCCAGCAATGGAATATTCAGCGAACGCGCTAAGCCCTTGGCAAAGTTAACACCTACGAGCAAAGAACCCATCAATCCCGGGCCACGTGTATAGGCAATGGCACTCAACATCTCTTTTGTGATGCCGGCACGCTTGATAGCCTGATCAACCACCGGCACGATATTCTGCTGATGTGCACGTGATGCCAACTCTGGAACCACGCCGCCATAAGCCTTATGTACATCCTGCGAAGCTGTCACATTGGATAACAACACGCCGTTACGCAATACAGCCGCCGACGTATCATCACACGAACTTTCAATACCTAATATATAAATAGCTTTCTTTTCTTCCATAATTATGTTTCGCTAAACAAGCCGTGCTTATCAATAGGACAACACTTCCACTCCGCTTTCCGTCATCAGGAAAGTGTGCTCCCACTGTGCACTGGGCTTCTCATCCCCCGAAATAACTTCCCAGCCATAGGGGTCATCAGCATCTATAAAGACCTTCCATGTCCCCATATTCACCATTGGCTCAATGGTAAACACCATGCCTGGGACAAGCAACATACCTGTGCCCCGATGACCGAAATGTACGACATCGGGTTCTTCATGCATCGCTAATCCGACACCATGACCACACAAATCACGCACGATACCATAGTGATATTTCTCTGCATGTTTCTGGATTGCATGTCCAATATCACCTACAAAGCAATAAGGTTTTGCTGCCTCTGCACCAATATCCAAACATTCCTTGGCCACTCTCACCAATTGTTCTTTCTCGGGAGTTGTCTTTCCTCCGATAATAAACATACGCGAAGCGTCACCGAAATAGCCGTTCACACTCAATGTCATATCCACGTTCACGATATCTCCCTCTTCGAGGATATCCTCTTCCTTAGGTATCCCATGACAGACAACTTCATTGATACTCGTGCAGACACTCTTAGGAAACCCCTCATAATTCAGGCAGGCAGGCACAGCATTGTTATCTTTGCAATACTGCATGCAGATATCATCTATCTCCTGTGTTGACATGCCTGGACGAATTGCTGCAGCCACAGCATCCAAACAACCCGTATTGACCTTACCGGCTATACGAATGCCTTCTATCTGCTCCGGGGTCTTTATAAGATCGCGGGTAGGCACCTCCTTGCCCTTATTCTCCCAATACATCACCTGCTTGTCAAGCTCAGTAAGCGGCTGACCAGGCAAGCAATGCCATCTTCTCTTCTTAAACTTCATAAGTCAAACGTTATAAACTCGAATGCAAAAATACAATATATAATCGAAACAAACAATTTTTTTCTTATATATCTTAAATAGGAAAAACTATCTACAAGACCGTTCGCCAAAGCTTGCACACGGCCCTTTCCGACCACCGTTATCATAGTGAGACAGAAACCATAAAACCGATAACTCTTTGCACTGACTTCAAGATGAACAACTCTGCACAATCGAGAAGCACTATTATTTTGTAAATAATCCCGTCTTGTTTTTAACATTTCAAAACTACCCTAAATAGAAAATTAAAACCAATAAAACTTATCTTATTTACCAATTTCAAAGTTTCTGACGCACAATTTCATTCTTCACACGCTGCAATTTGACGCAGATTGCACTCCTACTTGCGTCAGAACAGACGACAAAATAAGTCAGATTACAGGGTAATTCAATAGAAATCAGACCGCTTAACAACATCATTTTCCTCCATATTTTGACTTCAATCGCACAACACACTGACAGACAACGCATTACAAAATACCGAAAAACAGCGTATATTCAGACCGAGAATATCTTCTATTTCAAATACGCAAGCCTTTTAAAAGAAATTGCAAACATTCACGATGAGAATTAACAAATCATTAGTTTATTTAAGTTATGCAAAGCACTCTCCCGCTCTCTATCCCTTTGAGAATATCAAGTCGCTTGCTTAGATTAAACCTTGCATGCACCGGACATTATATAAACTTATGATAAAATGAGTGACACACAACAATATCAAACAGGAGATGACATCACTACAAAAAGTAGAATAAGAAGTGCTTAAAACGCGTAAATCAATGAAAACAAAGCAGTTCTGAAAATATTTTAGCCTCTTTTACCTAAAAAAGTATCGATAAATTTTCATATCATTCAAAAAACTCGTATATTTGCAAACCCAAAAGAGAGGGTGACAAACCATACAAAATAAGAATATAAAAAATACAATACAAATATGACTAAGGCAGATATCATTAATGAAATTGCTATGGCAACGGGCGTCCAGAAAAGAGATGTCACAGTGGTTGTCGAAAGCTTTATGGAGACCATTAAAAATAGTTTACTTGAAAAGAAAGAGAATGTATACCTGCGTGGTTTTGGCAGTTTCGTCATCAAACACCGTGCAGCAAAGACCGCACGCAATATCCTCAAGAATACAACTATGACGATTGAGGCCCACGACTTGCCAAGTTTCAAGCCGTCAAAGTCATTCATTGAACAGATGAAGAACGAATAACAATAACAAATAATTATATTTCAAAATTTAAAGATTATGCCAAACGGAAAGAAGAAGAAGGGCCACAAAATGGCAACTCACAAGCGTAAAAAGAGACTACGCAAGAATAGACATAAGAGCAAATAAGCTTGATAGCCTATTAAGGACTTAGGGGGCATGTCAATACATCCACAAGGAAGTTGTGACATGCCCCTTTATGGTAACAGTAAGAACTAAGTAAAGATTAAAAAATGACAAGCGAAGTTGTAATCGACGTAAGGGAGAAAGAAATTTCGATAGCTCTGTTAGAGGATAAAAATCTGGTGGAATATCAGAATGAACCACGGCAGGCTTCTTTCTCTGTTGGCAACATTTACGCTGCTAAAGTTAAGAAACTCATGCCGGGACTTAACGCATGCTTCGTGGATGTTGGCTATGAACGCGATGCTTTTCTGCATTATCTTGACTTAGGCAGTCAATTCAATTCCTACGCCAAGTATCTGAAACAGGTGAACAGCGATAGGAAGAGACTCTATCCTTTCAGTAAGGCACAGAGGTTGCCTGACTTGAAAAAGGACGGAAGTGTTCAGCAAGTACTCTCTGTCGGACAGGAAGTTTTGGTGCAGATTGTAAAAGAACCCATCTCCACTAAAGGTCCCCGACTGACAGGTGAGCTTTCGTTTGCAGGACGTTTCATTGTCCTTATTCCTTTTGGAGATAAAGTCTCAGTATCTTCTAAAATCAAAAGTGGTGAAGAGCGTGCACGACTGAAGCAGCTCATCTACAGCATTAAACCTAAAAACTGCGGTGTCATTGTAAGGACTGTTGCAGAAGGAAAGCGGGTCGCAGAACTCGACACAGAAATGAAAGTGTTGACAAAGCGATGGGAGGACGCAATCCTCAAGACACAGAAACAACAGAAAAGACCGCAGTTGGTATTTGAAGAAACAGGCAGGGCTATCGCTATGTTGAGAGACCTGTTCAATCCAAGTTTCGAAAATATTTATGTCAATAACGAAGAAGTTTACAACGAAGTAAAACACTACTTGACACTCATTGCGCCAGAAAAAGCAAATATTGTCAAGCAGTATACGGGCAAAGTGCCTATCTTCGACAACTTCAACGTTACCAAACAGATTAAATCAAGCTTCGGTAAAACCATAAACTATAAGCATGGGGCTTATCTGATTATCGAACATACCGAGGCACTTCATGTCGTAGATGTAAACAGTGGAAACCGCTCGAAATCTGAAAACGGACAGGAAGCCAATGCTCTTGACGTGAATTTAGGGGCAGCCGATGAGCTGGCAAGACAGCTAAGACTACGCGATATGGGAGGAATCATCGTTGTAGACTTCATCGACATGAACCTTGCGGAAGACCGACAGATGCTCTATGAACGCATGTGTAAGAACATGCAGAAAGACAGGGCAAGACACAATATCCTGCCCCTGAGTAAATTTGGACTGATGCAAATTACGCGTCAACGCGTGCGTCCGGCAATGGATGTCAATGTAGAGGAGACATGTCCCACCTGCAATGGCACCGGAAAAATCAGATCAAGCATCCTCTTCACCGACCAATTGGAAAGAAAGATTGACCGCCTTGTCAACAAGATTGGCATCGCAAAGTTCTATTTACACGTTCATCCATATGTGGCTGCCTACATCAACAAAGGGTTTATTTCCCTTCGTTGCAAGTGGCAACTCAAATATGGGTTCGGCGTACATATCATTCCATCGCAGAAACTTGCATTCCTACAATACGAGTTTTATGACAGTCAAGGCGAATTCATTGATATGAAAGAGGAAATAGAAACAAAATAAACCATCCTGCAAGTTCAAACTTGTATTAAGAAAAAGCTGCATACATCATATCTTCAGATGATTGTATGCAGCTTATGTTTTTATAAAAACTAAAGTTACTGTCAATGCTTCTTATGGCGCTTAAGCTCCAATTCGGGGATTTTTACCCTGTCTCCTTTTTTCAGCACTTTCTCCTTATTCATCACTTCCAAATAGCATTCCATGCCTGGCCCTAAGTGCTGGCGACTGATAGAAGCAAGCGTCTGCCCGGCTTGCACCTTGACAACCTGCTTGACACCGACAATGCGGTAAGCACCCGTACGAACACGCGCATCACTGTTATTCAACTCATCATAAGGATTTTCTTCCTTTGAAGGAACTGGCTTTTCAACAACAGGAGCAGGCTTTTCCGCTACAGCAATAGGCTTCATAACCTTTGAAGGCCCCTTCAATGTGGAGTAATCTTTCTTTAGAAGTTCAATCTGAAGTGTTCCCACCTCTGTCATCAAACTCTCAATTCGATCATTCCGTTGATATAATTCCATGAACAAATAGCATATTGTTCCAACAAGAACTACAAATAATGCCACAAGAGAAGCCACCAATAACTTCATATAAGGAGACTTATGAGGAGTATTAACTGTGGCAACATCTTCGGCATCTTGAACTGTATCTTCCTGTACTTCAGTTCTTCCTATCACAGGCTCAACCTCTTTTTCTGATGACGTTTCCGGCGTTTCCACCTTATCCTCTACTACACTATCAGTAGCAGTTTCAACGGTTCCCTGTACAAATTCCACTTTTTCTACTTCCGAAACGACTGGTTCTGAAACAGCATCTCGCACATTGTTTTCCTGTATATCCTCCTCCACAGACACAGTTTCTGCCGGCAACTCTGACACAACAGCAACAGCTTCGACTGGCTCTTCATGGGGATTATCAACCTTTTCAACCGTCTTTTCCTCTACACTTTCTGTTTTTTCTTCAACCGGAGTAGACTCTTCCAACTGCTCTTCAAACTCGTCTTCCAGTTCAACACCCTCGTTAATTACAACTGTTTCAAACTGCGAGAAAGGCCTGTTGACCAGTTCTTTCATAGCATTATCCGGCGTAAAGGATATCTTGTCACGCCCTTCAATCACAATACGTTCCCCCGTGTTCACATCGACACTCTCGCGGGAACTGACACTTGTCAACTTAAATGTACCCAATCCCTTTATCTTAACTTGCCGTTCACGCTGCACTCCTTCATTAATGACATCTATCATCAACGCAATGAAATGCTCGGCATCAGCCACCTTAAGCCCGTGCTTATCAACCAAACAGCGTGCTATATCTTTCATATTAGTCATTGCCATCTCCTCCATTTTTAAGTTTCTCTTTAATGGATGCATTCGGCTTAAAGCCCAACACCAACTTGGGTGGCACTAACATTCGCATGCCTGTAGAGGGGTTGACAACAACACGTTCCATACGTTTTTTCACTTCAAACGTACCAAAACCCGTCAAAGAAACATTCTCCCCAGCTTCAAAACTGTCACCCATTCCTTCAATAAGCGTATTGACGAGTTTCTGTGCATCGGCCTGAGTGTAGCCACTTCTCAAAGCCAATTCAGCGATAAATTCCTTATTATTCATACCAAGAACTGTTATTTAACAACATGTCCATAAAGATCAAACTCCTCACTATCCGTTATTTTCACATCGTAGAAGTTGCCAACACGGAGCCGAACACCCGCTGCAGGAATAAGCACTTCAGGGTCAACTTCAGGCGAACAGAACTCCGTACGTCCGATATAATAATCACCTTCTTTACGGTCAATGATAACTTTCATCACCTTACCAACCTTTTCAGCCTCCACATCAGCACTGATTTCCTGCTGTATTGCCATTAAAGTGTCAAGGCGATGTTGCTTGACTTCTGGCGTAACATCATCTTCATAATGATTTGCACTGTATGTTCCTTCCTCTTCAGAATAGGCAAAAGCACCCATTCTTTCAAACTTTGCCCACTTGACAAACTCAACGAGTTCGTTAAAATCTTCTTCTGTTTCACCCGGAAACCCAACCAACAATGTCGTGCGAATATGTATGCCAGGGACAGCTTCGCGTATCTTCTTAATCAGTTCTATGGTTTCCTCCTTACTCACATGACGGTGCATTGCATTGAGCATATGGTTGGAAATATGCTGCAAAGCAATATCAAGATACTTACAGACATTCGGCTTTTCACGAATAACATCAAGCAGTTCCAATGGGAATTGATTGGGATATGCGTAATGCAATCGTATCCACTTGACTCCCTTGATATCGGCCATATCACTGATAAGGTCAGCAATATGCCGCTGCCCGTCAATATCAACTCCATAGTAAGTAAGTTCTTGTGCAATGATCTGAAACTCCTTAACACCATCATTAACAAGTTCTCTTACTTCCTGTAAGATATCTTCTTTTGGGCGACTCACATGCTTTCCCGTAATCAAAGGGATAGCACAATAGGCACAATGGCGGTCACACCCTTCGGCAATCTTCACGTAAGCATAATGCCGGGGCGTAGTCAAATGACGCCGACCATTGCAGGATGGCACCTCCGCCTTACCGAGATCAGTCAGCAACTGCTTGTAGTTGAACTTCCCATAGAACTTATCCACCTCTGGAATCTCTTTCTCAAGCTCGTCCTTATAGCGCTGCGACAGGCACCCCATCACATAAAGACGCTTCAAACGCCCTTCATTCTTTGCATGAACAAACTCAAGAATGGTATTGATGCTCTCTTCTTTGGCAGATTCTATAAAGCCACATGTATTGATAACAGCAATCTCCCCGTCAGGTCGTTTGCTGTCATGGACACAATGATATCCGTTAGCTTCGAATTGCTTCATCAGATGTTCGCTGTCAACGAGGTTCTTTGAGCAACCCATGGTTATGATATCTATCTGATTTCTCTTCATCTGAAACACTTCTATGCGATATCAGGCAAACAAAGAGTCAACAAACTCTTTACGATTGAACAGCTGAAGGTCTTCCATCTGCTCGCCCAAACCGATATACTTTACAGGCACTTTCAGCTGATCGCTGATGCCAATAACTACGCCACCTTTAGCTGTTCCGTCTAATTTAGTGATAGCCAAACTCGTGATATTCGTAACTGCAGAGAACTGCTTAGCCTGCTCGAAAGCATTCTGTCCGGTACTCCCGTCAAGCACAAGCATCACTTCATCAGGGGCTTCGGGCAGCACTTTCTTCATCACTTCCTTGATTTTCTTCAACTCGTTCATCAGCCCCACCTTGTTATGTAGACGTCCGGCAGTGTCTATCAACACAACATCCGCTCCATTAGCCTTGGCACTTTGCAGCGTATCGAAAGCTACACTGGCCGGATCAGAGCCCATTTGCTGTTTGATGACAGGCACTCCCACGCGCTCACCCCAAATGGAAATCTGCTCTACAGCAGCTGCACGGAATGTGTCGGCAGCACCTAAAAAGACCTTCTTGCCTGCATTCTTAAACTGATAAGCAAGTTTACCAATTGTCGTAGTCTTCCCTACTCCATTCACACCCACTACCAAAATCACATAAGGTTTATGGTCGCTTGGGAGTTCCCAACTATCATTATCATCCGTATTATTCTCTGCCAACAGCGATGCTATCTCTTCTCTGAGGATGCCATTCAGCTCTGAAGTAGAGACATATTTATCTCTGGCAACGCGTTCCTCTATGCGTTCTATGACCTTCAATGTCGTATCTACTCCCACATCACTGGTTATCAATACTTCTTCAAGGTTATCAAGCACCTCGTCATCAACCTTAGACTTACCGGCAACAGCACGCGTCAGCTTACTGAACACGCTCTCCTTGGTCTTCTCAAGTCCCTTGTCGAGCGTCTCTTTCTTTTTCTTGTTAAATAGTCCGAAAATTCCCATAATTACGTAATTTGATGATAAGCAGCAAACAAAGAAAGTCTTTCAAGCAGACATACCCTTGTGCAAGAACATCGCATATGAAACATAAACGAATTTCATCCTCCCCATAACCGCATGCCGCTTATCTTCTGCAAAGATAATAAAAAAGTAAGGAAGAAAAAAGGTATGAATGTAAAATAATGAAGAGATGCATTCGGCAAGACACAAACCGAAGCTATCTTTAGTGTAAAATAAATTCACCTTAGATTTGCATTCGCCTGCAAAATTCATTATCTTTGCCAAAGGGAAAGTAGCAACATGCTTTCCCTTTTTTCATCTCCACTTATCAACAGGCATGCTTAAAGCTTCATGATACCAACTCAAATGACACGAATCAGCTTGCAATCTGCGTCACTTCACGCGCTGACTCGGCACAGATTACAAGCTAAAGTGACTCATTTCAGACCGCATCATGAAACAAAATGAAAGATGAAAAGAAGCTAAGGAAAAAACAAGACAAAACAGATTGTCAGGTATTTTGAGTTTTTTCATAAAAAAACTTAATGAGAAAAGGAAAGCCCTTACTGTATTTTCAGCATTTATTACTCATTCATTACAGACCTATAGATACGCTCTTATAGAATTCAGAGCAGGTTATTTCGGCTCGCTGAAAATATCATCCAATGTAGTTTCATAAGCCACAAAAGGGAATGCTATAAGACAACATTTTATGCAAAATTACGAAAAAAGGCAGCCCGCATGATACAGACTGCCTTTTCTTTTTATATACTTCTCGTTCAGAAGAAGAGATATCTGTTATCAACAACCTTAGCGTTGATGTAGAGTTCATTCATGAAGTTGCCGGCATACTGCATAGTCTTCTGGCGTAACTTCTGCTCCATGGTCTTGTCGTCAAACTTACCCGGACGCATGGTCTTATTGGTAACCTGGAACATATAGACACCGGCGTTGCCCTTCACAGCTTTTGTTGAGAACTTACCTTTAGCTGTTGCATAGACTGCACCGCTCAAAGCTGGCTCGCTTGCACCCGTAAGCGTAACGAACACGGGAGCAGCAAAAGTGACTTGATTTACATCGGCAACCTTTGCTCCCTTTGCCTTGGCAGCAGCAAGTGTGCTCACACCGTTCAACTTACTCATAAGCATTTCAGCCTTCTTGTCTTTCATTACTTCGGCTTTCACCATTTCCTTTACTTGAGAATCATCCAAAGAACGATAGCCTACAGGGTGGATTTTGGTGAGAACAGCAACGAGAAGATGATCATTATCACCACAGGTGTACATTTGAGAAACCGCGCCCTGCTTTGCCTCAAAGAGCCACTTCAATGCATCACGAGTGCCGTGGATATTGGCCAAATAATGCTGAGCTGTTGTAATATCATTGGCTTCCTGCACCCTATAACCATTCTTAGCTGCATTCTTGATGATATCATCTCCCGTCTGATTGGCGCTCACGAATGAAGAGAATTTGTTATAAGCCTTGCTGTAAGTTTCATTAGAGAAGACAATATTCTTCTTGATAACAGCAGCAATATACTTGTCGGTCATGGCCTTACGGCTGAGCACCTGAACAATGATATTGCCCTGTGGCAAGACGATATTCTTGGTCTCATTGACAGCCATCATATTCAGACTTGTGATATAGTTCTTGGTGTCATTGTCCATAGAAGGCGCGCTCTGATACTGCTGTGTGGTCATCCATGCCTTCTGACCAGTCTGCCCATACTTCTTAGCTACAGCCTCAAAATCAGCTCCGGCCTTTAATGCTGCATAGATAGAATCGGCAGATTTGTGAGCAACATCCGCACTTGCACCACCGACTTGTATCTGGCGATACTCAATGGAAT
Source organism: Segatella oris (assembly GCF_900637655.1). Taxonomy (NCBI): domain Bacteria; kingdom Pseudomonadati; phylum Bacteroidota; class Bacteroidia; order Bacteroidales; family Prevotellaceae; genus Segatella; species Segatella oris. The sequence goes on from NZ_LR134384.1 coordinate 2,025,373, forward strand.
CAGGCAACTGCTGCTTAGCAATCAGTCGGATAACATTCAAAGTGTTGTCCATTGTATTCTCTATAATACCAGACGTATGACCAACAGCCATAGAGTCAAGTTTTGCTGCAATATCCGAGGGGAAAGCAGTCTTACCGACAGGAATACCCAGATAGTTCACAAGTGAGGAGCTCTTGCGCACAACCGCGGAAGGATCTTCTGCTGAAGCAAGGTCCTTGGCATATCCGGCAAACTCCTTTTGAAGCGCATTCTTATCAGCTGCAGAAGGTGTAACCTGAAAATCAACATACTTGATGTCGCGACTCTCTACATACTGCTGGAAACGTGGTTTCAGTTCATCATACTTGGCCTTAAGGTCAGACTCTGTAATCTGAACCTTGTCATCCTGGATTGAACTGTAAGGGAATGCAGCAAGTTGGATATTGCTTTCATTGTTCTCCTCCTTGAATGCCATCTTTGCCTCTACTGGGTTTGACAGGAGACAATGTGCAAGCAAGCTCTGGTATTTCTGTGCCAGAAGCTGCTGACGAAGTGTCTTTTCAATGAATGTCCAATACTTATAGATGGTTTCATACTGCTGAGCCATTTGCGGATTAGCCGAACGTTGTGTGTCATATTCAGCCAAGAACTTCTGCAATGCATTTGCATCGAAGCGGCCGGTCTGCTGATTAACGAAAGGTGTCTGAAGCAACATTGGGTTGGTACCTGCTTTCAGCACATTCTGCAATTCAGCATCTGTGACACGGAGACCAAGCTGCTTAGCCTCGTGCTCTACAATCTTCGTCTGCACGAAGGTGTTCCATACCATGTCCTTTACCTGGTTGAGTTGCTCGTCATTCAAAGCCTCAGCACCCTGCTGCATCTTGATAACTTCAGTGTACTCATCAACAAGTTTTTGGAATTCATTCACATTAATCTTCTCTCCCAAAACCTCTCCTACCTGCTGACGCGCATTGTTACGAGTCGACTCACAAGAGCGAAAGGCCTCTTCAGCAATGAATGCAAAAAGACCCAATCCAATGATACCCATCAGAAAGGCGCCTTTGCTTCTAATTTTTCCTAATGCTGCCATTACTTTAATTTGTTTTTTATTTTTTTAGTTATTTCTTTCTCTGTATCAACTAAATTGCCCACAAAAATACGAATAAAAAAGCATATAGCGCAATTTTTCACGTAAAAAATACTTATTATAGGCCCCGCATGGGTATTAAAAGCAGATAAAAGTCAATAACATTGACGACTTGTTTCTGCTGTCATGCAGATAGAGGCAGGGGGGCAACGACAAAAGAAAGCTGCCATATCACAAGACTGTAAGCTTCACCAACTCGATCTTTGTCATTGTGCTCTTGATAATCTTGAAACTGAAATGGCCGATTTTCACGACCTCATTAAGCTTGGGAAAACTCTGATAAAAGTTCAGGATAAAGCCACCGACCGTTTTATAATCATCATCTTCAGGCAAACCAAGATTGAACATATCATTCACCTTGTCAATCTCCAAGCGTGCAGACAGGAGATATTCATTGTCGCTCATCTTCTTGGCAACATATTTATTGCTGTCGTGTTCATCTTCGATATCGCCGAATATCTCTTCCACAATATCCTCTAAAGACACGATACCACTTGTTCCTCCAAACTCATCAACCACGACGCCAAGGCTTTTCTTACTCTGCAAAAAGGTCTTCATCAATTTCTGAGCTGCCATTGTTTCGGGCACAAAAGGCATTGTCCGAACAGACTCATGCCAATCTTTCCCTGCCGTCCGAAACATTTCCGATGAGTGAATATAGCCTTCTATATGGTCAATATCACCACGGTAAACGATGATTTTACTATTCCCACTTTCAATAAACTTCTGCATGAGGTCAGCTACAGTGCAATCATATTCGACAGCATTGATTTCTGTACGAGGAATCATACAGTCGCGCACCTTTGTTTCCGAAAACTCCAAAGCGTTCTGGAATATCTTCACTTCATCATCAATCTCATCATCAGACTTTGCATTATCAATACTGGACTGGACAAGATAATCAAGATCTATCTTAGAAAATTCTTCCTCGTTATCCTCCTTTTCCATTTTAATACCGACTAATCTCAACAGTAACTTCGCAAGAAAAGTCGCGAAACGACTGATTGGCCAAAGCACGATGTAAAAAAGGAATGCCATTGGAGAGAAGAGCGTCATCAGCCCGTTCGGATTGCTTTTGAAAAGTATTTTCGGCAAGAATTCCCCCGTAAAGAGCATAATCACCGTTGAAAGAACCGTATCGGCAGGGACCGTAAAAGCCGGAGTAAACCCATGGAAGATTGAATTGTCAAAGAAACGGGCTATCAGAATACCATAAATGACAAGCACGACATTGTTTCCAACAAGCATCGTACTCACGAAATCATTGGGATGACGATAAAAGAAATTAATGAGCCGCGTTGCCACACCATGTCTCTCTTTATCAACTTCAAAAAGCATACGATTACTGGAAACGAAAGCAATCTCCATTCCCGAGAAGAAAGCAGAAAATGCCATCGTGCCCAAAATGCCGATTACCAAAGGAATATCTATGGTTTCATTCATCATACAAAAACTTAATCAATGCATCAAAGGAATTGATGTGTTTCTACGTTGCGGTGTTGCAATAGGATGCTGATACTTTGCAATAGAGTCTTGCGCACGCCGCGCAGAATCCGTCATATTTGCATCATTGGCGCCATTGTCTCCTCCCTCGAAATCGTCTTTGGCAAAAGAGCCTTTCGTGTTGGATATGAAATATTTCGTCATCTGCTCATCACTGCGGAAATAACTCCCTTGAAGTGTGCGGTCAGGTGTAATCAATTTAGAGAAAACATTTGAATAGAGTTCATGTTTCCCTTCATCCCAGAACAACTGTTCACTGGCAAAACGTAAGCCGTCCTTGGTGAGAATGCGAACCCGAGAACGCAACTCCCACAACCTCATCTGATCGTAATAATAAGCCGTATCACACTGAATATAGGCCTGAACATGAAATTTTTCATCGAATTGTTCGAGGAACACTCCCTTGTTGAACAGCCAGCGAGACGGTTGTAAATTGGTATTGATCTCCCATTCTTCAGTGACAATCCGATATTTGGCAACGCCTGAATCTGAAATCAACGTATTGACACCATAGCTTGTCATAACAGCGACAGAATCACGAGCACGGATTGCAGGAGCAGTATGTTCATGCTGTTCTTCACAGGCAATGAAAAGCATTATGGACATCATAGCCAAACATATATTATACCTTATAGGTTTCAACATGGGAAAAACAGAGCCTAAGACTATTTTTTATTCAACCTTCCACTTGGCAAACCAACGTTCGTTGAACGTAAAACTAATATTAATCCGGAAAGTGTTCTCCTTGATTAGCCCTGGTGCCTCCTGCCGAACCCATGAACCACTGATATTGAGTATAGACCGATTATTCCACTCATTAATAACAGGAATACCCAAACCTACACTTACTCCATACTCTTTCGGCCCCTCCACACCATTCACTTTATAATATGGTGTAGCATAAGAAGCGCCTAAACGATAGCGAAGACGGTTAGAAAACTTACGCCCCTTTTCATTGGGACAAAACTCTGCCCCCAAGGTTAATTTGTGGCGATCTTTGTAGATACTGTTGGAAAGAACATATTTTGGCACACCATTCTCCAATGTATATTCTGGATAGCCTACTTTACCAAACTGCATCAATGAATAGTCAACGCCTACCTTCAATTTATTGTTGTGATTAAACATCAAGCCACCTCCAAATGTTGTTGGAAGTTCTAAACCATTCTTAATTTTCAAAGAAGTAGTATCAGACACGTTCGTTTGTGAGTTGTTTGAAATGATTCTGCATTCAGGATCTACATCTAACTTGTGTCCCAAACCATAGGTTGCACCAATGGTCAACTCATCTTTCTTTGACAGGCGAGCAGTATATTGCACACCGAAATCAAGTTTGTAGTTGTTCACAGTCGCCGTATAATACTTTGAGATGGTATTAACATAAGCATCACTGTAAGAGTTAACCACAGAACGTGTATAGTTTCCCCAAAGATAAGCAATATTTGCACCTATAGACAAACCTGTAAATGGTTGCCAGCCCACACCGAGATAAACTTGGTGCAGTCCCCCATTACCTTCAAATGTATTTGTGTAAGTCTGATAAGATGGCGACTGCTTGTTATTCAAATCTCCTGTTGTAGCATATTTGTATCCGATATTTGAATAAGGAATAACACCAAAGCTAACGCCAACATGTTTGGCTGCACGGAATCCCGCTACAACATAATCAAACACACCGTTCTTAGCATTCTTCTTAACACCATTCTCTTTAAAATTCGTCAATTGACCAGAGAAACCTGCATCAAATATAAATGACAAAGAGTCCAAAGAAGAATAAGATGCAGGGTTCATGTAGTTGATTTGGCCATGTTCATGAAAACCCAAGCCTAAGCCATTCATTCCCCGATTAAACCCTGTACCATAATCGGACAATAAACCTAAGCCATATTGACTATATGGTGAATTAGTGCCACTTTGAGCTAATGCTGTTGTTGATATTGCAGTCAACAAGGTAGCGCTTAATAATAGTTTATTCATAATTGCTATATAATTGCTTGCAAAATTATCAAAAAAATCAGAAACAAATGCATGATAACTCAGAAATATAAGCTATTTTTGCATTGTGAAACGTTTTCAATATATTTTCAGAAGTGTACTGCTTGTTTTTTCAATGTCTTTTACACATAATATCCAAGCAGCACAAACATCGTCTGACATTTATGGTGATTCCATGCAAATCAGCCTACTTACTTGTGGCCCAGGACATGAGATTTATTCTCTGTACGGACATACAGCAATAAGGTTTCAGGATTTGAGAAATCATCAAGATCTTGTCATTAATTACGGGATATTCTCATTTCGTCAGAAATATTTTATATTGAGATTTGTTTTTGGTTTGACAGACTATGAAATGGGTATTATACCCTATGAAGACTTCTACGAAGAGTATAAAAGCGAAGGGAGATGGGTGAAAGAACAAACTCTAAATCTTTCACCTCAAGACAAGCAAAATATCGCTTTGGCTATAGATAAAAACTACATGCCAGAAAACAGGACATATCGTTATAATTATTTCTACGATAACTGCACGACAAGAGCACGCGACATCTTAATCAATAATATGAATGGTTTTGTTGATTATCATGGTTACCAACATTTTACATCGTCATATAGGGAGGAAATCCATCAGTGGAACAAACAACATCAATGGGCTAAATGGGGCAACGATTTACTCCTTGGTCTTAAGGCTGACCGCCCACTTTCAATGGAGGAACGACAATTTCTTCCTGATTCCCTAAGTCATGATTTTCAACATGCGACTGTAAACTATGGACATGGAAAAACAAAAGAACTCGTCAGTAAAAGTTTTTACTTGCTCTCTCCCACACCAATAAACAACATGGAAGATAATGATTTCTTCAATAAATTTACACCCAACATTCTGATATTCTTTATCGTTGTGATAGCCATAACATCTACTGTACTACAAAGAAAAGCCAGATGCTACTATATCCTGACTTTCTCTGTTTTATGGTTAGTAACTGGACTTTGTGGTTTTATACTCACTGCAATGATCTTCAGTCAACATCCTACCGTAAGTCTTAATTTACAGATATTCATACTTAATCCGCTCAACCTATTACTACTTTTCCCAAAAATCCGCAATAAGAGAAACTACCAACTTCTCATAATCTCATGTTATACAATAGGATGTATCGGAAGTTTTTTCCAAACTTTTGCAGACGGAATACAACTCTTGGCATTCGTTTTGCTTATAACAAGCGTCATGTCATTCAGAGTCGCACAAAATCAACATCAATTATTATAAGAAAACAACGTGAACAGATATATTGCCATACTGATAGCCGCATTAACTTCTGCAGAGATGCAAGCATTCGAACTTGCACCGCGGTTAATCGTCAACATCACTATTGATCAGCTGAATGCAGACTATATTGATGCCTTTTCGCCTTTCTTTAAGGCTGCTGGCTTTCAGAAACTTATGCAAGAAGGGAAAACGTATGAGGTAGCCTCTTGTCCATTCACACCTGTTTCTGTTCCCTCATCCATTGCAACTATTGCAACAGGTACAACTCCTTTCCACCATGGTATTATTGGCAGTCAATGGATAGACCGCACCACGCTACACCCTGTTTACTGCGTTGATGAAAAACAATACATCTATGGTCCTTCTCAATTAAAGACATCAACTGTTGGTGACGAGATGAAGGTTTCGACGCATGGGAAAAGCATTATTTACAGCATTGCAGCAGACAAAAGTGCTGCCATTCTGTCAGCAGGTCATGCTGCTGATAATGCAATATGGTATGATGAGGTTTTCAGAAAATGGAAGACGACTGCTTTTTATGGAGCTTCACCACAATGGCTCAACACTCCACTTGCCCCACATAATGTTAACAATGAAGCAATTGGAGACAAAGCAATAGAAATTGTTTCAAGAAGTGGAATGGGGAAAGATGACATTCCTGACATGCTGACAGTCACCCTTTCCGCATCTATGGAGGACAACGAACAATTCCGCAATCGCGAAGATGCTCTGCAACAAATATATATTCAAATAGATAATGTCCTTGATAAACTTGTTAGTAATATTGAACATCAAGTAGGTAAAAGCCATGTCCTATTTGTCATTACGGGTACAGGCACAACGGATAATAAAGAGAATGACTATGGTCTTTACCGTATTCCAACAGGAAATTTCTATATTAATCGTACAACCAAGTTATTGAATGTTTACCTCTGTGCTATCTATGGACAAGGAACATATATCGATGCAACTTGGGGAAATCAGATTTATCTGAACCGCAAGACTATTGAACAGAAACGGCTTAGCATGCATGATGTGCTTACGCGCTGCCAAGAACTATTGCTTGAGAGCGTAGGTATCAGTGATGTTTATACCTGCAATCGTCTACTTACCGGTAACAATGATGTTTATAAACTGCTTCAAGGTTACAATCCTTCCATCTGTGGTGATATCATCGTCAATGTCGCTCCAGGGTGGAAACTTATCAATGAAGACACTCAAGAAAGCTATACCAGCCGTTACAATATTATTCTATTCCCTGTAATTTTCTATGGAACAAACATCAAAGGAGAACGTATATCAACCCCTATTACCATAGATCGTATTGCACCTACTATCAGTAAAAGCATTCATATCAGGGCTCCAAATGCTTGTTCTGCAGCTCCACTTTTTTAAGAGCTATGCCGACAAAGAAGGTCAAAGTATTCATATAAAAGGCTTTATCTGTCGGTTCCCCATGCAAACTTTTATATAATAATGTGGAAAATTAGGATTTTAATTCGTAATTTTGCACTGCACAGAATATTTAGACAATAATAATACATACATAGAAATGAATTTCAATAACTTTTTGAAATCGTTGTTCGGTGACAAATCAAGCCGTGATATGAAGCTTATCCAACCTCTTGTAGAGAAAGTAAAAGCGGTCTATCCGGAAATTCAGAAGCTGAGCAATGATGAGTTACGTGCGAAGACCAAAGAACTTCAGCACTATGTTCAGAGTTCTGCAGATGAGCAGAAAAAACAAATAGAAGAACTCAAAGCTAAGATTGAGGAAACACCAATAGATGAGCGCGAAGATATCTTCAATCAGATTGACAAACTTGAAAAAGAAGTTCTCGACCTCTATGAGAAAGCTTTGGATGAAGTTATGCCGACAGCTTTCAGCATCATCAAAGATACCGCTCGCCGCTTTGCTGAAAATGAAGAAACTATCGTTACCGCGACAGATTTTGACAAAGAGCTCGCTGCAAACCCAGCAAACGACTTTGTAACGATTGATGGTGACAAGGCTATTTATCACAACGAATGGACTGCCGGAGGTAATAAACTCAAATGGAATATGGTACACTATGATGTACAGCTATTCGGTGGTATTGCCTTACATCAAGGAAAGATTGCAGAGATGGCAACCGGTGAAGGTAAAACCCTTGTTGCTACACTACCCGTTTTTCTCAATGCTTTGACAGGAAATGGGGTTCATATGGTTACAGTCAATGACTATTTGGCCAAGCGTGACTCTGAATGGATGGGGCCTCTTTACATGTTCAATGGTCTCTCTGTTGATTGTATTGACAAACATCAGCCTAACTCTGAAGCACGTCGCAAAGCCTATCAAGCAGATATCACTTTTGGTACAAATAATGAGTTCGGCTTTGATTACCTACGTGACAACATGGCACTGAACCCCAGCGACCTTGTTCAGCGCAAACATAATTATGCCATTGTCGATGAGGTTGACTCAGTATTGATTGATGATGCCCGTACGCCTTTGATTATCTCTGGTCCTATTCCAAAGGGCGATGATCAAATGTTTGAAGAATATCAGCCTCTTGTTGAACACTTATATGAAGTGCAACGTAAACAAGCTACGGAGCTATTGGCTGAAGCCAAACAAAAGATCACTACCGGACAAGAGAAAAACGACAAGCAGCTACTTGAAGATGGTTTCTTGGCTCTTTATCGTTCTTACAAGGCACTTCCAAAGAATAAACCACTGATTAAGTATTTATCTGAGGATGGTATTAAAGCCGGAATGCTGGCTACAGAAGAATTCTACATGGCCAATAACAACCGTGAGATGCCTAAAGCTATTGAGCCTCTCTACTTTGTGGTTGATGAAAAGCTCAATAGTGCAGACCTTACAGATAAAGGAACAGCATGGCTGGCAAAACAAACCGGACAGGAAGACTTGTTTGTACTGCCAGACATCACGTCTCAACTGTCTGCTCTTGAAAGCCAAACGAACCTTTCTGACCAAGAGAGAATCGACAAAAAGGATGAACTGATGTCACACTACGGTGTGCAGAGTGAACGCGTTCATACACTGCAGCAGTTGCTGAAAGCCTACACCATGTTCAATAAAGACGACGAATATGTTGTCATGGATGGTGAGGTTAAGATTGTCGACGAACAGACAGGCCGTATCATGGAAGGCCGTCGTTGGAGCGATGGACTGCATCAGGCTATTGAAGCTAAGGAACATGTCAAGGTTGAAGCTGCAACACAGACATTTGCAACTATTACCCTGCAGAACTACTTCCGTATGTATCACAAGCTGGCCGGTATGACGGGTACAGCAAGTACAGAAGCAGGGGAATTCTGGGATATATACAAACTTGACGTTGTTGAAATTCCAACAAACCGCCCTATTGCCCGCCACGACCTTGACGATCGCGTATATAAGACTGCACGCGAAAAGTATGCTGCCGTTATTGATGAAATCGAAGCAATGCGTAATGCAGGTCGTCCGGTATTGGTTGGTACAACATCTGTTGAAATCAGCGAGCTTCTGAGCAAGATGTTGAAGATGCGACACATCCCTCATAATGTACTGAATGCCAAGCTTCATCAGAGAGAAGCACAGATCGTAGCCGAAGCCGGCCGTTCAGAGAATGGCTTAGGTGCTGTTACCATTGCTACCAACATGGCCGGTCGTGGTACCGATATCAAACTAACCGATGAGGTTAAAGCCGCAGGTGGTTTGGCCATCATCGGCACAGAACGCCATGAGAGCCGTCGTGTCGACCGCCAGTTACGTGGTCGTGCAGGTCGTCAGGGTGATCCTGGTTCATCTGTATTCTATGTTTCGCTCGAAGACAAGCTGATGCGTCTCTTTGCATCTGAGCGTATTGCCAAGATCATGGACCGTTTGGGCTTCGAAGATGGGGAACGCATTGAGAGTCCTATGATTTCAAAGAGTATAGAACGTGCACAGAAGAAAGTTGAAGAGAACAACTTCGGTATCCGTAAACATCTGCTCGAATACGATGACGTAATGAACAAACAACGTACCGTAATCTATGAGAAGCGTCGACATGCACTCATGGGTGAACGCGTAGGTATGGACATTACAAACGTCATTTGGGATCGCGTTGTCAGCATCATTGAGAAGAACGACTATGAAGGTGCAAAGGAAGAATTCATGAAAATATTAGCTATGGAGATTCCTTTCACACAAGAAGAATTCGAAAGTGGTGTAAGAACCGAACTCGAAGAGCGTGCTTTCCAAGATGCCATGGCTTCTTTCAAGCGTCACACTGACCGTATTCAAGCAGACGCCTACCCTGTCATCAAGAAAGTACAAGAGGAACAGGGAGCAATGTTCGAACGTATTCTTGTGCCTATTACCGATGGTCGGAACATCTACCAAATTCCTGCAAACCTGCAAGAAGCCTACAACAGTGAAGCAGCCAGCGTTGTTAAGGAATTCGAAAAGACCATCATGCTTCGAATTATCGACGACAACTGGAAAGAAAATCTACGTCAACTTGACGAGTTACGCCATAGTGTCCAGAATGCTTCCTACGAACAGAAAGACCCGCTATTGATTTTCAAATTAGAAAGTGTCAAACTGTGGGATAACATGATTGATGACATGAACAACCGCATTGCAAACGTATTGATGCGGTGTCAGATTCCCGTAGTTCAAGAAGTTCAAGAGGCAGCTCCTGAACAACATGCACAACGATATCATGAACAGAAAGAGGATATTGAAGCACGAGCAGCGCAACAGAGAGCAGCCCACCAAGACACCCGAGAAGGTGCAGACCAGGTTAATCACACGCCATATGTAGCTGACCGTCTGCCTCGTCCCAATGATCCTTGTCCATGCGGAAGTGGCAAGAAGTTCAAGAACTGTCATGGCAAGAATCTCTAAGCAAAGCTTATACACATACAAAAAAGCTCATTCATAATCATTGTGAATGGGCTTTTTATCTTCTCACTATATTCTCCCATAGAAGTCGGAACTTCTTTTTAAAATTTATTATTATCATCTGAAGGGGAATACTATCATCTTTGAAACGTTTTCAACCACTTTGAATTCTTTATCCATAAAAAGAGACAAAGTTTATCACTATACTGACCATGAATAGGAATAATCGGGAAGCCTATTCCCTGATCAGCCCAACAAGTCATGAAACGGCAAGTCTCTACGAGAAGAAAGCAGTATATATTTAGTTCTATATTGTAAAGATATATCGTTGAAATCCACTACTTCAAAAGTGCAGCAAATAGAAAAGAAAACCATATACTCAACGCATATGTGATGTCATTTCGCTGCTTCAGCATCCCCGTTTTTACCTTCTTTTCATGCAATCTCTATCATTTTAGCCTGTAATCTGCATGAGTTTAGCTCCTAAAATGAATGAAACTACTGTGCAATCTGGCGCAAATGAGAATGCTATTTGATACAAAACACAATGAAATCAAACAACAACAAGTGCATTAAAATGAATAAAGTTCTACAACTATCTGTATCTCAATATCTTACAAAACATCCTCAAAACTCGCGTATTTTGAATGGCGATAAAAGTATTTTTGAATACGCAAAACCTGCAAAGGCTTTTGTAAAATAAATTATAAAAGAATAAAAGATATTATCACTAAATAGATCTCTGGAAATATTCACCCGTTCACGGACATTCCTTTTACCTTAACCAACATGAAAAATCTACATATCTTCAAACAAAGATAAGGACTGGTCTACAGACGGTTTCGGAGTATCCTCCTTTTCATCGCATTCATCTTGAAAGCGCAACATTAGCTGTTGAGAATCCTCATTCCGCGGATTGATACGATAATTTCCCCGAACATCTGTACGCGCTATCATGGAATCGGCATTTTTCGAATTACGTATCAGATATTGGGAAACGTAAGTATAAACTTCGTCAAAACTGACTGACGAAAACAATGTGTTGCAGGCATTATGAACATGGCGTGCAATCTTCTTGACCGACAAACCTTCATTGCCGGCTTCAACCAATATTCTTAATATCTCACTGTTGTATTTCTGCATCACAAAGCTAAAAAAAGAGGGGAACTGAATGCTTACAGTCAGCTCCCCTCCCTTTAACAAATATCCTTACTACTGAATATTATGCAAGTGTAATCTGGTTGTTCTCGTCTTTAACCTTGCCCTCTTTGAAGAGCCAGCCAATACCAAGATAAACCTCTTCTGTGCTAATCTTTGCGGCCTTTGCAATCTCCGCTACAGACATTGCTTTACCTGCTGCTGCCAATGCTTGATAAACATCACCGGCACGGAAACCTACGCTTTCGGCATTGATAAACAATGCAGACTCTTTTGCTGTAGTCTTCTTAGGCGCAGCGGCCTTCTTCGTTGCTGCTTTCTTTACTGGTGCAGCCTTGGTTGTTGCTTTCTTTTCTGCCATAACTAACAAACTAATTAATCTTTATCAAAAACTTGAGTGAAAGATGTCGAACATTTAAGTTGACACTACAAAGTTAGTCATTATTTTCCAAAACAGACAGAACTATGTAATAAAACTTACAATTCAGTACTTTGTTCTATTATTTTCTTGATGTAAATCAACCGTCAAGACTTGAGATTAAGTTTAATCTGCAATTCGTCTAATTGTTTCTGATCAAGTTCGCCCGGAGCATCAAGCATCACGTCACGTCCGCTATTGTTCTTTGGGAAAGCAATGCAATCACGAATAGAATCAAGTCCGGCGAAGATACTTACAAAGCGGTCAAGACCAAAAGCAAGACCTGCATGAGGTGGTGCACCATATTTGAATGCATTCATCAAGAAACCAAACTGGGCTTCAGCACGCTCCTTGGTAAAACCGAGAACCTCGAACATTTTCTCCTGAAGTTGCGTGTCATGAATACGGAGAGAACCTCCACCAACTTCTATGCCATTGCAGACGAAGTCATAAGCCTTGGCACGAACCTGCTCCGGATGCTCGTCGAGCAAAGGAATATCGTCTGGATTGGGCATCGTAAACGGATGGTGGGTCGCCATAAGACGCTGTTCCTCGTCGCTCCACTCAAACAATGGGAAGTCGACAATCCAAAGACATTTGAAAACATTCTTATCACGCAAGCCAAGGCGGTTGCCCATTTCAAGGCGCAAAGCACAAAGCTGAACACGCGTTTTATTGGCATTGTCGCCACTAAGTATGAGTACCAAGTCGCCATCATTGGCACCCATAAGCTTCTTGATTTCTTTCAGTTCGTCTTCAGTATAGAACTTATCAATGGAACTCTTGATTGTACCATCTGTATTATACTTAATAAATACCAAGCCCTTGGCACCCACCTGGGGTTTCTTTACGAAGTCGGTCAGCTCATTAAGTTGCTTACGGCTGTAGTCAGCACAACCTGGAACACAGATACCACCAATATAGGTAGCCTCATCAAATACAGAGAAATTGCCCTTACCGGCAAAGGCCTCTTTGAGTTCTACGAACTCCATACCGAAGCGTAAATCAGGCTTATCGCTACCAAAACGCTTCATCGCCTCGTGCCAAGTCATCTGCTGTAGCTTCGGTAACTCTACACCTCGGATTTCCTTGAACAGATGACGGGCCATATCTTCGAACATGTTGATGACGTCATCCTGGTCGACAAAGCTCATTTCACAGTCAATCTGAGTGAATTCCGGCTGACGGTCTGCGCGCAAATCTTCATCACGGAAGCACTTTGCAATCTGGAAATAGCGGTCGAAACCGGCAACCATAAGCAACTGTTTCAGTGTCTGCGGACTCTGCGGCAAAGCATAGAACTGCCCGGGGTTCATGCGGCTTGGTACGACAAAATCACGTGCACCTTCAGGTGTACTGCCAATCAAAACCGGCGTTTCTACTTCCATGAAATCATGACTATCGAGGAAGTTGCGAATAAGAATTGTCATGCGATGACGCAGTTCTAAATTCTTACGAACAACATTACGACGAAGATCTAAATAACGATATTTCATGCGAATGTCATCTCCCCCATCGGATTCATCTTCAATTGTGAATGGAGGAGTCAGAGACGGAGACAAGACCTTTAATTCTTTCGCGAGGATTTCAATATCACCAGTTGCTATCTTTGAGTTCTTGCTCTGACGCTCGCTGACAATGCCCTTCACCTGAATACAATATTCACGACCTAATTTATTGGCATTATCACAGAGCATCCTGTCATCAGCTTCGTTGAAAACAAGCTGTGTAATACCATAACGATCGCGGAGATCGACAAAGGTCATACCTCCCATTTTCCTTGATCGCTGTACCCAACCGGCCAAAACAACTTCCTTACCGGCATCAGAGAGGCGAAGCTCCCCACAAGTATTCGTTCTATACATAGTATGTATGTGTTTATTATTCTGTCTTCTGATATGCAAAGTTACAAAATAATATTGAATACAACATCCATTTTATTACAAAATTGGACAATACAATTAGAGCGCCTTTCACTGATAGGCGAAAGGCGCTTTTCACTGATATTGTCATACAGAATAAATCAGAGCTTATGCTGTATCATCTGAAGAAAATAAGAATGGACAAACGGGTCATCCGTCAACTCGGGATGAAAAGCCGTCACAAGCTGATTGTCTTCACGGGCCGCTACGATTTTTCCATCAACTTCGGAAAGCACCTCTACGCCGTGATGTGCATGGCTGATATAGGGTGCTCTGATAAAAGACATCGGGACTGTCGTTCCAGAAAATGGAGCTTCAGTAATGAAACTACCCGACTGTCGACCATAGGCATTGCGCTTCACTTCAATATTCATGGTTGAAATACGCTCATGACTTTCGTTTTCAACTTGCTTTGCCAACAATATCAAGCCTGCGCAAGTGCCAAATACGGGGAGCCCATTCATGATGGCATCCCGGATTGGAAGTAAAAGTTCTAAATCGCGAAGCAGCTTCAACTGAGCCGTGCTCTCGCCTCCTGGGATAATCAAGGCATCCTTTGGCTGATGCCAATCTGAGAGCCGGCGCACTTCAAAAGTTTCGACGCCAAGGCGCCGGAGCATCTGCCGATGTTCAGCAAATGCCCCCTGTAATGCAAGGACCGAGATTCTCATTTTCCTCTCTCAGCCATAAGAAGCTGGATTTCATTTTCGTTGATACCCACCATGGCCTCTCCGAGATCTTCGCTAAGTTCTGCCAAACACTTGGGATCTTGATAGTTAGTAACAGCCTTTACAATAGCTGCAGCGCGTTTTGCAGGCTCACCACTCTTGAAGATTCCGCTGCCGACAAACACACCTTCTGCGCCTAACTGCATCATCAATGCCGCATCAGCAGGTGTGGCAACGCCGCCTGCGGCAAAGTTGACAACAGGCAAGCGACCGTTATCGTGAACATATTTCACCAGTTCATAAGGAGCCTGCAGCTGCTTGGCAGCCTCAAAGAGTTCATCTTCTGCCATTCCAACCAAGCGGCGTATCTCGCTTTGCATCATTCGCATGTGACTGACGGCCTGTATAACATCGCCTGTTCCCGGCTCACCTTTGGTGCGAATCATCGTTGCTCCCTCTGCAATTCGGCGTAAAGCTTCGCCTAAATTCTTAGCTCCACAGACAAAAGGCACATTAAATTGCGTCTTATCAATATGATAGATGTTGTCTGCCGGAGAAAGAACTTCACTCTCATCTATGTAATCAATATCAATAGCCTGAAGAATCTGGGCTTCTGCAATATGGCCAATCCTGCACTTCGCCATAACAGGAATGGTCACAGCCTCCTGTATTCCTTTGATCATCTTAGGGTCGCTCATTCTAGAAACTCCACCGGCTGCACGTATGTCAGCGGGAATTCTTTCCAATGCCATCACTGCACAGGCACCAGCAGCCTCTGCTATTTTCGCCTGCTCGGGAGTTGTTACATCCATAATAACGCCACCTTTCAACATCTGTGCAAGGTTGCGGTTCAATTCCTGTCGATTTTCTGTCTTTTCCATAATTATACTGTTTGTTTATTTTATCTGCTGTTGTTTTCTGAATTCCGACGGAGAAACACCTTTCAACTTCCGAAAGAACTTGGAGAAATGAGCCTGATTGGAGAAACCAAACACATAGGCTAATTGCTGTATGGTCTTTGTTGGTTCGCTGCCCAAGGCCATTGCTATCTGATTGACAATATAGTCATCGATTATCGCCTTGGGAGATTTTGCCGCTACGCGCTTACACACCTGAGCCAAATAACGGGTTGAAACATTCATGCAATTGGCATAGAAAAGCACATCGCTGTTAGAAGAATAGTTCTGGCGCACAAGCTGCATGAACTCATGATACAGCTCCTGGCTCCTGCCACTTAACGGGCTTGGAGCTATCATCAGATGTTCAACATATTCGCGAGCCTGCTGCACAGCTTCTTCATTCGGATATCCTCTTTGCAAAAAGACAGCCGCAGCACTCGCAAATACATTCCTGATTCCATGCCGCCCCCGGTCGTCAATAAAATAAATATTGGGAAAAGAACATCCCCCCAACAGACGATCAGCTTCCGAACGGCGAATAATAATCAGCGAACAAAGTGGCAAAAGACACGACCTGATCTGAGAAACAACATCACGACTCATCAGTTCTTCATTCAGGAATGAACTGATAACAGGGTCATATACCACATGAGACGGCTTGTATTTTACAATCGTACGAACCAACACATTCAGCGTTTCAACATTGCGGATCATTCCTATCTTCATCACGCTGGGCTGCACATCGTTGATAATAGCCTCCAACTGGGCGGCCACAACATTGCCGGGGATGTCATAAAAGCATTGTATTCCCAATGTATTCTGAACGGTGATTGACGTCAAGACAGATACAGCATGACTGCCTAATGCAGATATCGTCCTTACATCAGCCTGCACTCCGGATTCTCCCGTTCCGTCACTACCCGTGATTGTCAATATTGCAGATTTCTCCATTGATTTCACTTTACATTACGTGAATTTAGTTTAAGCATCCATCTTCCCGCTTCCAAGGGGTTGGAAAGCCGTTTTGAGGCGTTTTTTCAGTTTCGGCCGTGGCCGAAACGCTGTTTTTACTGTTTTTTACTCTTCGGCCACGACCGAAAGTCGATTTTCTCCGTTTTTTCGCTTTCGGCCGTGCCCGGAACGCTGTTTTTGTTGTTTCTTACTCTTCGGCCACGACCGAAAGTCGATTTTCTCCGTTTTTTTGCTTTCGGCCGTGCCCGAAACGCTGTTTTTATTATTTTTTACTCTTCGGGCACGACCGAGAATCGATTTTCTCCGTTTTTAAGCTTTCGGCCATGCCCGAAATGCTGTTTTCTCTGTTTTCTGCTCATCCGAGACCTCGGAAAGCTGTTTCTTTATCTCCGCCGCCCCAGCGGAACTCCGATTTTACGGATTACATTGCAAAGGAAAGAAAAATATCGCATATAAAAAAATGATGTTCTCTTTTTGACAAAGAAAACATCATTTTATATAAACTTCTACTGGACGACCTTGAAACGTATCCTGAAAGAATGTTTCAGTTCATCCCAATTTGTACCTAACAACTCGAACCGCCCTATTTGAGACGTTGATCTTACATGTTTCCCTAAACAAGGACAGACATCAAAATTGCCAATATGAACCAAACGAAGCATTTCTGATGCATCATCAGGGAGTCGATCAAGTTTCACATCCTCTGGGACATGGTCTCTGTCGACAAGTTCATAAGTGATAGGCATATCTTCTTGGATAAGTTCATTCATCCTTCTTTCAATCTCTTTCTCCTGCTGTCGGGTTGGTTTCTGCTCCAGAATAAAGCTCATTTTGCTCTTCTTTCGTTCAATATGCGCATTGTAGCTGCGCTCACAATGGAACATACGCATCATCAACTGATTGAGCAGATGTTCTGCCGTATGAGCTGGTGGGAACTCTTTCTTGTGATGCTCATTGAACAAATAATCACTGTCTTTCATATTCAAACTAAACTTAAAAATCCCACAACCATGGGCTGGAACCTTCACACGGACAGACGAATCGCGCATCAATTTCATTCCCACATACCTACCGGAAAACAACTCACGAGATAACACTTTCATTTCGGGCATTTGCCAAAAATCAAAGGCGTGTGCCGGAATAATAACATCAGAAAGCCTGTCGGAGGAAGAAAAATTGGCAACGACCAATATGATGATATCGCCTTTCTTCCTTAAAAAAGCATACTCACGACACGAATCAAATCCTTCTTGAGCCTGATTAGCATAGGTGAGATCAAAGAATTCACCCTCACGGACAGCTGCTTCACGATGTGCAATATTCAGCAAAGTGCGGTACGAGTCTGAAAGTTTTCTCTCCTCATCTGTCAACAGATTGCAATCGGTAAAAGCCCGACGCACAGTCGACAGTGACCAATAATCGAAGATTGTTGTTCTTCCATCTATACCGCTGAAACCCTCATGATCCATTCCCCTTTCGCCGAATTCCTGTCCACTATAAAGCATAAAAGGATTGGTCCGCATCAAGATTGCAACCGTGGCAGCAGGGATTGCCTTATCACCTTCTCCCGCAAAGAAATCACTTGCTATACGCTGTTCATCATGATTTTCGAGGAAGTAGAGCATATGTTCGTTGATATCATCCGTAGCCTGCCACCAATGGGTGATTTCATTTGCACTACGTGTACCCGTAATGACACCCCGCAAACAATCATACATGCCGACTTTATCATAAAGATAGTCGAAACCATTTGCGATATATGTGCGATATTGTGACCTGTCGTAAACTTCACCAATGAACAATAAAGAAGGACGTCGTTCCTTTACTTTAGAAATGGCATAATTCCAGAACTCGGTCGGCACCATCTCTGCCATGTCGCATCTGAATCCATCTATACCTTTTGAAGCCCAAAACAAAAGGATATCTGTCATTTTATCCCAGGTATCAGGACGCGGATCAAAATGATAGCTTTTCCCCCCTGCATCACAGTAGTCTATACCATAATTCAACTTAATGGTCTCATACCAGTCATTAACTCCCGGGCGTGCACCAAAATTGTCATTGCCTGTTGCCTTAGCAGGGATTTCACTATAACTTACATCTGATGTTATCAGACTAAGATCAAGCGGGGTTCCCCAACAATAATAGAAATTATTCCTTGTCGAAAAAGCTAACGAAGTGTCATCATCCTCACCCAAATCACGTACACCAACCGGTTTGCAGACAGACTTGTACTCACGAGCAACATGATTAGGCACAAAATCCATAATCACTTTCATGCCTGCATCATGGGTGCGCTTTATCAACTCCTCCCATTCTGTCATACGCTGTGAGACATCATCTGCAAGGTCCGGATCTACGTCATAATAATCTGCAATAGCATAAGGAGAGCCGGCTTTTCCCTTTACTACTTCTGCGTGTTGACGTGGAAGTCCAAAAGCAGAATAATCAGTTTGTGTAGCATGGCGCAAGATACCCGTAAACCAAATATGGGTAAATCCCATGTCATGAATTGTCTTCAGCGTTTCGTCATCAAACGAAGAGAACTTACCACAACCATTTTCGGCAATCGTGCCGGACTCCACAAGAGCCTCATTACGATTGCCGAAAAGTCTGGGTAATACTTGATATATTACGATTTTATCTTTCATTATGCAATGCCATGAGCATTAACATTCCTGTCTATCCTGCCAATCATCCCCTGTAAAGCCTTGCCTGGCCCACACTCTGTGAAATCATCTGCACCGGCACTAACCATAGCTTGAACACTTGAAGTCCAGCGAACAGGACTTGTAAGCTGAGCTATCAAGTTATTCTTTATCTCAGAAGCATCTGTATGCGCTTTTGCATCAACATTCTGATAAACAGGGCACTTTGGCGTATTGAATGTGGTTGCTTCAATAGCTGCCTGCAACTCATCCTTGGCCGGCTGCATCAATGGAGAATGGAATGCGCCACCGACTTTCAAAGGCAGAGCACGCTTTGCACCAGCCTCCTTTAGTTTTTCACAAGCAGAATTGACAGCATCTACATTTCCAGAAATAACCAACTGACCAGGACAATTGTAGTTTGCGGCTACAACTATGTTATCTTCTGAACTTACAGAAGCACAAATTTCTTCAACCTTCTCATCTGGAAGACCAATAATTGCAGCCATTGTTCCAGGATTTACTTCACACGCTTTCTGCATGGCATTGGCACGCGATGCAACTAACTTCAAGCCATCCTCAAAACTCAAAGCACCCGAAGCAACAAGCGCTGAGAATTCACCCAATGAATGCCCTGCAACCATATCAGGGTTAAACTCCTCCCCCAAACAAAGTGCTTGAATAACACTATGCAGGAAAACAGCAGGTTGTGTCACCTTGGTTTCTTTCAACTGTTCATCAGTCCCATTGAACATGATCTCTGTAATCTTGAAACCAAGAATTTCATCTGCTTTATCGAAAAGCTCTTTTGCAAGAGCATTATTCTCATATAGGTCCTTGCCCATACCAACAAACTGGGCACCCTGCCCCGGAAATACAAAAGCTTTCATTTTCTTTTAATTTTATGTTTTATGATGTATGCTGCAAAAATACAAAAAAAAAAGCAGAAACATGCATAGATAAAAGAAAATCCCGAAAACAAACAAGTTGTTCTCGGGATTTATATAGATTTGCTTTACAGTGTAATAATCGTTGCGCTAAAATTATTCTGCAGCAGGAGTTTCTTCAACTTCTTCCTCTGTCTTTGGAGCCTCCTCTACAGGAGCTGCTTCAACAGGTGCGTTCTCTGCAACAACAATTACAGGAACCTTAACCTCAACCTCTTTGTGGAAGTGAACAGTTGCCTCGAACTCACCAACCTTCTTAATATCATGCATGGTGATAATCTTACGGTCAACCTCAATACCCTTCTTAGCAAGTTCCTCTGCAACGATAGCAGCATTTACAGAACCATAGAGAGCACCAGTAGCACTAACCTTTGCTGCAATAGTAAGTGAAACGCCATCCAAAGCACTTCCCTTCTTCTCTGCTTCAGCCTTAATTGCAGCAAGTTTGTGAGCCTGCTGCTTCAAATTCTCAGCCAAGACCTTCTTTGCAGATTCAGAAGCAATAACGCCTTTACCTGTTGGAATCAGGTAGTTGCGTCCATAACCATTCTTTACATTTACAATATCATTCTTGTATCCAAGTCCGATAATATCTTCTTTCAGTATAATTTCCATATTGACAGTTCCTCCTTAATTATTTCATCAAATCGGTTACATATGGAAGCAGTGCTATCTGGCGAGCACGCTTTACAGCCTGTGCCACACGACGCTGATACTTCAAAGATGTACCTGTGATACGGCGAGGCAAAATCTTACCTTGCTCATTCAAGAACTTCTTCAAGAATTCAGGATCCTTGTAGTCAATATACTTAATTCCGCTTTTCTTAAAACGACAATACTTCTTCTTACGAGTGTCGATTGAAGGAGCTGTCAAATAACGGATTTCTGTCTTTTTCTGCTCTGCCATAATTAAGCCTCCTCTTTTTTACCAAGTTTGTTTCTACGCTTTTCAGCATACTGTGCAGCATACTTGTCAAGACGTACAGTCATGTAACGAATAACTTTCTCATCGCGGCGATAGCCTGTCTCGAGAGTGTTAACGATTGATGGCTCGCCCTTGAACTCAATCAGACAATAGAAGCCTGTTGATTTCTTGTCGATAGCGTAAGCCATCTTCTTCAGTCCCCAAGCCTCTTCATTCAGAATTTCAGCACCGTTATCGGTGAGAAGTTTCTTGAATTTAGCGACCGTTTCCTTCATCTGTTCATCAGACAAAACGGGAGTCAAAATGAAAACGGTTTCGTATTGATTCATACTAATAAAATTGAAAAAATTATTATTTAAATATTTAAATTACATCCCATAAAAACAAGCCTTAAAGGACCTATATTTCAGAAATGCGATGCAAAAGTACTGTTTTTTGATGACATAAACAAATTATTTCGTACTTTTGTACCAAACTTTTAATAATGAAGAAATTCTATTCAACAATGCTCAAGCATGCTATTCAATATATTGGGTTGCCACTTGTATATTTAGGAGTTGCGCTCTTATGTGCCCACCATTTCCTAAATCTACACCACCATAATTGGATACTTTTTACGAGTTTGGCGCTTGTCATTATTGGAATTATCGGTCACACAATAAATGACAAACACCAAACTAACTATTAGAATCTCATTTTAATCATCTTCTGGTGTAATCAGCTTATAGCCTTTACCATGAATATTGATGATTTCAATCTGTGGATCATCTTTCAAATGCTTACGCAACTTCGTAATATACACATCCATAGAACGCGCATTGAAATAGTTATCATCAATCCATATCGTCTTCAAGGCAAAGTCACGCTGAAGAATTTCATTTGCATGTGAACACAGCAACGCAAGCAGTTCATTCTCCTTGGTTGTCAACTTTGTCTGCTTTTCACCTATAACAAGCAACTGCTTCTGGGTATCAAATGTGAACTTACCAATATGATAAAGCGTACTTTCCTTATTCTTCTTACCACGTACGCGACGCAGGATGGCCTCAATACGGAACACGAGTTCTTCCATGGAGAAAGGCTTTGTAATGTAATCGTCAGCACCAATCTTAAAACCTTCAAGGATATCTTCCTTCAATGTCTTTGCTGTCAAGAAGATAATTGGAATTTCAGCATTGGCCTGACGGATTTCCTGTGCCAAAGTGAAACCATCTTTCTTTGGCATCATAACATCAAGCACACAGATATCAAATTTATTCTTCAAGAACTCTCTATAACCAACCTCACCATCAGGGCAAAGCGTAGCGGCAAAACCTTTTGCCTGTAAATATTCACGAAGAAGCATACCTAAGTTTTCGTCATCTTCGCACAAAAGAATTTTCAACTTGTCTTCCATAACTTCATTATTTTAAATGTTAGTAATCTATTATAACTTCAAAGTTAGTTTTCTACAAACGGCAATTTTATCGTAAAGGTAGTACCTTTTCCATATTCACTGTCAACATAAATCTCTCCATCTTGAAGATCAACCATCTTTTTGACATAGGCCAGGCCAAGTCCAAAGCCCTTGACATCATGAACATTACCGGTATGAACGCGATAAAACTTATCAAAAACCTTCTTCAAATTTTCTTTCTTAATGCCCAATCCCGTATCCCTTACCGACACGCAAACCTTCTTTCCTTCATTCCATGTCTTGAGATAGACATTCAATGGCTTATCTGGTTTCTTGTATTTCACCGCATTATCCAAAAGATTGAAAATCACATTTTGAAAATGCATCTCGTCTACATAAATCGTTGAGTCTACCGCTTCTATGTCCGTATAAACCTTTCCCCCCGTATGCTCTACACGCAATGTGAACGAATTTCCTATGCTCTCAATCATTTCGTTGATATCAACCTCACGATTTTTAAGCACCGCTTTCTTACGGTCATACATGCTCATCTGCAGCACTTTTTCTACCAAGAAACGCAAACGACGGCTTTCATCATTGATAACTCCTCCCAAATGTGCCATCATCGTCTCGTTCATGGTCACACTCTTGTCATTCAACATTTGTGCAGCTAAAGAGATACTGGCTATCGGAGTCTTTAACTCATGCGTCATATTGTTTATGAAATCATTCTTAATCTCGCTATAGCGCTTGGATCGGAAGATAACAACTATCGTGAAGACAAACGTTATCAAAAGTACCAATGTAAAGATTATACTCGGTATCATGAAACGGATACTGGAGAATATATAGTTATTCATATCCGGAAAATGTATCTTCACAACACCCATTTTCGCCTGGGGATCATTTCTGAACAACACCTGTGAATAGGTAAATTCTTCACCTTCATCAGAATAGTCGGGGCAACGATAAACCACTCTTCCGTCCTGTGTAGAGACCGTAAAATGATAGGGAATATTGATACCATTATTCATTAATTCCGCTTTCAAATCCTGATCCAACAGCTTGAAGTTAATGCGTTCTTTCAAAGGCTTATCCGAAGCAGAGTACAAAATGGAATAAACTACTTCATCCAACAAAGCTTTCTGATATACATAGCGGTTCTTAACAATTTCCTGTAAAGATTTGGATGCCTCCGAAAGCGAACTCTTATCTGTTTTTACAATCATCCCTTTCGGCATAGACGCTGGCTTGGTTGCGATGGTTTTCAATTCAAATGAGGAATAAACGGTTCCATCTTTTCCTATTGTTGAATACTGACGACTCTGCTGTATTGTCCCATCATTGGGCTGTCCTGAACGCGTTCCAATGGAGTCACGAATAAAAGAACGTCGCTCTGTCTCTTTCACATCTTTTTCCAGATACCTAAGCGTCTCATTCAATTCAAGATTGCGTGAAGCTTGATAAAGGGCACGATTGACAGACTCGTCAAACTGCTCTTTCTTCATCTCTGCCATCTCCTGTATATAGCTCAACTGCAGGAAAAGAAGCCCCATAAATGAAAGCCCCATAATGATAGCAATTGTCCATATCGTTCTTTTCTTCATAATCGCAAAGATAAACTAAATCTTAATTAGTTAACATCATTGTGTTAAATAAATCATCTATATTTATCAATTTTAACAAATAATCAGAATTGTAGTTTTATATATGCAAATAAAAGAGACAAGAATAATTAAATTCTTGCCTCTTCAATCTTCAATCAGTCACAGATTATTCCTCTTCTTCTGCCAGCTCTGCAGCATGTTCACTAATCAGTGAAGTTTGAAGTTCTGTTGGAACAAGCTCATAACTTGCAAACTTTGTTGTGAATGAAGCTCGTCCACCTGTCAGCGAACTCAATGAAATACTATAGTTGCTCAATTCTTTTAATGGAATCTTTGCCTGCAGTTTCTGATAACCCGCTTCTGTATCCATACCCATAATCAGAGCTCTTCGTCCCTGCAGATCGCTCATGACATCACCCATAAAGTCGGCTGGAACAAACACTTCCAAATCATAAATTGGCTCCAAAATCTTCGGACCTGCATTTCTGAAAGCATCTGCGAAGGCATGACGAGCTGCCAACATAAACGAAAGTTCGTTACTGTCAACCGGATGCATTTTACCGTCATAGACAACAACCCGCACATCTCGTGCATAACTTCCAGTCAACGGACCATGTTCCATACAATCCATCACACCTTTCAGAATGGCAGGCATGAAGCGGGCATCAATAGCACCACCGACAACAGAATTGATGAATACCAACTTACCACCCCATTCCAAGTCGACAACTTCCTTGCCTTTGATGTTCATTTTGAACTCTTGCCCATTGAAATTATAGTGAGTTGGATCAGGCATACCCTCTGCATATGGCTCTACTATCAGATGCACTTCACCGAACTGACCGGCACCGCCACTCTGTTTCTTATGCCTATACTCCGCCTTTGCTTTCTTGGTAATAGTCTCACGATATGGAATTCGAGGCTCACCAAACTTTACCTGCAGCTTCTCATTGTTTTCAAGACGCCACTTCAACGTTCTTAAATGGAATTCTCCCTGGCCGTGAACAATAATCTGTCGCAACTCTTTGCTTTGCTCAACCACCCACGTTGGGTCTTCCTGATGCATCTTTATCATAGCAGCCATCAGCTTCTCTGTGTCTTGCGAATTGACAGCCTTTATAGCTCTGCTGTATTTTGAATTTGGATATTTGATGAAATTATAACGCCAATCACAGTCTTTACCATTCAAGGCATTACCTGTCTTCACATCTTTCAATTTAACCGTACAACCGATATCACCGGCATTCAGAGAATCAACAGCGATACGATTTGCACCTGCACAAGCGTAAATCTGACCAATACGCTCACGACTTCCACGGTCGGCATTCGTCAAATCATCACCTGGTTTCACCTGTCCACTCATCACTTTAAAATAGCTGACCTCACCAATATGCGGTTCCATTCCAGTCTTGAAGAAATACAAACTGGTGGAACCTGCCGGATCAGGTGCAACTTCTTCTCCGCGTGTATTATGCAACTTTGGCATCTCACTAACGAAAGGAACCACGTTTCCGAGGAATTCCATCAGACGCTGAACGCCCATATCCTTGCCTGCACAAACACAGAAAACAGGGAATATACTACGCGTAACAAGACCTTTACGAATACCTTCGCGTAATTCATCTTCGGTCAAGGTTTCTTCTTCAAAGAACTTCTCCATCAAGGTTTCATCGTTCTCAGCTGCTGCTTCAACCAAGGCTTTATGAAGTTCCATGGCCCTGTCCATTTCCTCAGCAGGAATATCTTCAATGATAGGTGCACCGCCTTCGGGTTTCCATGAATACTTCTTCATCAACAGAACATCAATAAGTGCATTGAAACCTGGCCCTGTCTGCAAGGGGTATTGCACAAGAACACATTTCGAACCATAGATATCCTGCATCGAAGTTATGATGCTGTCAAAATCACATTTATCGCTATCCAACTGATTAATCAAGAAGATAACAGGCTTCTTAAGCTTCTCCGTATACCGGAAATTATTCTGTGTTCCAACCTCTGGGCCATACTGACCGTTAATCAAAATAACCGCCTCATCTGTTACATTCAATGAAGTTATAGCACCTCCTACGAAGTCATCACTTCCCGGACAATCAATAATATTCAGCTTCTTATTGTTCCACTCAACATGAAAAACAGTTGGAAATACTGAGTAACCATATTCCAACTCAACCGGAAAATAATCGCTTACAGTGTTCTTTGCCTCAACACTGCCACGGCGTTTAATGACTCCGGCTTCAAAAAGCATACTCTCGGCAAGTGTAGTCTTGCCGCTGCCCGCACTGCCAAGCAATGCAATGTTTTTGATTTCATTCGTTTGATAAACTCTCATATCAAAAGATTTAAAGCGTTAGTAATAATTCATGGTTTCTAAAGGCATTATACCTTTGTTGGCCTCTAAGTTAGAAAAAAAAGACATACTGACCAAGAATATTTTAGGAAAATTAGTAATTTTGTCATAAAAAAACAACATGGCAGGTCTATACATTCATATTCCCTTTTGTGCAAGTCGCTGCATCTACTGTGGTTTCTACAGCACAACCCAGCAGTCACTCCATCAGCAATATGTTGACATGCTCTGTCATGAAATGGACCTGCGCCAAACAGAAATCACAGGAGAACAGGCCGATACCGATAATACCATCACTACCATTTACTTGGGTGGAGGTACGCCAAGCATGCTCTCTGGAAATCAATTGGAACAGATTTTATTATATATATATAAGGTATGGGGCAAACATATCGACCTGCGCGAACTGACTATAGAATGCAATCCCGACGATGTGACCGAGGCTTTTGCTGCCCGCCTTGCCACGCTCAATGTCAACCGTGTCAGCATGGGTGCACAGACATTCAACAATAATCGCCTCCGGTTTCTTCACCGCCGCCACAACCGAGAAGAAATTATGCAAGCCGTGAACCATTTACGTCATGTAGGTATCAAGAATATCAGCATCGACCTCATGTTTGGCTTCCCTGAAGAAACCATGGAAGAATGGCAGACCGATCTGCAAGAAGCTATCAAACTTAATGTAGAACACATTTCAGCTTACAGTCTGATGTATGAAGAAGGTACACCGCTTTTCCACATGAAGCAGAAGAAGAAAATAAAAGATATTGACGAAGAAACAAGCCTTGCCATGTATGAGATGCTTATAAACCAGCTCACCAAAACAGGCTATGAGCACTATGAAATCAGCAACTTTGCCAGGCCAGGCTACCGAAGTCTGCACAACAGCAGCTATTGGCATGAGGTTCCCTACATAGGCCTTGGTGCTTCTGCTCATAGTTACGGCCATGGAACCCGCAAATGGAATATCAGCAACATCAAGACTTATATGGACAGTGTCGCATGCAACCGGCTTCCCTATGAAATCGAAATCCTTAATCAAAACATGCAATACAACGACTTGATAACCACGGCACTCCGCACACGTGAAGGCATTAACCTGACAAATTTCAAAAGAAAATACGGTGAAGAACGTCTAAACTACCTGCTCCACGAGGCAAAACCGCATCTTGATTTAGGCAATATGGAACTTTCAAAACATCATCTCTCACTCACAAGGAAAGGACTTTTCACGTCTGACGACATCATGAGCGACCTCATATACATTGAAGATTAGGTATCAACAATCATCTAAATACCTCTTCGCCTGCATAAACCTATACATTCAATATACCTCACCCAATCATTAATTTATCCTATCTTGCAAGCAATAACTTCAAAGAGCGGATTATATGTTAATTCTTATCAAATGATTTAACAAATCTCGTTACAATGTTCATACTTTCGAAACAAAATAAATTCCTCTTCCAAATACACGTGTTTTTCTAATATTTCATAATCCATTGACATTCAAAACATTACAAAAGTAAAGCCAAAAAGTGATACAATATCATGCGAAAAAGTACTGCAATTTGCATCAAAATACCACGCAATATGCATCAAATCATCACGCGTTTTGAGTCAAAAAGCAATGCAATTAGACTCAAATTGCAATGTATAACGAGGCAGATTACACCCTAACCTTCACAAAATTACAGAACAACATGCTCTTTTTTGCACCATCTATCAGCTTTATTTCTCCAGAATAAACTACTCGGAAGTGTTAAAAAGTGACAGTAATCTTTACAAAAGAAAGAAGGCATGGAAACACAGTCACTGCTAAATTAGAATATCAACAGGCGACATTCAAAGAATAACTACAAACAAAAAAACCGCTGAACCTTAATGGTTCAGCGGCAATCTCTCATTTTTTCAGTTCGAGTGCAAAATTATTTTGCAGTGTCAGCAGCAGCTGTGTCAACAGCAGCAGTATCAGCAGTATCAACCTGAGCAATAGAGTCAGAGTCGTTATTACCAGCATTTGCTGCAGTTTTGTTACCACAAGATGCGAAAGAGATAGCTGCTACAGCTACGAACATTAAAACTAATTTCTTCATTTTCTTTGCTTTTTTAAATCTGTAAAACAATCATTTGTTTATTAAAACGATGCAAAGATAAGTATTTTTTTTATATGACATTCAACTTTTAACGACTTTTTTTTGTTCTCTCTGTAACTTTTTATTAAACAGCTGATACACAGCGACTTATAAATATTAAAATAATGTTAACAAAATGATTGACTGTTGAGGATAATACTTATCACTGAAGATAAGAGATGTCTCCGACAGGTAAAAATCAGCCGGAAACATCTCTATGAAACCTCTATCCTTAGTATTCATTCCAGGATTTAATATCAATATCATCAAGTGTCATCGTGCAGAAAGCATTGATGAAAGCACTTGCCAAGCGGCTATTCGTAATCAGTGGCACATTAAGGTCAATCGCAGCACGCCGAATTTTATAACCATTAGTCAGTTCATGCACCGTCAGGTTCTTCTGAATATTAACGACCAGATCAATCTTTCGCTCGTGCAACAGATCCAAAGCCTGTGGTTGTTGTCCCGCTTCCGATGGCCAGTAAACCCGCGTATTGGCTATACCATTCTCTTCGAGAAACTTACTGGTGCCACCAGTGGCATAGAGTTCATAGCCATGTGCAACCAATTGTTTGGCAGCATCAAGCATATCAACTTTCTGTTTTGCACCACCTGTAGAAAGCAGTACTGTCTTCTTAGGAATTCGCTGCCCTACAGACAGCATGCTTTTCAACAGCGCGGCATTCGTATCATCAGCCAAACAGCCAACTTCTCCCGTAGAGCTCATATCAACACCCAGCACAGGATCGGCCTTCTGCAAACGGTTGAAAGAGAATTGACTGGCCTTGATGCCCACATAATCAAGGTCGAAAAGGTTCTTACTTGGCTTCTCAACAGGCAGTCCAAGCATCACTCGCGTGGCCAATTCTATAAGATTAATCTTCAATACCTTACTTACAAATGGGAATGAACGACTGGCACGCAGATTACACTCGATAACCAGTATGTCATTATCTCGGGCCATAAACTGAATATTGAAAGGGCCGTTGATATGAAGTTGCTTGGCAATCTGCCGACTTATACGTTTAATACGACGCACCGTCTCTACGTAGAGCTTTTGCGGGGGGAACTGAATGGTGGCATCTCCAGAGTGAACTCCGGCAAACTCTATATGCTCACTGATAGCATAAGCAAGTATCTCTCCATTCTTAGCTACGGCATCCATCTCGATTTCCTTAGCATGCTCAATGAACTTTGAGACTACAACTGGATGGTCTTCACTGACATTTGCCGCCAATTGGAGGAAGCGTTTCAGTTCTTCTTCGTTGGAACAGACATTCATAGCTGCACCGGAAAGTACATAAGAAGGACGCACAAGCACGGGGAAACCGACTCTACTGATAAACTCATCTATATCTTCCATACTCGTCAAGGCACTCCACTCTGGTTGATTGATGCCATTTTCGGTCAGCATAGATGAGAACTTTGCACGGTCTTCTGCACCGTCAATATCCTGCGCTTTAGTGCCTAAGATAGGCACATTCTGCTCATCAAGCTTCATCGCCAGATTGTTTGGAATCTGTCCGCCAGTACTAACTATCACGCCATGTGGATTCTCCATTTCGATGATATCCATGACACGCTCGAATGTCAGCTCATCAAAATAAAGACGGTCACACATATCATAATCTGTTGAAACGGTCTCTGGATTATAGTTTATCATTACAGAACGCCAGCCTTCCTTGCGGATAGTATTCAACGCCTGCACACCACACCAGTCGAATTCAACGGAACTTCCAATACGATAAGCACCCGAACCAAGTACGATAACAGAGCGTTTGTCATTTTCAAACGTAATATCACTCTTCACACCACCATAGGTAACATAAAGGTAATTCGTCTGTGCAGGATACTCAGCAGCAAGGGTATCAATCTGCTTCACCACAGGAAGGATACCATAAAACTTACGCTTATTTCGAACCAACATGGCTGCCTTATGCATATTTCCTATTTCCTTTTCCAACCCAATAGCACGTGCTATCTGAAAGTCGGTGAAACCATAAACCTTTGCCGTACGCAGCAATTCCTTATCCAACGTGTTGATATTGTTCTTCTTCAACGCCTCATCAATATCGATGATGTGTTTCAGTTTTTCCAAGAACCATTTATCAATCTTGGTGAGTTCGTGTATCTGATCTACCGTATAATCCTTATGCATGGCCTTCGATATGACGAAAACACGCTTGTCGGTAGGTTCACGAAGAGCTGCATCAAGGTCTTCTATCTTGAGCTCCTTGTTCTCAACAAAGCCATGCATTCCCTGACCAATCATGCGAAGTCCTTTCTGAATAGCTTCTTCAAAGTTACGACCAATAGCCATAACTTCACCGACAGACTTCATACTTGACCCCAATTCCTTGTCTACACCGTGGAATTTGGAAAGGTCCCAACGAGGAATTTTGCAGACCACATAATCGAGAGCAGGCTCAAAGAAAGCACTGGTCGTTCTGGTAACAGAGTTCTTCAACTCAAAAAGTCCATAGCCCATACCCAGCTTGGCAGCGACAAAAGCCAAAGGATAGCCCGTAGCTTTCGAGGCAAGTGCAGACGAACGAGACAATCGGGCATTAACTTCAATAACACGATAGTCCTCACTCTTGGGGTCGAAAGCATACTGCACGTTACACTCTCCTACAATACCTATATGGCGAACAATCTTGATTGACAGTGCGCGAAGCTTGTGGTATTCACTGTTAGTCAATGTCTGAGAAGGTGCAATAACAATACTTTCACCGGTATGAATGCCCAAAGGGTCGAAGTTTTCCATGTTACAAACCGTCACACAGTTGTCATAACGGTCACGCACCACCTCATATTCTATCTCTTTCCAACCTTTCAAACTCTTTTCAACAAGCACTTGAGGGGAAAAAGAAAAGGCCTTTTCACAAAGTTTGTTCAGTTCAGTTTCATCATCAGCAAAACCTGAACCCAGTCCACCTAATGCATAAGCAGCACGCACGATGACAGGATAACCAAGAGAAGACGCAGCTTTTCGGGCTTCTTCAACATTTTCACAAGCCTCACTCTTAATGGTCTTTACATGAATTTCATTCAGCTGTTCAACAAAGAGTTCACGATCTTCAGTATTCATAATGGCAGCAACTGGTGTACCCAACACCTTGACACCGTACTTTGCAAACACACCCATTTGTTCTAATTCCACACCACAATTGAGCGCTGTCTGTCCACCGAAAGAGAGCAAAACGCCATCAGGATGTTCCTTTTGAATAACCCGTTCTACGAAATAAGGCTGCACAGGAAGAAAGTAAATCCGGTCAGCAACGCCTTCAGAAGTCTGGACTGTAGCAATATTCGGATTGATAAGAACGGTCTCAATACCCTCCTCATGCAATGCTTTAAGCGCCTGTGAACCCGAATAGTCAAACTCTCCGGCTTCGCCAATCTTTAAGGCTCCCGAACCAAGGAGTAACACTTTCTTTATATTTTCGTCTTTCATCGTCTTTCTACTTTAATGTTTCTACAAATTTATCAAACATAAACTCAGTGTCAACAGGCCCCGAGCAAGCCTCTGGATGGAACTGACTTGAGAACCAAGGATTCGTTTTATGACGTATTCCTTCATTGGAACCATCATTCATGTTGACGAATAACTCCTCCCAGTCCTTGCCTAAAGTTTTTGCATTCACAGCATAACCATGGTTCTGACTTGTAATAAAACATTTCTCGGTACCCACGAGGCGCACTGGTTGATTATGCCCACGATGACCATATTTCAGTTTATAAATCTCACCACCTGCAGCTTTTGAAAGCAGTTGGTTACCCATACAGATACCACATATAGGCTTTGTGGTCTGGCTCATCTGCTTTTTGATAATATCAACTGCATCAGAACACATATCAGGATCACCCGGGCCATTGGCAAGGAAAAGGCCATCATACTCCATATTGGTGTAATCATGGTTCCAAGGAACTCTGATAACCTCCACACCTCGATTGATTAGACAACGAATAATATTAGCCTTCACACCGCAATCAACCAAGACCACTTTCTTCCCTGCACCTTCATTATATCTGATAATCTCCTTGCAAGAAACCCTATCTACAAAGTTCACTCCTTCATAATCGGCTTCGGGTATGTTTTCTGGTTCGTCATCAAAGATAATCTTTCCCATCATGACGCCATGTTCACGCAAGACTTTAGTCAACTCACGCGTATCAATTCCAGTTATACCTGGCACATGTTCACGCTTCAACCAATCGGCAAGACTCTCTGTTGCATTCCAATGACTATATTCCTCACTATAGTCATTTACGATGATGGCAGAGGCATAGATCCGATCGCTTTCCATGAAAGTAGGGAGTCCGTTGGCTTCAAAAGTGAAAGGAGGCACACCATAGTTTCCCACAAGTGGATAAGTCAAAGTCATCAACTGCCCTGCATAAGAGGGATCGGTGAGACTTTCCGGATAGCCCATCATTGCCGTATTGAAAACTACCTCACCGGCAACAGGCGCGTCATAGCCAAAACTTTTGCCATGGAATTTAGTTCCATCACTCAAGACTAAAGTTACGTTCTTCATTATATACCTTTATATAAAGTTTAAACAAATCATTTTATCCTTCTGCTATTATCTGTCATCAACAACCTTTTTCTATTCGTTCATAGTAGTTAATGAAAGCTTGATTACACAGTTTTGTCCCCCCCGGAGTCGGGTAATGCCCCGTGAAATACCAATCACCCTTTTGCGAAGGGATCGCTTTATGAAGTCCTTCAATGCTCTGATAAACCAGTTCTATTGGTGTAGAAACACTTTCCGGACAAAGCATCTCCACTATCTTTGCATTGATTTCGTCTACAGTAAACGGCGCATATATAGCGCGAACCCGGTTAATCATCTGTTCCTTAGGCTTTCGAAGCTCTTCCAAGCAAGCCTTATAAGTATCGTAAATGACACTCTCCATGCATCGCTCTTTCAGCAAGGCAATAGTTGCACGGAACACACAGAACTCTTCCAAGCAAGGCATATCAATGCCATAATAGTCAGGGTAACGTATCTGTGGTGCACTACTTACTATCACCATCTTCTTCGGATGCAAACGATCAAGTATCCGAAGAATACTCTTCTTCAGCGTTGTTCCTCTTACAATACTGTCATCTATAATCACAAGATTATCTTGATTGGCCTCTATGCTCCCATAAGTTATATCATAAACATGGCTCGCCAAATCATTACGACTGTTTCCTTCCGTGATAAATGTGCGGAGTTTAATATCTTTCCAAGCCACCTTTTCAGAGCGAACGCCTTCATGCATGATAGCCATAAGCTCCTCATGCGTAGGCACGTGTCCCAACGCTTCAATCTTCTTTATCTTTTCGTTGTTCTGATAACGCATGAAACCGTCTAACATTCCATAATATGCAACCTCGGCAGTATTAGGAATATAAGAGAATACTGTATGCTCCGTATCATAGTTTACAGCCTTCAAAATCTGTTCTGTCAACTGCTCTCCTAACTTCTTCCGCTCATTATAAATATCACGGTCAGAACCTCGACTGAAGTAAATACGCTCAAAAGAACAAGCGGCATCACCACGTGGTTCAAGAATTCTTTCAATTGAACATTCCCCGTTTTTCTTCACCATCAACGCCTTTCCTGGTTCCAACTCCTTCACATCTTCGTACTCAAGTTCAAAGGTTGTCTGCAAAACAGGACGTTCACTTGCCAACACTACCATTTCATCATTCTTGTAATAGAATGCCGGACGAATTCCCCAAGGGTCACGCATAGAGAACATCTCCCCACTTCCGGTTACACCACACACCACATAACCGCCATCAAAATCAGGCATTGTAGTTTTCAAGACATTCTCCATCTTGACATGATCTTCAATATAACGGGTAATATCAGTATTCGTAAGGTTCTGCTTTCTGGCTTCGACAAAATTCCTTTCGACCTCACGGTCAAGTCTATGTCCCATGAGTTCAAGCATGATGTACGTATCACTGTAAATGCGGGGACACTGCCCCTGCAAGGTCAACTTCTCAAAGATTTCATCAACATTAGTCATGTTGAAGTTTCCACAGAAGCAGAGATTTTTTGCCCGCCAATTGTTTCTTCTCAAGAAAGGATGCACATACGTAATGCCACTCTTACCCGTTGTACTATACCGAAGATGTCCCATATAAAGCTCTCCGGCAAAAGGAAGGTGTGCCTTTGCATAGTCT
Organism: Segatella oris; assembly: GCF_900637655.1. Lineage (NCBI taxonomy): Bacteria > Pseudomonadati > Bacteroidota > Bacteroidia > Bacteroidales > Prevotellaceae > Segatella > Segatella oris. The sequence goes on from NZ_LR134384.1 coordinate 2,060,378, forward strand.
ACATCCGCCAACTGTTGAGGACTTACATCTGCATAATTCTTATGTACATTACCAAATATCTCTGTAATGGCATTCGAACCCTCGGCCCTTTCACGGAACATATACTCATGTCCGGGTCTCGAATTCAGCTTTACACAAGCCAATCCTGCACCTTCCTGCCCTCGATTATGCTGTTTCTCCATCATGAGATAGAGTTTATTGAGGCCATACATCCAAGTGCCATACTTCTGCTGATAGTATTCAAGTGGCTTCAACAAGCGTATCAACGCAACGCCACAATCTTCCTTTATCTCTTCCATCTCTTTGATTTGATTATTCTACGGTAACAGACTTCGCCAAATTTCGAGGCTGATCAACATTCTTATTCTTACAAACTGCAATATGATATGCAAGAAGTTGAAGAGGAATTGTTGCCAACAAAGGTTCAAGACATTCCAATGTCTCGGGCAGTTCGATAACTTTGTCTGCAATTCGGCTAATCGTTTCATCCCCTTTGGTTATCAAGGCAATCACTCTCCCTTTGCGTGCTTTGATCTCTTGAATATTACTCAGCACCTTCTCATACATGGCATTGTGCGTTGCTATAACGACAACGGGCATGTCAGAATCAATCAAAGCGATTGGTCCATGCTTCATTTCTGCAGCCGGATAACCTTCAGCGTGAATGTAACTGATTTCTTTCAACTTCAATGCACCTTCCATTGCAACCGGATAACTATAGCCGCGTCCCAGATAAATAAAGTTATGAGCATAGGTGAAAACCTGGCTCAGATTAGCTATTTTATCATTTAGCTTCAACACTTCCTGCATCTTATGAGGAATCAAAGAAAGTTCTTTAACAACCCTTTCGTAATCCTCTTTGCTCACTGTTCCTTTCTCTTTTGCCAGTGCCAAAGCCAACATTGTCAATACAATCACTTGCCCTGTGAAGGCTTTTGTTGATGCAACGCCGATTTCCGGCCCTACATGAATATAGCTTCCAGTATCAGTTGCACGAGGTATACTTGACCCCACAGCATTACAAATGCCGTAAATAAAAGCACCGGCTGCCTTTGCAAGTTCTACAGCAGCCAACGTATCAGCCGTTTCTCCGCTTTGCGACATGGCAATAACAACGTCATCACTCGAAACCACCGGATTGCGGTATCTGAACTCACTCGCATATTCTACGTTTACAGGTATACGGCAATAGGTTTCTATGAGTTGCTTGCCAATCAGTGCAGCATGCCAACTTGTACCGCAAGCTACAATGATAATTCGTTTCGCCAGAAGCAAACGGTCTTTATTGTCTATGACAGCACTCAAGGTCACATTTGTAGCCTCAGCATTTATACGCCCACACATACACGTTTTCAAGCAATCGGGTTGCTCAAAGATTTCTTTCAGCATAAAATGTGGATAGCCACCTTTTTCTATCTGACCGAGGTTGATATCAATGGTTTGAACCGAAGGATTCTGCTCCCGATTGAGCAGATTAACAACCTTCAACTCTTCACCCAAGCGCATCACGGCTATATTTCCATCTTCCAAGTAAACCACTTTATCAGTGAATTCAACTATCGGACTGGCATCCGAACCCAAGAAGAATTCATCTTTTCCGATGCCTACAACCAAAGGACTCTGCTTGCGTGCCGCTATAATCTGATTGGGTTCACGCCTGTCAAGCAAGGCTATAGCGTAGGCACCAATCACCTGATGAAGCGCCACTTGCACGGCAGTCAGCGTATCAAGGTTCTTCTTCACCTGCACATATTCTATCAACTGAACAAGCACTTCCGTATCCGTTTCTGATTGAAACACAACCCCTTTGGCTATCAGGTTACGCTTTATCTCTGCATAATTCTCAATAATTCCATTGTGGATGATAGCTAAATTCTTAGACGAAGAATAATGCGGATGGGCATTAACGGATGAAGGCTCACCATGGGTAGCCCAACGTGTATGTGCTATTCCAACTGATCCAGACGTATTCTTATCTGCACAAAATGCCTCCAAATCAGCAACTTTCCCTTTCGTTTTATAGACGTTAAGATTGTCTTCACAATCTATCAATGCAACTCCTGCACTGTCATATCCTCTATATTCCAATCTCTTAAGCCCCTTTATCAAAATGGGATAAGCCTCACGCTTACCTATATATCCTACAATTCCACACATGTTTTCGTCTGATTATTTTATATCTATGATATTAAAAAAAGAAGAATGAAACCGATTAGAAATCAATCATCATTCTTCATTTTCCTTTTTCATTCTATTTTAACACCGTTACTAAGAGAGAAGTCAAACTGGTAACTATCCCAACAAAGGAGAACCAAAGCGACGTCGAAGTGCCGATTATCGAGTTACGAGCCTTCACCTTGTTCGGTTCAACATAGATTACATCGTTTTGCTGCAAATAGTAATAAGGAGAGTTCACGATGTTCGCATCATTCAAGTTCAAGCGATGATACTCCTTTCCACCGTCAGCATTCTCGCGCAAGAGTATGATATTATCACGCTTTCCATAAACCGTAAGGTCACCAGCCTGCGCCAAAGCCTCAATAATGCTCATCTTCTCCGTTGACACAGGAATGACTCCCGGAGAGCCAACTTCACCTATCACCGTGATGCGATAGCTTGATGTCCGCACTGTAACGATAGGCTTCTCTTCATCTGAAAGATAAGGGGCCAACTTGCGTTTTATCAAGTCTTCGCACTGTTCTTTCGTGAGACCTGTCACATGTATCTTGCCGATTACGGGAAAATTTATATCCCCCTTGTTGTCAACTAAATAACCTTGGGAAGCACTACTGGTGCTCTGCCCGTTGGTTCCCGTCAGATTAAATGGGGCTGAAACCGCCGGATCAACTGTATTAACAGTAATCGTCAACAAGTCTTTTGGCATGATATGCGCATCATAAAGACCTTTAGATGCCGCGAAATCTACCTGATCAATATTTTGAAAATAGGGCACTTTCTTTACCGAAGCACAACTGCTCAGAAATAAAACTATCGCTAAAACAAACAGCGAAGACAATGTTTTCTTCATATCCTTATTTGGGTAAATTAAACCTTTGCAAATTTAATTCTATTTTTTCAGAATGGCAAATTTTTCACTCATTAAATAAATCTTATCCACCAATTTGCAGGTAATAACAAACTCGTTCCCTACATGGGAATTCTTCATCTACACATAAACGCGATATCAAGTAAGGTTGATTTGCACACAACTCAGATATGCAAATTATCTTACAAAACCCCTCTCAAGAAGGCCTCTGTTTCAAAATAAAACCAAGGAGGATGCAAATACGCGAGTTATGAGCCACATAAATAAACCCCTGATAACCAGCAATATAACTCCAAAGCAAGGAGAACAGCTTAAATTATCAGGCAAAATATCAACTCAGTCTATGCCAAACAACATTGAAAAGCATTGGAAACAGCTTGCAACAAGCCTCACTTTAGCCTGCAAAATGACACAGATCAGAGGCTGAAGTGACGCTAAATACCGTGTAATGTGACACAAATCACGACACAGAATAACCGAAAAGGCAATACAAGAGTATATTTTCCACTAAGTCCTTTTCTATTTCATGGAAAATCAGATGCACTTTTTTAGTGAATAAAATCTTACATAACGATGTGTTTCTCAAATCTTGTCAACCCGTTTTATACAAAAAGTGAGACACTCAAACAAAGCATCTCACTTTCATTTCGCGGAAAGGATAGGATTCGAACCTACGAACCGCTTTAGGCGGTTACACGCTTTCCAGGCGTGCCTCTTCAACCACTCGAGCACCTTTCCTTTTTCTAAATGCGGTGCAAAACTAATACTTTTATTTTAATTTCTACCATTAAAAAGCAAAAAAAATACGGTATAAGACAATTAAAATGAATGTTTGCCTGTTTTGTCATAGAAAACAAGTACCTTTGCTACTCTCTGAAACATTGCATTTCATTTATGGACGAATATATAGAAATAAAAGGAGCACGCGTCAACAATCTCAAAAACATTTCGCTCAACATTCCCCGCAATCAATTCATCACTGTAACGGGGGTATCAGGTTCAGGCAAGTCTTCTTTAGCCTTTGACACGCTCTATGCCGAAGGACAACGCCGTTATGTTGAGAGTCTTTCGGCCTATGCCCGACAGTTTTTAGGGCGTATGAGCAAGCCCGAATGCGACTTTATCAAAGGGCTTCCACCAGCCATTGCCATCGAACAGAAAGTGATTTCGCGCAATCCCCGCTCTACAGTGGGCACCAATACAGAGATTTACGAATACATGCGCCTGCTCTTTGCACGTATAGGACATACCTTCTCGCCCATAAGCGGAGAGGAGGTAAAGCGTCATACGCCTGAAGATGTCATTCATTGCATCATGGAATATGCCAAAGGAACGAAGTTCATGATGCTCTCACCACTGCATATCATCGAAGGCAGAACGTTGGAGAAACAACTCGAAATGTATATGCAGGAGGGCTATTCCCGCCTTTACAAAGGGGGCGAAGTCGTACGTATTGAAGACATGTTGAATGAAGGTGATATTGAGAAAACAGACATTTCAACCCTCTTTTTGGTCATAGCCCGCATGAGTGTTGACGACACCAAGGATGCCATTTCGCGTATGACCGACTCTGCTGAAACGGCATTCTACGAGGGCGATGGCCTGCTGAAACTGGTATTTCTGCCCAGTAATATCACCTATGAATTCTCTACACGCTTTGAAGCCGACGGCATCAAGTTTGAAGAACCCAACGACAACATGTTCTCATTCAACTCACCTTTGGGTGCCTGTCCAACGTGCGAAGGCTTTGGAAACGTTATTGGAATTGATGAAAAACTTGTCATTCCCAACTCTACACTCAGTGTCTATGACGGCTGTGTACAATGCTGGCATGGTGATAAAATGGGGGGATGGCTGACGGAATTCATACGACGTGCGGCTACAGATAACTTCCCTATATTTGAACCTTACTATCAACTCGACCGCAAACACAAAGACATGCTTTGGCATGGACTGCCCAGTGAAAAGGGAAAAGACATACATGATAAAGTCTGCATTGATGCCTTTTTCCAAATGGTGAAAGAGAACCAGTATAAGATTCAATATCGTGTAATGATGAGTCGGTACAGGGGAAAGACTGTATGTCCTGACTGTCATGGAACCAAACTGAAGAAAGAAGCCACATGGGTAAAGGTGGGCGGAAGAAGCATTACCGAGCTTGTTGAGATGCCAATCAGTAAACTTAAAGATTGGTTTGATAAGCTTCAACTCGAAGAACATGAGGCAGACATCGCCAAGCGCTTGCTTACTGAAATTAAGAACCGATTAGGATTTCTGGTTGAAGTGGGGCTGGGCTACCTCACACTCAACCGCCAATCGAGCACACTCAGCGGTGGAGAGAGTCAGCGCATCAATCTCACGACATCGTTAGGCTCTTCATTAGTGGGTTCACTCTATATTCTCGACGAACCGAGTATCGGTCTCCATAGTAGGGATACCGAACGATTAATCCATGTACTGAAAGACCTTCAGAAACTTGGAAACACGGTCATGGTGGTTGAACATGACGAAGAAATCATGCGTGCTGCCGACTATCTGATTGACGTCGGCCCCGATGCCGGAAGCCATGGAGGTGAGATTGTCTTCCAAGGAAGTACCGAAGAACTGAACAACACAGCAGAGAAGCTGCTCAAGAAATACCCACGCTCCTACACTATTAAATATCTCACCGGGAACGAAAGCATTGAACCTCCCAAGTCAAGGCGCAAATGGAACAGAGCCATTGAACTGAAAGGAGCACGCATGAATAACCTCCGTGGCATTGATGTCAAGTTTCCTCTCAATGTCTTTAACTGTGTAACAGGTGTGTCAGGATCAGGCAAATCAAGCCTCATCAAAGGCATACTCTATCCTGCCATGAAGCGTCATTTAGACGAAGTGGCCGATGCCCCCGGCGAATATACGGCTCTTGAAGGTGACTGGGAGGCCGTTAAACACGTGGAATTCGTTGACCAAAACCCCATCGGAAAGAGCACTCGGTCTAATCCTGCCACCTATGTCAAGGCCTATGAAACCATCCGACAACTTTTTGCCGACCAGCCATTGGCCAAGCAAATGGGCTTCACGCCCCAATATTTCTCATTCAATACAGAAGGCGGACGATGTGAAGAATGCAAGGGAGCTGGCGTTATCAATGTTGAGATGCAGTTCATGGCTGACCTCATTTTGGAATGTGAAGCCTGCCATGGCAAACGCTTTAAGCATGACATTCTGGAGGTACGGTTCCATGACAAGAACATCAATGACGTGCTTAACATGACGGTATCTGAAGCCATTGAATTCTTTGGAGAATACAAACAACAGACTATCGTAAACCGTCTGAAACCTTTAGAGGATGTAGGACTCGGCTATATCAAACTTGGTCAGAACTCAAGTACGCTGTCCGGTGGTGAGAACCAGCGCGTGAAATTAGCTTACTTCATCGGTCAGGAGAAGCAAGAGCCCACATTGTTCATTTTCGATGAGCCTACAACAGGACTTCACTTCCATGACATACAACGATTGCTAAATGCTTTCAATGCACTGATAGAACGAGGCCACACCATTCTTGTCATAGAGCATAACATGGATGTTATCAAGTGTGCCGACTATGTGACAGACCTTGGTCCTGAAGGTGGTGACAAAGGTGGAAATCTCGTTTTCGAAGGTACTCCGGAAGAACTTGTAAAGTGCAAGGAAAGTATAACGGCAAAATTCTTAAAGGATAAACTTTAAAATCTGAACTTATCAAAACAGAACTAAGCATACTCATTCCCTGCTACAACTGTCAATGTGTAGAATTGGTAAAGGCGCTTGACGTGCAATGTGAAGACATTGAAGGCTTGCGTTATGAGATTATCGTGGCTGATGATGGCAGTACTGATAAACATACATGCCATATCAACAAAGAGATACTTGAACTTGAAAATGCCCGTTATATTCTGCGTAAAGAGAACGTAGGACGTGCCGCCATTCGCAATTTCCTTGCTGATGAAGCCGCCTATGAATGGCTTCTGTTTATTGACAGTGACATGACAGTGCTCCTTGACGACTTCATTCTGCACTATATAGAACTTGCCAACAGCTTCAAAGTTGCATACGGAGGTTATCAATTGGGCAATGGAGCAATATCCAATTTAAGGTATCTTTATGAGAAAAATGCAGTCAGCAAGGGTCTTCCAAAATCCAGGAAGCAGAACGCTTACAGCAATCTGCACACGGCAAATCTGTTGATAAACCGAATGACAGCCCTTGCCCACCCTTTCGATGAACGCTTCAAACACTATGGATATGAAGATGTGCTCTTAGGGAAAAGACTGTCAGAAGATGATATATCCTTTGCCCAAATAAACAATCCCCTGCTGTTTGACAAATTTGAAAGCAACAGTAGGTTCGTGGAAAAGACAGAAGAAGCCATGCGGACACTCTACACTTTCCAAGCAGACCTAAAAGGCTTTTCGCCATTATTAGACACGGTTCATGAAATGAAACGTTTTCATCTGCAAGGTCTTTTCTTGTTTTTTTGGAAAACAAGAAAGGAGAGTTGGCGTGCAAAACTCTGTGGCACACATCCTAACTTAAAACTTTACAAACTATATAAATTGGGATATTTTATTTCACTCTTTTAGGGAGTCCCTCAAGATCAACCAACCATTTCCCATTTTGAAAACGGAGTTTGAGTTCATAGGTAGCTTTATCCACAAGATGAGCAGCCTTTCCAACCGTATCCATACACAAGAAACCATTTACTTCAACATGCGAAATCGCCGTTGAATCTTCGGGATTTTCTTCGACATCTACAATCTGGCATTCTGCTCCCCGCACCATGCTGCGCAGTCGGTCAACGTCAGCCTGTTCCACTTGACTGGCCGCATAATATAACCATTGGTGAGAAGAATGTGTAACATAAGGCATGGCCTGTTGGAACTTCCAATTGAAATAGTTCTGCGAAAAGGAATCTACGCTCATTTTGACAGCATCGCCTTCTTCCTGATGACTACACGAACCGAAACCAAACCAAAACAGACTCAGCAAACCTATCGTCATTACTTTCCTGACAAATGGATACAGAATAAAACTCATATACTAATTTATTTTAAGACAAAGATAGATAAATTCTTTGGCTTTTTCATCTTTTCTTAATAATTTTGTAAAGCAAAAGCCGACACCCTCATCTATAACAGACCATATTTCTATTGGGTGTTGACTAAGCTATATTATATAGAAAGAATTAAGAAGATAATGCTAAAATTCATATCATTCGGCAGTGGTAGTAGTGGAAACTGCTATTATCTTTACACTGAAACCGATGGACTTATCATAGATGCCGGCGTGGGAATACGCACCTTGAAGAAGCACTTTAAGAACTACGGACTGCACTTGGATAATGTCCACCACATGCTTATCACACATGATCACGCTGACCACGTGAAATCGGTAGGCAGTCTGAGCAAGGACTATGGACTTGACGTTTATACAACTCACAGTGTACATGTAGGTATCGAACACAATTACTTCGTTAAGAAGAAGATTGAGCCCACACACGTGAAAATAGTAGAAAAGGGTGTAACTTTCAAGTTAGGAGAATTCAAAGTGACTCCTTTCGGCGTTCCTCACGACAGTTCCGACAATGTGGGATATAAAGTTTGCTATGGTGATGTGGTCTTTGTACTGATGACAGATATCGGACATATCACACCCGAAATGCAGCCCTATATCAACGAAGCCAATTATCTTGTGATTGAAGCTAACCACGATGTAGAGATGTTGTCACAAGGTCCTTACCCTCAACATCTGAAAATGAGGATACTTGGCCCCAATGGTCATCTAAGTAATGCAGACTGTGCGCAGGCTATTGCAGATGATGCCACCCCACAACTAAAGAAAGTATGGCTGTGTCATCTAAGTGAAGAAAACAACCATCCTATTTTAGCCCAGAAGACCATTGAAGACATTTTGCGCAGTCATGGCATTATTGCAGGGGTTGACTTTACCGTTGAAGTGCTTAAACGCAAAGTGCCAACAGGGGTATACGAGCTGCTCTAAAGAACCACTTTCCTAACAGGAAGTCGTCTTTAGAACGGCAGGCCGACAGCAAAATGGAAAGCTATATCACGCCCAAAGTCAGGATGGAAGATTGCATAATGCTCATTACGGGTTCTATAACCTGGATTAATGGCTTTCATACCCACATCAAAACGAAGGATAAAATAGTCAAAGTTCAGTCGTAAGCCCAAGCCATAGGCCACAGCGATTTGCTTATAGAACGTAACAATATTGAACTGACCACCCGGCTGTTCGGCATAGTTGCGTAGCGTCCAGATATTACCTGCATCGATAAAGGCTGCTCCATTCAGTTTCCAGAAAAGGTAAGAGCGGTATTCAAGATTAAGGTTTAACTTCACATCTCCTGTCTGGTTGATGAAGTCTATACGTCCATCACTACCGCGATATTTACCTGGTCCGAGTCCTCTTACAGTCCAACCACGCACACTGTTGGCTCCACCCGAGAAATAACGCTTTTCAAAAGGTAATACAGTACTGTTGCCATAAGGCCACGCTATACCCAAATCCACATGGGCGGCCAATGAGTTTCGACTGTCAAAATGAAACAGATGCGTGTAGTCTATATCGAATTTTACATACTGGGCATAGGCTATATTAAATAAGGTATATTGTCCATTCTTATTCTGTTTGAACCGAAAAGCATTAGATAATCCACGAAGAATATTGCCTGCAGTCTCTATATTTGCACGCACAGCATTCTCTCCATCGCTATAAGACAAGCCCGCACCAATCTTCATGATAAACAAGTCCTCATAGTTATAGCGCAAGATAGCATTACGATTGGTAACGTCATCAAGATAATCACGCTTGAAAGTAGAACTAATCCAAGGCATATAGATATAGTTGAGATCAAGCATGTCTACACGATAACTGATATGGTGATGAGGCTCAGACCAGCGGTAACGCCATGCAGAAGAGAACACCCGACGATGAAACTCAGGCCGGTTCTGCAGGTTATAACTTAAAGAGAGTTCTGAAGTTGCAAGACTTCTGTGTTTGAATGTACTTGAAAGGAAAGGAGCAAGAAACCTTGGAAACTGAAGCTTTGACTCCAATCCATACTCCACATAATTCTGATTTTGATAGCCTTCCAACCCTGTAATAGCCTCATAAGCACCACGAAGCTGGACACTCAACAACTCTGACCCACGGAAAAGATTACGGTTTTCCCATGTTAAGCTGGCCGCAGCACCGAAGTCGCCTGCCGTATTCGTTCCTTCCGGCTGAAAAGAAATCGTGTTAGGTTTATTAGTGCTTATTTGAATATCACAATCAAGCAGAGTTGTATCAGGATGTTCACGAAAACTGATATTCGTATATCTCACAGCCTGAAGACGGGCAAACTTGTTATAAGTCTGCTGTAAACCATCAGCGCTATAGGGTGTATGTGCATCGAGCATCGTTGCATTACGAAGCACACTTTTTCTCAAATGAAGCCTTTCATCATCGTCTCCGCTCAAATAACGTATAGAGTCTATGGTGTAACAGGGATGCAATGTATCAGATGAAAGATTGGTTGTACGGTAAGGAAGCAACTGAAGTGTGATATTGATATCCCGACTATTACGTGCCGAGTCGGCACTATATTGAATGAAATCCTTATGGAATTTATAGTAACCATGATTTAGAAGGAAAGACGTCAGCTTAGTGCGTTCCGCATTGAGCGCATCAACTGTAAATCTACTTCCACTCTTTAATGAGGGCTTAAAGGCATTCCTGCCCCTATATGTGGCTATCAACTTCTTGATCAGACTATCCTGAATATCATAATGTACTATGGCAATCCGATAAGGTTCACCTGGAAGAAGCCGATAGACAACCTTGACCTTACGCCCTTTTCGCGTGACTTTCATCTCGGTTCGACCATGCATATATCCCATATTGTGCATGGCTGTCGTGAGGTCATCCATGGAAAGTTGAGCCTGCAGGGAGTCGAAAACAACAGGCTCTTCACCGATATGCCTGAGCATACGGTTAAGCCATTTCGTTGAATCCCGGCCTGCAAGTGCATAGGTTCCCATAGGTATCTTGAACAAAGAAAACCATTTAGAATTTCCTTTTTGGCGCACATAGTCCTGAAGTGTTGAAGCATCAAGTTCTTTGTCGGCCGACTCCACCTTGACACCATCAAGCAAATAACTTCCCTCGGGAACGAACTTCGTTGCATTGCAAGACACCAATAGCAATGAAACCACTAATATGTAAATCCACTTATACTTCATAAACTGCACAAAGATAATATCTTTTTCTGATATATGCAAGTTATAAAATTCTGTGAAAAGCAAGCCTTAAAACCGTAATATTACGCCTCTTAACATTCACTAACATGGCAAATGCTCGTGTTTTTACAAAAATATATGTAAGTTTGCAGTATGATCAGTAAGACAAAAACCAAATTCATCAAATCCCTTCAGCTGAAGAAGAACCGAGAACAGACACGTCTTTTTATTGCTGAAGGACATAAACTTGTCGAAGAATTGCTTGCCATGAGCCGAGCACATACCCTTGTTGCCACTCAAGAATGGCTTGACAGTCACTCTGCCCCACCTGCAGATGAGGTAATAGAAGTGACTTCTGATGAACTTAGAAAAGTCAGTTTGCTGCAACATCCACAACAAGTGCTGGGACTATTCCCTTTCTTTGCTTCTGACACTCATGCTATCAACACATCAACTCTATCGTTGATGCTTGACGGCATCCAAGACCCGGGAAACCTTGGAACGATTATTCGTATTGCTGATTGGTTTGGTATCAACGACATCTATTGCTCGCAAGAGACAGCTGATATGTATAATCCCAAGGTCATACAGGCTACTATGGGAAGTATCACACGCGTAAGACTCCATTATGGAGCACTTGAACCTATGCTCAAACAACTCCCAGCAGACTTTCCCATTTATGGCACCCTGCTTGAGGGGAACGATATCTATAGCGAGCAACTTTCTGCTCATGGTCTCATCATCATGGGCAATGAGGGCAATGGAATATCTGCCCAAGTCAGGCAAATGGTCAACTGTCCACTGCTTATTCCCAACTATCCACCCAATACTCCCACGGCAGAATCACTCAATGTAGCAATAGCAACAGCTATCACCTGTGCGGAATTCAGACGAAGAATAAAATAAATCATCAGAAAGATAAAACCATAAGAAGAATGAAAGGAAATCATTAATATGGAAAACGACATCTATAAAAACAGAAGCATATCGGCCTGTATCAAAGCTTCCTTTGATGTGCTGACTATCAATTTTGCAACTATTTTCAAGAAAACATGGCTTGGAAGCCTTGCATGGGCCATTTGCCTGACTGCTTTAGTCTTTTTCTTTGGCAAGTTCGCCCTCACTGTTACAGCCAATGAACCTTCAGTATGGGCAACAGCTATCCCTACACTTTGTGTCCTTCTGCTCAGCTTGACAGCCTCATCCTACATGACAGCCAATATCGTCACCCTGTTCTTCAAGCACGCTCTCAAACCTGTTTTCCTAAGAGCATTTATTACGATTATCTTATTGACAGTTCTCTCTTTGGCTGCTCTTATCCTTGTCCCGGAAGTTTCTAAAGGCTTTGCACAATTACTGTCCACAGGCAAACTGCTATCCCCTATCCAAGCTGTTATCGCAGGGTTCGTGTTATTTGGCCTGATTATTTTAGCCATCCTCGCATTCATGTTACCGCTTGGATATAGCCTGACACACTATATCTGTACACCAAAAGCAAAGTTAATCCAAGCGTTCGGTAAAGACTATAAGGTAGGTTTGCACCACTGGGGATTCCTTTTCATCGGGCAAATCCTGACAATATTCTGTGCTATCATACCACTTACAATCCTTGCTTTGCCCCTATCCATTCTGTTTATGGCCTATGGTTACAACCTTTGGGGCATGCTGACACTTGCTGATCCAGATGGTCTCCCTGCATATTTTATTCCTATGATGATTGCATTTGTTGGCATCATCTGTTTCATTGCAAGCTATATTTTCACTTTCGGCGTTTTCACCAATATCTACGTATACGGCTCTATAAACCAACAGATAAACAGCAAATAACAATCCTTCAGAAACAGAAAGCACGCAAGTTGAAACATACGAAGTCAAATAGTTAACGAGTATTAAAAGGCAAAGATTTATCTTCTGTCACCCTTTTGATTTCGACAAAATTGCGTAACTTTGCACCGATTTAGTCCGTTTTCAGGCTCAAAGAAGTGCTGACAAGGGTCAGACGCCTGGCGGAAAAACCCGTTTAATAAATAAACAATGTACGCAATCGTAGAAATTAACGGTCAACAGTTCAAGGTTGAAGAGGGCAAAAAGCTCTTCGTGCATCACATCAAAGATGCTGAAGCCGGAAAGACTGTTGAATTCGACAAGGTGCTGCTCGTTGACAACAACGGTACAGTAAAAGTCGGTGCACCAACTGTAGACGGTGCAAAAGTAACAGTAGAAGTTGTGAACCCACTCGTGAAAGGCGACAAAGTAATCGTGTTCAAGATGAAACGTCGTAAGGACTATCGCGTAAAGAATGGTCATCGTGCACAGTTCACAGAAGTAACAGTTAAATCAATCAACGCTTAAAATCAGGAGGACAAACAATGGCACATAAGAAAGGTGTAGGTAGTTCTAAGAACGGACGTGAATCTGCTTCACAGAGATTAGGCGTAAAGATTTGGGGTGGTCAGAAGATCATTGCCGGCAACATCATTGTTCGTCAGCGCGGCAACAAGCACTTTGCTGGTGAGAATGTTGCTCAAGGTAAGGACGATACGCTCTATGCACTTGCTGACGGCGTGGTATACTTCCACAAGGGCAAGTTCAACAAGAGCACAGTATCTGTACTCTCTCCAGAAGCCTACGCAGAAAAAACAAAGGCTGAAGCTTAAATAAACAAAGCACTTATTCCAAACAAACAATAGAATGCCAATCTCGCTGAGATTGGCATTTCTTCTTTAAAAGCTATAGCATTCAGTTTGCAACATGAGGCACTTTGCATTGTAATATGAGCCATATTACAACATGAAATGAGGCATATTGCACGCTATTCTGACGCAAATTAAAACAGCAGAAGAAACAAGTGAACCACAAAAAAGCAATCCCTTTGATAATCAAGGGGATTGCTCTATAATCAGAAAAGCTTTTTAATAGAATTTGAAATACTGACGGGCGTTGTTATAGGAAATATCTTCCACCATACGCGCCAGACTTTCTTTATCATTCGGCAGAAGGCCTTTCTCCACGTCATTACCCAACAGATTGCAAAGCAAACGACGGAAATATTCATGGCGTGGATAGCTCAAGAACGAGCGACTGTCTGTCAACATACCAACGAAACGAGTCAACAAGCCCAATACAGAAAGGGCTTTCAGCTGTTTAGTCATACCGTCAAGCTGATCATTGAACCACCAACCTGAGCCGAATTGCATCTTCCCCGGACATGAACCATCCTGAAAATTACCAATCATAGTGGCAAGAACTTCATTGGCACATGGGTTCAGACAATAGAGTATTGTACGCGTAAGCTTACCTTCCTTGCTCAATTCGTCCAGGAAATGACTCATGGCACGCGCCGTATTAAACTCTCCGATAGAGTCAAAACCCGTGTCAGGGCCAAGCTTGTCGAACATCAAACTATTGTTGTCGCGGATAGCTCCATAGTGGTATTGCTGGGTCCAATCGGCCTCAGCATCCATTTCTCCACACAGCTTAAGGAAAGCATGCTTATATTGACGGATTTCAAGTGTACTCAATTGCTGACCTCGAAGTGCTTTCTCAAAGATAATCTCTATCTGACTGTCGGTATAAGGTTCATCATAGAACTCCTCCACTCCGTGATCTGAAAGACGGCATCCATTTTCTGCAAAGAAGTCATGACGCTTCTTCAAAGCATCTACCATATCAGCGAAATGATTGATTTCTACACCGCTCACTTCGCCTAATTGAGACATATATTCGGCATAGCCCGGCTTTTCAATATTCATAGCCTTATCGGGACGCCAAGCGGGTATCATCTTGATTTCAAAGCCACTTTCACGTGTCTTCTTATGATAACGCAGATCATCAATAGGGTCATCGGTGGTACAGACACACTCCACATGATAATGCCTCATCAGCCCACGTGCACTGAATTCAGGCTGTTGGAGCTTCTCATTACACTCATCATAGATTTCACGGGCAGTCTTTGGACTGAGCTGTTTAGTGATTCCGAAAGCCGTTTTCAACTCAAGATGACTCCAATGATACAATGGGTTACAGAAAGTATAAGGCATCGTCTCGGCCCATTTCTCAAACTTTTCCCAATCATTAGTATCCTCTCCTGTGCAGTATTTCTCATCAACTCCATTCGTGCGCATGGCACGCCATTTGTAATGATCACCTCCCAACCATAACTCCGTGATGCTACGGAACTTATGATCATTGGCAACCATCTCCGGAACCAAATGACAATGATAGTCGATAATAGGCATTTTAGCCGCATGATTGTGATAGAGTTCCTGCGAGGTAGCCGTTTCCAAGAGGAAATTCTCATCCATAAATTGTTTCATAAATGATTTGATATTTTGATTGTCTTCGATTAAATAGATTAAGTTGTTCATTAAAACATTGACGGAAAGTGCAAAGAGAAATCTATTCAAGCCTTGCACCAAGCCTGCCTATGCTTTATGCAAATGTAATGCTATTTTTTGGAACTACGAGAAAATTAAACTATATTTGCAATGTTTTTTACGTAAACGATGACGTACACGCATGGATAATCAGAGAACTATAAACCCTACAGGCAGAGTGCTGCTCATCTATACAGGCGGCACCATTGGCATGGGAATCAATCATCAGACCAATGCTCTGGA
Organism: Segatella oris; assembly: GCF_900637655.1. Taxonomy (NCBI): domain Bacteria; kingdom Pseudomonadati; phylum Bacteroidota; class Bacteroidia; order Bacteroidales; family Prevotellaceae; genus Segatella; species Segatella oris. The sequence continues at coordinate 2,076,307 of NZ_LR134384.1, forward strand.
ACCTTTGGATTTCAATCATTTGGTGAGCAACCTGCCCGAAATGAAATATCTTACGACAGGTATTGATGTGTTTCAGTTTGACCATCCCATCGACTCCAGCGACATGGCGCCCGAGCTTTGGGCCAGTCTCGTCAGGATTATTGCCGAAAAATACGAGGCGTATGATGGTTTTGTCATTCTCCATGGCACCGACACCATGGCTTATACGGCATCAGCTCTCTCCTTCATGCTTGAGAATCTTACCAAGCCTGTAATCCTTACAGGAAGCCAATTACCCATCGAACACCTCCGCACTGATGCCAAGGAAAACCTCATTACGAGTATCGAGTTGGCCTCGGCTCAGCATGAAGACGGCACTCCTTTCGTTCCCGAAGTCTGCATCTACTTTAGTGGCAGACTGTTGAGAGGCAATCGTTCAACCAAGCAAAATGCTGACGGTTTCAACGCTTTCGACTCTTTCAACTATCCACACCTGTGTGAAGCAGGAGTCAGATTTCAATTCTCTACGCATCATATTCTGAAACCTGACTATACAAAGCCTATGGTTCCACACTTCGAGTTGAACCCCAACATCATGGTTTTGTCATTATTTCCAGGCATTCAGGCTAGCATTTTCAAGCATGCGCTCGATGCCCCCGAACTGAAAGGGGTGGTCATGAGAAGCTTTGGAAGCGGCAATGCGCCTCAGCAACCATGGTTAATGGAAATTCTAAAGAAAGCCTCACAGCGAGGTGTCACCATTGTCAACATCAGCCAATGTGTGACAGGCTTTGTTGAAATGGGGCGCTATGACACAGGCTATCAGCTAAAAGACACAGGAGTTATCAGCGGACAAGACAGCACGGTGGAGGCCGCCGTCACCAAACTGATGTATCTCTACGGACGCTATGGAGATGACACCAAGACCATACGCCAAATGCTATCCTGCTCTTTAGCCGGCGAACTTCACGTCTAAATGGATTAACTTTGCCAACAGATATCAAACAAATTAACAGACACAATATGAAAAAAAGCCTTGAAACTATCTGCATTCATGGCGGATGGAAACCAACAAAAGGGGAGCCTCAGCAGCTGCCGATTTATCAGAGTACAACATTCAAATATGACACCAGCGAACAAATGGCACGCTTGTTTGACTTGGAGGACAGTGGCTATTTCTACACACGTTTGGCCAATCCCACCAATGATGCAGTAGCCAAGAAGATTGCAGCCCTTGAAGGAGGCATCGGAGCCGTGCTCACCTCTTCAGGCCAGGCAGCCAATTTCTATGCTGTGTTCAACATTTGTGAAGCAGGAGATCACATCGTTACTTCCAACGCCATTTATGGTGGAACGTTCAATCTTTTCGGCGTTACGCTGAAGAAAATGGGCATTGAATGCACGTTCATCGACCCGGAATGGGATGACGAAAAAATAGAGGCCGCGTTCAAACCAAATACAAAATGCTTCTTCGGCGAAACAATATCCAATCCGGGAGGCAACGTGTTTGATATCGAACGTTTTGCTAAAATAGCCCACAAGCATGGAGTTCCACTGATTGTGGATAACACATTTGCCACGCCTATCAACTGCCGTCCTTTTGAATGGGGCTGTGACATTGTTACCCACTCTACGACAAAATATATGGACGGACACGCCACACAGGTGGGAGGCGTAGTCGTAGACTCCGGCAACTTTGATTGGGAAGCCTATGGTGAAAAGTTCCATGGGTTAACTACTCCCGATGAAAGTTATCATGGTCTGACCTACACTAAAACCTTTGGAAAAATGGCATACCTCACCAAACTCATCAGTCAATTGATGAGGGATTTGGGAAGTATTCCAGCACCACAAAACTCATTCCTGCTCAATATAGGACTCGAAACTTTACACCTCCGCATGAAACAACACTGTTCCAATGCACAAAAGGTGGCTGAATGGTTGGAAAAGAACGAGAAAGTGGCTTGGGTAAACTATTGCGGTCTGCCCTCAAATAAATATTACAGGCTGGGGCAAAAATATCTTCCCAAGGGCTCATGTGGTGTCATTGCATTTGGCTTAAAGGGCTCACGAGAGGATGCTATCCAATTTATGGACCGCCTTGATTTCATTTCTATCGTAACCCATGTGGCTGACGCCCGCACCTGTGTGCTACACCCAGCCAGCCACACTCACCGTCAGCTGACCGACGAACAACTCCAAGAAGCAGGTGTTGCCCCTGATTTAATCCGCCTCTCTGTGGGCATTGAGAATGTGGATGACATCATTGCCGACATCGAACAGGCTTTGAAGTAAATCTGCAATAAGAATATAAAAAGGCACTCAATGATTGAGTGCCTTTTTCGTAACTTTATAAAACCACCGCACTAAACCAAACGGAACCATTGATTATTACATCGGCCGTCTGACGAAACCACCTGGGACTCCTCTTCTCCCGGGTCTTTCCATCGGCAGACCAGGCATTCCCTTAGGTGCAGCCTTTCCTCCAAACAGGTTCAGACGATAGACCACATGGAGCATGGCATAGCTGTAAATGCTATTATACTCTGTATCACTACGCATGAGCGCATTGACCACACGACTGAAATTACTTTGCTGATGAAGAATATCATAGAACTGCAAACTTATCGTCAGAGGCTTTCCTTTCATCAATCCTTGAGAAAACTGTGCATTCCATATCAGTTCGTTGGTATTCATAGAGGCATCACTGTAACCTCGACGTGAATTGTTATGCAGGTCTGTTGCCACCGACATTCCCCATGGAAACGTGACATTCAACGAACCTCCATAGGCAAATTGCCATGTGTCAAGATTGCTTCTTTGCTGAAGCTGATTGCGACTGTGTGTATAGTTCAGTGAGCCATCAAGAGCAAATTCAAGCCAACTGTTACGCAGGCTGGCCTCTATCCGTTCACCCAAAGACGTGGAACGGGTTGTATTCTTTACAGAGGACGAACCGGCATTCTGAGCTGCATAGGCCACATAATTATTATAGTTCACATTTGTAAAGGTGTTGATATTGAAATACCCTGTAGAGTCAATAGCCGTGTTGAACATGAAAGCTCCCATCACATTCCAGTTTCCATTGATGTTTTCGGGCTGAATGGTCCGCCCACCCGTCTTCTCATCATAGGTCACCTTGTCACTGATGCTGTTATGTGTGTTGCTATAGTTCACAAAAGTCATGATAGCCCGTTGCCTGTTTTCTATATAATTATTGTAAAACAACCTAAAGTTGTTGGTAAACGAAGGCTTCAGGCCAGGATTACCTTTTGAGACATTCAGAGGGTCACTGTCGTCAGTGATATCCAGAAGCTGTGATATGCCGGGCTGAGCAGTAGTACCGCGATAGCTGATGCGGAAATTGCTCACCTTGCTGAAACGATAACGGAAATCGAGTGTAGGCGAGAAGTTGGTCACCGTGCGCACAGTGTCAACATGAACACCCTGATAATCCTGCCTGTATTCCGATTTCTGTGGCTGAAGCATCACGCCGACATTCAAATTATACTTCTTACGGATAACGCGCAACATCAACTGAAAATCATGAATATAATTACGATACTCCGAAAAACGACTCAAATTACTGTCATAATAACTTTCAAGCGGATTTGTCAGACGCGCGAGATAATGATTCCATGCACCATATTCCAGTGGTAGCCCACTGAAAAATGTTTCTCCCAGATTACTGAAATCATAGGTTGAGCGGTCGCTCTTGCTGTACTTATACTGGAACTCATAAGTGAATTGCAGAAACATCGCCCGCAGGATTGGTTCACTATAAGCAAAGCACAGGCTGTAACCATAGTTCGTTGTTGGCATAAGTTTCCAACGGTTTTTCTGATAGGTAGAGTCAAGCCCCATGGCATTCATCACCTGATAAAGATGAACATTGCTCAACGACAGATTACGGTTGTCGCGCATTCCATAGTTACCACCGACACGCAATGTGACATTACGCCCCCGACTTCCAAACTTACGATTAAACTGGAGCACACCCTTTATGCTCTTATTCTCATTATTACTGATGCCACTGTTCTCACGCTTATTGACCATTAGCCCCTCTGCATCGAGTTTTTCAATAGACTCGGCAGCCAGCGGATTGACCACATAGAGATAAGGGTCGGCATTGAATGAGGCCGAGAGATTACTTGTGAGATTATCACTATTGGTATAACTGAACTGTGGCCGAAACATAATATTCGTCATCGTATCGGGCTTCCATTCCAGACGCAGACGCCCCTCCCACGAATCACTGCGCGACAAAGTGAACTTATTGCTGTTGGAAAAAGCACCAACCTTACTGACAAAATTCTCAACAGAGCCAATTGCATTCACATCTCCGTCAGAATGATTCCAACGCAGGGATGCATCGAGTTGCAGTTTGTCCTTCAATTCAAAGTTATAGTTCACACCAAGCATCTTTGAAGCATTAAGCCCCTGTAATTCACTACCGAAGCCACGAAAGCCTCCGCCAGGAAACCCCTTGTCATTGATGTTATTGGCATTTGCAAACACCATGAAACGATTCTTATCATTGAAATAACTGCCCATGGCTTTCTCCGCATAACGATGATCAGTGCCAATGCCCAAATCAACATTGCCAAACACTCCCTTGTTCATACCTGGTTTCATGCCGAAATCAAGCACAGCTTCTTCTTCGCCATCATCTATGCCGGTGACTTTTGCCATATCACTCTTCTGATCATAGGCCTTGATTTTATTGATAACTGAGACAGGAATGTTCTTCAAAGCAGTCTTCGTGTCACCTGCCATGAATTCTTTTCCTTCAACAAGAATCTTCTTAACCTCCCTGCCATTAATCGTAATCTTTCCGTCATCACTGACCTGTGCACCCGGCAAGCGCTTCACCAACTCTTCTATCGTAGACCCTTCAGGAGTTCTGAATGCCGATGCATTATAGATGAAAGTATCTTCTTTCAGCGACACTTTAGTGGCCTGTCCCGTAATGGTTGCCCCTTTCAGCATCACGGCATCAGCACTGACAAGTATCGTTCCAAAATCCACATCTTTCCCACCTCTGATATCTGCATGCTTGACAACGGTTTTATAACCCACGCTCGTAATCCTAACAAGGAAGTTCCCATCGCCAGGCGCTTTCACTGAAAACCTACCATTATTGTCAGAAATGGCACCCGCCACAAATGAACTGTCCTTAACCCGAAGCAGCTGAACAGTCGTCTGCGCCAATGCTTCCTTGGTGTCTTTATCTGAAAGCGTCCCACTTATCTGGCGACTTTGTGCAAGACAGACCGTCCATGTGATTGTCAAAAACAAGACTGCAATTATCCTTCTCATTTCGTTTATTCTAATATAAAAGTCTGATAGGTTAGACGCCTAAAACCAAAAACCGTTTAATCAGAGTGCATATTTCTTCATAAAACACGTCCAACATCACCACCCCACATTTGCCATTTTCGCTTCATACACTCACCCCCAAAAGCAACCTATATTTCCAAGAGAGAGAGTTAAATTATAACAATATTAATCAACAGATTTACCATGAGTCGCTTTACCTTTTCTTCAATGAATAAGGAGAAACATTTTAACAGGTATCTTTTACAAAGATAAAACATCATATGAAGAAAACCATAAAAAAGAGGTTTCCGCGAGAGTTAACAGAAGTTAAAGAGAATAAGGCGCCTGTTTGCACCCACAAAAGAGACCATTTACAAAGAACATGTGCAAGAAAAAGAACACTATAAACGCACACAAAAACTCATTCTGCTCGGGATAAGACAAAATGAGGTTTCATCACATGGCGTTTCAACTTACATTGAATCACCTCGCAATTCAAGTCATTCTACGGCCTGATTTGATTCAGAAAGCAATGTAATCTATCTCAAATTGCCATGTAAACTGATATGAATTAAACTCACTGATGAAAAAACTTTGCCCAAGATTCTCTAAAATATTACATATTACATATTACATGTAACATTTAGGTCGATACACTGTTTTGAGGATTAGGAGAGAGAGATAGTTTATTATAATATATAAATTATTATATATTATAATAATATAATAATACTAATAATTATTATATATAATCTCTATAAAGCTATCAATCTGTAAGCATCCAGCCTCTCTTATGCATCATGCGCAATTATGCATTATGAATTGTGAATTAACATATGGTGCTAAATGTTACATGTAATATGTAATATGTAATATTTTGAAAGTTCACAACTCTCTCCTACTCTACGCCTAAAAAATTTTATCTCACACTCTCACAACAAGTTAACTAAACATTAACAGCTCGACAGGCATGGGTAAGCTCCAAAAATTTGCATAATTCAGATTCTTTTTATAACTTTGCTCAACAAATAAAACATAATAAAAGAAAAGATGAGAAGCAGAACCGCAGTTTGGTTTGAAACCAAAATACGTTACGAAAAAACAATGGAAGACGGCATGCAGAAAAAAGTGTCTGAAAGCTATGTCGTAGATGCCTTGAGCTTTACCGAGGCCGAGAACACCATTATTGAAGAGATGCGCGTTTATATCAGTGGAGAATTCAAAGTGACCGACTTGAAGCAAGCAGCTTACGGAGAGATATTCTTCAGCGATGCCGATGCTGACGACAAATGGTATAAGAGCAGACTGCAATTCATTACCATTGACGAGAAAACCGAAAAGGAGAAGCGCTCAACAGTGACTTACTTAGTACAGGCAGGAAGCGTTCCGGCGGCCGTGAAGCATATAGAGGAAGTCATGGGAGGAACACTGATTGACTATGTCATCGTGAGCATTCAGGAAACCCAGATCATGGATGTATTCGAGCACAATGGCCCCAAGAAGAACCCAGGCGGAGGCAATGACGTTCCGGAATATGAGGCCCCTGAAAAATCAGAAGAACCGACAGTTGAATAAAGGCGTATGAATGTTGATGTAGCAAAGAATTTGCATGAGGTGCTGGGCAATCTGCCTAAAGACGTCAGATTGGTTGCTATCAGCAAATATCATCCCTACGAATATATCGAGGCGGCATATGCTGAAGGCCAGCGCATCTTTGGGGAAAGCCATGAGCAGGAACTCAAACTGAAGGTTGAGAAACTTCCCAAAGACATCCAATGGCACTTCATCGGACACCTGCAGACCAACAAAGTGAAATATATCGCACCTTATATTTCAATGATTGAGGCTGTGGACAGCATGAAACTGTTGAAAGAAATCAACAAGCATGCCAACAAGCACAACCGCATCATCAAAGTGCTTTTAGAGCTACACATAGCCGAAGAGGAAACAAAATATGGACTGACACCCGACGCCTGTCGGGAACTGTTGGCTGACGGAGAATGGCGCACGCTCGACCACGTGCAGATATGCGGCTTGATGATGATGGCCAGCAACACCGACAATCAAGACCAGATTGCCAGCGAGTTTGAAACGGCCGCACGTTTCTTCGACGAGATAAAAACCCACTACTTCGCCGACGATGATGCCTTCAAGGAACGCTCATGGGGCATGAGCCACGACTACAAGACAGCTATCTGTCATGGTTCGACAATGGTTCGCGTAGGAACAACGATTTTCGGCCCACGTGTTTATTAAACCTGCAAAGAAGATATCGTTTCAAAAAAATTACTACCTTTGCAAACAAAACGAAGAATGATGGTCTGAAAAGCCATTTCAAAAAGAACAATTTTATGCCAGAAATATCAGTACGCGGATTAGAAATGCCAGAGTCGCCCATTAGAAAATTGGCTCCTCTCGCGGCAGCAGCAAAGAAACGTGGCACGAAGGTATATCATCTCAACATCGGTCAGCCCGACCTTCCAACTCCCCAGTGCGGACTCGATGCATTGAAGAAAATCGACCGCAAACTGCTGGAATACTCTCCAAGCCAGGGCAATCTGAGCTATCGGGAAAAGTTGACAGGCTACTACAGAAAATACAACATCAACGTTGAAGCCGACGACATCATCATCACTTCGGGTGGTAGCGAGGCTGTGTTGTTTGCTTTCATGAGCTGTCTGAATCCCGGAGACGAGATTATCATTCCAGAGCCAGCCTATGCCAACTACATGGCATTTGCTATCAGTGCCGGAGCCACTATCCGCACGATAGCAACGACTATCGATGAGGGTTTCTCCCTGCCAAAAGTTGAAAAGTTTGAGGAATTGATCAATGAGCACACTCGTGCCATTATGATTTGCAACCCCAACAACCCTACCGGATACCTCTACACACGACGCGAGATGAACCAAATCCGCGATCTTGTGAAGAAATATGACCTCTATCTGTTCTCTGATGAAGTCTACCGGGAATACATCTATACAGGTTCGCCCTATATCAGCGCCTGCCATTTGGAAGGCATCGAGGAAAATGTCATCTTGATTGACTCTGTTTCAAAACGATATTCTGAATGCGGTATTCGCGTAGGTGCATTGATAACAAAGAATACCGAAGTGAGAAAGGCCGTGATGAAATTCTGCCAGGCCCGACTCTCTCCACCCCTCATCGGACAGATTGTTGCCGAGGCCTCTCTGGATGCGCCCGAGGAATACTATCGTGATGTCTACGATGAATATGTGGAGCGCAGAAAATGCCTTATTGACGGTTTGAACCGCATACCCGGTGTTTATTCGCCAATACCAATGGGAGCTTTCTATACCGTGGCAAAACTTCCGGTTGACAACAGCGAGAAGTTCTGCCGTTGGTGTCTTGAAGAATTCAACTATGAGGGCGAAACCGTAATGATGGCACCAGCCTCTGGTTTCTACACCACACCAGGTGCAGGCATCAATCAAGTGCGCATTGCCTATGTCTTGAAAAAGCCCGATTTGGAGCGTGCCTTGATAGTATTGAAGAAAGCCCTTGAAACCTATCCAGGGCGCGTTGTCGACGAAGAATAACAGCCAACCTTGAACCTACCTCTTTTCATAGCAAGGAAAATCTATGGTGGCAAGACCGAGGGAAAACAAGTATCTCGCCCTGCCATACGAATAGCTACGGCAGGCGTGGCTATCGGTCTTGCCGTGATGTTGATATCGGTGAGTGTCGTGTTGGGCTTCAAACATACTATCCGCGACAAGGTTATCGGATTTGGAAGCCACATTCAGGTGGGTAGCTTCATGACTTTGCAAACAGGTGACTTCTACCCCATTCAAATGGATGACTCGATGCTGACCGTTCTGAAAACGATTCCGGGAGTGAAGCATGTTCAGCGCTATGCTATGAAACAAGGCATTCTCAAAACCGACCACGACTTTTTGGGAGTGATATTCAAAGGAATAGGGGCTGAATATGACACAACTTTCCTGCATCAAAACATGCGCCAAGGCCATATTCCGCGCTTCACGGACAATGCCTCAAGCAACAAGATTCTCATTTCACAAAGCATTGCCGACAAATTGGGGGTGAAGGCCAATGACAAGATTTACAGTTACTTCATCGACAAAAACGGTGTGCGCACCCGACGTTTTACCATAGAAGGAGTCTATCAGACCAATCTCTCACAATATGATGACATCACCTGCTTTACCGACCTCTATACGGCCGTAAGACTCAATGGGTGGGAAGACGACCAGACAACAGGGGCAGAGCTGACCGTCAAGGATTTCAGCCAGTTAGACGATGTAGAAAACCTTGTGGTGAAAAAAGTGAACCGCACACTCGACCACTATGGTGAAACCTATTCTTCGAAAACCATTCGCGAACTGTGTCCCCAAATCTTCTCGTGGCTCGACCTGCTCGACCTCAATGTATGGATTATTTTGGCATTGATGATTGCCGTGGCTGGCGTAACGATGATTTCCGGTTTGCTCATTATCATTCTTGAACGAACCGTGATGATAGGTATTCTGAAAGCATTGGGCGCCCGAAATAAAACCATTCGCCATACCTTCATGTGGTTTGCCGCCTTCATCATTGGCAAAGGAATGCTGATCGGCAATATTGTCGGACTTGGACTGATTTCCCTTCAACAGTTTACAGGCCTTGTCAAGCTCAATCCACAGACCTATTATGTCAACACAGTCCCTGTGGAATACAACATTCCATTGTTCATCATTCTGAACGTAGCCACCCTACTGATTTGTCTTTTTGTGCTCATAGCCCCAAGCTATCTGATTTCTCATATACATCCCGCTAAATCCATGCGGTACGAGTAATCAAAAACAACTGCTGACAATAAATAATGCACATAAAGTTTTGAGATGTGCAGATAATACCTTATCTTTGCACAAAATTTTTGATATTGTGCAATGAATTCATTACCAAATTTCAATAGCTACATAGAACAAAGCATCATCAACAATTGGGAGAAGGATGCCCTGACCGATTATAAAGGAGCCACCCTCCAATTCCATGATGTAGCAAGGAAGATAGAAAAGCTACACATTCTTTTTGAAAACAGCGGTCTTCAGAAAGGCGATAAGATTGCACTATGTGGCAGAAACAGTTCGCATTGGGCCGTGGCCTTTCTCGCCACACTGACCTATGGTGCCGTTGCCGTACCCGTACAAAACGAATTCAAAGCCGAACAAATACACAACATTGTCAATCATAGCGAGTCAAAACTGCTATTCGTAGGTGATGTCGTGGCTACCGAGATTAACGCTGATGAAATGCCTTCGTTGGAAGGTGTAATTTATATTCCCGACTTTTCAGTCATGCTTTCACGTTCTGAAAAGCTGACATACGCTCGCGAACATCTGAACGAAATCTTCGGACATAAATACCCCAAATATTTCCGAAAAGAGCATATCCACTATCATGTGGACCAGTCTGAGGAACTGGCATTAATCAATTACACCAGTGGAACAACGGGCTTTTCCAAGGGGGTGATGCTTCCCTACCGTGCACTCACAAGCAACTATGATTTCCTTGCAGAAGCCATTGGAACCAAACTTCCCAAGCACTGCGATGTGCTGGCAATCCTTCCGATGGGCCACATGTATGGTATGGTGTGTGAGTTCATTTTGGAATTCTGTTTAGGCAATCATACTTATTTCCTCACAAGACTACCGAGTCCGACGATTATCCAACAGGCATTTACTGAAATTCGTCCGGCTATCATCGTTGCCGTGCCTTTGGTTGTCGAAAAGATTATCCGGAAAAACGTATTCCCAAAGATACAGACCAACGTGTATAAACTGCTGATGAACATGCCTGTCATCAGCAAGAAGGTCAAGGAACGCATTCTCGATATTGTCCGCACAGAGTTTGGTGGCAATATGTATGAGGTCATTGTGGGTGGTGCCGGACTGAACAAGGAAATTGAAGACTTCCTCGTAAACATCGGTTTCCCTATCACTATGGGCTATGGAACCACGGAGACGGCTCCTCTGATTACCTATACAGACTGGCATGATTTCCAAGCAAGAAGCTGTGGCACTCCCGTCAAGAACATGGAAGTGAAGATTGCAAGTAACGACCCGGAAAACATTCCAGGAGAGATTATCACGCGTGGACTAAACGTGATGTTGGGCTATTATAAAAACGAAGAGGCCACAAAAGCCGTTATGGATAACGAGGGCTGGTATCACACGGGAGACCTCGCTACCATGTCGGCTGACGGACATGTGTTTATCCGCGGACGCATCAAGAATATGCTTCTCGGTGCAAACGGACAGAATGTCTATCCCGAAGAAATTGAAAACAAGCTGAACTCAATGACCTTGGTAAGTGAATGCCTTGTCCTGCAAAAGGAGGAAAAACTCATAGCATTGGTTCACCCCGACTATGAAGAGGCCGAAGCCATGGGCTTCAGCGGAGAAGACTTGCAGAGCATTATGGAGCAAAATCGTGGAAATCTTAACGATATGTTGCCAAGCTTTTCAAAGATTTCCGCTATCCAACTCCATGAAGAAGAATTTGCAAAAACTCCAAAAAAGAGCATCAAACGCTATCTGTATCAGGATGCAATCTAAAAAATGAAAACTATATCTAAAGCAAAACAGTAAACCAGAAAAAATAACATTATGGAACAAACACCAAGTTTCAATAGTCTGATACAACAGTCTATCATCGACAATTGGGATAAGGATGCACTCACAGACTTTAAGGGTGCAACGCTGCAGTATCATGATGTAGCACGTAAGATTGAGAAACTTCACATCATGTTTGAAAGTAGTGGTGTGGTTAAAGGCAACAAGATTGCACTGGCCGGACGCAACAGTGCCAACTGGGCTGTGGCTTTTCTGGCTACGCTCACCTATGGTTGTGTGGCCGTTCCTATCCTTCATGAATTCACACCCGACCAGATGCACAACATCGTTAACCACAGTGAGGCCCGCCTTCTCTTTGTTGGAGATGTTGTAGCCACACAGATTGACGCAACGAAAATGCCCGGACTTGAAGGCATCATCTATATCCCCGACTACTCGCTTGTGCTCTCACGCACAGACAAACTGACCTATGCGCGCGAGCATCTGAACGAGATGTTTGGCAAGAAGTATCCTAAATACTTCAGAAAAGAACATGTCAATTACTATATTGACACTGATCCCGAAGAGTTGGCACTCATCAACTACACCAGTGGAACGACAGGATTTTCCAAGGGCGTGATGATTCCTTATCGTGCATTATGGAGCAACACCTACTTTGCCAACCAAGTATTGGGCAAACAGATTAAATGTGGAGACAATATCATCAGTATTCTTCCCATGGCTCATATGTATGGCATGTCGTTTGAATTCATCTTCGAGTTCATCAAAGGTTGTCATATCTTCTACCTTACCCGGGTGCCAAGTCCGGCCATTATCGCCCAGGCTTTCAGTGAAGTAAAGCCCAAGGTTATCATCAGCGTGCCATTGGTCATCGAGAAGATTATCCGCAAGAAAGTGTTCCCGAAAATACAGAACAACCGCATGCGCATGCTCCTTCACATGCCTGTTGTGGCTAAGAAAGTGCGCGAAAAGATATGCGAACAGGTTACCAATGCCTTCGGTGGTGAATTCTATGAAGTCATTATCGGTGGTGCCGCCTTTAATCAAGAGATTGAACGCTTCGTACATCGTATTGGTTTTAAATACACAGTAGGATATGGTGCCACGGAATGTGCCCCTATCATTTGTTATTCAGATTATAAAGACTTTGTGCCGGGAAGCTGTGGCCGGGCTGTTGTCAACATGAAAGTGAAGATTGACAGTCCAGACCCAGAGAATGTACCAGGAGAAATTCTTGCAAAGGGACTCAACGTAATGTTGGGCTATTATAAGAACGAAGAAGCCACGCGTCAGACCATTGATGCCGACGGCTGGTATCACACGGGCGACCTCGGAACAATGGATGCCGACGGGAATGTCTTCATCAAAGGACGTTCCAAAAACATGCTCTTGGGTGCAAGTGGACAGAATATCTACCCTGAAGAGATTGAAGACCGCCTGAACTCAATGCCTATGGTCAATGAGAGTGTAGTGATTCAGGAAGGTGACAAACTCATTGGATTGGTTTATCCTGATTATGAAGAGGCCAAGAACATGGGCTTCTCCAACCAAGACTTGGAAACCATCATGGAGCAGAACCGCAACGAACTTAACCAGACGCAACCCGCCTACTGCAAACTCACGGCTATCCGTATCCATGAAGAAGAGTTCGAGAAAACACCGAAAAAGAGCATCAAGAGATACCTCTATCAAAAGTAAAAAAGCAAAAAAACAAGAAAACAGAAAAGAGGACAGAGAGGGTAAAAAAGTAAATGAGACTATTGAATGGAACGATAAGGAAATCATTCCCGACCAAACAATTTCCAAATCTTTTTACTCTTTTGTCCTCTTACTTCATGTTTCCTTTACTTTTTACTTTCTAAAAGCATTGTAATCTGCATCAAATCATAAGCTAATCTGCATCAAGTTACATCGTAATCTGCATCAAGTTATACGATAACTTGCATCAAGTTACAACGCATTCTGCATCAAGTTACAAGCAAAGATCAGCGAAGAAAAACTATCATACCGCTTTTATCATCATTTCACCGATAAATACCACTTTGCAGAAAGATAAATAAAAGGAAAACGGTATGCAGAGGAAGAACAAAAGAAGAATTATGAAGAAAGGTGCATTGTCAACGGGCAATGCACCTTTCTTCTGCTTTAGTAAAATCTGTTTTCCTTAGAATGGCAGATCATCTGCACTTTCACCTTCAGCATTCTGCTGTGGAGGGAATGGAGCCTGAGCACCTGCAACAGGAGCCTGTCCAGCCGGAGCAGCACCAAAAGCCTCTGGAGGAACAGCTGCGCCAATCGTTGCCGGATCAATCTGACGGACATCAAATGCACGGATACTGTTGAACCAACGACCGTTATACTCATGGGCATCAATATCGAAAGAAACGTTCACTTCCTGGCCAATCTGAATATTGAAACGCTGCAGACGCTCTTCACCGAAAACGCTGAAAACCATCTTATGAGGATAATTCTCATGAGTCTCGATAACAAAATCCTGCGCTTTCCATTCGCCACGTGCAGAGGTACCCGAACGTGCGGGAAGTGCTGCAATAACCTTACCTTGTAAATCCATAATCGTATTTTATATTATTTTTTCAAGTTTCAAAATGCAAAAAAGAAGTTTTTGTTTTTACACTTTATTCTGCGAAATTACTAAAATAGTTCTAATAAATGAAACATTTTGTACCTTTTTTTTGTTTTACACAGGGGTTTTTACTATTTTTGTATGTACAAAAAACATAAATGGAATAATAACTAATAAACAACGATACTAATGAGATTTACATTATCCAGCAGCGCACTGAATGCACGCCTGCAATCACTTGCCAAGGTTATCAACAGTAAGAACTCACTGCCTATCCTCGACAGTTTCCTTTTTGAAGTCAGCAACAGCGGACTCAAGATTACGGCATCAGACAGTGAGAACGTTATGACTTCGCTCGTGGCGCTTAGCGAATGTGATGGTGAAGGAAGCTTCGCTGTGCCCAACCGAACAATCCTTGACGCTGTCAAAGAACTGCCCGAGCAACCACTTTCGTTCGATGTTGACATTGAAGCGCTCACTATCAAAATTCTCTATCAGAACGGTATGTACAATTTCACGGCACAGAATGCCGATGAATATCCTCATACACAGGCAGTGCCCGACGGTGCAAACGTTATCACCATGACTTCAGCTTCATTGGTGAGCAACATCACCCGCTCGCTCTTTGCAACGGCTACCGATGAACTTCGCCCTGTAATGAACGGCATCTACTTCGACTTGACAACCGACTATTTAGCCATTGTTGCCACAGACGGTCATAAGTTGGTGCGCAACCAAGACTATACGGTCAAGAGCGAAAACGCGGCATCATTTATTCTTCCCAAGAAGCCTGCTACGCTCTTGAAGAATGTTCTGAGCAAAGACGACAATGAAGTAGTCATCAGATTTGATGACCGCAGCACTGAAATCCGCTTTGCCGAGGGTCAACTCACCTGTCGCCTTATCGAAGGAAACTATCCTAACTACAATAGCGTTATCCCACAGAACCCCCACAACATGAACATCGACCGCAAGAGCCTTATCGGTGCACTGCGTCGTGTGCTGCCGTTTGCAAGCGAGAGCAGTCAGCTTGTTCGGTTCCGCATTGAGGCTGGCAAGTTGGAGGTTTCGTCAGAAGACATTGACTTCGCTACCAGTGCCAAGGAGCAGATTATCTGTGACTACAACGGTCCGCAAATGAGTATTGGCTTCAAGGGAAGTTCATTGCAGGATATCCTTAACAATCTTGACGGTGATGAAGTCATCTTCCAATTGGCAGATCCAAGCCGTGCAGGGGTCATTGTTCCTGCTCAACAGCCTGAGAATGCCAACATTCTGATGTTGATTATGCCCATGCTTCTCAACGATTAACCGCTTGCTCACGCTTAATATTGACAATGAAATTAAATCTGAAAAAGCCCCTCGTAGTCTTTGACCTTGAGACTACGGGGCTTGATATTGTAAACGACCGCATCATTCAGCTGTCGTTTATCAAGGTTTGTCCGGATGGAACTGAAGAGCGCGGAGATCATCTTATCAATCCGGGAAAGCATATTCCCGACATGGTGTCAGCCCTTACGGGTATTGACGATGAAAAAGTGAAGGATGCTCCAAGCTTCAAACAACTGTCTGCAACACTGGCCGAGAAGTTCAAAGGCTGTGACTTTGCAGGATTCAATTCCAACCGCTTTGATGTTCCAATGCTGGCCGAGGAATTCCTTCGGGCAGGTATAGATTTTGACTTTTCAAAGTGCAGGCTCATTGATGCGCAGACCATTTTCCACAAAATGGAAAAGCGAAATCTGGCTGCTGCCTACGAATTCTATTGTGGACGAAAAATGGATGAAGACTTCGAAGCACACCGTGCCGACCAAGATACCGAGGCCACCTATCGCGTGCTGTTGGGACAGCTCGACATGTATTCGGCAGACAAGCAGAGTGAAGCCGAGCGCATATTGCCCAACGACATGGATTATCTGGCTGATTTCTCCAAGCAGAATGACAATGTTGACTTTGCAGGACGCATTGTCTGGGGGCCTGTAAAGGATAAAGACGGCAATCCTTTGCTGGATAAAGACGGTCAACCACAGGTGCAAGAGGTGTTCAACTTCGGCAAATACAAGGACATGCCAGTGGCAGAAGTCTTGAAGAAAGACCCTGGATATTATTCCTGGATGTTGGCGGCAGAGTTCTCAAACAACACCAAACAGGTGCTCACACGCATCAGACTACGAGAATTCAACAAGCGCTCATGCTGAAAGGAAAGAAGATTGTACTTGGAATTACAGGCTCTATAGCAGCCTATAAATCGTGCCTCATCATTCGTGCTCTTATCAAACACGGTGCTGAGGTACAAGTTGTTATTACCCCATCGGGCAAAGAGTTCATTACGCCGATAACGCTTTCTGCACTCACCCATAAGCCTGTAATCAGCGAGTTTTTCTCTCAACGTGACGGCACATGGCACTCCCATATAGACCTTGGATTGTGGGCCGATGCCATGCTCATAGCCCCTTGCACGGCAAGCACACTCGGAAAAATGGCACATGGTGTGGCTGACAACATGCTTATCACCACCTATCTCAGCATGAAAGCCCCTGTGTTTATTGCTCCGGCAATGGACCTCGACATGTTTCAACATCCTTCTACGCAGGCCAATCTCCAGCAACTGAAATCCTATGGCAACCATATCATAGAACCCGCAAGCGGCTTTCTGGCCAGTGGACTTGAGGGAAAAGGGCGAATGGAAGAACCGGAAAGAATTGTTGAACAACTCGACAAATTCTTCAACTCGACTGCTGACCTGCAGGGAAAGAATATCATGATTACGGCTGGTCCTACATACGAGAAGATTGATCCCGTGCGTTTCATCGGCAATTATTCAAGCGGAAAAATGGGATATGCACTGGCCGAAGAATGCTATCGCCGTGGAGCTGAGGTCACATTGATAAGTGGCCCCGTGAGTCTTAGTTGCTCGGAGGGCATCAGAAGGATAGACGTGGAGAGTTGCGAAGAGATGTATGAGCAGGCAACAAAGGCCTTTCCACAACAACATGCAGCCATTCTGTGTGCGGCAGTGGCCGATTTCAAACCCGAAAACGTGGCAGAAACGAAGATTAAACGTGAGAAAGACGACTTGCTTCTCCGTCTCAAACCCACGCAGGATATTGCTTCTACGCTCGGAAAGATGAAGACCTCAGATCAGCGTATCATCGCTTTCGCACTCGAAACCAATGACGAAGAGCAGAATGCCAAGCAAAAATTAGAGAAGAAGAATGCCGATTTCATCGTGATGAACTCTACCCGAAATCCAGGAACGACATTCCAGAGCGATGAGAACCAGATAACGATTATCCATAAAGAAGGAAAGAAAGAATATGCCAAGAAGCCGAAAACAGATGTTGCCAAAGATATTGTTGACGAGCTGGCTACTCTTTTGTAGTGGCTCACTGCTGGCACAGGAACTGCAGGCTACCGTCAATATCAATCATGCACAGATACAAGGCACTGACAATTCGATATTCGATAATCTGCAAACTACCCTCATGCAATTTCTGAACGACCGCAAATGGACGGCTTTACAGTTTCAGAAAAATGAGCGTATACCCTGTAGTTTCAATATCACGGTGAACAAATACGACCGCAAGACCAACACTTTCAGCTGTAAGGCAATCGTTCAGGCTAACCGCCCGGTATTCAATTCTTCATACACCACCACCTTATATAATAATATTGATAACAACTTCGACTTTGAGTTTGCTGAATTCAGCCAGCTCGATTTCAACGAGGAACATATTGACAACCAACTGACGGCTCTCTGTGCCTACTATGCCTATCTCATCATCGGCATGAACCTTGACAGTTTCTCGCCCATGGGAGGAACTGACATTCTACAACAATGCCTCAACGTGGCCAATAATGCTCAAGGCTTGAACTTCACGGGTTGGAAGAGTTTTGACGATGACCGAAACCGATATGCCTTTATCAATGGCTATATGGACGAGGCTTTGAAACCTTTCAGAATGCTTCAGTATGATTACTATCGGACAGGACTTGACGAGATGGCCAATAATGTAGAAAAGGCACGTGTGAACATCACTACGGCACTCGAGAACGACCTCCAGAAAGCCCATGAGAACCGTCCTTTGAGTATGTTGCCACAGATATGGACCGACTATAAAAAGGATGAGCTTGCCAATATCTATCAAGGCAAAGGCACGCAGAAGGAGAAAGAAAGCGTCTACGAAATTCTTTTCAGACTCAATGCCAGCCTGAATGAGGCATGGGATAAAATCAAACGATAAAACATAGACAATGCTGAAACAATTATATATCAAGAACTTCACGCTGATCGACGAACTGAACATAGCATTCAACAGCGGTTTCTCTGTGATTACCGGAGAAACAGGTGCAGGAAAAAGCATCATTCTCGGTGCTATCAACCTGCTTCTGGGTCAGCGTGCCGACACGAAAGTCATAAAGGCAGACAGGGATAAATGCGTGATTGAGGCTCACTTCAATCTCTCGAAATATGGCATGGACCAGTTCTTCGCCGATAATGACATCGACTATGATTCAGAAGACTGCATCATCCGTCGGGAAATCAACAAGAATGGCAAGAGCCGTGCATTTGTCAACGACATGCCCGTACAGCTTACACTCATGCGAGAGTTAGGCGAGATGCTTGTAGATATTCACAGCCAGCATCAGAACCTCCTTCTGCAAAAAGAAAACTTCCAACTCAATGTGGTTGACATCATTGCCCACGACGAACAAGAACGCAAGAACTATCAGGAGAGTTTCAAAGCCTATCGGAAAGCTCATGCCGACCTGAAACAATTGGAGGAAAATATAGCACAAGGCAAAGAGAATGAGGAGTTTATGCGCTTCCAGTTCAATGAAATTGAAAAGGCAAACTTGAAAGCCGATGAACAGGAAAACATAGAACAGGAAACCGAACAACTCTCGCATTCAGAAGAAATCAAGGAGGCGCTTTTCGAGGGTGACGGCCTGCTTATAGGCGAAGAGCGGGGAGCCGTGGAACAAGTGAAACGAGCTGCCAACCGACTGCATGCCATCGAGCAGGTGTACCCCAATGCCAAGGAATTGGCCGAACGACTCGACAACTGCCACATCGAACTTAAAGATATAGCCCAGGAAATCAGTCGTGATACTGACCATATAGAATTCGACCCAGCCCGACTTGACCAACTCAATGAGCGCCTCGATACCATCTATTCCCTTCAACAGAAATTCCATGTGTCGACCATTGCCGAACTCCTGCAAATCAAGGAAGAACTCGGGAAGCAGTTGGGCAACATCGACAACTCGGAAGAACTGCTTGAAGAAACCCGCCAACGCGTGAACCAACTCGAACAACTCTGCCATGAGAAGGCCGAGATGCTCACACGGAAACGTGAGAAAGCGGCCTTGTTGGTAGAGAAAGAAATGGCCAACCGACTTGTACCTTTAGGGATTCCCAATGTGAGATTTCAAATTCAACTCACTGTCAAAGAACTCTCTGAAGACGGTCGCGACAAGATAGCTTTCCTCTTCAGTGCCAACCGAAGTACGCCGCTCCAGCCTGTCAGTCAGGTGGCTTCGGGCGGTGAGATAGCCCGTGTCATGCTCTCTCTGAAAGCCATGATCAGCGGTGCTGTTCAGCTTCCGACAATCATCTTCGACGAGATAGACACCGGGGTCAGCGGACGAGTGGCCGAGATGATGGCACAAATCATGCAGGAAATGGGCCAGCACGACCGACAGGTAATCAGCATCACCCACCTTCCACAGATTGCTGCACTCGGCACCACCCATTATAAAGTGTCGAAAGAAGAAACCAATGAGGGCACGGTCAGCCACATGCGACTACTCACCGACGATGAACGCATACAAGAGATTGCCCAGATGCTCAGCGGAAGTAATATCTCGGCCGAAGCTATCAGCAATGCCAAGGCCCTGCTCAAGAAAGCATGAGACACCGTCTGGAAATATCCACCATATCACATTACGAAACAAGATAACCCTATATCAACAATGAAAAAATCAATCATCATCATCTTAACCTTCGCATTCTCCCTGGGGATGTTCGCCCAATCGGCCTCCATGCAGAAGACTGCCAAATCCGTATTCACACTCACAACTTTCAATAAAGACGGCAGCCTGCGTGCCTCAAGCCATGGCGTCTTCGTGTCTTCCGACGGACAGGCTATCAGCACATGGGCACCCTTTGCCGGCGCTGATCATGCTATTGTCATTGATGCCAACGGCAAGCAACACAACGTAGAGACCATCATTGGCGCCAACGAGCTCTATGACGTCTGCAAGTTCACCGTCAGCGGAACCACTCTCCCCGCTCCCATTGCCAGTTCTCAAGCCAATGGAAAGGCTTATCTCATAGGCTATTCAGTGGCTAAAGCCGACGTGAAGCCCTTCAAGATAGGCAGTGTGGAAAAGTTCATGAACAAATATAACTACTATATTTTCACCCAAGATACCGCCGAAAACATGGCCAGCTGTCCGTTTGTCAACGACCGTGCACAGGTTATCGGACTCCTCCAGCATGGCAAGAATGGCGAAGTATATGCCACCGATGCCCAATTGGCCAACGACATCAAGGCAAATGCTTTCTCTGTCAACGACCCCGTATTGCGCACCTGCGCTATCCGCACGGCACTGCCCGAGAAACAGGAAGAAGCCTTGCTCACCATGATGATGACAGGCGAGACGGTAGACTCTCTGAAACGACAAGCCTACATCGACGACTTCATCAAACGTTTCCCCACAGCCACTGAAGGCTACACCAACAAAGCCATAAGCTATGTGGATGCAGGCAAATATGCAGAAGCCGACAAGATGATGCAGACTGCCATTGAACGTGCCACCAAGAAAGACGAGGCACACTCTGAATACGCCAAGGTCATCCTGCAAAAGCAAATCTATCATGCCGACAGTCCCTATCCTGCATGGACACTCGACAAAGCCCTTGAAGAGGCACGAAAAGCCGAGGCCCTCAATCCGCTCGACGTCTATCGGCATCAACAGGCACAGATTATCTATTCACAAGGACAATATCAGCAAGCCTACGACCGTTTTATGGCACTCACCAAAAGCCCTATCCGCAATGGCGAGTTCTTCTATGAGGCCGCCCAATGCAAGACCATGCTCAAGGCTCCGCAAACCGAAATCATGGCCCTGCTCGACAGTGCGGTAGCTGCCTGTCCCCAACCGCTCACATCCGTGGCTGCCCCCTATGTGCTGGCACGCGGCATGGCCCTTGATGCCCAGGAAAACTACCGACTTGCCCTGAAAGACTACAATCTCTACGACTCACTCATGCAGGGACGCCCACTTGCCTCCAACTTCTATTACATGCGCTATAAGTGCGAGACCAAGACCCGCCAGTATCTTCAAGCTCTCAACGACATCGCCCGCGCTATCATCATGACCCCCGACGAGCCAACCTACTATGCAGAAATGGCATCGCTCAGTCTTCGGGTAAAGCGCCTTGAAGATGCCGAGAAAGCCGCACAACGCTGTACAGAGCTTGCCCCCGAATATGCCGACGGCCACCTGCTTCTCGGCATTTCCCAACTCGAACTTGGCAAGAAAGAAACAGCCCGTTTATCATTGCTGAAGGCCAAAGAATTGGGTGACAAACGGGCCGATGAGTATCTTAAACGAATCAAATAGAGGGCCTCAAACAAAGAGCATAAAACAGGAAAGTATCAAATAGCATGCAAGCCCGCCTCCTTCCATGGAGGTGGTTTTTCATTCTATCTCCACCTCCACACGCTCCCCTCTTCCCAAAGCCTCCGTCATCTTTTGCATCAGCAAATGCAGGGCAGTTCGAGAGTTCATCAATTCTCCCACCCTGCGGTTCCACCCCACAAGAATGCAACCTGAGGTGTCAGCGGGCCTATTTCCTGCATGAATGCGGATACCCTTAAATCCACGCACACCATAGACCAGTGGAAGCCAGCAACCAAAACGCGGGCTCTTGGTGATCAGCACCCGATAGCATCCCATGGGGATAGCCACCCTGCCACGTGCTTTTGCCAACTGAATATCACGGAGCGGTGTTTCCTTGGTCAATCCGCAATCAGCAGGTTCCAGCGTGTCACAAAAATATTGTCCGCCGACATAGAGATGTCCGATAGTATAATCCGTTTTTCGCGCTATACGTTTAATATTGATTTTCATAAGTACTTTTTTTAATGAATAATGCACAATTCATAATGCATAATTCATGAATCATGATTCCTCGTGCCACATTGCGCATTACGCATTATAAATTATGAATCATGAATTATGAATTATGAATTAACATATCGGGCCTAATGTTACATGTAATAATGTAATATGTAATATTTTACCTTACCCCCGCCCCCTCTCCCAAAGAGAGAGGAGAGGTCTAATTTGAGTGGACTTACTCACCTTCCTCAAACAATATTCTCCAGCTCGCACTCCCCTCTCCTTGGGAGAGGGGTCGGGGGGAGGTGTCTGGGGAGAAGTTATCTTATATCTTCTTCCACATTCCTTTTCCAACACGTTCAATCCAGCCACTCGCTTTCCAACGATGAATGACAACCCGAAGCGTACTCGCATGCTGATGTTTCAACACCTCAAGGTCGTGGAGGGTGAAAGTCGTTGGAAGTTCATCGAAAATCGTTGTATCTCTCCTCTTCCGACCGACAGAGGAAACTGACTCCGCCTGTTCCAACAGCACCTCACCAAATAGCCTGCTCTGCTCGCGAAGTACATAATCTGCCATCATTACGGCAAATTTCAAACATTCATTCGACTCTTTCCCATAGAGCAACCGATAGACCACACCACAACGAAAACCAATGACAGCAGCCCGCTTGCGATAGGTGTCCATCACTGTGTCGGCGCTCTTCATGGCCTCCAACCGCCGTGCCTCAACCCAGTTGGCCATAGCCCTGCGCAACCGAGGGGTATCCACAAATCCCTTAGCCTCTCTCAATCGGGTGACACACTCACTGATAGCCTGCCGGTGCGCATCATTCATGCCCTTGAAGTGAGGCATCGGGGCAAACGAATTATCAGGCATCTCGGCAAGCATCAGACGGGAGGAAAGTCCGTTTTCCACATTATCCGTCTTAAAACACTTGCGCAATGCTCCATACGTGCCAAGAATTGTCCAATTATAAGCCACCTCAACAACTCCACTCTCTGCCTGGTCGGAATTATAATCCTGGCCCCAACGTCCGTTGTCGAAAGCCAATCGGTAGATGTCATATTTCGTAGACCACGAGCCAGCTCCATTGGTCTTATACAACGTATCGAGTTCTTCGCCGAAAGAATAAAGCGTGTGTCCATGTGCATTCTTCATTCGCTTTAGAAGCGTGGAACAGGAAATCGTGACAGGCACATTCCTAATCATCACTTCTGGGTCTCGAGGGGCTTTCTCATTGGCTTTCCTGCACTTTCGGGCCTGCTTCCATTCGTCCTCCTTATGTCGGGCAAGGGCATCCTCCTCGTCCATCTGCTTGAGCCACACGTCAATAGCTTCCTTACACGCACTCTTTCCCGAGGCCTGCGGACCAACGATGACGCTCATCAGTCCCAACCTCATGCGCTTGCCATCACAATACTCCACCTCAACTCCGTCGGCATAACTTGCCGCCAAGGGCAACACGGCACAGAGCACAGCCATTTGCATAGGCTCAGGCACACCGAAGATTGACTCTCTCAATCCACGACACAACACCGAACTGAGCGCCTTTTCTTCTGTTTCCTGTAAAGGTTCAGACATTTCATCGCCCTTTGCCTCGCGTTCCAGATCGGCAATAATAGTCTTCAGCAGCCTTGAAATTCCCTTGGGCTGCTCCTTGCAAGCCGACTCAAGCACACTTTTCATTTCCTGCTCCGGCAACCCCATGCGAGGCATCACGCGCATGAGCTTCCCTACATTATTGTCACAGATTGCTCTGAGATTGACTGCCAACTGATGAAGTTTCACATTGCGCTCTCCTTCCTGAGGCTCACCGCCCATCTTCTCCCACCAGCGAGAAATAATCGTGTCATAAGGAATCCCACGAAAGGTAGCAGCAACCTCACCCTGTGCTTTCTCCTGACCAGCGGCAGGGGCAGGCAGAGGTTGTCGTGAGGCTTCCTGATTTCCAGACTCCTTCAACGCCGACAAGCATGCAGGCGTTTCAGAAATTGTTGGAGGTTCCGGCACGGCAAACAGCTTCTCGCTCTCATACAAGATATACGGCTCGGGAACAGCAAACGAACAGCGCGCATAATCCTTGACACTCTCATCATAGACGCTCATGCCCAACTGACTTGCCATCCACTTCTGCCCCTCAGCCAAAGCCATGCCTTGAGGAAGCACGAAAACCAGACGCAACCCCTCCAACGATGGCGAAACATGGGCAAGCACTATGCCCAACGTTTCTGCCCGCGGGGCAATCTCTCTCCATGTTTCGCGCGGAGCAGGAATATGGTCGATATCAAAAATACTCAATCCTGTTGGAACGGCTTCGGCATTCGCCCTGCGCCCCTTGGGAAACGTGGCATGAAAAAGAAACACTGGCAGACGGCGTTTACATTCCGACTTGCGATGTTCGAAATCTTCCTGGCTCATCTCACCCCGAAGTTTCATCTCGCGGGCATCGGCTATCTCTGCACACAACCTACCGACTTTCTCTGACCGCACCACCTGGCGGAACAATTCGGGGGTACAATCTACTACCCCCCTGCTTATACTTGAACTATAACCAAACATATGTTTTCAATGTTTAATGTGAAATGTGAAATGTTTAATGTGGAATGTGGAATGAGGAATTAGAAATGAGGAATGTTTAATTATGAATTATGCATTATAAATTATGAATTAAATCAACTCCACATTACACACTCCTCACTCCTCACTATAAATTATGAATTGCAAAATACATGAAGTCTGATGCTTCCTGACTTTCACGGTCAATCACCTCATAAGGACTTTCAATCTCTGTCCGTTCAACAGAGAGTGTCAGTCGGGCACGCTCCTTGCTGACGGTTGCTTTTCCATGTGCCAGCCGAATGGTCTTCGTTCCCGGCTCACTCTCCTGCACTGGCTGTTTCCATGCATTGAAATTTCCCTCCTTGGGGTTCACCAATCCGATAGACCCTCTGACTCTGTTTCCACTTGCAATGAGCGACTGATACACCTTGTCGGCAATCTGAAGTTTGATTTCCATGATGCTATCCTTTCTTTAGATGAGTTTTGTGATATAGATTTGATTCTCATGACGCTCCATGCCGTTCTTGTCGGTGAAAGGGCGCTGCTTGATATAGCCCTGCATGCGGTGCATCATGGTGCGGTCGTAAGGTTGGCAGTCGCGTGCCATGTCGCCCGTCATTTCAGCATAGAATTCATCGATGCCGTCACTCAGAATAAATCCCATCGTGTGGAAAGTCTTCTGCGTTCCGTCCTGGGCTGTATACTGGCGCGAAGTGTGCGCCCCTTGGTTGATGATTGTTACAAACTTTTCCATTTTTACTTTTCGTTTTTTTATTGAACAAAAGCAGCCTGCCGTTCTTCTTCCCGGGCATAAGAACAAAAGCCTGCCGACTCCATGTTTTGGAATCCACAGGCAAAGATAGGGCAAAAAGAAACGCTGTGAACCGAATGGAAACACAGCGTAAAAAACAAAGTAAAAAAGTAAATTCTATCGTAAGAAAGTCAGCAGGCGGTCGGCAATAAGCTTCTGCCGGGAGAAACAGGTGTTCACCTTATCCGTGAGCGAAAAGCTTTCCCAATGCTTATAATGCTTGTCAAGAATTCCATTCTTGGCCTTCTGCACGGCCTGATAATCACAAGGATAGTCAAGGGCATGGCTGAAAGGCAATTGCTCTGCACGCTGACAGAAAGCCGTCAGCTCACCGGGCCAGCCATAGAAATCTACCAGCACCCTGTAAATGGCCACCCACTGCGATTTAACCGTGAACAAAGGCATCAGCTCCTCTATTCCTCGGGCAATCTCTTCCTCGCTCTTGCCCACCGAAGCCTCTTTCCCAGCAGGCACAACCGCTCGGTCAACGTTCACCTCGGCGCCACTCACACTCAAATTCACCGTCTCATTATCGTGGATGTCGATATACGACCCCTGCACATTGATTGTATTTCCCATATCATCCTTGTTATTCTTCACGCGCTTTCCTGGTCTTCTCTATCTCATCAAGAACTATCTTGGGATTTCTAAGCTCCTTAACCAGCAAATCAACCTCAGTGCGTGGATTGTGAGCGGCATAATCGACTTCCCCTTCATGAGAACCACGCAACCTTTGAGCCCTACTCATAGCTTGGGCTTCATGGCCATGTTCTTGTAAAATCTGATAAAAGTCCTTGTCATTCTTCGCGTAGCTGAAATCCTCCTTTTTCAACTCCTTTTTCAATATGCTCTCAATCCTGTTGACATAGTCCTTACACTTACCTTCAACTCCTCCCTGGAAATGAAGAAGAAACCACAATTCGAAAGCCCCATTACTCCATGCGCATTTCATTCCTTCTTCCTCAGCCTTTACGATAGCTTCGTTGAAATCTTTGTATTCGTCTTTATCAAACACAACCCAAACGCGATCGAAAGGAACCTGATGCTTACACTTGTATTCCTTCTCCAACTTCTTTGCCTTCTCCACCAGCTTGCAGGTACCACAAGCACCTCCGCCGATTACAGCTGCAGGGACCACTTGTGTTCTTTGCTTATCTATCTTTGCACCATTATTTTGTGATTTGCAATCATCGATAAGCGCCTTAAAATAATTAGGCTCGGTTTTCTTTCCCTCACACACAATGAGAAATCTTACAATCTTGGCTCTCGTGCCTTGTTTTCGCTCACTATTAACTAAGGGGCCACGCATCTTTGTTGTTTTCTTCATGGTTATGCCTGTGATTATCGGATGAATGGAATGGCACCATAACGGCCTTCAATATAATTTTTCTCGAAATTGCGGTCATTGCGCTCCTTGAATTCAAGAAGCGAATAGAGGTCGCTGGCTTCGGTGGCATCTTTCTCGGTGAACCACACCTGATCACGGCGAAGGTAATCCTTATCAAGCAGATGCGTGTCGTGGGTGGTGAATACGACCTGTGCCCCCTTAGGGTTGGTTTCCTTGTCCATGAACAGGCGCACAATGGCACGCGTCAGCATGGGGTGAAGCTTGGCATCAAGTTCGTCGACGAAGAGCACCTTGCCCTTTAGAAGTGTATCGAAAAGCGGCCCCGAGAACGAGATTATTTTATTCGTTCCATTCGACTCAAAAATCTCTGCATTAAATCTCGTCTGTCCCACTACTTTCCCCTCTTTGTCATAAACATGATGTGTCGTATATATATCATATTCCCTCGATTCCAAAGTTTTCTTAAGATTTACATCCTGCAAAGTAGCTATTTTTTCTTTTGTTTCATCAGAAATTTTGAATTCTTCGACCTCTAACTCGGTAAATCCCAAGTCAAGCTTTTTGAATAGATTTATGGCTTGGGCATAACCATCGAGTTTATTTGCAAGCATTTTAAGTGAAAACTGCTTATATCCTTCTCCTTCTAAGCCTGAAATCGTATTGCAACACCTAAAATACGAGATGAGTTTTTGAGAAACTTCTCCATTGAGTTGAGCCACAAGTGAGAGAAAAAGGCGATTCTTGGTTGTAAGTTCCTTTTTATTTTTGCCTTCAGGAAAATATTTTGTTGAGACAGTAAATTCTTCTCCTTGTCGTTCGAACAAAACATGCTCTTTACTATTCGGCTCAACCTTCTTTTCGTAAAGCCATTCCCTGACAATCTCTCTCGGTAGATATTCAAAACCATATTTATAAACCGCATTATCAAGCAAGAATTGAATTTCGAACGCTGTAGGAGCATCTTTCGTTTGCGTATCAAGCATAAAAGGATTATGTGGAATAAAATTATCGGGATTAAGCTTAGTATTGTTTCTTACAATATATCTAAACCATCCCAACGCTTTGATAACATTCGTCTTTCCACTCGAGTTAGCCCCATAGATTGCAGCCACAGGGAGCAGGCGGAAACCATCTTTTTCGATAACAGACTCGGACAAGTCTTCAACTCTCCCCGCTTCCATGCGCAATGACTTGATGTCACGGAACGAGCGGAAATTACCAAAACTAAAATTAATCAGCATAATTGTATATGATAAATATTTAATGCAAAGATAACAAACAAAAACGCTCTTCATGGCGTTTTGCGAGATTTTTTCTCATAAAAGTGCGGTTATTTATATAAAATTACATCTAAAAGGGCTTTTTTACGATATTTTTTCGCGTTCATTAACGCTTTCTTTCTCGCCAACCACCAATTGCCCATTATCGTGCGCCTCAATATAATTGCCGTGCACGGTCAACGAGCGAGGTATCTGTGCTTGCCGACGCTCTATCTCTTCATCCACCCGGGCAAGGAGCGCATCGGCCTGCGGGTAGCCATGCCGACGAACATACTCGAAGGTGCGGCGAAAGGCATGGAGCGTTTCATCATCAATACATTCAGTGTGGGCAGTCCATTGCCAGGGGAGTTCAGCCGAGGGTTTGCTCCGCTTCGCCACTTCTACGAACACGACGCCCGAGAGAAACTGCCACAATTGGCGCTTCGGCACCGAGGCATAATAGAGTCGGGAAAGGAAATTCTGACGGTCGTTCTGCCACACACGATAAAGTCCTGCGGGGAAAGCCTCCAAAGAAGCAATCACCTTACCGACTTCATCGTCAGAGACCTGCAAGAACAGGCGCTTCGTGGTTTCTTCATCGGCCACCATTGAGAGCCAGCGCTCCATGGTCATCGCTTCACTGCCCAATTGGCGCCCCATTACGCTTCCAAGCCGTTCGAGCGAATGAATCACTTCGGCATCCACATCCACACCGATCGCTTCCATGCGCCCCACGAGTGCCTGCCGACGCTGAGTCATTTCACGGCTGATATCGAGCAGCGAAAGCGAGCTGAAGCGTACCAGCAGGCAGGCGAACTCCTCACGTTCAGAGGTGCTCCATTCGGGCCAGGCTTCAAGCAGGTCGTCGATGCCGTCGGCCACCGCCTCAAGGCGCTTCAGTTCGCGCGAACGCTCGAGCAGAGGGCCGGCATAGTGCCAGGCAGAGAAATCCAGAAGCGGAAGCGAAGCTGATGTCCCACTGCAATTTTTCACAAACTGCTCCACAAGCAATGAGTTATGCTCCTTGTCGACTTCGACTACTCTCGTGCGCAGGCGTTCCCTCTCCACGCAGGCAAAAGCCTCATGCGCCAGCCCACGCTGCCTCCTGCACACATAGCCTATCAGTCGCCCCTGCCAGTCGTAGGCCACAACAGCCTGCGGGTCGGCATGATTGTCGTGCTCAGCACGCAGGGTGACGGCTTTTCCAAGGGCCTCCCCCATGAAGTCCTCCATACAGCCGGCTATCTCATGATAGGGCAGTCCGACGATGCGCAGTTGAATTATGCTCACTATGGTTTTTCTTTTGAAAGATTATTATTTCCTGAAAACTCATTTTGTTATCAGTGGTTTTGAAGAAAAGTCCAACTGACACTCCCCCTTAGTTTTTCAATCGGCATTTCTTTCGCATCCGATGACAAAGATAAGAAAAAAAATTGGAAAAACAAACGATTGAATATGTAATGAAAAAGAAAAAATAAAAATATTACATATTACAATATTACATGTAACGTTTACTCAATTCATCATGCATGATGCACAGGAATATAAGGGATACTTACGGATTGATAGTTTTATGGAGATTATATATAATAATTATTAGTAGTATTATGTTATTATAATATATAATATATTATATATTATAATAAGCTATCTTATATTCAGACCTATTCACCATGCATAATGCATGGTTAAGAGATGTCAAGCGCTTTGTTTTCTCATGCAAATGCGCAATTATGCATGATGAATTAAAAAACAGTGAATTGAGTAAACGTTACATGTAATATTGTAATATGTAATATTTTTGATTCTGCATGACGAATCATGCATCATGAATTGTGCATTATGAATTACGAATTAATCTTTAACACCCATTAACACGCTCAAAATCCCTTTTTCCATGGTCTTCGGACGATTGTACTGTATCTTTGTAGGAAAGAAACAAAACCATGTAAACACACCCACATCAAAGTCCTTCTTCGCAGGTAAAAGTGGGGCCGCTCACCCGGGAGAGTAGAAGGAGGCGTAATTACCATGTTAAACTACAAGATTTACAAGAACAAAAACAAGAAATCGGCAGGCTATGGCAGATTCTATGCCCGATCAGTGATCAACGAGACCAAGAACATCGAACAGTTGGCTGAACACATGTCGTTTCACAACACTCCTTTCTCGAAAGGCGTCATCAAAGGCATCATCACCGACATGGTGGAGTGTATCAGGGAACTGGCATTGGCGGGCACGGCCGTGAAGCTCGACAATCTGGCCATTTTCTCCGTAGGCATCACCTCCAAGGGTGCAGAATCGGGTGCAGCCTTCTCGCCTGCCAAACACATCAAGGCCTATCGCCTGCGTGCACGCCCGACTGGGAAATTCAATGCCCACAGCCTCAAGACCGCTACCCATGTGCAGGAACAGACTGAATATCAGATTCAGAAAAAGAAAAAGAAAACTGAGACTGGAACACCTCAGGGATAGCGTATAACACCTCTCCCCCAACCCCTCTCCCAAGGAGAGGGGAAAAGATTTGGGAAGACTAATTGAGAAGAATCTCTTCCCGGTCCTCTACCGTAGTTCCCCTCTCCCTGGAGAGGGGTTGGGGGTGAGGCTTCATTATTAATCTTAAAAAAATATCATCATGAAAAACAACACTTGGAAAGTCATCCTTCAGACTGTCATCACCATTCTTACGGCCATTGCCACAACCCTCGGGGTTAGCTCGTGCATGTGACACCTCTCCCCTGCCCTCTCTCCCAAGGAGAGGGGGAGTGTGCGCAGAGTCTTATGGAGAGTTTTTTTCAATTCGCCTTCTCAATTCGCCTTCTCAATTCGCCTTCTCAATTCGCACTCCCCTCTCCTTGGAGAGGGGTTGGGGGTGAGGCTTCCTTTTTCAGGGCATCGGTGTGAGTTCTTTCGCCAACTTTCGGGCATAGGGTGCGGGGTATCCAGAGCGCCAGACAGGGGCAGGAGTTCCACGCTTGGTGCGCAGGAAGTTACCGTTTTCATCGGTGGGTCTGACAACCATATCGTTGTATTTCACGATGAGGTGGAAAGCCAACTGCGTCCAACGCGCAAGCATGCGCTGTGCCTGCAGGTTGCTATAGTCGTTGAGCTGGCGCAGGGCTGCCGCCTTATCGGTGGCATAGCGCCGGCAGGCTTCTTTTTCAATTTCTGCCTGCTGGGCAAAATAGCTCTGTTCGAGACTGTCGCGCACGGCTTTCAGACTTGGGAACATCTGGCTATAACGCGGATAGACCATGTTGCTGACCCAATTGCACACCCAGAAGGCATTCTTCATCGAGAAGGTAAGGGCATCAGCCCCAGGCGTGTTATAGCATTCGGGACGCACGGTGTTGCCACAATAGACAGGGGTGTAGGCTATCATGTTTCCGTCGTCATTGCCAAACCACAACACGCCACCAATCTCACGGGGAAGCCATGAACGCATTTCGCTGACATAGGAGAAAGTGGTTTGCTGGGTGCTCACGGGGCGCTCGTTGAAATAAGCTTTTCCATTGACTTTATAGACCAAGGGCGAGGGGCGGTAGGGCATTTGCCAGATGCCGCCTCCGATGTCGAGGGTGTCGGTGGCGAGAGGTGTGCCTTCATAATGGTCGCGCATGGCAGTCTGCACATCTTGCACACTGAGTTTATGCTTGGGCACTATCCAGAGCGGCATGTCTTCAGCGTTGGGATCAAGTCCCTCGGCCCAAGGCAAATAGCGGGAGAAGCCATCGGCAAAGCGATTGAAGAATGCCCACACGCGGGCATCACAGAAACGACGTCCTCCGAAGTCGGGGCGCGCATAGGTCATCTTCCAGTTGAACTCGTCATCACGCCCCTTGAACCACCCTTTGCTTCGGGCAAAGGAAATGACGTTCTTGCTATAGAGCACATTCTTCTTGTCTTTCATGTTGAAGTTTCCGATACGGCTTTGGTTGGCATGTGCACAGATAGCGTCATCGGGGATGCGCTGGGCCACCCACACGACTTTCTTGCTTCCCGCGCCACAGCCCATCATCTCCATGATCCAGGCTTCATTGGGGTCGCAGATGGTGAAGGTTTCGCCCTCGCTGTTGTAGCCATAAGCCTCTACCAAGGTTGTCATCACGCGAATGGCTTCGCGGGCTGTGCGTGAGCGTTGCAGGGCAATGTAAATGAGACTTCCATAGTCGAGAATGCCTGTGGAGTCGACCATTTCGGCACGCCCGCCATAGGTGGTTTCGCCAATGGTCACTTGATATTCGTTGATGTTGCCAATGATATTATAGGTCACGGGAGCCTCGGGGATGAAACCATGACACACGCTTGTTTCCCAATCATTGACGGCACGCATTTCACCTTTCTCATGCGTGGCTGCCGGATAATGGGTCAACCCGAGAAACGAACCATAGCTGTCGGCATTGTAGGTGCAGATGACGCTTCCGTTGACACTGGCTTTCTTGCCTACAATGAAATTCGTGCAAGCCTCTGAAGGGACTGCATAAAGCATGAGGCCCAAAAGCAGAAAAAGAGTTTTATTGATGTTCATACTGATATATTAATGGTTAACATTCAAAAAAATTACATATTACATATTACATATTACGTTAAGCCCGATATGTTAATGAGAAATGAGGAATGTTTAGTGTGTAATGTATTTTAATGTATAATTATGAATTATGAATTATGAATTTTCCATTAAACATTAAACACTCAACAATCAACATTAAACATTAAGCATCCTTATTTTTCCTTTTTCGATAAAAGCCTTTCCTCCTATCCATTCGGTCATAGCAGGCTCGCCATTGAACGTATAACTGTTCAACACCTCTTTGCCACAGACTTCGACAACGGCATGATGCAACGTGTGACCATCGTCGAAGACGACTTCATGAAAAGCCAATCGGCGGAGTGCATTTTCCTTCATAGTCTATCGGGTCATGGGCTTATCCAATTCACCCTCAGGTATCATGGGAGTTGAGGGAGGAGTAAGGGGTTGCCTCTGACGGGAAGAATCGCGCGACAGGCTGTCGGCCTGGGCTTTCATTTCAAGCTTCTCTTGACTGGCATGCATGCGAAGGAGTCTGATTCCGCTGACTATCATCAGCTTGAGTGTCGTGGTGTTCTCTCCAGGACTCTGACTTCGGCTGAGCATGAAGAAGCCTCTGACTTCCTTGATGCCTAACCGATGATCATCGCTCACCCTAAGACTGCTATGACCTCCTGTCGAAAGATGAACCGTCTGTGAAGCTATGCTGTCATTGCTGAACCTCACGGAAAGCATCACAACACCATCGCGCATACCGTCCTGATAAATGAAATCACTATTGAAATCAAGCATCAAGACATCACCCTTATGGAAAGCCGAGTCGGCTTTCAATGAGAAGCTATGCTGATTGAAAGGCTTCTGCGGTGCAAGCACCAATGAGGTTTCCTCACGCCACACATTGGCCGTGTCTCCTGTAAGACCAACATTGGCGAAAGCATCTCCTGCCGAACCACCAAGTGCCACAGATTCATCTCTGAAACGCTTGGCAAGGTTTTCATAGATTGTTTTCAGCTGCTCGGTGTGGCGCAGATAATACACCAATGAAGAATCGAAGTCAGCCTCAGTGTAACCATGTTTCTGAAGCACAGCCGTATGATATTTCACCATATTGACAGAGTCGTTGCCCGAGACCAAAGCCATGGCGTCAGCCAGATGATAATCATAAAGAATATCTTCCAGCTCTCCAGGCTGGATATAGCGGGAAGGCACAGTGGGCTTACAGCCTGCAATAAGCATCAGGAAGCCCACACACATCACGGTTTTCAATATTGCTTGCTTCATCAGCATCTTTTTATTTCTTTCTAAACGCTCCCTTCACAGTTTCTGAAAGGTGTTCAATCTCATTTCGATAGAACAGGAAAAGTGCAACAATACCTACAGAAATGCAGGCATCGGCAAAGTTGAACACTGGCGAGAAGAAGATAAATTCATCTCCTCCCTTGAACGGAACCCATGACGGATAAGTGGTTACAATCATCGGGAAATAGAACATGTCGACCACCTTGCCTTGCAGGAAAGGAGCATAACCTGTTCCAAAGGGCACGAAGCCTGCCACACTGAACGGAGTAGAGGATTCGAAGATGAGTCCATAGAACATGGAGTCGAGAATGTTTCCCACCGCACCGGCAAGAATCATCGACAGCACGACAATATATCCCGTCGTGTGCTTCTGCTTGAGCACCTGCCGAAGATACCAGCCTATTGCCGTGATTGCCACGAGGCGGAAAAGGCTGAGCACCAGTTTGTTGAAAAAGGTCATGCCGTAGGCCATGCCATTGTTTTCAACAAAACTGATATAGAACCAATCGGTGATATGGATAGACTCACCAAGACAAAAATGTGTCTTGACCTCAATCTTGATGAACTGATCTATAAGAAGAATGACAGCTATCAGGATAAAGGCCAGGACACCATCGGATAGAATTTTGTTCTTTTTCATTTCTTTCTTGCGTTCTTCGATGCCACGCTCAATGTGGCATGAGGCACAATGCGGAGGCGTTCCTTTGGAATCAATTCGCCTGTCATGCGGTCAATCCCATAGGTTTTGTTCTCAATTCTGAGCAATGCGCCCTCTAAAGCTCTGATGAATTTCTGCTGGCGCTGTGACATCTGAATCATTTCTTCCTTGCTCTGGTTGGCATTCCCTTCATCAAGCACCTTGTTATAGGTTGGTGAAGTGTCGTCAACCCCATTGCCGTCTTTATTCATCAACTGATCCATCAGCGCTGTGTATTCCGTACGAGCTACTTTCAATTTGTCATTGATGATAGAACGGAACTCTTCCAATTCCTCATCTGAATAACGTGCTTTCTTGTTCATAGGATATTAAATTTTTGAATTTATATATAAAAGGAAAGAGCCGGTGGCAGAGGGATGTTCCAACTGCCACACGGTAGTCTCTTTTTAATCTTTCTCTACAAGGATATTGAGCTTGAAGTCATCAAATTCAACCTCTGCCCCCTGATTGTCGGCTATCTTGATGTCGTTGGCAAGCACCTGACTCTTGATCATCTCGCCAAAGGATTCAATGGCGGCATCGGTCTGTACATTCGGAGCCACGGTAACAAGGATGCGGTCGGTAATCTCAAGTCCCGTTTCCTTACGCAGATTCTGAATACGGTTAATCAGTTCGCGTGCCATACCCTCACGTTTCAAATCTTCGGTCAACTCTACCTCGAGTGCCACGGTCAGATTGCCCTCATTGCTCACCAACCAGCCTGGAATATCCTCGCTGATGATGTCGACATCACATGCCTCGACAGTCACTGCCTGGCCTTCAACCTCGAAGCTGATGCTTCCCGAAGTTTCGAGTAAGGCAATTTCGTCTTGGGTGAGCGCATCCATGTGGGCTGCCACCGACTTCATCAGTTTGCCAAACTTCTTGCCCATAACTCGGAAATTGCACTTTATCTTCTTCACTAGCATGCCCTGGCCCTCGACAAACAGAAGTTCCTTCACGTTGACTTCATTCTTGATGAGGTCGGCCACGGCTTCAATGTGCTGTCTCTGTTCGGCATCAATGGCAGGAATCATAATCTGAGCCAATGGCTGACGCACCTTGATGTTTATCTTACGACGCAAGGCAAGGGTCATTGAAGTTATCTTCTGTGCCATACCCATTCGGATTTCGAGGTCGGCATCAATAGCCTGCTCGTCGGCAATGGGGAACAGGTCGAGATGCACGCTTTCCAGTTTGCCTCCCAAGTCATGATAGAGTTCGTCGGCATAGAATGGGGCAAACGGAGCCAGCAATTTCGCCACTGTCATCAGGCAGGTATAAAGCGTCTGATAAGCCGAAAGCTTGTCTTCACTCATCTCTGTGCCCCAGAAACGTTTACGGTTCAGACGCACATACCAATTACTCAAATCGTCGTTGACAAAGGCATCTATCAATCGGCCGGCACGCGTGGGGTCAAAGTTTTCCAATTCGTGCTCAACACCCTTTATCAGAGAGTTGGCTTTGGAAATTATCCAACGGTCAATCTCCGGACGGTTTTCAAGTGCCACCTGCTCTGCCTCGGGGTTAAAGCCGTCGACATTAGCATAGAGTGCAAAGAAACTATACGTATTATATAATGTTCCGAACAACTTACGGCGTGTCTCGTCTACTCCGTTCGGGTCGAACTTCAAGTTGTCCCAAGGCTCGGAGTTTGTCATCATATAGAAGCGTACAGGGTCGGCCCCATACTTATCAATCATTTCAAACGGATTGGTCACATTGCCCACATGCTTGCTCATCTTGTTTCCCTTGGCATCAAGCACAAGGCCTGTAGAGATGACATTCTTGAAGGCCACATGATCAAACACCATTGTGGAAATGGCATGCAAGGTAAAGAACCAGCCACGCGTCTGGTCTACTCCCTCATTAATGAAGTCGGCAGGATAGTAAGCCGGAGGCACAGGGATGCCCTCATAGGTAGAAGTGACAAGCTCTCGACGATATTCGTCTTCGCTCTTGCCTGTAGCTTTCAGTCCTTCGGGTACAATCTCACCCTCAAACGGATAGTGCTGTTGAGCATAAGGCATGGAGCCCGAGTCAAACCAAACGTCAATCAAATCGCTCTCGCGCTTCATGGGTTCGCCTGCCTCGTTGACCAGAACGATATCATCTACGTATGGACGGTGCAGGTCGACCTTATCATAATTTTCTTTTGAATAGTCTCCAGGAACAAAGCCTTTGTCCTTCAGCGGATTGCTCTTCATCACACCGGCGGCCACACTCTTCTCGACTTCTGCATAGAGTTCTTCCAGGCTTCCGATACACTTTTCATTACGCTTATCATCCCGCCAGATAGGAAGAGGGGTTCCCCAGAAGCGTGAACGTGAGAGGTTCCAGTCGTTCAGGTTCTCCAACCAATTGCCGAAACGCCCCGTACCCGTACTTTCTGGTTGCCAACGAATAGTGTTGTTGAGTTCCACCATACGCTCTTTCTTTGCCGTGTCCTTAATAAACCAGCTATCAAGCGGATAATAAAGCACAGGCTTATCTGTACGCCAGCAATGCGGATAGTTGTGCACATGCTTTTCAATCTTGAAAGCTGTGCCCTCCTGCTTCATCTCCATACAGAGCACGATGTTCAGGTCTTCATCCTTTTCACTGGCTTTCTTGTCCCAAACTCCGTCAGGATTATATTTCGGGTCGTATGAATTCTTCACATAGTCACCGGCATGATGCCCATAGGCTTCCTTGTCTATGCAAGCCTTTATGAAGTTATTATCGAGGTCTTCCAAACCATAATATTTACCCTGTAAATCAACCATTGGTCGAGTCTCACCCTGCTGGTTAATCAAATAAAGGGCTGGAATATTTGCGTCTTTAGCCACTTTAGCATCATCAGCACCAAAGGTGGGCGCAATGTGCACGATACCTGTACCGTCTTCAGTGGTCACATAGTCACCCAAGATAACACGGAAAGCTTCGCTGTCCATTTCAACAAACGTGTCACGACCGTCTTCGCTTGCAAACACCTTGTCGGCATGTGACTCGGCATAGGCTTTCACAAACGCTGGTGAAAAGTCATCCACCTTCTCGCAAGGCTTTACCCAGGGCATGAGCTGGCCATAATGAAGTCCTTCTAAATCAGAGCCTTTCATTCGGTCTACAATACGCCAAGGACATTTTTTATTCTCCTTGTCAAAAGCGCCAAGTTCGCCCTCCTTCACTTCCTGCTCTGGGTTGAGATAGGCACTGACACGACTCTCTGCCATGATTAAGGTAACAGGCTGACCATCATAGAGATTATAAGTCTCCACAGCCACATAGTCAATCTTTGGACCAACACAGAGTGCCACGTTTGAAGGAAGTGTCCAAGGCGTAGTGGTCCACGCAATGAAATAAGGCTTACCATGCTTTGTCCATTCGGCCTTGGGGTCTTTGATGAGGAACTGAGCCGTAACCGTAGTGTCTTTCACATCACGATAACATCCTGGCTGATTCAGCTCATGGCTCGACAATCCCGTACCGGCAGCCGGAGAGTAAGGTTGAATGGTATAACCTTTATAGAGCAGACCCTTGTTGTAGAGTTGTTTCAAAAGCCACCAAAGGGTCTCTATATATTTATTGTCATAGGTGATATAAGGATGATCGAGGTCAACGAAATATCCCATTTTCTCCGTAAGTTCACGCCATTCAGCAGTGAACATCATCACGTTTTCACGACATTTCTTATTATAGTCTTCCGTTGAGATATACTTCTGCGAAGCCTTATTGTCAATATCTTTCTTCGTAATACCGAGTTCTTTCTCTACGCCCAACTCAACAGGAAGTCCATGGGTATCCCAGCCCGCCTTACGGTGAACCTGATAACCTTTCATTGTCTTATAACGGTTGAATGTATCCTTGATAGCGCGGGCCAGCACATGATGAATACCCGGATGACCATTAGCCGAAGGAGGACCCTCGAAGAAAATAAACTGTGGACAACCTTCGCGCTCAGCGATTGACTTGTGGAAAATATCGTTCTTCTCCCACTCGGCCAACACCTCTTGATTTGTCTTGACCAGATTAAGACCGTCATGTTCGGCAAATTTCTTAGCCATATCCTATAAAAATCTATATATTTTGTTACGTAACTTTTTAATGCCCGCAAAGATAATAAAAATTATTAGCAATCCCAAAAAGAGCCCACTCTTTTTAATAATATGAAAGCAGAGCCTTAAAATTACATAACATATATTTTGCTAATCCCTAAAAACTCACTACATTTGCAAGTGAATTTACACTATTAATTATGAACTGGTTAATCAATCTTTTTACCACTACCGACTCTGTGGCCCATATAGCCATGCTCTATGCAATCGTGATTTCCGTAGGCGTACTGTTAGGCAAAGTGAAAGTAGGAGGTATCTCTCTCGGCGTGACCTTTGTGCTCTTTGCAGGCATTGTTGCAGGACATATCGGCTTTACAGCCCCCACAAACATTCTTAGTTTCATCCAGGATTTCGGCCTGATTCTTTTCGTGTTCTGCATTGGTCTTCAGGTAGGCCCAGGCTTTTTCGAAAGTTTCAGAAAAGGAGGTGTCACACTCAACCTGCTTGCCACCGCAATGATATTGCTCAACATCGGAGTAATGTTTGTCTGCTATTGGGTTTTCTTTGATACCCATAATGTTGACAATCTCCCGATGATGGTCGGCACACTCTATGGTGCCGTAACCAACACCCCGGGACTTGGTGCCGCCAATGAAGCCTTGACCAGTGTCTTCCCCCAAGGACACATGCCACAGATAGCCTCGGGATATGCCTGCGCCTATCCACTCGGCGTACTGGGAATTATCGGAGCAACAATTGCCATACGCTATATCACACGCGTGAGATTGGAAAAAGAAGAGCAGAACCTTGCTGAACAGGAAGACGAGAATCCACATGCAAAACCTCATCAGATGCACCTGAAAGTGAGCAATGCCTACATTGCAGGTCGCTCACTGCTTGAGATTTCTCAGTTCCTCAACCGTGATGTCATCTGCTCACGCCTGCTTCATGATGGCGAAGTAACTATTCCTAACCGCGATACGATATTCAGTCTTGGAGATGAACTTCTAGTTGTATGTACAGAGGGAGATGCCGAAGCTATCAAAGCTTTCATCGGCCCAGAGATTGACACTCCCTGGCACACCGAAGCTGAAACACAGCCACTCATCAGTCGACGGATTGTTGTCACCAATCCAGCCATGAATGGCAAAACATTGGGAAAGATGCACTTCTCAAGTGTCTATGGCGTCAATGTAACGCGCGTTACCCGCCAAGGCATGGACCTCTTTGCCAGCCGTAATCACCATTTCCAGATTGGCGACCGTATCATGGTAGTAGGCCCTGAGGATAATGTGAACCGCGTGGCCGAAATGATGGGCAACAGTACCAAGCGCCTTGATGCACCCAATATCGGCACGATTTTCATTGGCATTATCATCGGTATTCTTTTCGGAAGCATTCCAATCGCAATCCCAGGCATGCCTGTTCCTTTGAAACTCGGTATCGCCGGTGGCCCTCTGATTATTGCAATCCTGATTGGCAGGTTCGGTTATCGGTTCAAACTTGTCACCTACACCACAACCTCTGCCAACATGATGCTTCGTGAAATCGGGCTTGTGCTTTTTCTTGCCTCTGTAGGTATTAAGGCGGGAGCAGGTTTCTGGGAAACCGTTGTACAGGGAGACGGCTTGAAATATGTGTACACGGGCTTCTTCATCACCATCATTCCAATCCTCATTGTGGGAACCATTGCCCGCCTGCGCTATAAGTTCAACTACTTTACTATCATGGGAATGATTTCGGGTTCCTACACCGACCCACCCGCATTGGCCTATGCCAACAGCATTTGTACGCGTGAAGCTCCGGCCATAGGCTATTCCACGGTCTATCCATTGAGCATGTTCCTGCGCATCTTTACGGCGCAAATCGTTGTGCTGTTCTGTTGCGGAGCATAACCACTCAACTTGACATTCCCGCATTTAAGGGGAAAATAAAAACGCAACAGTTTTCTTGAACTGTTGCGTTTTACTTTATATTTGTTCAGATGAACCATTGATTTATCACACCATTTATCAAAGCGTCAAGGCTATGATATAATCAATATCAGTGGGAATTGCTCCAAGATTCAGGGTTATTCCATTGCCCGTTTTCGTGTAATTGACGGACTTACCCGTGGCATAAACCAAAGCCGACTTCACCTTGTGATTGCCAAGAGGAACGAATAAACTTGAGTCCATACAATTCAAAATATGGATATAGAGTTTGTTTCCGCGCTGAGTACTTACGCCCCAATCATGCGGAGCTACAATTCCTCCACGCGTGCCATAAATGGTTTCTCCGTATTTATTCATCCATTTTCCAATGGCTTTCAGGCGATCGAGGGCAAGCGAAGGGAGTGCTCCTCCTGGTTCCGGACCTACATTAAGCAACAGGTTTGCATTCTTCCCCGCTGCCCGAACCAACATCTGTATTAGTTCTTTGGGCGTTTTATAGTTGCTGTCGGTAATCGAATAGCCCCAGTGGTCATTGATCGTCTGGCATGATTCAAGAGGTAATCTGCTGATGCCCTGTCCCGAAAGTCCTGCTTTATTCTCGCCGGGAAGATCACGTTCGAATATCTGAATGTCCTCACCGGGATTGGGAGTCTGATGATGATTGTTACCAATGAGACACTGTGGCTGTAGCTTATGTATCATTGCATACTGCGCTTCCAACTGCCAATCAAAGGGCTTTGCATCGCTGTCATGGTCCCACCAGCCATCAAACCATATGGCTCCAATCGGCCCATAGTGGGTAAGCAGCTCTGTAAGTTGCGTGTTCATGAAGTTGTAATAGCTTGTCCAGTCGGCTTTCT
This sequence comes from Segatella oris, assembly GCF_900637655.1. Taxonomy (NCBI): domain Bacteria; kingdom Pseudomonadati; phylum Bacteroidota; class Bacteroidia; order Bacteroidales; family Prevotellaceae; genus Segatella; species Segatella oris. The sequence goes on from NZ_LR134384.1 coordinate 2,118,251, forward strand.
CTTTCTGTCTGCCTGTCCCAAGTCCTGTCCTTCCCTGCGGATAATCTTCTCTTCCCCAGTCCAAATGCGAATAATAGAGGTGCAATTTAATGCCGTGTCGCTGGCAGGCATCGGCCATTTCCTTGATGACATCCCGCTTGAACGGTGTTGCATCTACCGTGTTGTAAGTGCTGGCAGAGGTTTTGAAAAGCGAGAAACCATCGTGGTGGCGCGTTGTTATCGTGATATATTTTGCCCCGGCAGCCTTGATTGCCCTCACCCAGGCATCTGCATCAAACTCTGACGGATAGAAAGTCTTTGCCAACTTCGGGTACTCCTGATAGTTGATATTCCTGTTGTTCATCACCCACTCGCCTGCACCCATCATCGAGTAGAGGCCCCAATGCAGGAATACACCAAACTTCTCATCCTGGAACTGCTCACGCGCCTTGAGGTTTTCAGACGTTGGCCGATAAGTCTCCTGCGCCATGCCGACATAATTCATCAGCAGAGTTGCAATTAAAAATAAAGTCTTTTTCATGTATGTTTCTATTGTTTAGATTTCTGTTTACAAAGATAATGAAAGTTCTGAAGAATTGTATCGAAAATCATCCGTTAAAGTTTCATCGGCAAAAAAATAAGAGAAACATCCAGCTCTAACAGTATAGGACAGCACTGCAAAAGCAGGGATAAAGCGCATTGTGGGTTGTAGAAACTAAAGAAGACATAAGCAGAGACAGGCAACATGCGTCAAACTGTGCTGTAACTTGACGCAGAACACACTGCAATCAGCATCAAGTTACGCGGTAATCTGCGTCAAATCACACGCTGAAATGACGCAGATTGCGAGGCTTTCAGCAATCGTGCATTTCATAAAGTTCAATGTTCAACATTCAATACGAAAAGAAAAGGCTTTCCTCTTTCACCGATATTATCTTACTACATGACTACAAGCAGGGATTACTGTGACAGAAAAGGTTAAGCATATGGTCTGAAAGTAGCACCTGATATTACTACAGTCAGGTTACATACTACAGTGCCTTTACGGATTCTTCACGGCAACAACAGAAAACAGCATCGGTATCTCGCCCTTCTTTCCCACTATTTTGAACGTTCCATTCTTTTCGGCAATCATATTTCCAAACAGGTTGAAAGGCGAGTAATCATACTCTCCGAAAGACTTTATCCGTAAGCCATTATGGAGCAAACCATTCAGAACTACAGCCAACCCATGGTTCCACGTAACAGTCTTTTGCCGAGTGTCAATTTCAGAGTCTGTATAGGTGGGTTCTTCTACAACGTAAGGTTCTTTGCGTGAATAGGCATATCGGACTTGAGAAAAATCTTCATTGAACATCCACAATATGGGATGAAATTCCACGATAACGAACTTTCCACCATCTTTCAGCATCTGTGAAATCACCTGCCCCCATTGGATTAAATCGGGTAACCAATTAACTACACCGTAAGATGTATATACAATGTCAAACTGTTGTCCTTGCAGCATAGTAGGCATATCGTAGACATTACAGCAGCAGAATTGCGCATTCAGTCCTAATTCTTCATTTAAAGACTTTGCCGTTTGTATAGCCTCTTCCGAAAAATCTATCCCCATTACGTTGGCTCCCAACTTTGACAAGGAAAGCGTATCCATACCGAAATGACATTGAAGATGCAGAATGGACTTTCCCCGAACGTCTCCTAACAATGACAAATCTAAGTCGGGTACAGACTTTATCTCTTTCTTGAATTTATCTAAATCATAAAATGAGGAACACAAATGAATTTTTGTTCTTGCATTCCACGCTTCTCTGTTTGTCTTATAATAATTTTCCATTGGTTACTTCTTATTTATGATAGATGTGCTGTTCTTATGCCGAATTCATATGTTTTCATAAAGCCAAATGTTCAAACTTCAATATTCAAAGAAAAAAGTCCCAAGGAGTTCTCTTATCATCAGAACTTCTCGGGACTGTCATATAAAATTCTATGATGCTGATATTACTCCTCAACCTCACTGAAATCTTCCTTGGTTACACCGCAAGTTGGGCAAACCCAGTCTTCCGGTATATCTTCAAATGCAGTTCCGGGTGCAATACCATTATCAGGATCTCCTACAGCTGGGTCATAGATATACCCACAAACGTCACATACATACTTTTTCATAATTGTTTTTGTTTTAATGAATAATGATTTATTTTGTTGCCTTGGCAAATGCCTCTCCATAGTCACGACAGGTGGCAAGTGCGTCTTCATCGGGAACCCACAAAGCCTTAATTCCATCGTCAACAAGTTCGAAACCCGCCTCCTGCAAATGTGCACTAATAAGCTTAGGTGCATCACCGCTCCAGCCATAAGAACCGAAAGCAGCAGCCTTCTTCCCCTTAAGCTTCAAGCCGCGGGCCATTTCAAGAATACCGGCAATGGCATAAGAATACCCATAGTTGATTGTCGGTGAACCTACAAGTACGGCTTTCGACTGGAAGATTTCCGTCAGGATGTCGTTCTTGTCTTCCTTGGCTGCATTGTAAATCTTCACGGTAACGCTATTGTCTTCAACCAATATGCCCTCGGCAATGGCTTCTGCCATCTTGCGGGTAGACTGCCACATGGTGTCATAGACAATGGTTATCTGATTTTCCTTATAAGCATCGGCCCATGCTTGATACTTCTCAATGATCTGCATAGGATTGTTTTTCCACATCACCCCATGGCTCGGGCAAATCATTTTGATAGAGAGATTCATGCCAAGAAGCTCTTTCACCTTACGGCTTGCCATTGCACTATAAGGACAAATGATGTTGGCATAATACTTTTCTGCCTCCCAAAGCAGGTCGTCCTGCTTTACGAGATCATTATAAAGTGATTCGGTTGCGAAGTGCTGGCCAAACACATCATTGGAGAAGAGAATATCTTCACCGGAAAGATAAGACATCATCGTGTCGGGCCAATGCAACATTGTAGCCTCAATGAAAGTAAGAGTCGACTCGCCTAAGTCAAGCGTATCGCCCGTTTTGACATTCACAAAGTTCCAGTCCTGATGATAATGTCCGCGGAGAATAGCCTCCCCTTTCTTTGTACAATAAATAGGAGTGCCGGGGATTTCGCGTAAAAGTTCGGGGAGAGCACCGCTATGATCAATCTCATTATGGTTCATGACAATGTAGTCTATCGCCTTCAAATCAATCTCACGCTTCAGTCTTGCCACGAATTCTTTATCGTAGGGCTGCCACACAGTATCCATCAATACAGTCTTCTTATCCCGAATAAGGAATGCATTATAGCTTGAGCCATGGTCGGTGGAGAGTTCATCACCATGAAAACGCACTAATTCCCAATCAATCTTTCCTACCCAAGTTACCTTATCTGTTATCTTCTTCGCCATAATAATTAACAATAAATGAATTAATAAGCAAAATTAACAATAATTCTTCAAAGCGCCATAATAGCTCGCACTTTTTTTCATTTTTCATGAAATTAAGCTCATGAAAAAGGGAAAATGTGCTGAAAATGATGTCATTCCATGACCAATAAGGAACAACAAAACAGAAAAAGAGGCGTGACGAAATGAGTCGTCACGCCTCTGATGATTATCTGATCAATAGTGTAGTTAGAGCGAAGCCACAGATGCACTGTCAATCCATCCATACACCATACTGCATACACCAAAGAGGAGGATGCCCGTGGTGCAGATAGCCAAAGCCAACTTAGTGCTTGAAGCACTCTTGAAAGTTGGCAGTGGATTTTCGTTGTGTTTGATATACATTGCCTTGACTATCAGCAGATAATAGTAGAGACTCACTACCGTGTTGACCAACGCAATGAATACGACTGCATAGGCAAGTGAGCCGGCTGTCGTGCTGATTGATGCTCCTTTCACAGCGGCCATGAATACGAAGAACTTGCTGAACATACCTGCAAATGGGGGAATGCCACCTAAGGAGAACAGTGCAAGCGTCATCAGGAAAGCCAAACGGGGATTGGTTTTGTAAAGACCATTGTAGCCTTCCATGTCAACCACGCCGTTATTATGTTCTTCAACGCTGCTGATAACCGAGAAAACGGCCATGTTAGCTGCAACATAAATAAGCACATAGAAACTCAAAGCCGTGAAGCTCATAGCAGAATTGCCGATAAGTGCCAACACGATATAACCCGCCTGAGAAATAGAACTGAAGGCCATGAAGCGCTTCAAGTCACGCTGGCGAATGGCAAAGAGGTTGGCAATCGTGATAGAAAGCACGATGACTATGAACAGAAGATACTGCCAATATTCAACCATCGGGGCAAACACTTTCATCAGAATGGCGCACAACGCAAAGGCTGCTGCACCCTTACTGACAACAGAAAGATAGCCGGTGACAGTTGTAGGAGCACCCTGGTAGGTGTCGGCTGTCCAGAAATGGAAAGGAACCAAAGACAACTTAAAACCCAATCCACTGAAGAAGAACACCATACCTGTGATAGTAAGCGGTGTTGCCTGCATCTTCATGGCAAGGTCGTCGAAATAGAGAGTTCCCATAGCGCCATAGAGGAATGAAATACCAAAGAGCATCACACCGCTTGAGAAGGTTGCTGTCAAGATGAACTTAGCAGCTGCTTCTGCCGAATTGTGACGGTATTTGTCAAGTCCTACGAGGCATGCCATTGGCACAGAAGCCATTTCAAGACCGAGGAAGAATAACAGAAAGTGATTGGCACTGACCATCATGTTCATACCTAACAAGGTTGAAATCAGCAGCATGTAGAACTCGCCCTCCTTGAACTGTGTATCGGGACGAGACAGCCACTCACGACTCTGAATGAGCACAATGAGTGCGCCCAAGGCAAGAATAGTCTTGATAACCCCGATAGCAGGCGTTGTATAATACATGTTGCCAAAAGCAGCAGCAGCGGTTACAGGGAAAATATTGATGACAATATGCACAGCCATCAACAAGCAGACTAAGGGATTGAACCACGCACGTGGTGATACGGCTTTACTTTCGGCATTGGGTAAAACAACACGCTGAGCGGTCGCAAAGTCTGCAATGAAGATGATAATCAGAAGCGCCACGAGGGTCACTTCAGGTATCATGCTTAGAAATTGACTATAATCTATATTCATCATAAATCTTTATTCTTTATCATTTATAATCTACATTACAGCGCAGCAACCGTTGTACCAAGGATATGATTGATGATAGAACCAACCGAATCGCTGATGACATTGTTTGCCCAGAGAGGGAACAGACCAAGACCTGCAACACAGAAAATCAGACCTCCAATAGCAAAACGCTCGTCCCATGTAGCATCATGAAGTTCGAAGAACTTGGGATTGGCAACCTTCTGGAAAAGGATTTTACCAACAACACGCAGGATGTAGACTGCCGTTATCACAATTGAAGAACATGCAATGATGGTGCAGACACGATGGAACATATCGCCATTCTGGAATGAACCAACGAAAATGGTCATCTCTGCAACGAAGCCGGAGAAGCCTGGCAGACCGAGATTGGCAAGACCTGCCACAACATAAGCTACGGAGAGGAAAGGCAAAACTTTCATCAATCCGCCGAGATAGCGGACGTCACGTGTGCCGGCACGGTGATAAATCATACCGATGCAGGCAAAGAACAATGCCGTCATCAAACCATGAGAAAGCATCTGCAGAACAGCTCCCGTGATAGCAGTCTGGGTCATCATGCAAAGTGCAAAGAGCACCATACCACAGTGGGAAACTGACGAATAGGCATTGATATACTTCAAGTCGGTCTGTACACAAGCAGAAAGTGCACCATAAACCACAGAACAGGTGGTAAGGATAAGGAATATCCAAGAAAGCTCCTGTGCTGCTTCAGGAAGCAGATACATGGCTATACGGAAACAACCATAACCGCCAAGTTTCATCAATACACCGGCATGAAGCATAGAAACTGCCGTCGGTGCCGATGCATGACCGTCAGGTGACCATGTATGGAACGGGAACAAAGCACCCAACACACCGAAACCAATGAAGATGAATGGGAAGAAAACTTTCTGAACAGATACAGGAATATTGTGCAGAGCAGCAATCTCATTGATATTCATTGTGGTGGCACCACTGAAGTAGTAGATGCCAAGAATACCGATAACCAACAACGCACTACCACCCATGAGCATCAACGTAAGCTTCATGGCGGCATACTCCTTAGGCCCTGTTCCCCATACACCGATAAGGAGATACATTGGTATCAAGGCTACCTCATAGAACATAAACATGGTGAAAAGGTCGGTCGAAATAAAGAAACCGAACACACCAATGCTCAAGAGAACAAACCAAAGGAAGTATCCCTTCTTCATCGGTTCAAGTTGCCATGAAGCAAAAGTTCCTGTGAAAACGATGACTGCAGACAGAAGTATCATCACTACAGAGATACCGTCTACACCCACACTGTAGGCTATATTCAATGGAGCAAACCAAGGAACGCTATAGGTAAACAACATCAAATCAGTGTTGCCGGCATTGCGCATCTGAATAAATGTGACAGTGAGCCAGATTGAAAGGCCAAGCAATGCGGTAGCACCGACAACCATCACGCCACGTACCTGATTATCGTTCTTTGAAAGCCAAAGACCAACAAGCATCAGGACTGGAATTACTACAAATAATGTTAATATACTCATTTTTTACTTGTCTTTATTCATGTTCATGATTCATTAGCTGAAAATACAAAGCAAGATCAGTGTCAATGCAATGGTACCTGTAAGGAACCATGAAGCGTATGAACGGACATCACCACTCTGCCAAGGACGGATAGTCTCACCAGCTTCCTGAGCACCCCATGCCATGAAGTTGAACGTACCGTCAATAACATGACGATCGAACCATGCAATTGGTTTAGAGAAACAATTGAACACAATCTTGTGCGTGAAGAACTGCCATGCATCATCAATATAGAAGCGGTTGAGCGCTGCCTTGTGAAGACGTGGCATCTTCTTCTGCAACATGTCTGGAACAGGATTGTGCTTGGGGAGATACATCCATGTAGCCAATCCAATGCCAATGGCTGCTGCCAAGAGACTGAACCATGCTACACTTGAGAATTCAAAATGTTGCAAACCGATTTCCATGGATTGGCCTGTTGCTGAAACGAAGTGTCCGAATGGAATCCAACCTGCAAAGATTGAGATGACAGCAAGGAACACCAATGGACCCCACATAACGAAAGGTACCTCTGCAGGACGCTTGCGGTTCTCAGGATCAAGCTCATAATAGCTCTGTCCCCAGAAAATAACATAGTAGAGACGGAACATATAGAATGCTGTCATTCCTGAAACAAGGGTCATAAACCAGCCAAGGAATGGAGAGAACTCAAAGCAAGCAGATACAATTTCGTCCTTTGAGAAAAAACCTGCGAACGGCCATACACCACTGATTGCTATACAACCAATGAGGAAACAGGCATTCGTGATAGGCATATACTTGTGGAGTCCACCCATATATTCCTTGAAGTTGCTTCCGATAATCACAATGATAGCGCCGGAGCAAAGGAACAAGAGAGCCTTGAACATGGCATGTGTGAACAAGTGGAACATACTTGCCATATAGCCGAGACCACCTTCATGGTTGTCAAGAGCATAACAAACGCCCAAAGCTACAAGCATATAGGCAATCTGAGAAATCGTTGAGAAAGCCAAACCACGCTTGATATCGCGCTGTGCACAAGCAACAGCTGCGGCATAGAAAGCGGTGAAAGCGGCTATATAAGCTACCCAGTGAAGTTGTTCGGGGGCATATTCTACCCAGATTGGGAAGAGACTTGCAACCTGATAAACACCGGCAACAACCATGGTTGCAGCATGAATAAGCGCAGAAACAGGTGTTGGGCCTTCCATAGCATCCGGCAACCAGATATGAAGCGGGAACATAGCACTCTTACCTGCACCACCAATGAACATCAAGAACAAGGCTGTTGGAAGCACCCAAGCATATTCTTTAGCCACACTTGCAAGCTTACCAATCAGTTCAGGATTTGCATTCAGGTCGTAGTTGAACGTGCCAACATAGAAACTGAAGAACAGAATACCAATAAGAAAGAACAAATCGGCAAAGCGAGTAACAATGAAAGCCTTCTTAGAGGCATGCACAGCCGCATGCTTTGGATAATAGAAACCAATCAACAGATAAGAACAAACGCCCACAAGTTCCCAGAACATATACATCTGGAAGATATTTGTAGCAACGACCAAGCCCAGCATACTCATTGTGAAGAGCGACAGATAAGCATAGAAACGCTGAAAACCATGTTCGTATTCCTCAAACTTATAATGCTCGTCACGCTCGGCCATGTAACCGAAAGAATAGATGTGAACCATGAAACTTACCGTTGTAATCACAATCAACATCATCACACTGATAGGTGTCAGGCGAAATCCGATATTGAAAGTAAGCAGTTCAGTAAACTTCAACCAGGTAAAATTGAAAACAGTAACTGTCGGGTACATACCTGTGGCAGCATCCCGTCCGATGACAAAGAAATACTCATAGGCTGTATAGACAGACATTGCAAAAAGGCTGCCCAACATGATTGTACCGATAAGACCAGCTACCTGCTTCTTCATCTTCATGCCCAAGAGTCCCAGAACCAAGAAGCTCAGGAAAGGCAGAAGAAGTATTAAAAATGCATAACTGTATTCCATCTCTTTTAGAATTTCATGTTTTCAATACTGTTCACCTGATCACTATGGTAGTTACGGTAAACATTAATAATAATAGCAAGTGCCACTGCCGTCTCTGCCGCACTGACTCCTATAGAGAACAAGGTGAAGAAGAAACCTTCAAGCTGTCCGGGGAAAAGGAGACGGTTGAAAACTGCAAAGTTCAAGTCTACAGAGTTCAACACAAGCTCAACAGAAATAAGCATGGCAACCAAGTTGCGACGCGTAACAAAGCCAAAGACACCAATGAAGAACAAAAGTGTGCTGAGCACGAGATAACATTCTACAGGGATATTCATTTGTTATCCTCCTTTCTTGCAATCATAATACCACCAATGATACACGCCAACAGGAACAGTGAAATGAATTCGAAAGGCAACACATATTGATACTTGTCGCTTCCGAGAAGCGCTGTACCTATCTGTTCCATCGGCACTTCTGTGTCGGTAGCCTGCATCGCTGCATTATAAAAATTGTTTTTAATAAGAACTAAACCTACCGTCACAAGACCAACAATACTCAAGAGAATTCCATTGACAACTCGGCTGCCCTTGAAACGCTCAACAAGACCTTGCAACGTGCGCTTAGATACAAGCTGAATGGCGAAGATATACATCATCGTAATGCCACCGGCATAGACAGAAATCTGTGCTGCACCTAAGAACGTATAGTCAAGAAGGAAATAAATTCCTGCAACACCAAACAACACGAACAGCAGGAATGTTGCTGAACGCATGATGCGTTTGGTCAGAACACACATGATAGCTGAACCAAGAATGACTACAGCTAAAATGCAAAACATAACTAAATTTGCCATAATCTATTACTTGGTTTTAGTGTTAAACTTACCGATTGTCAATGGTGCACCACCTTCAATCAGATTAGGGAGGCTACCACCTTTATATACTTCCTTATCGAGATGATAAACCAACTTGTCACGATTGAAGACAGAGTTCTCGAAATCATTCACAAACTCTATGGCCCCGAAGTTACAAGCATTGACACAAAGCTGACAGAACATGCAGTCGCCAAGGTCATACTGGTAGTCATCAAGTTGTTTCTTCTTGCGACCCGTTTCAGGGTTCTCCTCCAAATGGGCTACAATCTTGATTGTATCATTAGGGCAAGCTTTCTCACACATGGTACACGCCGTGCATTTATAGTTCTCATCTTCATCACGCAAGAAGACAAGACGGCCACGATGACGCTTTGCAACATGCAGGGTAGTCTTGCGGTTTTCAGGATACTGCTCCGTAGTCTTCGGCGTGAAGTATTCCTTCATCGTCACCTTCAGACCTGTTCCAAGTGTCTTCAGTGCAGCACCTATTTCACCGAAATATGATTTGTTATTTTCCATTTTAATTAAATTCCTTAATCAATTTCATGAAAGAATTAAACCAAGGCAACCCAAACGGTTGTCAAAGTCAGAATGACAAGCATCAATGGCATGAGATACTTCCACTCCAATTTCAATATCTGGTCAATACGAAGACGAGGGAATGTCCAGCGAATCCACATCAGGATCCACACAATTGCAAACGTCTTTACAAAGAACCAGATGATGCCCGGAATGAAATCCATCACGGCATTGAAACCGTCAAGACCAGCTACATGCAAAGGCATCCAGCCTCCCAAGAACACTGTAGCAGCAATACCCGAGATAACAAACAGGTTCAAGTATTCAGCCAGATAATAGAAACCGAAGCCCATACCGGAATACTCTGTATGATAACCGGCTGTCAACTCACTCTCAGCCTCTGCCAAGTCAAATGGGCCACGGTTAGCCTCAGCATTGCCTGCAACGAGGAACACCAAGAAAGCAAGCCATGTAACTGGGGTCTGGAATATAAGCCATGCTCCGTGCTGTGCTTCCACAATACCACCAATCTGCATGGTACCTGTCAAGACAACTGCACTGATAAGGCACAGGCATAATGACATTTCATAGGATATCATCTGAACTGCACCACGCATGGCACTGACTACAGAATACTTGTTGTTACTACCCCAACCTGCCAAGAAGACACCCAGAATGCCAATACTCGAAATTGCTGTCAGCAGGAAAACGCCAACATTGAAGTCGAGCACTGCAGCACCTTTGTTCCAAGGAAGGAAAGAGAATGTGCCGACAGATGCAATGATAACCAAGAAAGGAGCAATGTAATAAAGCATCTTGTCTGCCTTATCAACAGCAAAGATTTCCTTAATCAACATCTTCAACACGTCAGCAAACACCTGGAAGATCCCCCAAGGACCAACACGCATCGGGCCAAGACGACACTGGAAATAGGCGCAAACCTTACGTTCCATGAAGATTAGCACGATAGCAATCAGTGCATAGGCTGTGAGAATGCAGATGCCTACCAGTACACACTCTATCAAAATCGACCAGAAATCTCCAAGATTCAACGTGTGACGGAGAAGACTGTCAATCCATCTTGTTACTATACTAAAATCATACATAATTATCTATCAATATCTGGTATAACGAAATCAATTGCTGCACCTGTAGCCACAAGGTCGGCTAACTTCTGTCCCTTCAGCATCTTGTCGAATGCACCTGTAAGGGTCAGACCCATTGGACGCATCTTCAGACGGTAAGGACTCTTGTCGCCACGTGAGTCAAGATATACGCCAAACTCACCAGCTCCACCCTCAACAGAGAAGAACCACTGGCCTTCGGGCACCTTGATAATAGGTTTCTGCTTGATATAGAATTCACCCTCAGGAATGTTGTCTATCAACTGTTCAATGATATTCAGACTCTGATAAATCTCCTTGATATGAACCATATAGCGTGCCATAGAGTCGGCACCCGTCAGTGTCACCTCCTCAAAGTCAACCTTACTATACATGGCATAAGGGTGATTTTTGCGCACATCGTTATGCCAACCGGCAGCACGTCCGGCCGGACCTGTCACGGCATAATTGATACAATCTTCAAGATTCATCGGCCCGACACCTTCAAGACGCTGATGTGTGATGACGTTATCCCCAAAGACATCGAGGTATTCCTGAACCATCGGACGCAGATATTTGCAGAGTGTCTTCACGTTCTGAACAAAGTTCGGGTCGATATCATCCTGCAAACCACCAATGCGATAGTAGTTCTGAATGAGACGTCCACCCGTAGTTTCCTCCATGACATTCAGCACATGCTCACGGTCGCGCATACAATAAAGGAATGCGGTCAGCGCGCTCAAGTCCTGTGCACAGGTGCCAAGGAACAGCAAGTGGTTGTCAATACGCTGAAGTTCATCCATGATGGTACGGATATACTGAATGCGGTCTGAAAGCTCTATGCCCATACCTTCCTCAATAACGCCCACCAAGGCATGACGGTGCATCATGGCACAAAGATAGTTCAGACGGTCGGTGAAAGCCAGTGTCTGTGGATAAGTCATGCTTTCACACATCTTCTCCATACCACGATGAATATATCCCAAATGAGGATAGATGTGTTTCACGGTTTCACCATCGAGCACCGTCTGCAAGCGAAGCACACCGTGCATGCTCGGGTGGTTAGGGCCCAAGTTCACGATGAAGTCATCTTCATCAAACATGCGATGCTGGGTTGCAACCAAGTTTCCCTGCTTGTCGAGGTTCCATTCCGTAGTGAAATCACTCTCTGGTTCATCGGTTGTCGGGAACATGTTGGCTTCAGGACTCGCATCAAAATCCTTGCGGAGCGGATAGCCTTTAAAGTCATTACGCATGAACAGACGGCGCATGTCTGGATGACCAAGGAACTTGATGCCCAAGAAATCAAACACTTCACGCTCAAGCAAGTTGGCAGCATTCCACAGATGAATCGTGGTTGGAATGACATATTCCTTACCTATCTGCTTTGCAATCGTTCTGACCGAGCAGCGTTCATGGCTTTCTGTGTTCTCAAGAATATAGATACAGCCCAAGCCTTCCTCACCAAAGTCTTCACCAATAATGGTAACAAGATAGTCGAAATGCTTTTCGTTCTTCAACTTCGCCATCTCTGCGGCAAAGTCATCGAATTGAAGTTCTATGTTATTTAATTTCATCTTCTTTTACCTTATTAATCTGTTAGACCTTTTTCGGGATCGAAATCAGCGGGCACATCCGTTACGATGATAGGCGATTTCTTTCCAAGTTTCTCGGCAGCAGTAATCGTTTCATTGCTCAATCCGCGCAAACCACCCTTCGACATAGACAGCTCACGCTCTTCTTTCGTCATCTTATGGTTGGCTCCGCCGAAGAACTTCTCCACCTTCACCTTGCGCTGCAACTGCATCATACCATAAAGGATAGCCTCCGGACGCGGAGGACAACCGGGGATATAGACATCAACAGGCACCAGCTCGTCAATGCCACGAACAACGTTGTAGCTCTTCTTGAATGGGCCTCCACTGATCGTACAGCCACCAACAGCCACAACATACTTCGGCTCAGCTATCTCATCATAGAGGCGTTTGAACACAGGAGCCATCTTATTGGTTATCGTTCCGGCACACATAATAAGGTCGGCCTGACGTGGGGAGTTACGGGTAACCTCGAAACCGAAACGTGAAAAGTCATAACGGGCACAGCCCACAGCCATGAACTCTATGCCACAGCATGACGTTCCGAAAGTCAAAGACCACAGTGAGTTGCTGCGTCCCCAGTTGATTGCCTGGTCAAGCGAACCGACAATAACGTTGACACCGCCTTCATTCAGTTCTTGGGTAATCTTCTCAAGAGAGTCATTATCCTTGAATTCATCATAGGGAATACTCTTGATGTGCGGTTTTCTTACTTCCATTCCAACGCTCCTTTCCGCCATGCATAAGCAAGGCCTAAAACTAAAACAACCAAGAAGAAGCCAATGCTTATCAAGGCCAATGAACCAAATTGCTTAACGACTACAGCCCATGGATAGAGAAACACGGTCTCTATGTCAAACATCAGGAAGAGGATGGCAAACAGATAATATCCCACATGCATAGGAAGCCAGGAGCTGCCATGCGTCGGAATACCACATTCAAAAGGCTCACCCTTTACCGGATTGTATGAACGTGGGCCGATGAGTTTAGCAATGACATAAGCTGCCACCACCAAAACCACAGCCGTTATCAAAACGGTAATGAATAAAGTAAAATACATAAATTTTATAACGTTATTAATTATTTGCCTCATGTACGGTGGAGAGCTAATCCACCCAAAGCGCTGCAAAGTTAACAATAATATTAGACTTATCACTCTCTTTTTATAAAAAATGTAATATGGAGGTGACAATTTTAACCATTTAATGAGTGAAGACTGTCCATAATTCAAAATCATTCATTCAGCCTCACGGCCAAACAACCACTTCCCTCTCTGTTGACCCAGCTCCTGACTTGATGCAGAATACCACGCAATCTGACGCAGATCACACGATAACATGACGCAGATCACACTGCAATCCGGCACAGATTGCAAGGCTTCTCCACATGCTGTCAGCACGGCTTAAAAAGCTGACAACATCCATATCCCGAGGCTTTACACGGACAACATGCTTCTATGCAGACACAAAAAAGCCGAGCATCACTGCTCGGCTTTCCATTATCCAAATTATGAACAAACATTTAGAAATTTTCAGCTGCAACCTGGAAGAAACTCTTCGGGTGGTTGCAAACCGGACAAACTTCAGGAGCCGTCTTGCCAATATGAATGTGGCCGCAGTTACGACACTGCCATACACGGTCTCCATCTTTAGAGAAAACAATACCTTCTTCAATATTATTCAACAGCTTGCGATAGCGCTCTTCATGACGCTTTTCGATAGCACCTACAGAGCGGAACTTCACTGCCAATTCAGGGAAACCGTCTGCAATAGCCTGCTTTGCCATTTGCTCATACATGTCGGTCCACTCGTAGTTCTCGCCTGCAGCTGCGTCTGCAAGATTCGTAGTTGTTGTGGGAATATCACCCTCATGCAGGAACTTGAACCACAATTTTGCATGCTCTTTCTCATTGAGCGCAGTCTCTGTGAAGAGTTCTGCAATCTGCTCATAACCATCTTTCTTGGCCTTTGAAGCATAGTAAAGATACTTGGTGTGAGCCTGACTCTCGCCGGCAAAGGCATCTTTCAGATTCTGCTCGGTCTTCGTTCCCTTCAGAGCCTGTGGGTTGAATTCCTTAAACTTGTCAGCTTTCACGTGACATACCGGGCACTCTGCAGGTGCCTCTGCTCCTTCATAAATGTAACCACAAACGGTACAGATAAACTTCTTTTTCATAATGCTTTTGTATAAATATCGTTTATTATTCTGGTGCAAAGATAGAACTTACATTTTATAAAAGCAAATGATAGACTCTATAAATTGATAGAATAAAATCTATAACTTCCTGATGATGCCTTTATTCACCGCCTTTAAGAAGATACCCGAGAAGATAAATACATTTTGTTTTTTTTAATAGACACAGGAAACTAAACTTTGATAATCACGAAAAAAAGACTATCTTTGCAGGAACGAAGCATACAAAAACCAAGAAATATGACACTGCAACAATTGGAATATATCATGGCAGTCTACCGCCACAAGCACTTTGCAAAGGCAGCAGAGGCCTGCAATGTGACCCAACCGACACTAAGCTCCATGATACAGAAGCTCGAAGAAGAGTTGGGAGTGAAGATCTTCGACCGCAAGCGGCAGCCTATCCTCCCTACCCCCATCGGTCAGCACATCATTGACCAGGGGTGGGAAATCCTGCAGCATGCCAAGCAACTCAAGTCTTCGGTAGATGAAGAAAAGCATTCGTTGAGTGGCACTTTCCGTGTAGGAATTCTTCCGACTATTGCGCCCTACCTCATTCCCCGCTTCTTTCCACAGCTCATGCAGCACTATCCTGAATTGGATATCCGCATCCGTGAGATGCAGACCCACGAAATCAAGAAAGCGCTCGAGCAGGGAGATATTGACGTGGGCATATTGGCTGAGCTTGAGGGTATGGGTGAATTTGAAACCATCCACCTCTTCTATGAGCAGTTCTTCGGCTACGTGGCAAAGAATGACCCTCTATATATTAATAAGGTGATACACACGGCCGACCTCAAAGGAGAATATCTGTGGATGCTCGATGAAGGGCATTGCTTCAGAGATCAATTGGTGAAATTCTGCCAATTGAAAGAGGCTAAGCAAAGTCAGAAAGCCTATTCCTTAGGCAGTATAGAGACATTCATGCGCATTGTGGAAAACGGGAAAGGCATCACTTTCATTCCAGAATTGGCCATTTTTCAGTTGGCCGACAGTCAGAAAGAACTCGTCCGCCCCTTTGCCATCCCTATTCCTACACGTGATATCGTCATCATCAACAACAAGAATTTCGTGCGCCACACCATCCGCCAGCTGCTTATCGACTCCATCCAGAAAGCTGTTCCGGCCGACATGTTGAAACTGAAACAAATTCAACAACGCGTATAGCAGATTGCAAACTCTAAGTTTACAAAATAAGATAGCTGTCAGTATTTTTGCCGACAGCTATTATTTTATCCTAATAAATGAGGATAATTTTCAGAATTGTTTACATGATATGCAGACATATTTGTTAAATTTGCATCATAAATAAACCGACAATCTATGAAGCGACTGACCTATACCAATCTGAAAACCGGATGGAAATCGTTTGTCAACAGACTATCCTATAGACAGAAGATCATCATAACGACTTTATGCGGCATCACGTTCGGCTTGGTGGTTTTATTCATGTATCTTCTTCGCATGCACACCTACATTGTGGGGGATGACCCTGCAGCCTGCATCAACTGCCATATCATGTCGCCCTATTATGCCACATGGTCGCACTCTTCACATGGCCGTGATGTCACCTGCAACGACTGCCATGTGCCCAACAACAACATCGCTTCACACTATTTTTTCAAGGGTATGGACGGCATGAAGCACGTGGCCTACTTCGTCACTCACAGCGAACGTCAGGCTATTGAGGCCGAAGACGCTTCAGCAGAAGTCATCATGGACAATTGCATCCGCTGCCACAAACAACTCAATCAGGAATTCGTGAAGACTGGACGCATTGACTACATGATGGCCAAGCGCGGGGAGGGAAAGGCCTGCTGGGACTGTCACCGCAACGTGCCTCACATGGGAATGAACTCGCTTTCATCCACTCCGGGAGCTGAATTTGTTGAGCCTATGCCACCCGATCCCGTACCCGCTTGGCTGCAAAGAGCCTTGGGCCACAAGCCTTATGAGGGGCCGAAGCAAGGAAAATAAACATTCCTCAAACCGCATTATCCACAAGATTATCCGAATAAACTATAAAACCAAATAACTATGGCAAAACAACTTAAGAAATGGCAAGGTTGGCTGCTCTTCGGAGGAGCAATGGTTGTTGTTTTCGTCTTGGGCCTTCTCTGCTCTTCGCTTTTGGAAAGAAGAGCTGAAGTTGCCAGCATCTTCAACAATCGCCGTACGCCGATGACCGACTCTATCGTAGCACAGAATGAGAAATTTGCAGAGGACTTTCCACGTGAATACCAGTCATGGGCGATGACCGAAGATACCACTTTCGAGAGCAAATACAATGGGTCACAGGAGAAAAGCATTCTGGAGAAATGTCCTGAAATCGTTGTCATATGGGACGGTTACGCCTTCTCAAGAGACTACAATACCCCACGTGGGCACCGCCATTGCATTGAAGACCTGCGCAAAATCCTGCGCACGGGTTCTCCGGGCGTTGATGGTCAGAAGGATCTTCAACCCGGAACATGCTGGACTTGCAAGGGGCCTGACGTGCCACGGCTGATGCGTGAGAAGGGAACGAACGCATTCTATGCTGCAAAATGGAGCGACTGGGGAGGCGAAGTGATGAACACCGTGGGCTGCTCTGACTGCCATGATGCCCGGACAATGGATCTCAAACCTGCACGTCCGGCCCTCTATGAGGCTTGGGCACGCGTAGGAAAGGATGTCAAGAAAGCCAGTCACCAGGAAATGAGAAGCTTAGTCTGTGCACAATGTCACACCGAGTACTACTTCGAAAAGGAGAACGGCAACTATCTGCACTTCCCACAAGAGAAGGGACTTACCTGTGAAGCAGCCGAAGAATACTATGACAGTATCGGCTTCTATGACTATATTCACCCACTCTCTCATGCTAAAATTCTGAAAGCACAGCACCCGGGTTACGAAATGTTCAAGCAGGGCATCCACGGTCAACGCAATGTTTCCTGTGCTGATTGCCACATGCCTTACATTTCAGAAGGCGGTGTGAAATACACCGACCACCACATCATGAGTCCGCTTGCACACATCGACCGCACCTGCCAGACCTGTCACAGACAGGATGCAGAAACCCTCCGTCAGAATGTCTATGAGCGTCAGCAGAAGGTATATGACTTTGCCCTTAAGGTCAACAAAGAATTGGCCAACGCGCACATCTATGCCAAGTTTGCCTGGGACAAGGGTGCTACAGAGGCCGAAATGAAACAATGCTTGAGTGACATCCGCAAGAGTCAGTGGCGTTGGGACTATTCTTTGGCCAGCCACGGTGCAGCTTTCCACGCTCCACAAGAGGTGATGCGCCTCCTCGCCAATTCGATGATGTATGCCAAGGATGCCCAATTGCAGGCTACACGTGTGGCAGCAAAGCATGGCTTCACGGGCCAGATACCTCTCCCCGACATCTCAACGCGCGAGAAAGCAGCTAAATATGTAGGTCTTGACATGAAGACCCTGCATGCACAGAAGCAGGATTTCCTCAATACTGTCGTTCCAAAATGGATTGAAACGGCACGCAAGAACAAGCGCTTCATAACCAAACCCATGTAATGACAGACAATCAATAACACTTGAAAGGAGCATCGGAGAAACCACTTTCGATGCCCCTTTCTTCATGAACAACTATGTGGAATAAACCTTGGAACATGAAAGAAGGAACGGCTATCGTTGCAGGATTGCTGTTGGTCGGATTGCTTCTTCAATTCTCGATGGGGCCGTTAGACTGGGCCTTATTCCTCTGGCCGGCCAACGGAATAACGCTCATCGTACTTATCATTGCCCTTCTTATCTTTTATCTTCTCCGCCGACGCGTCTACTTCTTCAGCTTCATGACCACGATGCAGGCAGCAATTCCCGCTATTGCTGCGGCTGCATTGCTGACACTCGTCATGGGAGTGGCCCGACAGGTTCCTGCCGACAAACCTGCAGCCGACCTCATAGGATTGAGCAAGATGCTGAATTTCTGGCCGTTCATCCTTGTTTATTTCTGGATGACAATGCTCGTCGGAGAAATCACAATCAAACAGACTGCCCGCTTTTCATGGCGCAGACTGCCCGTCATCACAAGCCATTTAGGTCTTTTCATCGCTCTTACGTGTGCCACGTTAGGCAGTGCAGACATGCAGAGACTCAAGATGTATTGTGAAAAAGGACAACCCGAATGGCGTGGATTAGATGCCTACAACAACGTGCATGAGTTGCCGATAGCCATTCAGCTCAACCGTTTCACAATCGATGAATACCCACCCAAGCTGATGGTTATTGACAAAATGGGACGCCCCATACCCTACAAGAAACCGGAAGTGCTGCTCATCGACGATCACTTCAAGCAGGGTTCCATAGCCGGTTGGCACATTCAGGTGGACAAGAAGATTGAAGACGCTGTGCCCGCACTGTTGGCCGGCATGATCAAGAACATGCCCAAGCAGATGCAAGGCATGCTGCACATGGACTCACTCGGCATGGCCATGAAGAAAGGAGGCTACATCAAGAGCAGCATGGCAGGTTCGGCCTGTGCCATTTCCATTACGGCAACAAAAGGCAACGCAATGAAAAAAGGCTGGGTAACCTGCGGAAGCTATCAGTTTCCATTGGAGACCTTGAAGCTCGACAATGGCAAAGCACTCGTCATGGCAAGCCGTGAACCGAAGCGCTATGCCTCGGATGTGAACATCTATACCCAAGACGGAAAGAACATAATGACCGA
Source organism: Segatella oris (assembly GCF_900637655.1). Lineage (NCBI taxonomy): Bacteria > Pseudomonadati > Bacteroidota > Bacteroidia > Bacteroidales > Prevotellaceae > Segatella > Segatella oris. The sequence goes on from NZ_LR134384.1 coordinate 2,137,847, forward strand.
AATCGAAGTCAACAAGCCCTATAGCATTAATGGCTGGAAAATCTATCAGCTCAGCTACAACGAGCAGATGGGCAAATGGAGCAATGTCAGTGTGTTTGAACTTGTGCGCGACCCGTGGCTCCATGCCGTCTATGTGGGTATCTATCTGTTAATCATCGGTGCAGTGGGAATGTTTCTCACAGCCGGCAAGAAAAAGGAGAAATAAACCATGACTTGGAGTTATTTTATCATTTTCGCTATCATCTCGGTCATCTGCTGGGCTGTCGGAGCCGTGGCATCATGGAAAGGAAAGAAGACCATGGCCTATACACTGACAGGTATCGGATTAGCCGTTTTCTTCACCTATATATTATGTATGTGGATAAATCTGGAGCGTCCGCCACTCCGCACCATGGGAGAGACACGGCTGTGGTATAGCTTTTTCCTGCCATTGGCAGGCCTCATCGTCTACAGCCGCTGGCATTATAAATGGATACTCCCATTCAGCTGCCTGTTGGCTACGGTGTTTGTAGGCATCAATATCCTCAAACCGGAAATCCATTCCAAGACCTTGATGCCCGCATTGCAGAGTCCTTGGTTCGCCCCTCACGTCATTGTCTACATGATGTCCTATGCCTTGCTCGGGGCAGCCATGGTAATGGCCGTTTATCTGCTGTTCGTCAAGAAGAGCGATGCCACCGAAGAAGAACTCGACATCACTGACAACCTCGTCTATGTAGGCCTGTCGTTCGTCACACTCGGTATGCTCATGGGGGCACTCTGGGCCAAGGATGCCTGGGGACACTACTGGGCCTGGGACCCGAAAGAGACCTGGGCAGCCATTACTTGGTTAGCTTATTTAGTCTATATCCACTATCGTCAGTACCGACCTTCACGCCCGAAGCCGGCCCTCATCATGCTCATCGTGTGCTTCTTCCTGCTGCAAATGTGCTGGTGGGGCATCAACTACTTGCCTTCAGCGCAGGGAGTCAGCGTGCATACCTATAACATGGATTGAGAAAACCGCCTTTTCCCCACGCAGACAAAGGCTTTTACTTTCACAGTACTGTAAAAGAATTGCTATGCCATCAGACCTTGCTGATATTTTGACAATATCCGCAAGGTCTGATGATTTTATAGGAACCAACAGAAGAATACCTTTTCCACTGCCAGCATCTACCCCACAACAGGTTTTCAATCCGCGTCAGATTACACCACAATCTGCATCAAATGGCAGGCTCATTTGCATCAGATTACACGCTGAAATGATACAAAACAGAACCCCGACAGACTGAAAAAATAACCTTTTCTCATAACATCCTGAACCACAGTTCATTTCCACCGGCAATGCTTCTCAAACAAGAATGATTTTGAATTTTCCTTTCAAAATACTTGCAAATGGGGGTCGAAATTTTGTATCTTTGTAGGTGGATAACAAATTAATAATCTTTTTCTCATGGAAAATCAACGTATGCAAAAGGGCAACATGGCTGCCCGTAACAACCGTGCCATGCAGAGTTCAGAAGTCTTTATACGTCTTGACATTTCGATGCTCAACTCTTACGACATGATGCTCGTAAGAGAAAAATATGGCATCGAGGGTTGGGGAGTTGTGGTGTTCATCATGAAATATCTCATCGAACGCCGCACAGACTGTCGTGCCCCACTCTATGCTGTGAACGAAATCGCCCGCATCTGTCACAAAAGAAAAAACAGTGTGCTGCAGCTTATCATGGAGTTTCCTTCACTCTTTGAAATTGAAGCCAACGGAAAGATATTTTTTAGTCCGTATTTACTGCAGTTTTTCGGCAATTCTTCTGCAAATGAAAAGCAAATAAATCACAGTTTAGATAAATTAACAAATGAGACACTTGATAATCAAGAAGTTAGCTTTCCTAAGAACAAGAACAAAGAACAAGAACAAATAACGACGAAAGAGAAAAAGAGAGAAAAGACCTCCCCCAGCCCCTCCCAAGGAGGGGAGTGCGACGCCGACGGGAGGAAGTTGAGGAGAGAGGAAAGTATAACGGCCATGCATTCGGCAATATCTTGTGTCACGAAACAACGGAAGACACAGAAAACGGAAGTGCGGCATCGGACCGAACAAACGGCAGCTGCCCCACCCACGCAGGCTGAAATGGGCGTGACACGCGAGCTGTTGAGCCAACTTTATCAGGACAACGAATACATGACAAGTCTCGAACGCATTGCCAATCTTGCCGTGCGGACGAACTTTGCCGTGCGCCGTAACCTGCTCTTCTGGTTCCAATACTACTGCCAATCACATGCCAAGCGAGTGAAAGACATTGCTGATGCCAAGGACTACTTAGCCAATCTGATGCGACTGGGAAGCAATACGCGTGCTCATTTCATGGCGTATCAGAACCGCATCTATGAGAGAAACTACCAAATGAAAATGCAATCACAGCGAAACGAGCAACAAAATGCAGGCAGGATAAATGCAGGCTGCTGTCAATCATAAAAAGAAAATGAAAGCAGCCTAATGTTGTTTTGGGCATATTCACTGTGAAGAAAAAAAGAAACAAAACGCTTGTAACTTGGTCAAATATATTCTATCTTTGCAAAACGACAATGATTTTCTTAACTGCACTAAGCCACATGAAACATCAAGGGAAATGCTCTGACGCGTTATCGCAGAAAGTAATGAGAAAAAACACAACGCGGGATATGGCCGCTTTACTGTTGGCACTGCTTGTTATTCTATTGGCGAGCGGATGCAACACATCGGGGGCTAAAAAGCAACAAGAAGCATCAAAAGACACGACAGCTACAGCAAAGAAAGATCTCTTGCGGTTGTATGACAAGCAAATCAGAGCCTATTATCTTAACTTGACAGAAATATCAGACGGCGGTATCCTATCCATGTCGAACAAAGCACAAGTGGAATATACCGACATTGCAGTTGAACTGATTGATGAAGCCATACGAAGGAAGGGCTATAAACCCGTGGATAACGAGACTGCCCGAAAAGCCATCATGAAATATTTCGGTGTGGATGTAACGCAAAGCAATGACATTCAAGTGACGAGAGACTTCAGAACGTATATCTTCAAGAACGGTAACGCAGCAGAACGTGCCAAACAAGAGAAAGCAATGAACAAGCATAGCTTCGAAGAACAAGGCTATTTCTGGAACAGACTCATCTATGTGCCAAATTATAACTACATTGCAACTTCCCCCACTATAGACATGGCGGTAAACATCAAGGGACTGCCTGATGAAACCATAGATGAAAGTGACAGAAAGACGATAAGGCATGGGAAACTCTATTTCAACTTCAATGACAGCATATTCTTCAACGAAAACAATTTTATCTTTCATGACAGCAAAGCAGCTTTTTCTTGGCTGAAGAAGAATGATACAGAGTTTCTTATCTATCTGTTGCGTGACTACGGATATGACAAGAACGAAGAAATCAACAAGTTGGTGATGGCCGACATGCTGAAAGGATATACGCCTGTAGGTGAGCCTTGGATGCTCGACAACACTGTTGCCTGCAAGAAAAAGACGAAGCATCCGAAAGTGGAAATCAGAGAAGGACTGCTGAAAAGCATTCTGAAACAGCCTGCAACAGAAGAAAACAAGGTGTGGGAAATTCTCTTCAATGACTATATCGACTATCTGCTGAATGAAGAAGAGCAGAAACTCCCCATGTGGATGACTGAATTCACAAAGAAAGAACGCTATAAAGTTGCAGCCTATTTGTGCTATTATCTCTATAAAATCAGCAAGAAAAATGGCTACGCAGACACCTCTCTTCTCGGGCATGCACTCTATTACAATAATGCATTCTACAAGTATATTGTTGACCAGCATTATTTTAATCTTCCTGGTTTTGAAGCACTATGCTACAAAGTATATGATGATTATGACATTGATGTAAAAATAAGAACACACCAAGACGAATGAAAAAAAGAAGCATTATCAAATACGTTTTACTTGCATTGCTATCCTTAAGTTCTGCAAGTGGCTGTAACAAGCAACATAAAAAGACAGATGGGGCGAAAGCCAACGATACCAAAGTTCATACAGAAAAGGATTTGTTGAAAGTATATGAGAAGCAAATCAGAGCCTATTATGAAGAACTTTCAGACGTGGGTATGGATGGTATTGAGGTCATGCCATGCAAAAGTCAAGTTGAATATACAGACATCGCCATTGAACTCATCTATGAAGTACTGAAGAGAACGGGCTTCAGAACGGTTGACAACGAGACAGCCCGAAAAGCAATCCTGAAATACTACGGTGTAGACATTTCTCAAAACAACACAACCTTAGCAGAACAAGGTTTTCTTACTTATATCTTTAAGAATGGAAAACCTACCGAACGAAAAAGGCAAAACATTGCAATGAATTCTGCTTTCTATGAGAAACCAAGCTATTTCTGGAATAAAATCATTTATGTTCCAAATTATAACTACATTTTTCCCCACCCTACTATTAATGAAGTTGTAGATATTAAAGGACTACCCGATATCTTCGAAGAAGACTATGATGTGAGATTGTTTAAGACGGGAAAGCTCTATTATGACCTAAGTCGCAAAGAATCATATTATGAAAATGAATTTATTTTTCATGATAACAAGAAAGCATTTGCATGGCTGAAAAACCATGAATGGGGATTTCTTACTAACCTATTACAAAAATATGGCTATGACAAAAATGAGGAGATTAATAGGTTGCTGCTTAACTGGATGATAATGGAATACGCCACTGTGGCGAAATCACACATCCTTAATGAGACCTTCGCTATCAAGAAAAAGACAAAATGGCCACATGTAGAAATCAGAGAAGGACTGCTGAAAAGCATTCTGAAGCTACCTGCAAAAACAGAAAACATCAAAATAAGTTCACTCATGAATACCTATATCAAGTATATGTTGCATGAGGACGGAGAAGATATACCTGATTGGGCAAAAGAATTTAATAGGGAAGAACGCTATAAAGTTGCAGCATACTTGTGTTATTATCAATATAGATTTTGCAAAAAGTTTGGCGTAGAAGAGACAGAACTTCTTGGACAAGCTCTCTATAATGACACAGCATTCAGAGACTATATAGCTGATGAAAACTATTTCAATCTGCAAGGATTTCAAGAACTCTGCAATAAAGTTTATGAAGAAGTTGATACCAGTGAGAAACTCAAAAAAGCTTATCATGAATAAAAAGACATCACTCTTACTTGCCTTTCTGTTCTTAATATTAGCATTAGGACACAGCCAAACAGCAGTGAAGAGTCAGGATCATTATAGTTTGGCGATAGCAGCGATAAAAACAAACAAGCTTTCGGAACTTGACGCACAGCTCAAACACATCAGCAATCTCGACTCTCTGATAGAGAGGGGTGAGGATATATCGTACACCTTGCTTGGCTATGCATGTCTTTACAATAACAAAGCGGCCATACAAAAGCTCATTGCACGAAAGGCCAGTATCAACGATGCCTATTCTGATGAGATTTATATCTACGATGCACTCAACATGGCTATCGACAAAGGGGATTATGCCTTGGCAAAATATTTCATCTCTTTGGGTGCAAAAGTAAACCAGCCCTACAACGAAGAGGGACTGTGCCCACTGGCCTTAAGCTGCATGAAGAATAATTATCCCATAGCCAACCTGCTGCTGAACCACGGGGCTAAAGCTGACGGAGTTGGTGATCTTGGTGGAGCCTATATCACCTACCCACTCATCATTGCCGTGGAAAAACGAAACAAAGCCATTGTACAACTGCTGTTGAAACATGGGGCAAAAAAGAATGTGAAAGATTCGGAAGGTTTCACACCACTTTCATTGGCACGAAAATTAGGATATACAGAAATCATAAGACTCCTGGAGAACAAAAACAAATAAAAGGCAGAAATCGTCCAAAACAAAAGAACATAAGGTGCAAAAACAGTATTTTCCATTCGCATTTTGAACGAGAGAAGAATAAAAAGGAATTTATTTCAACATTTATTAAAATTTTAACACTGAATTCAAACAACATTGGTAAAATTTAACTAAATTTGCATCATCTAAAGTATTAACTGGGTTTATCCCCTCAAATTATTCATTAAATTTCAGTTAACAGTCATGCAAAAAAAATTGCATTTATTATTGGCGCTGATGTTGTTCTTTGCAACATCCCTCATGGCGCAAGTAACAACATCAGGCATTAACGGTAAGGTTGTCGCTGCCGGAGAAACAATTATCGGAGCTACAGTGACAGCTGTTCACGTTCCTTCAGGAACAACCTACAATGCTGTTACCAACACCAATGGTCGTTACACCATTCAAGGTATGCGTGTAGGAGGCCCTTACACCATTACGATCTCCTACATCGGATTTAAAGATGAGGTAAAGAAAAACATCAGCCTCACCCTCGGTGAAAGCTCTGTTATCAATGCAGATCTGAAAGAAGACGAGCATACACTTGGCGAAGTCATTGTTTCGGGTGTGGCAGGAAAGGGCGGCATGGGTGCTGCTTCAAACTTCAATCAAAGACAGATTGACAATGCACCCTCCATTGACCGTAACATCTATGATGTTGCAAAGCTGTCTCCGTTGGTGAATACTTCCAAAATCGGCGGTATTTCTATTGCGGGATCAAACAACCGTTTCAACTCTTTCCAGATTGACGGTATGGTCAGCAACGATGTGTTTGGTTTGGCAAGCTCGGGCACAAACGGTGGTCAGACGGGCACCAACCCTATCTCCATGGATGCCATTGAGCAGATACAGATTGTTGCTTCACCTTTTGATGTGAGACAGGGCGGCTTTACCGGTGGTGGTATTAACGCCATTACAAAGTCCGGTACAAATAAATTCCACGCGTCAGCCTATACCTATTATACCGATGAAAACCTTTATGGTCGTTGGAACCAGAAGTTGGATAAGAGCGAAAAATTAGGCAAACAGTCTACCAAGACCATTGGTGGTTCTGTGTCAGGTGCATTTGTAAAAGATAAGTTGTTCTTCTTCACAAACGTTGAATACAAGAAGAATTCCTATCCAAGTTCTATCTATCCGGGCTATGCCTCTGATTATATCACTGAAGCAGAAGCAAAGCAGATTGCTGACGCTTACTACAAATACACCGGCGTGAGAGAGACATACGGCAGAAGGGACCTGAATTCCCGTTCTGTTTCTGCTTTGACCCGTTTGGACTGGAACATTGATGATTACAACAAATTCACCTTCCGTTATCAGTTAAACGACTCTTACAAGGAAGTCTTCGGCGTGAATTCCAAGACCTATATGTTCAACAAGAGTGGTTACACCATGAATAACCGCACGAACTCTTTCGTTGCAGAATTGAACTCACGCATTGGCGATGCTCTTTACAATGAGGCACGTATCGGTGCATCTTTCGTACGTGATAACCGCGGTATAGACTATTCTGCACCTAACGTAACCATTGACGGTCTTGGTCATAAGGGTGGTATGAGAGCCTACATCGGAACAGAATACTCTTCAGGTGCAAACTACCTCAATCAAGACATCTACACTATTGAAGACAACCTGAGTTGGACTTTGGGCAACCATAATATCACTTTCGGTACACACAATGAGTTCTATCACTTGCAGAACCTGTTTATTCAGGCCAACACCGGTGCATATTACTATAATTCTTTGGCCGACTTCTTAAACGATAAAGCATGGAAATTCGCCTATAACTATTCTGATGTAGCGCTGACGGGCACCACCAAGTGGTCTGGAGTCGTAGAAGCTGCACAGTGGGCATTCTATGTTCAGGACAAATGGGACATCAACAACAACCTGAACCTTACCTATGGTCTGCGTCTGGACATTCCAATGAGTATGAACCATCCTACAAGTAACCCCGACTTCAACAGCAGTGCTTACGCTACCAACAATAATGTAGCCGTGGGCGATGTGCCATCTACCAAGATCATGTGGTCGCCACGTGTAGGTTTCCGTTGGTATACCAACGACAGTCACAGCATATTGTTCCGTGGAGGTGTAGGTCTGTTTACAGGTCGTGTGCCTTTTGTTTGGTTGTCTAACGCATGGAACAACACCGGTGTAGAGATGAAGGGAACAACCATTCAGACTGCAGGAAGCGTTCCTTCGTTGCAGCATTATGGCACAGATGCATACGCTGCAGCAATGTCTGCACCCGGAGGTGCATCCAAACCAACTATCAACACCATCAGCAAGAGCTTCAAGTATCCGCAGGTGTTCCGTGCAAACTTGGCTATGGAGACTATGCTTCCCGGCGATATCAAGATGACTCTTGAAGGTCTTTACTCAAAAACGCTGAACAATGTATGGTTTGATAACCTTGCATTGAAATCTGATGGAACAACCTATGCCGTTGATCCAACAGTACCTTCTTCTGCAACTCCTCACTTTAAGGCTAATGCCGGAGACTATTATGCTATTATCAATCTGAGAAATACCAATAAGGGTTACAGCTACAGTGCAAGCGCTACACTTGAAAAGAACTTTGCATGGGGTCTCGACTTGATGGCAAGCTACACCTTCGGTCACTCTTATTCTGTAAACGATGGCACGTCTTCTGTTGCATATTCTAACTGGAAATACAACTATTGTGTTGACCCAACCAACAGAAATGAGATTGCAAAATCAATGTTTGATATTCCTCATCGCGTGCTGGCAGTAGCTTCTTACACTACTCCGAAGTATGGAAACGGCCACTTTGCAACTAATATTTCTCTTACTTACAATGGCAATTCCGGGCAGCACTACAGCTTGACAATGAAAGAGGAAGCCGACTTCAACGGAGATTCTCAAAAAGGTAACACCCTACTCTATGTTCCTACAGAAGATGAACTTGCTAAGATGAACTTCAAAACTCCTGCTGACAGAGAAGCATTCGGCAATTGGATCAACAGCCATGACTTTGCCAAGAAGAACAGAGGAAAGTATTCTAAGCGCAATGCAGCAACTGCTCCATGGGAGAACCGCTTCAACCTACACTTTGCAGAAAGCTTCTTCTATCTGAAAGAACGTGGAAGCAAGGTCGAGCTGACTTTCGACATAGAGAACTTCGCCAATCTGCTGAACCACAATTGGGGTACAAGTTACGAATCAGCTTACAGTGAAACAATTCTCAAAGTGGAGAAACTGACCAAGTCGGGCAATGATTATGTTCCAACTTATTCATTCCTTGGCTATGGCCCAAGCAAGAGCGACATCTTCAGCCGCTGGCATATGCAGCTTGGTCTTCGCGTGACATTCTAAATCATCTTCTACAGACTGATTTACATATAAAAACAAGGTAATCTCTTCGGGGATTACCTTTTTTTTATTAACTTTGCCCAAATCAAACAACACATAGAACATGATTATTGATTTCAAAGATATAGCTGAAGTGAGGATTAACGGCTTCAAGGGCGGACAAGGCGAACTCGACACGCGCAACTTTGCCGACGAAAAGGTAAAAATAATGAAGAGTATTCTCAAGCCTGGAGCCAGCAGTGGCCTCCACACCCATGAGGGGAACTGCGAAGTGATGTATATCCTCAAGGGCGAACTCACGTATCATTACGACGGTAAGACAGAGGTGGCGCACGCAGGACAGGTGCATTATTGTCCGATGAACCACAATCATTATTTTGAAAATCTCACCACTGAAGATGCAGAATACTTGGCCATTGTCCCTGAACATCATTAATTCCTGACCACATGAGCATTGTTATTGGTATAGATGTAGGCATCAGTACAACGAAAATCGTAGGTGTCAACGAGCAAGGAGTGGTGACAAATCCCTTCCGCATCAAGGCCACCGACCCCATCACCTCACTTTATGGAGCCTTTGGGAAGTATCTTCACGACAATAAAATCAAACTCGAAGAGGTCGAGCAGATTATGCTTACAGGCGTTGGTTCGGCCTATATCGATGAAGACATCTACGGACGTCCAACGGGCAAGGCACAGGAGTTTATTGCCGATGGATTAGGTGCACGCTATGAAAGCAAACTCAAACGCATGATTGTTGTCAGCATGGGAACAGGCACAAGTCTTGTCAAATGCGATGGCAACGACATACGCCATATCGGTGGTATAGGCATTGGAGGAGGGACACTTCAAGGCCTTAGCCGTATCATGCTCAAGACGGATGACATCAGACAGGTGGCGAGTTTGGCCATGAATGGCGACATTTCGAAAATCAATCTGCTCATCGGTGACATCAGTGCCAAACCGCTTCCGGGACTTCCCATGAATGCCACGGCAAGTCTTTTCAGCAATGCCAAGACCAATGCCACACGCGAAGATATCGCTATCGGACTCATCCATATGGTGCTTCAAGCCGTAGGTTCAAGTACAATTCTCAGCAGCTTGGAAAGCGGCATCAAGGACTTTGTGCTCATTGGCAACCTCACTCTGCTGCCTCAATGCAAGGATGTTTTCCCCGCAATGGAGAAACTTTACGGCGTCCATTTCCGCATTCCGAAATACAGCGAGTTCTGTACAGCTATCGGGGCTGCCCTATCCTACATCCAAGAACGATAGCACATGCTCTGCAATCCTATCTACCTGACATGAGAATGAATAAGAAACTTCTTTTTTCCCTGCTTTTTCTTTGTACGCTCTTACACGCTCTCCAGGCCCAGCCCAAACGCGAAGTGAGGGCCGTCTGGCTGACAACTATCGGCGGACTTGACTGGCCACACAACTATTCCCAGCACAAGTTGTCAATGGAAAAGCAAAAACAGGAACTTCGAAATATCCTCAACAAACTCCAGAAGGCAGGCATCAACACCGTGCTTTTGCAGACACGCATCCGTGGAACGGTCATCTATCCGTCTGACTATGAGCCTTGGGACGGTTGCTTGAGTGGCTTTCCCGGTACCTCACCGGGCTACGATGCACTTCAGTTTGCCATTGAGGAATGCCACAAACGAGGCATGGAACTCCATGCCTGGGTAGTCACTATTCCCGTAGGAAAGTGGAATACTTTGGGCTGCAAACGCCTGCGACAACGCTTTCCCAACCTTATCGTGAAGATTGGAGAAGACGGATATATGAACCCCGAAAAGTCACAAACAGGTGACTATCTCTCACAGATTTGCCGGGAAATCACCGAACGCTACGACATCGACGGTATCCACTTAGACTATATCCGCTATCCTGAAACATGGAAAATCAAGGTCAGCGGTGACCAAGGACGAGCCTATATCACGGGCATTGTGACAAAGATTCATGATGCCGTGAAGTCTGTAAAGCCGTGGGTGAAGATGAGTTGTTCACCCATTGGAAAAGCTGATGATCTGGCAAGATACTGGAGTCATGGCTGGAATGCACGCACCAAAGTGTTGCAGGATGCCCAGAACTGGCTGCGCGACGGACTGATGGATGAACTCTTCCCCATGATGTATTTCAAGGACAACAACTTCTACCCGTTTGCCATAGACTGGCAGGAACAGTCGCAAGGAAAAATCATTGTGCCCGGTCTCGGCATCTATTTCATGTCGCCACGTGAAAAGAATTGGAGCCTCATGGATATCACCCGCGAAATGCATGTCACGCGCTCTTTAGGCATGGGACACGCCTTTTTCCGAAGCAAGTTCTTCACCGATAACCTCAAAGGTATCTATGATGCTGTCCTCAACGACATTGACAGGCAACCCGCACTCGTGCCTGCAATGACATGGGCCAACGCCACAAAACCACAGAAGCCGACCCTTCTTGCTGTGAAGAACGACCGCATTGAATGGCGGAAATGCAACGGACTCACCTATAATATATACAGCAGCCACACGTGGCCTGTTGACATTTCAAAGGCCGAAAACCTGATGCTTGGCCGCCAGGAAATTGGTTGTCTCACCATTCCCGATGATCCTTCGCATTATTATGCCATTACTGCCATGGACAGATATGGTAACGAAAGCGAAGAAGTGCAATGCCAGAACCGAACCAAAGAGAGCCACAACAAACTCATTCCCAATGACGGCAAGCGCGCCATTCTGCCCGAGTGGACCCGTGAAAACGATGGTCTCATCATGCTCAGCGACCTGCATGGCAACCTCATCCGACGCTTGCCACACCGTGAAAACACGGTGAACATCGAGCAGGTGGCCAATGGTTTCTACCAATTGCGAAGCCTCAACGAAAAAGGCATAAGCCACAGGTTGGGATATATCATGGTGAAAAGATTTTAGCCAAAACATTTGGTCGGTCAGCAAAAACAGATTAACTTTGCAATAGTGGAATAACGCTTTATCGCATTATCAATAAGAAAACATATTGGGGGTTGTGTCGGTTTGATCGGGATACTCATCAAATAAATTCGAAAACCGAGGAAGCTTCTCTTGTTAATGGCGGGCCACATAAACTTCAACGAAGCTAAGCCTTCAGGCCGGTGGATTACAAAGACGGAGAGCTCTCAACTATTGAAATGCTCGGAGTTTCATCACATCATCGAGCAACCCCTTTTTCTTCTTTTCATTAAAAGTATAAAATTCAAACCTATGTTCAGTGGTATCGTTGAAGAAATGGCTACACTTGTAGCGATGACGAAAGATAAAGAAAACATTGACTTCACGCTGAAATGCTCGTTCACAGACGAACTGAAGATTGACCAGAGCATCGCTCACAACGGTGTCTGCCTCACAGTGGTAAGCATGGAGAACGACACCTACACGGTGACGGCGATGAAAGAGACCCTCGACCGCTCCAATCTCGGCCTGCTTCAAATAGGCGATAAGATCAACATCGAACGTTCAATGCTCATGAACGGACGCCTCGACGGACACATCGTGCAAGGCCATGTAGACCGGACTGCCAAATGCATTGGCATGCGTGATGCCGACGGAAGCACCTATTTCACCTTTGAATATCCACTTGATAAGGCCATGGCCAAGAAGGGATACTTCACGGTTGACAAGGGTTCGGTTACGGTAAACGGAGTTTCTCTCACGGTCTGTGAGCCTACAGAAAACACATTTACGGTGGCCATTATCCCCTATACGCGTGCCAACACCAATTTCCATGACATTCAGGTAGGCAGTGTTGTCAACATAGAGTTCGACATTCTCGGAAAGTATATCGCACGGTTGCAGACCCTGTAAGTAGGCCCAAGGAGTGCTCCTCCTATCCTGTCTATTCATCCGATAAGCTCCATCAGGTTTCATCTTCTTTCTGAAAGCGAAACCTGCCGGCAAAGAAAGCATTCTGATTTGCGTCAGTTTACCGTGTAAGATGACGCAGATTACCACGTATTCTGACGCAGATTGCAGTGTCACTTGAGGCAGATTGCAGTATCACTTGACGCAAATGGCATGATGAAATGCCTTGAATGGTGAACACAGAGGCCGCCTCTAAGGGTGCAACGGGCAATGGGAAACTAAATAATGTTAATAATATAGCCTGTCCGTAAACTTTTTATCCGCAAATAAGTCTATACGTATATGAATTTTTGTAATCAGAAATAAAATTGAGACTGAATATGGATATGAATTTGAGACATCTTGTCATCGCAGCTGCATGCGTGGCACTCCCTGTACAACTCTCAGCAAAAAGCTGGACATTGAAAGCCTGTATTGACTATGCAATGCAGAATAACATCACGCTTCAGAAAAACCGTTTGACGAAAGTGTCAGCCACAGAAGATATCAAGGAGAGCCAGGCTGCCCTCCTGCCCTCGCTTTCTTTCTCCACTTCGCAGAATGTTTCCTACAATCCCTGGCCTCAATCCAACAGCTCTATTGTTGCAGGAAACCGCGTGCAGAGCAGTGTCGACAAAGCATATTACAATGGCAGTTATTCGCTCAGCACAAACTGGACGGTGTGGAACGGTAACCGCAACCACAATCAAGTGAAGCTGAACAAATATGCCGAACAGCAGGCCGACCTCACCGTTGCAACCTATGCCAACTCACTGACCGAACAGATTTCACAGCTCTTCGTACAGATTTTATACTCTGATGAGGCTATCAAGGTGAACCGGGAAAGCCTTGCCACAAGCACGAAAAACGAGGAACGGGGCAAGGAAATGTTCAATGTCGGCAAGATGAGCAAGGCTGATTTGGCACAACTTACCGCACAACGGGCACAAGACGAGTATGCCGTTGTGCAGGCAGAAAGCAATCTGAAAGAATACAAACGCCAACTGAAACAGCTGCTTCAACTGACAAATGGTGAGGACTTTGATGTCACTGTGCCCGAGACCACCGATGAAATGGCCTTGGAACAGATACCTACACTCAACAGCGTTTACGACCAGGCAGTGGCTATGCGCCCTGAAATCAAGAATGCAGAATTAGGTGTTGAAAGCAGCGAACTCAACATCAAGATAGCCAAGGCACTGCGCTTGCCCACCGTGGGCGTGTCTGCAGGCGTGAGCACCAATACCACCTCAATGAACAAGAGCGGTTGGGACAGGCAGATGAAAAACAACTTCACATTAGGCGGAGGCATTAATATCAGTGTGCCACTCTTTGACAACCGACAGGCTAAGACAGCCGTCACCAAAGCCCAGATACAGCGACAGAACTATCTGCTCGACTTGAAAGACAAACAGACGGCACTCTACTCCGCCATTGAGAACTATTGGTTGCAGGCCAACAACAATCAAAGCATGTTCAAAAGTGCAAGGATAAGCACTGAAAGTGCTAAGGAAAGCTATAATCTGCTGAGTGAACAGTTCAGACTTGGACTGAAGAATATCGTCGAATTAATGAACGGAAAGGATCAATTACTGAAAGCAGAGCAGAACGAACTGCAAAGCAAATATCTGGCAATCCTCAACATCAACATGCTCAAGTTTTATGAAAAAGGAAGCATAAAATAGGAAAAAGCCATCGCATAAAGCCCCTTGTTTCATCAAATATCCAATATTTCAGACGGCTTCTCTACAAAGGTAGCAGCACCATGCGCAATGAGAAACTGTCTGCTTCGGAAGCCCCACAACACACTGATACAGGGCATTCCACTGTTCTTGGCAGTCATAATATCGACATCACTGTCACCGATATAGACAGCTGTTTCGCGGTCTGCACCTAACTGTCTCAAGGCTTCATTCACCGTGTCGGGAGCCGGTTTCTTGCGGATATTCTCGCGTTCGCCGATGGCTACACTAATCTTTTTGCCAAAGAAATGAGCCACAAGCTCCTGCGTTGCCGCATAGAATTTGTTGCTGACCACGGCAACATGCTTCCCTGAAGCAATCAACTTCTGAAGCATTTCCTCAACACCTGCATAGGGATGCGTATGATCAAGGTTGTGAATCATATAATGTTGGCGGAAATCCTGATAGGTTTTATCAAATAAAGGATTAGCAAGACCATTGGGAACTGCGCGTTCCATAAGCTTTTTCACACCGTTACCGACAAACATCCTCACTTCTTCGAGCGTACGTTCGGGCATACCATTCGCACGAAGTGCATAGTTACAGCTCAGTTCAAGATCGGTAAGTGAATCCAAAAGTGTACCGTCTAAATCGAAAATATATGTCTGATATGTCATAATCCCAAATAAAATCACAATTCTCTAACATGTGCAAAAACATTGCAAACGAGCGCAAGGAAAAGTTCTTTTCAAATTGCCGAGTGCAGCTATGTTTTATGCAAAAACATTGCAAACGAGCGCAAGGAAAAGTTCTTTTCGAATTGCCGAGTGCAGCTATGTTTTATGCAAAGGTAAGAAAAAAAAGCCATTCCTCTACCTTAGATAAAAAAAATGGTGTAACTTTGTGCACGATTTTTCAATATAAGATGATGAATAAAAATTTCAAGAAAAAGTACTTCATTCCCGCCCTTGGCTGTATTGTAGTCATTGTGGGAGTGGTTTATTATTATTTCTTCTCTGCTTTCTCAACGAAGCACGAGACTGAATATGTCTACATTGATAATGACGACAACATTGACTCTGTATATAGCAAATTGGAGCCTTTTGCATCAAAACACGGCATGTGTACCTTCAAAACATTGGCCCGCCACTTTGATTACGAGAAGAAAATCAAGACAGGTCGCTATGCTATCAACAGCAGTGACGGTGCATTAAAAGTCTTCAGACACATGAGAAACGGTCTCCAGACACCGGTGAACCTGACTATTCCAAGTGTCAGAACCATGAGTAAGCTGGCTGACGAGGTATCTAAGCGGCTCATGATTGACAGCACAGAACTCTACAAGGCACTCACTGACGAGGCAACTTGCCGTAAGTATGGCTATGACACAGCCACTATTGCCTGCATGTTCATACCGAACACCTACGACATCTATTGGAACATATCAATTAATAAGTTCTTGGAACGTATGCAGAAAGAGAGCAAGAAGTTCTGGAATATCGAGCGTATGCAGAAGGCCAAGCAGTTAAATCTCACCCCCAACCAGGTCATCACGTTAGCCAGCATCATTGATGAAGAGACGGCTAACAACGCTGAAAAGCCCATGATTGCCGGCATGTATTACAACCGACTCATGCTCCGCAATGCTGAATATCCACAGGGAATGCCACTGCAAGCCGACCCAACCATTAAGTTTGCATGGAAGCGTTTCGAACTCAAGCGCATTTACAATAATCTGCTACATATCCAAAGTCCCTACAACACTTACAAGCATCCGGGACTTCCTCCAGGGCCTATTCGCATTCCATCGGTTGCAGGTATTGATGCCGTTCTCAATCGCGTGCATCATGACTATCTGTACATGTGTGCCAAAGAAGACTTCAGTGGCACACACAACTTCGCCCGCACGTATGACGAACACATGAAGAATGCTGAAAAATATTCAAAGGCTTTAAACAAAAAAGGTATCAAATAACTTAACAATTAAAGGACAAAAAACATAAAACAAAATGCCGCTTTCTTCACAGAGAGCGGCATTATTCTCAATAGGTATTAGCTTTTTTAAGGTAAAAAGATTGTATTCAGGATAACGTTTACAAAGGTAAGACGTTTTTACTTTACATGCAAATGTTTTTTTATGTTTATAAACATGTTTTCAGTTATTCCTGATATGATTTGGTAAATGGAAAAGAATCATGAAAGTACACCATATCTGATACAACCCAACAGTCACAAGAAAAAATACGTTTTTCCTTTGCTTTTCCAGCCGTTTCCATTACCTTTGCAATATAAAATAAATAATGTATATACATGATGACAATTAAAGAAGAAAACAACGAAGAGAAGAAAAGCATTAGCTTCGTAGAGCAACTGGTTGAGGAAGACCTTGCAAAAGGCAAGAACGGAGGTCGAATTCAGACCCGTTTTCCGCCAGAACCTAACGGCTATCTTCACATCGGACATGCAAAGGCGATATGCATGGACTTCGGTGTTGCAGAGAAATACAATGGTATCTGCAACCTTCGCTTTGACGATACAAACCCAAGCAAAGAAAACAATGAGTATGTTGAGAACATTCTCAACGATATCAAATGGCTTGGTTTCAAATGGGGTGAACTCTACTATGCCTCTGATTATTTTGAAAAACTGTGGGATTTTGCCATTTGGATGATTAAGAAAGGACACGCATATGTGGACCAACAGACGAGTGAAGAAATCGCTTCACAGAAAGGAACGCCTACAACCCCCGGCACACCAAGCCCATATCGTGATCGCCCAATTGAGGAAAGTCTCGCTCTGTTCAATCAGATGAACACGGCAGAGGCCGTTGAAGGCAGTATGGTTTTGCGTGCAAAGCTCGATATGGCCAATCCGAACATGCACTTCCGTGACCCTATCATGTATCGAATTATACATACTCCACACCATCGTACGGGTACAAAATGGCACTGTTATCCAATGTATGACTTCGCACATGGCCAGAGTGACTACTTCGAAGGCGTCACACATTCTATCTGTACCTTAGAGTTTGTGCCTCATCGTCCGCTATATGACAAGTTCATCGACTTTTTGAAAGAAATGGATGGAACTGCAGATAACCTGCAAGACAACCGTCCCCGCCAGATAGAGTTCAACCGCCTGAACCTCACCTACACCGTGATGAGCAAGCGTAAACTGCATTCTTTGGTCGACGAACACCTTGTAAATGGTTGGGATGACCCACGTATGCCGACACTCTGCGGTATGCGTCGCCGTGGCTACAGCCCTGAAAGTGTACGTATGTTCATTGACTCTATCGGATATACCAAGTTTGATGCCCTCAACGATATGGCTCTCTTGGAGGCCAGTGTGCGTGAAGACTTGAACAAAAAGGCCACACGTGTCAGTGCAGTTCTCGACCCTGTGAAACTCGTTATCACCAATTATCCCGATGGAAAGACCGAGGAAATGGATGCTATCAACAATCCAGAAGACGAACAAAGTGGAAGCCACAAGATTACGTTCTCTAAGAACCTATGGATTGAGCGGGCTGACTTTATGGAGGATGCACCAAAGAAATTCTTCCGTATGACACCGGGAAAGGAAGTCCGTTTGAAGAATGCCTACATCATCATGTGCACCGGTTGTACGAAAGATGCAGCAGGAAATATCACTGAAATTCAAGCTGAATACGACCCCAACAGCAAGACAGGCATGGAGGGAGCTAACCGTAAAGTGAAGGGCACTCTGCACTGGGTATCGGTTGACCATTGCCATAAGGCAGAAGTTCGCGAGTATGATCGTCTTTTCAACGTAGAGAATCCATCGGCCGACGAGCGTGATTTCCGTGAGCTGCTCAACCCGAAAAGCTTGAAAACATATACCAACTGCTACGTTGAAGACTATGCCGCAAGCCGACAACCGGGCGAATATCTGCAGTTCCAGCGTACCGGTTACTTCATGGCCGACCTTGATTCTACTGCAGAACACCTCATATTCAACAAGACCGTTGGACTGAAAGATACCTGGGCAAAGCAGAATAATAAGAATTAAGCAGGCTGAACAGAATATACAAGAACATTGAATAATCAAGATCATTTAGACAGCAAGGCTTTCCAAAAGGCTTTACTGCAATATGAAGAAGCACGCAGGTCAGGAGAAGAAATCTATCTTGACTCGGATGTACTTACGAGTATTGCAGAATACTATGACCGCAATCAACGGACTGCCGAGGCTATCGAAACGATTGATTATGCCATCCGTCTGTTTCCCGGTTCAGTGTTGCCACTCGTTTTCAGAGCACGAATGGCCTGGATGATTGAAGACAACATCGAGAGTGCCAAGCAGTATCTTGCATGCGTTACAGACAAAGATTGTTTAGAATATTACTACACTACAGCTGAAATCAAGATTACGGAAGGACTGTCAGATGAAGCCAATCAGTATCTGTATGACCATATTTCAGATGTGGAAGACGATGAACTCGACAGTTATTTCATTGAAGTGGCCATTCTGTTTGCCGATTATGATGAATTTGAATTAGCCAACCAATGGATTGAACGATGTGAAGACGACACAGACCCTGACTATTGGGAAACTATGGGACGGATAGAAATGGGACTTGGACACTTGGAAGAAAGTGAGCGTATCTTTACAGATTTGATTGATAAAGACCCTTTCTGTGAAGCCCACTGGAACCATCTGGCCGCCACACAACTGTTGGAAAATAAGTTCATTGAGAGCATTTCGAGTAGCGGATACTCCTTAGCTATCAATCCAAACGATGCTGAAGCCCTGCTCAACAAGGGTAATGGACTCTTTGCCTTGGGACAGAATGAAGAGGCACTGAAATGCTTTGAGAAGTTCGCTGCACTCTGTCCGAAAGAGGTCAACGGCGAAATGATGAAAGGAATGGTATTGGCCGAGATGAAGAAAAACGACGAAGCTCTTTTCCACCTCTACAAAGCCGAGTCACTTTGTCAGAAGAATGACCATTTCCGTCTGCAGATTTATGAACAGATAGCCTATATCCTTTCCAAGCAAGATAAGCTTGATGAAGCTTTGGCCTATGTTGACAAATGCGAAGGCCTACCGCTAAACGAGCCGTTTGAACTGTCACTTCTTCGTGGACATCTGTATCTCGAACATCAAGAAACGGGCAAGGCTGCTAAGATTTTCCACGAGGCTTTGGTCAAAAGTAAAAACACTCCAGAGATGTATTTGAAGATAGCAGTGTCGTTTCTGGATAATGGTTATGCCGACTCTGCCTACGAAATTCTCAAGAATATGTCGGGAGTGACAACGCGAACACAACTGCCCGTCTATCCCTATCTTGCCGTCTGCTGCCTCGAATTAGGTTATCAACAGGAATATGAAGAAGCCGTAAAGAAAGCAGTATGCTACACTCCGGCAGAGGCAAAATTGGTTTTGGGACCTTATTTCCCTGATGAAATGGAGCCTGAAGACTACTATCATTATCTTATCAACAACAAAAACAATTTCTCATGAATTGGTTATCAACACTATTAGGAAACCTCAACTATGGTACGATTTTCCTACTAATGTTACTTGAAAGTACAGTTATCCCAGTCCCTTCTGAATTCGTTGTTTCGCCAGCAGCCTATCATGCAGCAGGCGGAAACTTAGATATCTGGCTCGTTATCCTGTTTTCTACACTTGGAGCAGACTGCGGAGCAACCATCAACTACCTTGCCGGCCACTTCTTAGGTCGCCCGATTATCTATCGCTTTGCCAATAGTAAATGGGGCAAGATGTGTCTGCTCAATCAGCATAAAGTCGAGAAAAGCGAGAAATATTTCTATGACCATGGTATGGTAGCGACCATTACCGGCCGCCTGATTCCTGGCATACGCCACCTTATTTCCATTCCTGCAGGATTAGCAAAAATGAAATATTGGCAATTCCTTCTCTACACAACAATCGGTGCCGGAGCATGGAACTGCATCCTTGCAGCTCTCGGTTGGTATCTGCATTCTGCTGTACCGGAAGATCAACTCAACGATAAAATCATGGAATATGGCGATTATATCAAGTTCTTCATCATGGTTGCAGTCGCCATTGCCTTCGTCTATTTCCTCTTTAAATGGTATTTCAATCGCAGAAGACAGCAGGGGTTGGATGAAGAAAAGTAAAAAGATAAAAGAATAAGAAAGTGAAAACAGACAGAAAGCCATTCCTTTTTACTTTCTTATCTCTTTACTTTCATCCTTTCTCTTTCGGTATAAACTAAAAAAGACAACCTCAAATTGAGATTGTCTTCACGTCGGGGCGACAGGATTCGAACCTGCGGCCGCCTGGTCCCAAACCAGGAGCGCTACCGGGCTGCGCTACACCCCGCTGCATCAAGAATAAGAAATTAAAAGTCGGGGCGACAGGATTCGAACCTGCGGCCGCCTGGTCCCAAACCAGGAGCGCTACCGGGCTGCGCTACACCCCGCTTTATAAGCTTCTCTCTTTTGCGAGTGCAAAGGTAGCAGTTTTATTTCACGTAGCCAAATAAAATATATACTTTTTCAAATTTCCTTCATCAAAAAAGGGTTGCAACAGCATGCAACCCTTCTATATTCTATTGTAAAAAACAAGGTTTTACTTGATGATTCCCTGTTCAACAAAGATTTTCTTCAATGCCTGAACACCACGCTCCACCTCTTCCTTCGTATGACTTGCCATTAAAGCAAAGCGCACTAAAGTGTCTTGCGGAGCACATGCAGGAGGAATAACAGGGTTGATGAAGACACCGGCATCAAAGGCCAACTTCGTTACAAGGAATGTCTTTTCAACATCATGCACGTACAACGGAATGATAGGACTTTCGGTTTCGCCAATCTCAAAGCCTTCTTCACGGAAGCGATTCAAAGCATACTTGGTCACTTCCCACAGGTGCTCAATGCGCTCGGGCTCCTCCTGGATGATATGAAGTGCCTCCATAGCTGCTGCTGTTGCTGCCGGAGTGTTTGACGCACTGAATATATAGGTACGGCAAGTGTGGCGCAGGAAGTTGATGGTATCCTTGTCGCTGGCAATAAAACCACCGATAGAAGCCAGACTCTTTGAGAAAGTTCCCATAATCAAATCAATCTCGTCAGTCAGTCCGAAATGGTCACAAACACCACGCCCCTGCTTTCCAAAGACACCTAAACCATGGGCTTCGTCTACCATGACAGAGCAATTGTACTTATGTTTCAGTTCTACTATTTCCGGCAACTTAGCCAAATCACCCTCCATAGAGAACACACCGTCAACGACAATCAGCTTGATTGCCTCGTGGGGAAGACCTTTCAGCACACGCTCCAAATCTTCCATATCGTTGTGCTTATAGTGAAGCTGGCGGGCAAAAGAAAGGCGACGACCGTCAACAATACTTGCATGGTCACGATCATCGCAGATAATATAGTCACCCTTACCTACCACCTGGGCCAATACTCCCTGATTAACAGAGAAACCAGTAGAGAAACAAAGCGTGTCATCCTTGTGCATGAATTCGGCAAGTTCTTTCTCTAACTGCACGTGAATATCAAGAGTACCATTCAGGAAACGACTTCCTGCGCAACCCGAACCATACTTGTCAAGGGCTTTCTTGGCTGCTTCTATCACACGCTTGTCACCAGTAAGGCCGGTATAGGCGTTTGAACCAAACATCAATACCTTATGACCAGCCATATCAACTTCTGTACCCTGCTTACTGGTTATAGCGCGGAAATATGGGTACACACCAGCCTTCATGTACTTCTGAGGCTCACGATAATTCTTGTATCTTTCTTGTAATTGTCCCATTCTATTGGTGTAGAAAAACTGTTTTAAAACTAATTGGCTGCAAAGATACAAAAAAACACCAACATATTATACACTTTTTAAAAGAAATATGCTATTTATGTAAATTATGAGCTTCGGCAGATTGTTCTATAAGACAAATTATTATCTTTGCATAAGATATAGCTGCACTCGGTTTTATCAAAGCACTGCATTCTGCTATTTGAAAGTTTTTTTCATGCTATGCGAATGCTTTTCTCAGTTAAAGAAAAACAGCAGATGGAGAAAAAAAAGATTATTTTCATTATGAACCCCATTTCGGGAACGGCCAGCAAAGCCGGAATTCCCAAACTGATTGAACGCTATCTTGACCACGAAGCTTTCGACTATGAAATCAAACTCACTGAATATGCGGGACATGCCAGCGTGATTGCCACTGAAGCTAAGGACAACCATGTCGACATTGTCGTTGCTGTGGGCGGTGACGGAACGGTCAACGAGGTGGCACGCGCTATCGTTCATTCACAGACTGCCTTGGGCATTATCCCCTGTGGTTCGGGGAATGGGCTTGCCCGTCATTTGCTGTTACCCCTCAACATGGCTAAGGCAATCAAGATTATCAACGCCTGCGAAATTCATCAACTCGATTACGGCATCATTAATGAGCACCCGTTTTTCTGCACCTGTGGCATGGGCTTTGACGCTTTCGTCAGTCATAAGTTTGCCGAAGCAGGCAAGCGCGGCCCTATCACCTACGTAGAAAACGTATTGAAAGAGGGCCTGAAATACAAGCCTGAAACCTATGAAATCCGTGATGAAAGCGGCACCACACGACTCAAAGCCTTTCTCATTTCGTGTGCCAATGCCTCACAATATGGCAACAATGCCTATATTGCACCGCAGGCTTCCATGAGCGACGGACTCATGGATATCATCGTCATGCAGCCTTTTGATGCCTTTGAAGCACCGCAGATCAGTATCGACATGTTCAACAAGACACTCGACAAGAACTCTAAAATCAAGACTTTCCGCTGCAAACACCTACACATCCACCGCAATAAACCGGGCTATATCCACTACGATGGCGACCCCGTAATGACCGGTGAAGACATTGAAGTGGAATTGAAAGAGAAGGGCATCAACATCATCGTGAACCCCCATGGCGACAAACGACTGCGTAGACCAAACGCAATTCAGAATGCTGCAGCCGACCTTTTCAATGAATTCAACAGCCTTCGCAAAGATATCAACCGCCAGAGCAGGCACATATTGGCAATCAACAAGAAAATACAAAGGAGATTGAATCTCTAAGAAAACGCAATAAAATCAACCATTCTTCCCTGACTTTCCTATGCGAAAAACATGATATCATGGGCAAATTATAAGTTTCAACAAGGCTTTCTGAATGACGAAACAGAACTAACGGGACTCTTATTTGTAAATTATTATAACCAAAAAAGACACCTTTCAAAACTCCACAAATAGAAAATGAAAGAGTGCTTTTCAGGATGCAACAAAGCGTTTTGACCGATATCAGTCCTCCGCTTCAATCTCCCGATGCTGTAACTTGACGCAAAAGACCTTGCAATCTGATGCAGATTACCGTGCTTAATGACGCAAAACACAGTGTAAAACAAGGCAAATCAGAGGGTAAAATGACATGAAACAGCACCGTTTTCTGTGCCTTTTTCTGAACTGAAATCATTCGAGAAGTACAACACCTTGTATGTCAGAGCGTTACAAACCCGTTCAAAACTCGCGTATTTGAAACGAGAAAACTTTTCGTCGGGAATATTGAAATCTAAGACGATGTTTTGTTAAATAAATTACAATATCATTTTCAAGAGGCTACAAATAAAAATCTTCTGTCAGACATTGATACCATTCCGAACGCTCCCCTTGCTGCATCAGACAGACGGTTTCCTCTTCGCGCTCAGCACAATATGCCTGCTGAAACTCCAAGAGATAACGCTTCACAGGCTTCCGCTCCACCGTTTTCACCCCACAGACACGCGACAGAGAAAAGCCCGTGAGCGTAGCTTCAGCCACAAACTGCGACTGACAGTCGGCAGGAATAATGGCCGAAAAGCATCCCAAAGGAGTCAGCAACCGCTTCACTCCGGCAAAAAGCATGCGATAAGACAACGTGGCAGTATGGCGTGCCATGCTGCGAGCGGCATCGGGATTTGGCAGAGAATTAACGAAAAAAGGAGGATTGCTGACAATGCAGTCAAACCGTTCGGCACTTTCAAACTCCTGCAATGAGGTCTGTTCCACCTGCACCTGATGTGCAAACAGACTGGCTGAAACGTTTTCTTTGGCCTGTCGGCAGGCTTCTTCTGCTATGTCGATAGCCGTTATCTTGGCTTCGGGAAAGCGCTGGGCCAGCATCAATGCAATCACCCCCGTACCTGTTCCGATGTCAAGAACACGGTTTCCACCACGCGCCCACGCCCCCAACAGCACGCCATCGGTGCCTACTTTCATGCCACACTGGTCTTGATTGACGGCAAACTTCTTGAATTTGAAGACACTGTTACTCATATTCCTACCCTCTTTAACGTAGAAATTGACCGTTTATTTTATACATTTTACGGATTTACACATTATTAAAAGCATTTTATGCTGACGTTTGCCAAGTTTCTGATTAAAAAAGCGTATCTTTGCACACCATTAGTTTTCAAGTAGCAAAATGAACAACAAAAATACATCAATACAAATGATTGCCGACTACGAAGGCGACATTTCGAATCTCCTCAACACGAATGTTTTGGGCGAGGTTCCTATTCTTACCACTCGCAATCTGGTGGTTTTCCCCGGCGTTGTCTCCCCTATTCTTGTGGGCAGAGAAGCCAGCGTGAAACTCATCAAGCATCTTGACAAGCATCCGGATACCATATTCTGCATCTTCTGTCAGCGCGACTCCAATGTTGATAATCCCGTTTTCAACGACCTCTACACTACCGGTGTATATGCCAAAGTGGTCAAAGTGATTGAGATGCCCGGGCCGGGAAACAACCTCACGGCTATCGTTCAGGGACTCGGCCGCTGCATGTTGGAGAGTCTTACGAAGATGAAACCCTTCTTTGCCGGTATCGTTTCACCAAATCCCGAGCAGCTCCCGAGCGAAAAAGAAAAGGAGTTTATCACTGTTTGCGAAACGGTGAAGAAGAGCGCCAAAGAGTATATCGGACTCAATGAAGACATGCCCGACGAGGCACAGTTTGCTTTGTCGAGCATTCAAAATAAAGTGGTCACAATCAACTATGTGTGCAGCACGCTGCCGTTCAGCATCAAAGACAAGATGAAACTGCTTGAAATTGATGATACAGAAAAACGGGCTTACAGTCTGCTTAAAATACTTGACCGCGAAACTCAACTGCTGAAACTCAAGCAGGAGATACGTCAGAAGACACGAATGGACCTTGATGAGCAGCAGCGCGAATACTTCCTGCAACAGCAAATCAAGAATATCAAGGAAGAACTCGGCCATGGTGACGGTTCACCTGAACATCGTGAGCTTTTGGAGAAGGCCAAGGATAAGAAATGGAATGAAGAAGTTGCGACGGCATTCTACAAGGAACTCGACAAGTTGGAGCTTTACAATCCGCAGAGTCCTGAATACAGTGTGCAGCTCAACTACCTGCAGAACATGGTCAACCTGCCTTGGGGGGTCTATACGAAAGACGATCTCAACCTGAAGAAAGCAGAGCGAGTGCTCAACCATGACCACTACGGTATGGAGAAAGTAAAGGAGAGAATTCTCGAATATATCTCTGTACTGAAACTGCGTGGCGACTTGAAATCACCCATTCTTTGCCTCTACGGGCCTCCCGGTGTGGGCAAGACTTCATTGGGAAAGAGCATTGCCGAGGCCATGAACCGCAAATATGTGCGCATGTCATTGGGCGGACTTCACGACGAATCTGAAATCCGCGGACACCGCAGAACCTATATCGGTGCAATGCCGGGACGCATCATCAAGAACATTCAAAAGGCCGGTTCGAGCAATCCGGTCTTCATTCTTGACGAAATAGATAAAGTCACTCAGAACACTATCAACGGTGACCCTTCATCGGCATTATTAGAGGTGCTCGACCCCGAACAGAACAATGCGTTCCACGACAACTATCTTGATGTTGACTATGACTTGTCGAAAGTGCTCTTCATTGCTACGGCCAATGACCTCAACACCATTCCCCGCCCACTGCTCGACCGCATGGAAGTCATCGAAGTGAGCGGTTATATCACGGAGGAGAAGATTGAGATTGCCAAGCGGCATCTTGTCCCTCGTGAGCTTGAGAACAACGGACTTGCGAACAACGAACCGAAGATAAAGTTCAACAAGGCCGCACTTGAAAAGATTATCGAACAGTACACACGCGAAAGCGGCGTGCGCCAATTGGAGAAACAAATCAATAAAGCCCTGCGCAAATTAGCCTATCAGAAAGCGGTCAAGGGCGAGATTGAAAATTCAGACATCACAGCAGACAAGATAGAAAGCCTGCTTGGAAAGGCTCCTTTCTATCGCGATATCTATCAAGGAAACGGCTATGCCGGTGTGGTTACAGGGTTGGCATGGACCAGTGTAGGCGGAGAAATCCTCTTTATTGAGACCTCCCTCAACCAAGGTAAGGGCAACAAGCTCACATTGACAGGCAACTTAGGCGACGTAATGAAAGAGTCGGCCATGATTGCACTGCAATATGTCAAGGCACATGTAGACAAATTGGGCATTGACTATCGCGTTTTCGACAATTGGAACATCCATATCCACGTGCCCGAAGGAGCCACTCCGAAAGACGGCCCGTCGGCCGGTATCACGATTGCAACATCGATAGCCTCAGCACTTACGCAGCGCAAAGTGCGCAAGAACACGGCCATGACGGGCGAGATTACCCTGCGTGGCAAGGTGCTTCCTGTCGGCGGTATCAAGGAAAAGATATTGGCAGCCAAGCGTGCCGGCATTACAGACATCGTGATGTGTAAGGAAAACATGAAGGACATTGAGGAAATTCCAGAGAAATACCGCACGAATGTGGAGTTCCACTATGTAGAGAACATTCAGCAGGTGTGGGATTTCGCCCTTACAGACAAGTTGGTTGACAACGCTGTTACACTCACAATACCTGAAGAAAAAGAGGAAAAGAAATGACATTTGAAGTTCAGCATACCGACAACGCCAGTGATGCAAGGACGGGCATCATCACGACAGACCACGGACAAATCAAGACTCCAATCTTCATGCCCGTGGGAACGGCAGGAACAGTAA